>JBBQUH010000004.1:0-104875 GCA_038212625.1 Gemmatimonadales bacterium | reverse complement strand
TTCCCGCTTTATGGGTTGTGGGGCCGCCCCGTCAGCTACAACGACGCCAATGGCGATGGCATCCTCGTGGCCACCGAAATGATTTACGGTGACAACCAGTTTATCGGGCCGACATATCCGACGCGCGAAATCGCGTTCACGCCGACCGTCGAGCTGCTGGGCCGTAAGCTGCGTATTTCTGGACAGTTGGACAGCAAGTGGGGTATGAGGAAGCTCAACAACACCAAGCGTCATCAGTGCCAAGCGGGCCAGTCCTGTCAGGGACTCTACGCCGGTGCGCCGCTTGAGGAGCAGGCCAACGCACGCGCTGCCGCAGCCTCGGTCTTCACCGGCTTCTACGAAGACGGGTCGTTCACACGCTTCCGTGAGCTCTCGGTGTCGTACCAGATGCCGACCAAGTGGGCCAACGCCTTCAAGGCCGAGCGCTGGAACGTGGTCCTCACGGGCCGAAACCTCGGTGTGTGGACGCCGTTTACCGGCGTGGATCCGGAGACGACGGTTGGTAACACCGACACGCGTGGCAACGAAGAGTTCTTCTCGACGCCGCCGATGCGGTACCTGACGCTTCGCATGAACTTCAACTTCTGAACAGGCGAGCACGCATATGCGCTTTTCTTTCGTGACTCGCCGCTTACTCCGACCCGCGAGTGTGGCTTTCCTCGCCGTCGGTGTGGCGGCCGGGTGCTCAACCGAAACTCTGTTGGACGTCATCGACCCCGACGTGTTGAACGTGGGGGAATACGCCACGGCAGCCGGCGCCACGCCGCTGCGGTTGGGCGTGGTGCAAGACTTTCAGAATGTCTTCTCGGGCAACGTGAACCTCGAGAGCGTCATCGTCCTCACCGGGAATGTGAGCGACGAGATGTACTCCACCGATACCTTCGACGACCGGCTGTTTCCGAACCAGCGGGCGATGAACGACAACTTGCCGGCGCTCGATGCGTTCTATCGGAATATGCATCGTGCCCGCTCAGGCGCGACCCGGGCGATCGGCGTGCTCAAACTCGTCGCCCCGACGCCAGTGCAAAACATCGGGGAACTCTACGCACTGCGTGGTTACACCGAGAATTTCTTCGCGGAGATTTATTGCTCGGGTGTGCCGTTCAGCGAAGAAGAGGGGTCTGATCCATTCGGCGAGCCGCAGACCACCGCGCAGATTTACACGAGAGCGCTCGCCAGCTTCGACTCTGCGCTAGCCTCGGCGGGTACTGATGTGCGTGTGCAGAACATGGCGCGCGTGGGCCGCGGGCGGGTGCTGCTCAACCAAGGGCAGTTTGCCTCGGCCGCCACGGCGGTGTCCGGCGTGCCGACATCGTTTACTTTTCGGACGGCGCATTCGCAGGCCAGCGCTCGTCAGGAGAATGGTGTCTGGAACGCGCTCTCCATTCCGAACTCTCGGTATGCGATCGTCAACAACGAGGGTGGAAACGGTATCGCGTGGCTGAAGACACCGGCCGACCCGCGTTTTCCGTGGGTGGCCTCCACCCGAGTCGGGTTCAATGGCACCAGCCGGAACCTGCCCACCCAGCTCAAGTATGAGCGGACCGGTGGTGTGGTAGTCGCGTCGGGCGTCGAAGCGCGTCTCATCGAAATCGAGGCGCAGCTGCGTGCCGACAATCAGGGCGGGCGTGACGCGGTCTTCGCGGGATTGAACACGTTGCGTTCCACCGGCATCACGCCAGGTATGCCAGCGTTGGGAGGAACGGCTCCCACCACACAGACGGCCGCAGTCTCGCAGTTCTTTGAAGAGCGTGCGTTCTGGCTGTACCTCACCGGCCATCGCTTGGGCGACCTGCGTCGTCTGATTCGTCAGTACGGCCGCACGGCGAACGCGGTGTTCCCCACGGGCGACTTACCGGCGCCGTTGGCGGGTACCTATGGAACCGACGTCACCGTGCCGATCCCGTTTGACGAAACGAACAACCCGAAGTTCAAGGGTTGTATCGACCGGAATCCGTAAGCGGTCCGGTGTCATGTGAAAACGGCGGCCGTCTCTTTGCGAGTCGGCCGCCGTTTTACGTTTTCACGATCAGCCGGTTGGCTACTTGCGACCCGCCACCGAGCGTCCGATGTCCACCGCCTTGAACCCCTGCTCGCCCCAGCCGATCACGAAGACGCTGAACCCCTGCCGCATGCGCATTGCGATGTCCGGCGCGCCGGCGGGATAGCCACAGGCCACTTTGAACTCCTTGCAGGCGGCCAGTACGCTCTGTATGGCCGCTTCCCAGGCCTTTTCGTCGAATACGCGCTGTCCGGCCGCGTCGGGAGGGCTGAAGACGCCGCGTAAGGTGCCGGCACCAGGAAATAGGACCCCAATGCCGGGTACGGCGGCGATCTCACGGATTCTGGCCAGTCCCGCCTTGCTCTCGACGATCGTAAAGTTGACCAGCTCGCCGTTTGGATTGAGCGGCCAGACGTCGGCCTTCTCCTTATACGCCTTCTCGCTCAGTCCCCACATGGCGGGGGCGCCGCCCACCACGTCGCTGCGCGTGCCACCTTGGCTCTTGAAGCGCATGGCCGCGAGGCCCGCCTTCACCTCATCCGGACTTTCTACACTCACCAGCACGATGCCGGTGACGCCAAGATTGAGTTGCTGACCGATGCGCGTGGTGGCGAGCGCCGGGTCGGGAGCGATCTCGTGGGTCTTCACGAAGATCGGGTGCGTCAGCTTTGGGGTGGCGCCCTTCTGGAGCATGCCGGCAGCGGCCATACCCTGCGTGAAGCGGGCGAAACCCGGCAGGGCCGCCTCGAAGTCGCCCTCCATGCTACCGTCAAAGATGTAGTCGGCTTTTTTGTAGGCGACGGCGTCGGCGGCCAGCTGCGCGGCAGACTTCAGGGAGTCCGCCGGCAGCGCGGGACCGCCGGGGCGGACGCGGCGGTTGGCGGGAGCATACAGGCCGAAGACAGGCTGTTGCTTGGCCAGCAGATCCACCACGGGATTGAGATGCGGTTGGGCCTGCGCAGATGGCAGGGCACTCAGGGTGGAAACGGCGGCGGCCGTCAGGAACCAGCACTTTCGCACAGGGGTTTCTCCGGGGAGTGGAGCGCGGGGCCGAGGGGCAGAGAGGCGCGCCCAAGGCGGGTAGGGTGCCACCAAAGCGGTACCCCGCGCCTATATGCACGTGCCGGGGACCGGAGGGCAAGGGCCGTGGGCGGCCTTTAGTCTGAATCCCTGCGCGTAAAGATTTTCGGATCTCAACGAAGTCCACTTGCCTGCCGTAATCCTATGATCCACCCTTCCAAGTGGTTCTCCCGCCTATACCCGCCTGATCCCGGAGGTTCGGGGATGAAGTCACTGATTGCTGCTAGTGCTGGTTGCCTGCTGCTCGCCGTCGCGTTCACTGAACGTCCTGCCCCGACGGCGATCTCTTCCGCTTTGCCAATTCCGTCGGTGCCGACGTCACGCGTGACGCCGTCCGCACCGGCCACGGCGTTGTTCCCGCCTCCGCCGCCAGCGCGCGTCGGCGGTCATCCCGTCTTGGCGCCGGCCGCACCGGGCGATGTACGGATGATGGCCCCCGCGACGCTCACCGAGGTGGTGAAGAAGACGTGTGCAGGCTGCCACAGCGATCAGCGCAAGCAGGGCAACCTGTCGCTACAGAGCTTTGATCTCGCCACGATCGGGACCACGGCACCGGAAGTGGCGGAGAAGATGATCAACAAGTTGCGCGCCGGCATGATGCCGCCGCCGGGCCGCGCGCGGCCTGCCGGTGATACGCTCGACCTGCTGACGTCGTCGCTGGAACGCCTCATGGACGCGCGGTACGCGAAGAGCCCGAATCCGGGAACGCGCACGTTTCAGCGTCTGAATCGCGCCGAGTATCAGCGGTCGGTGCAGGACCTGCTCGACATCGACATCAGGGCCGAGTCGTGGCTCCCGCTCGATACGAAGAGCGCGAACTTTGATAACATCGCCGACGTGCAAATGCCGTCGGCGACCGTGCTTGATTCGTACCTCGACGCGGCCAGCGAGATCAGCCGACTCGCAGTGGGCGATCCGAACGCCAGCACTTCGACTACGTCGTACAAAATCGCCCGGCTGGCGTCGCAGGTCGACAACGTCGACGGCGCGCCCAAGGGGACCCGCGGTGGGACGTCGGTGGTGCACACGTTCCCCGCCGATGGCGAGTACGTGTTCACAATCACCATGCACGCGATTCCCACGGGTCAGCTGTTCGGCTCCACCGCCCCGTTCGATGAGAAGATCGAAGTCTCGGTGAATGGCGAGCGCGCCGCGGTGCTCAACATCGATCGCGGAATGTCGCAGGCCGATCCGAATGGCATGGACATCAAAACCCGGCCCATCCCGGTGCGTGCCGGCCCACAGCGGATCACAGCGGCGTTTATTCGCACGTTCGAAGGCCCGGTCAACGACAATATCGCGCCGATCGGACACAGTATCGCGGACACTCAGATTGGTTCGCAGTCCGGTGTGACGATGGTGTCGCACATTCAGAACTTTGGTATCACGGGTCCGTTTAATCCGACCGGGGTGTCCGACACACCGAGCCGTCGCCAGATCTTCTCCTGCCGCCCGACCACGTCGGCGGAAGCGCGTCCGTGCGCCGAAAGCATCGTCAAGCGTCTCGGGGCACAGGCGTATCGGCGTCCGTTGTCGCTTA
Organism: Gemmatimonadales bacterium; assembly: GCA_038212625.1. Lineage (GTDB taxonomy): Bacteria > Gemmatimonadota > Gemmatimonadetes > Gemmatimonadales > Gemmatimonadaceae > Gemmatimonas. The sequence continues at coordinate 100,253 of JBBQUH010000004.1, read as the reverse complement.
GCGACACCAAGGGGCTGATGACGTTCTACGATACGGGCGCCAAGGACGGCGGCTTTGAACTCGGCGTACGCACCGCGCTCGAAGCGCTGCTGGCCAGCCCGCATTTCCTCTTCCGCATGGAAACGGTGCCCACCACCACCACCGTGAGCGGACGTAGCGCCGTGAGCAGTCTGGATCTCGCAACGCGGTTGTCCTTCTTCCTCTGGGCCGCGCCGCCCGACTCGCAGCTCGTGGCACTCGGCCGCCGTGGACTGCTGACCGACACGTTGGTGCTCGCGGCGCAGACCAAACGATTGCTGGCCGATCCGCGCAGCGAAGCACTGGCCACACGCTTCGCGTCGCAGTGGCTGCGTTTGCAGGATGTGGATCTGGTGCATCCTGATGCGTTGCAATTCCCGAATTTCCACGAGCAGCTCGCCAACGACATGCGGCGGGAAACTGAACTGTTCTTCCACCATCTCGTGAAGGGCAATCGTAGCCTGCTCGAGCTGTATTCGGCGAACTATTCGTACATGAACGAGGCGTTGGCGTCGCACTATGGCATCCCGGGCGTGGTTGGCCCGGAATTCCGCAAAGTGCAGTATCCCGACTCAAACCGTGCCGGTATTCTCGGCCACGCCAGCGTGCTCACATTGACCTCGGTGGCCAACCGCACGTCGCCGGTGCTGCGCGGGAAGTGGGTGATGGAGGTGCTCATGGGAACGCCGCCGCCGCCACCGCCGCCTGATATCCCGGACCTCGACAAGGTGAGCGAGAGTAAGGACGGACGAATGCTGACCACGCGAGAACGGATGGAGCAGCACCGTGCCAATCCGTCGTGTCGCTCCTGCCACCAGTTCATCGATCCCATTGGCCTCGCTCTCGACAACTTCGATGTGACCGGACAGTGGCGTATCCGGGAAAACGGCAGCCCGCTCGATACCCGCGGTGACTTTTATGACGGCACCAAGATCTCGAGCCCGATGCAACTCCAGCGCGTGCTCCTCAAGCGGCCGGTGCCGCTCGTGCGCACGTTCGCGGCCAACCTGATGGCGTACGCCGTGGGTCGGCGCATGGAGTTCTACGACAGCCCGTCCATTCGGAAAATCGAAGCGTCGGCGAAAGCGAATAATTATCGGATGAACGATTTCATCCTTGGCGTTGTGAAGAGTGACGCCTTCCGATACCGGCAGGTCGCCGCCCAGGCGAACGCCGAACCCACTGGCCCGGCAGAGCGCCGGGGCCGCTGATTTACGCTCGATCTCACTTAACGGAGAAGCCCCCATGCATTTCCTGAGCGGAAAGGCGATGCCCCGCCGCCAATTTGTCCAGACGCTGAGCGCGACCTTCGCGCTGCCGTATCTGGATGCCATGATCCCGATTGGCCGTGGCGCTGGTATTGCCAAGAGCGCGCCGCGCCTGGTCGCGATTGAAATGGTGCACGGCGCCGCCGGCTGTAACGAGCTTGGTGCGACGCTCAACCTGTGGTCGCCAGCAGCGACTGGTCGCGCGTTCGACCTGTCGCCCACGGCGCTGTCATCGCTCGATGCGTATCGGGATTACCTCACGATCATCAGCAACACGGATGTGCGCGAGGCGGAGCCGACGTCGCCGAACGAGATCGGTGGTGATCACTTCCGTTCCAGTGCCACGTTCCTCACGCAGGCGCACGCCAAGCAGACGGAAGGCTCGGATGTACGCGTGGGAACGTCACTCGATCAGATCTACGCGCAGCGGTTCGGCCAGGACACGCCGATCCCGTCCATGCAGCTGTGCATCGAGAATGTGGACCAAGCCGGTGGCTGCGCCTACGGCTATGCCTGCGTATACACCGACTCCATCAGCTGGTCCTCGCCCACGGAGCCGTTGCCCGTCATCCGCGATCCGCGCGTGGCGTTCGAGAAGTTGTTCGGTGTCGGTGGCACGAGCACCGAGCGCGCCGAGCGTCGTCGGACGCGGCGCAGCATACTCGACTTTGTGTCGGGGGAGATGTCGTCACTCAAGGTCAATCTGGGCGCGGATGATCGTCATCGCCTCGACAAATATCTCGAGGACATCCGTGAGGTGGAGCGTCGCATTCAACGCGTGGAAGCGCGCAACATGAGCGGTGACCCGCGCGAGTTGCCGGAAGCGCCGGCGGGTGTGCCCGATTCGTTCGCCGAGCACGTCAAGCTGATGTTCGACATTCAGGCGCTGGCTTTCGCGGCTGATGTCACGCGCGTCTTCTCCTTCAAGATGGGACGTGACGGGTCCAGTCGGACGTACGCGGAAAGCGGCACCGACAAGCCGTTCCACCCCGCGTCGCACCACGGCGGTACGGAGCGCGGCGTGAAGGATTTCCAGATGATCAACAAGTACCACGTGTCGATGCTCCCGTACTTCCTGGACAAGCTCAAGGACATCCAGGAAGGCGAGTCGAACATGCTCGACAAGACGATGATCATCTACGGGTCCCCGATGGGTGACTCGAATTTGCACAACCATCGCCGCTGCCCGCTCATCCTGCTGGGCAAGGCGGAAGGGCAGTTGGCCGGCAACTTGCACATCAAGGCAGCCGACGGCACCCCCATGGCGAACGCGATGCTCAGCATGGCGCATACGTTGGGCCTCAGTGACATGACGAAACTCGGAGACAGCACGGATGCGCTCAACTTGAACGCCCATGTCTGAGCCCCGGGACCGCGCGGGGCGTTCGCGTCGCCGCGCGCTCGTTGGGACGTTGGCCTGCGTGGCCACCCTGGTGCTGGGGGCCGCCGGGTCACTGCCCGACGAATCGCCGGTCGCCGATGCCGTGATGCGCGGAGACAGTGCCCGCGTGCGACTGTTGATCAAGCAGGGGATGGACGTGAACGCTGCGCAATCCGACGGCATGACCGCGCTGCACTGGGCGGCCAGCCGTGGGGATGCGTCAGCGGCCCAAATGCTCGTGTACGCCGGTGCGCGGTTGGAGGCGGTTACGCGGAATGGCAATTACACGCCGTTGCATCTCGCGGCGCGCGCAGGCCGTGCGAGTGCGGTGAGGGCGCTGCTGGCGGCGGGTGCCGACGTGAACGCGGTGACCAGTTCGGGCGGTGCGACGGCGCTTCACTTTGCCTCGTCGTACGGCGATGCCGAGTCGGTCACCGCGTTGCTCGATCAGGGAGCGCCGGTTGATGTACGCGAAGGGGCGTGGGCGCAGACTGCGCTGATGTGGGCGGCGGCGAGCAATCGCGTGGCGGTGCTCGACGTGCTCATCAAGCGCGGAGCGAGTCTCGAAGCGGCGTCCAAGATCGAGGACATCCCGGCGGGCGAGCGCGCGCTGCGTACAGAACTGGTTGGCCGCGCGCGTCGTGTAGCGGCGCTCAAAGCGGCGGAGACGCCCGCCGTTGCGGCGGCAACGGTTGGGGCGGCTGGAGCCGCTGCCACGCCCGCGCGTCCCGCGGTCGAGTCGGGCAAGGCTGCACCGGACAAAGCGGCATCGGGCAAGGCTGCGGCAGACAAAGCATCGTCCGGTAAAACGGCGGCGGGCAAAGCGGTGTCGGGCGCGCTTGCTGCGCCTGGCGATAGCGCGGCACGTCCCGTAACGGGATTTAATAGCCGTGGACCGTCGTACGGTGAGTTGATCGGGAACAAGGGTGGGCTGACCGCGCTGCTGTTCGCCGTGCGCGAGGGCCACAGCGAGTCGGTCGCCACGCTACTGAATGCGGGCGCGCAGATCAATCATGTGAGCGAGGGCGATCACACCAGCCCGCTGCTCATGGCAACGATCAACGGTCGCTTCGACATGGCCGCGATGCTCCTGGCCCGCGGCGCTGACGTGAAGCTGGCGAGTGATGCCAACGCGACGCCGTTGTACACTACCATCAACGTGCAGTGGGCGGCGAAGTCGCTCTATCCGCAGCCTACGGCGCAGTTGCAGCAGACCACCACGCACCTTGCGCTGATGGAACTGATGCTCAAGGCTGGGGCGGACCCCAATGTCCGGCTCAAGAAACACCTGTGGTACATGTCGTACAATTTCGACCTGCTCGGCGTCAACACCATGGGGGCTACGGCCTTCTGGCGCGCAGCCTATGGCACCGATGTCCCAGCCATGAAACTGCTCGTGCAGTACGGTGCGGATACGTCCATCCCCACGCTCAAGCCCGTGGGACGCTTACCCGGTGACGATGGTCCGGGCGATGACGCCACCGGTAGCAAAGATCCGTCAGGGCTCGCGCCGATACCTGATGGCGGCCCTGGCGTGTATCCGCTGCATGCAGCGTCAGGCGTTGGGTACGGCGAGGGCTTTGCAGCCAACTCGCATCGCCACGCCCCTGAAGGGTGGATGCCGTCGGTGAAATACTTGATCGAGGTGCTCAAAGTGGACGTCAACCAGCGCGATCATAATGGCTACAACGCCATTCATCACGCGGCGGCTCGCGGCGACAACGGGATGATTACTTATCTGGCCGGCCAAGGCGTGGACATCATGGCGCTGAGCCGTCGAGGACAGACCACGGTGGATATGGCGAACGGCCCCGTGCAACGGATTCCCCCGTTCCTCGAGACCGTCGATCATCTCGTGAAGATGGGCGCAAAAAACAGCAACAAGTGCAAGTCCTGCTGATCGTTTGGCGCTGGTCTTGAACAGCAACGACCGGCGCCTGAGACAAGGTGCCGGTCGTTTTTCCGGCGGGTGACGCAATGCGCCGGCGGTGTGCCTGGTCAGTCGTCGTGGCTCAGCTCATACTTCCGCTGTTCATGCATGCGATCTTTACCTTGCGTCTGATCGCGGCGCTTGGCGGCCTGCATCGCCTGACCGTGCGTGCTTGAGGTCTTGATGGCCGGCAGCGTCATCTGCTTGTCGATGGACGCACTGCCGCATGATGTGCAGGCCGGAACCGTACTGCCGCGCACGAGCACTTCGAAGTGATGCTGGCAGTCGGCGCAGATGAAGTCGAAGATGGGCATATCCGCAGGTTCCCGTGGCTCTTGGAGGATACTCGATGCGTCGTAGTGCGATTCCCGCCCCGCGTCTCGCGGTGGCACCGCTGATCGGTGTGATAAGTCTAACGCTGGCGGCCACGCCCGCCTACGCGCAAGAGAAGGCGAGTGCGCGTGTGCCGGTCATTCCCGCCGGGCAGAGTGCGTCAGCGATCCTCACGCCGGGCATTCGCGTAGGGAACATGGTGTTCGCCTCGGGGCAACTCGGCATGAGCCGCGGCGCGCCCGATACCACCATTCTGGGTCAGACGCGGGCGGCGTTGGAGAACACGAAAAAGGTGTTCGAGGCCGCCGGAACCAGCATGGCCAATGCGGCCAAATGCACCGTGTTTCTGATCGATGTGAAGGACTTCGGCGGCATGAATCAGGCATACCGCGAGTTCTTTCCGGATTCCCCGCCGGCCCGCTCTACCGTGGTCGTTGCCGCGCTGGTGGTGGCGGGGGCCAAGGTCGAGATCGAGTGCGCGGCGGTCATTCCCTGACGCACCGCGCACCCTGAGCCGTTCAGGCGCGTGTGGCCGAGCTTACTTGGCGGCAGGCCACACGACGCCCTGATTGGCGCGGGTGACCGCGCCGATCCCCAAGTAGCGGAACTTCTGGAGACGCTTTCCTTCGTACGTCTCGGTGGTGTACAGGTTGCCCTTCGAGTCGGTGGCGAGGCTGTGCACGGCAAAGAACTGGCCCGGCTGCCGTCCACCGTCGCCGAAGCTGGTAAGAATCTCCAACGACTGCCGATCCATCACATAGATCCGCTCGTTCTTGCCGTCGGCGAGGTAGAGATACTTCTGCGCCGGATCCTTCGAAAATGCGATATCCCACACCGAGCCGTCGCCGCGGGTGGCGGGTGCCACGCGCACTTCCTTCACGAACGTGCCGTTTTTGCGGAACACCTGAATGCGGTCATTCGGGCGGTCACACACGTACACCAAGCCGTCGTTAGTGGGCTCGGCGCAGTGGATCGGGTTGCGGAATTGCTGCACCAGCGGCGCCGACGGATCGTAAGGGGCAATACGGGCGTCGTCGGGTCGGTTACCGTAGGCACCCCAGAAGCGTTTCACCTTGCCAGTGCTCATGTCGATCACGGCCACGCGCTTGTTCCCATAGCCGTCGGCCACATACGCCTCGCCGGCCGGAGCATCGAACGAGATCTTGGCCACGCGGCCGAAGTGCGTGCTGTCGATGCTGTTGGGGGCTTGCTTGGGCGTACCGTACTGCTGGAGAAACTTGCCGTCGTGCGAGAACTTGAGGATGTGCGAGTCGTCGGGACCGTTGCCGCCAATCCACACGTTATCCTTGTCATCCAGGCTGATGCCGTGATTGGAGCTCGGCCAGTCGTACCCTTCGCCTGGCCCCCCCCACGCCTTGACCAGATTGCCGGCGGGATCGAACTCGAGAATCGGCGGCGCCGACGCGCAGCATTCCGCGATTGGCGGATCGGCCGTTGCGCCGGCCTCGGTGCGTTGGTTGAGCGTGGCGTCCCCGCGATGGATGATGAAGACATGGTCGCGACTGTCCGTCCCCACGCCGATCACGGATCCCAATATCCAGCGGTTGGGCAGCGGTTTGGGCCACATGGGGTCCACCTCAAACCGCGGCGCCTGCACTTGCTGCCGATCGTCGGCCTGCAGGACCGCCTGTGCTATGCCAAGTCCGACGAATCCCGCTGCCAGCCCGGTGCCAATCATCGCCCTGCGAGACCCGATCATCTTAAACTCCGCCGATAGGTTTCGCCCCGTGTGGAATTCGGGGCGACATGGTATGTTCGTGCGCCTGAGTTAATGCTTCCGCCCCCGCCTGTCCAGAGAACCGCTGGTGTCTTTGTGAACCGTCTTGTTGTTGCCGTCCGCCGGATCCTCTCCCATGCCGGGTTTCCCCTGCTGGTAGGCCTGCTGCTGGGGCTCCCGCTCCGCGTCGCCGCCGCGCACGAGGTCCCGTCACGCGTACTCGTCACCGCGATCGTGCGCGTGGACGGCGGGCTGCTGCGCGCGATCGTGCGCGTGCCACTCAACGCCATGCGTGACGTGGACTTTCCGCTACGCGGTGGTGGCCTGCTCGATATGGCGCAGGCAGACAGTGCGCTGCATGACGCGGCGCAGCTGTGGATTGCCTCCGGCCTCGTCATGCGTGCGGGAGATACTGTGCTGGGGGCGCCGCGCGTGCTCCGCGTGCGCGCGTCACTCCCCACCGATGGTGCCTTCGTGAGCTATGCCGCCGCTCTCGCACAGCTCAACGGGGCACCACTGCCGCCCACAACCGATATACCTGCCCCACAAGCCATGCTCGATGTGCTGCTCGAGTGGCCGACGCCACTCGCCGCAGGCACGCTCAGCGCCGATCCGCAGTGGGCGCACCTAGGCGTGGAGACGACCACCGTGCTCCGCTTTACCACCGACGGCAGCACGGAGCGCGCGCTCACCTGGCTTGGCACGCCGGGCCCGGTGCAACTCGATCCCCGCTGGTGGCACGCGGCGTGGCGCTTTGTGAGGTGGGGCGTAACGCACATGCTGGGCGGCATCGATCATATTTTGTTTGTACTCTGCCTGGTGGCGCCGGTGCGCCAGTTGCGACCACTGGTGGGCATTGTGACGGCCTTCACGGTGGCGCATTCAATCACGCTCGGAGCGTCCGCGCTGGGCTACGCCCCCACCGCGCTCTGGTTTCCACCGCTGGTAGAGGTCCTCATCGCGGCATCGATTGTGTACATGGCGCTCGAGAACCTCGTCGGGGCGACCCTTCACCGTCGGTGGATGATGGCGTTTGCGTTTGGGCTCATCCACGGATTCGGCTTTTCCGGCGCGTTGCGCGACACGCTGCAGTTTGCCGGCAACCATCTGCTCGTTGCCCTGGCAGCGTTCAACATCGGCGTGGAGCTCGCACAGCTTGGCGTGTTGGTCGTCGCGCTGCCCGTGCTCAACGTGGTGTTTTCGCGGATCGTCCCGGAGCGCACGGGCGTCCTTGTGCTCTCCGCCCTTATTGCGCATGAAGCGTGGCACTGGATGACGTCGCGTTTCGAGACGCTGCGGGAGTATCGGTTCTCGTGGCCCGTTCTCGATGCCGCGTTGGCCGTGGTCGTGATCCGCGTGGCCATGGCCGGGATTGCGGTGGGCGCCGTGGCGTGGGGGTTGTCGCTGGTGCTCGCCCGCTGGTCGCTGGTGCCGATCCGTCGCTCAGCCACGCTGGCGCTGCTGCTGGCAGGGAGCAGCATCGCCCTCGCCCCGCGTGACGTTCGGGCGCAGGTGGCACCGCGCAGCACCGCCGTGGGGGTGTACACAGCCGAGCAGGCCACCAAGGGACGCGAAGTGTTCAATGGAGCGTGTTTGGGGTGTCATACCACGGCCACCCACATGGGGCCGGCGTTTCAGCAGCGATGGTTTGGCCGTTCGCTGGCGGAGCTGTTCGATTACGTCAGCAATCTCATGCCGAAGGCCGCACCGGCGAGCTTGAGTGAAGACGAGTACGTGTGGGTGGTGGCGTACATCCTCCGGCTCAATGGCATGCCGCCGGGGCGCGCCGAACTGACGGCCGATCCCACGTGGATGCGCGCGGTCCGTATCGATTCGCTTGCGGCGTCTGTGGGCCGCGGTCACTCGATAGGCAACAGGTCGTCACCGTCGGTTCATGGTGTTCGGTAGGTTCGGCAGGGTTGGGCAGGTTGGGCAGGTTCGGCAGGATCTCGCGGTATTCCGTAGCACACCTGGAGAATTCATGATGCAGCGTGCAACCACACGAATGATCACACTCGCGCTGGTCGCGGGCGTGGGCATGCTCGGGGCGACTTTCTTCAAGGTCGGCTCGTCGACCGCGCAGCCGGGCAAACCGCTGGTGCGCGGCAATGCGGTGGGCGAGTGGCGCCACTGGGGCGCCGATCAGTGGAGTACGCGGTATTCGCCGCTCGATCAGGTCAACGGCAGCAACTTCGATTCGCTCACGGTAGCGTGGGAGTGGAAGGGCGGGGCATTCGGCAAAGACGAGTATTACCGTACCACGCCGCTGTACGCGAACGGTCGCGTCTTTACCGTGGCGAGCACGCGACGCACCGCCATGGCCCTCGATCCGGAAACCGGCGAAACGTTGTGGATGTACCGCCTCGATGAAGGCATCCGCTGGCAGAAGGCGCCGCGTCAGTTTGCTGGCCGCGGCCTCTCCTACTGGACCGACGGCACCAATGAACGCATCCTGCTCGTGACGCCGGGCTACCATCTGGTGTCGCTCGATGCGAAGACGGGACGTCCGGATCCGTCGTTCGGCAAAGAGGGCGTCGTGGATCTCATGGAGGGTCTCGGCTACGCCATGGTGCCGCTCGCCGTCGACGACTCGGGACCGCTGATCATCTCTGATGCCGCGCCGATGCGCCGCGCCAAGCCGGGCGAGGGCTGGGATCCGGTCAAGAAGATCGGCGCCGACGGCACGATCGGTCTCGAACCTGACGCCGGGCAGATCGCCGCCAGCTCGCCCGGCATGGTGGTCGGCAATATGCTCGTGGTCGGCAATTCCTCGATTCACGGCTACTACCCGATCAAGGCGCACAACGTCACCGGGACGGTGCGTGGCTTTGATATAAAAACCGGTAAGCAGGTGTGGAAGTTCAACCTCGTGCCGCAGCCGGGCGAGTTTGGCGCCGACTCGTGGAAGAACGGCTCGAAGAACGGCACGAAGGGCGTTGGCAAGAATGACGCATGGGCGCCGTACGCGGCCGATGAAGCGCTCGGGCTGGTGTACATCCCGGTGGGTATGCCGTTGATGGACGAATACGGCGGCCATCGTCCAGGCGACAATCTGTACGGCAACAGCCTCGTGGCGCTCGACGCCAAAACCGGCACGCGGAAGTGGCACTTCCAGATGGTCCATCACGACATCTGGGACTACGACACGCCGATGGCTCCCAACCTCATGGACATCACCGTGAACGGTCGCCTGCGCAAAGTCGTCGCGCAGACCACCAAGCAGGGCTGGGTGTACACCTTCGATCGCGCCACGGGCGAGCCGATCTGGCCGATCGTGGAAACGCCGGTCATGAACAGTGACGTGCCGGGCGAAGTGAGTGCGCCCACGCAGCCGATCCCGAGCAAGCCGGCGCCGTACGCGCAGCAGGGACTCGTGGCGGCCGATCTCATTGATTATACCCCGGCCATTCGCGACTCCGCACTGAAGATGGCCGAACGGTGCCGGATGGGGCCGTATTTCATTCCACCCGCGGCCGCCGACGGCAAAGGTGCTACCGGCAAACGCTGTTCGTGGTATGCACCAGGCGCGAGCGGTGGCGTGAACATCGATGGCGGCGCCACCGTCGATCCGGAGACGGGCATGTTGTACGTGGCCTCGCTCAGTGCGCTCAGCACCGCGCAACTGCAGAAGGATCCGTGCTCCGAGTTTGACTACAGCTCACCGCGAGACAGTTGCGGCCTGCTTGGCGCGCTCCCCACGCCCGCGGACTATGTAAAGCCCGGTGACGAAAGTCGCGGCGGCGGATTCGCGGCCCGCGCCGGCGGATCGATGCTTGGCGGCGTATCGATCGTGAAGCCCAAAGAAATGGGTGGCATCACCGCGTACGACATGAACAGCGGCGACAAGGCGTGGTGGGCACCGAACGGCGGCATGATGAAGGTCACGAGCCGCGACCCACTCTTCGCCGGTGTGACGTTGCCGCTCATGGGCGCACGCGGTCAGGCACAGGCCATGACCACGAAGACGCTCATGATCTATGGCACGGGTCGTAGCGGCGGCGTGCCGGGTGAGGCGCCGATGCTCTATGCCGTGGACAAGACCACCGGCAAGCAGGTCGGCGCCGTGAAAATCGCGAGCAAGACCACGGCAGTCCCAATGACGTATCTGCACAAGGGTCGGCAGTATATCGTGTTCGCGAGTGGCGCGGAAGAAAACACGCAATTGACGGCGCTGGTGCTACCGCGAAAGTAACCGGCCACCGAATGGTCAGCGTGCGCGGGCGGTTACTTCTTTTCGTACCGCTTGAGCGCGCGCTGACCAACTTCGGCGCCGTAGATATTACCCTTCGCATCCACGGCCACGCCTTCCGCAGAACTCGTGCTCGGCGCCTTGGTGTCGGGATCAGGAATGAACGCGGAAACGGTACCGTCTTTGGCACTGCCAATACGCATGCCGCGTGTCCACGCCACGTGCGGCGGATTTACCGAGCCCGACTCTGAGTCCGCCACGTACATTCGATCTGCGGCGTCGATGTAAATCCCGCTCGGGCGGCTGAACTGATACCACGTGTCCAGCAGCGCGCCGTCCTGCGAATAGATCTGAATCCGGTCGTTGCCACGATCACCCACGAAGAGCCGACCCTGCGAGTCCATCGCCAGCGCGTGCGGCTGATCCATGTCGGTCGGGCCTTTACCGAACTGTCCCCATGACTTCACGAACCGGCCGTCCTTCGTGAACTTGAGCACGCGCGCGTTACTGCCCGCGCGTGAGGAATGTCCTTCGGCCACAAAAATGTCGCCGTTGGGCGCGGTGAGCACGGCGTTGGGCTGCCAGAAAAACGCCGAGTCGCGGCCGCCGCCTTTCGCGCCGAGTGTCAGGAGCACAGTGCCCTCGGGGCTGAACTTGACGATTTGATGGCCACGAGGAGCCGGAGCCGGCGCGTTCGGATCAATGGGCGGAGCCCCCCCCGTGCAGCTGCAGTCCACCACCCAGATGTTGCCGTCACGATCCACATGAATGCCATGCGGGGACATGATCATGCCGCTTCCGAACGCCTTCACCAGGGCGCCGCGCTCGTCGAACTTGAGTACCGACGGCAGGTTGGACTGTGCGCAGCTGTTCACGCCGCAGCGTTCAGCCACCCAGAAACTGCGACCGTCCTTGTCGATCGCGACGGCACTCGTCGCGCCCCATGTGCGACCCTCACCCAGCTTCGCCCAGCCTTCCACGGTGCGGTACGGGTTCGGGAGGTCGTTCACCGGCAGCATCGAGGCCGACGACTGCGCGGCGGCGGGCACCGTCGCGATCAGGAGCAGGAATCCGAGATGTCGAGTCATGGGGTGGGGAAGTCGGAGGGTGAGGGGGACGATGCGGCGCGAGCCGGGGGCTCCGCGGCCCCGGTCATGATCGCGACCGCGTCGGCCATGGAGAGATCGCGCGAACCCACGAGCGCAATCCGTTGTCCGAGACGTTGAATGTGCACCCGATCGGCCAATGCGAAAACATGCGGCATGTTGTGGCTGATGAGAATCACGGAGAGCCCGCGGTCGCGCACCCGCTGAATCAGGTCGAGCACCATACCGCTTTCCTTCACACCGAGCGCTGCGGTGGGCTCGTCGAGAATCACCACGTGTCGTGCAAACGCTGCGCTGCGCGCCACGGCAATCCCCTGCCGCTGGCCGCCGCTCAATGTTTCCACGGGTTGCGTCAGCGATCGGACCTGAATCCCCAACGCCGCCAGATGCTGACCGGCCTCCGCCACCATACGCGGCCGGTCAAGCGCGCGGAAGAGACGACCCCACACACCGGGGCGGCGACGTTCCCGGCCGAGAAAAATATTCTCGGCGATGGTCATGGCGGGCGCCAGTGCCAGGTCCTGATACACCGTTTCGATGCCGGCGCGCCGCGCGTCGATCGGACTGCGGAACTGAACCGCCCGACCGTCAAGATAAAGCGCGCCCGCATCGGGGATGAGCGCGCCGGAGAGCGCCTTGATCAGCGACGACTTGCCGGCGCCATTGTCGCCGATCACCGCCAGAATCTCACCGGCGCGCACCTCAAAGTCCGCGCCATCGAGCGCCGTCACTTGCCCGTAGCGTTTCTCCAGGCCGCGCGCCTCGAGCACCAACGGAGGGATGGGTCTCACGCCGGACGCCTCGACCATTGATCGGTGGCCACGGCCAGAATCACCAGCACGCCAGTAATCAGAATCTGGTACACCGAGGACACGCCCATCAACGTAAGGCCGTTGCGAAACACGCCCACGATGAGCGCACCGAGCAGTGAGCCGATGATCACGCCGCGTCCGCCGAAGAGACTGGTGCCCCCAAGAACCACGGCGGTTACGGTATCGAGGTTCTCCGTTTGTCCCGCTTGTGGATCGCCCACGCCGGTGCGCGCGACCGCCAGGAGGGCGGCGAGCCCCGCACAGACCCCGGCCAGCGTGTACACCGCGAGCAGCACGCGTTCGGTGTTGATGCCGCTGAGACGCGCAGCTTCGCGGTGGTTGCCCACGGCATACACGTGGCGCCCCGCCGCCGTGTTCCGCAGCAGCCACCAGGCCACCACATACAGTGCCAGCATGGCGAGGACACCATAGGCGATCGGCGTACGTCCGATACGGGCGGAGGTGCCAAGCCAGAGGAGCAGTGGCGGGAGATCCGTGACCGTTTGCGACTTCGACACCAACTGCGTCAGCGCGAACGCGATGTTCATCATGCCGAGCGTGACGATAAACGGTGGCAGCTTCACGCGTGTGACGAGCAATCCGTTCGCGAGCCCGATCGCGCCAGTGACCGCAACGCCGCCGGCGATGGCCACGAGCGGTGGCACACCCGATCGCGTGGCCAACGTGGTCATCACGACGGAGCCCAACGCCATCACCATGCCGCAGGAGAGGTCGATACCGGCGGTCAGGATCACCAGCGATTGTCCAATCGCGAGCACCCCCACCACCATCACCTGCTGCAGAATCAGGGCGAAGTTGTCGCCTGACAAAAAGCGTGAGGTCTGCAGGGAGAAAAACAGGCAGGCGAGGAGCAACGCCACGAGCGGGCCAACCACCCCAAGGCGATGAAGGCTCAACGACTACCCCAGCACAACGTCGCTGCGGCGGTGGCATCGAGACTCTCCATGCCCGGTACTGGCGTGTTGGCGATCAGCGAGACGCCCGTATCGACATACCCGGTGGCTTTCGTTCCACCAGTGATGAACGCCATGGCCGCATCCACGCCGAGTTCGGCCATGCGGAGCGGATACTGCTGGGCCGTGGCCGCGAGTTTCCCGGACGCCACGTCGTCCACGCCGCGACAGCCGCCGTCTACCGACACGATCAGCGCCTGCTGCACTTTGCCGGCCTTGCGCAGCGCGTTGTAGGCGCCGGCGGCGGTGGGTTCATTGACGGTGTAGACCACGTTGATGTCCGGATTCTTCTGCAGGCAGTTCTCCATGGCGGTCTGCCCCTTGGCCTGATCCCCCATGCTGTCGGCCATGCACACCACCTCCGGCGGCTGCGCGAGGTCGTTGTGGGTGCGATCCAGCGTGGGCAGGCCAAAGCCCTGCAGAAAGCCGTTGTGTCGCTGCGCGCCTACCGGATGCCCCGGGACGAGATCGAGTGTGGCGATTCGCGCGGGCGTGTTGCCGAGGCGAGCCCGCGCGTACGCGCCGATGAGTGCTCCGGCCCGATAGTTGTCGGTGGCGAACAGGGCATCGGCCGCGTCCACCGGATCGGTCGGGCTGTCCACCGCGATCACCATCACGCCGGCGGCCCGCGCTTTCGCGACGGCCGGTACGATGGCTTTCGCGTTGCTGGGCGAAATCAGAATCGTCCGCGCGCCAGCGGCCACGAGGTTCTCGATGGCGGTGACCTGCCCGGCGTTGTCGCCGTCGTTGCGACCGGCCGCCGCGATCAGTGTGGCCCCGTGCTTCGTCGCCGCGGTCTCGGCCCCCTCCCGCATCTTCACGAAGAACGGGTTGGTTTCGGTCTTGGTGATCAGGCCGATGATGGGTCGTTGGTCGGCGGGGGCGGCGCACGCGGCGAGCAGCAGCGCGAGCAGTGGAGCGATCATCGGAGCGCGGCTGGCGGCCGTGCGCAGGGCAGGTGGGAAGAGGCGCATCACGGGAAATCAGCACCGCGAGCGGGATAGGGCAAGCCTTGCGCGGCGGTTCTGCGGCGATCACGTGCGGATTGCGTCGGTCTCTGCCGCGTGCCACCGTACGAGATGCGAACAAGCCCTCTATTCACTCCCCAGCGTGCTGCCGCACGCCCCCTTGTACCGCAGGCCGTGAGGCGCTGGGTGAGGTGGTGCTTCCTCTTGCTCCCCGTTGTCGCCCCCGCCTGTCGCCCAGTGTCGCCAGTAATCGCGCAGGCGACGTCAGCGTCGGTGCCGAATTCCGTCTCGGTAGACGCCGTACGTGAGCGCTTGCTCGTACGCATTGCTGCCGTACCCGGTGCCGATGTCGCCATCGCAGTACAGGACCTCGCGTCCGGGCGCCGGCTCGACATCCGCGGCGACACCATCATGCACGCGGCCAGCACCATGAAAGTGCCCGTGCTCTTCGCGCTGTTTCAAGAGTACCGGAGCGGCCGACTGCGTCCCGATCAAACCCTGCGTCTCGAAAATCGCTTTTTGTCGATCGTCGACCGCTCGCCGTACATGCTCAACCCCGCCGAGGACAGCGACAGTTCGGTGTACACACTGGTGGGATCCGATGTCCCGCTGACGCTGCTGGCGCGGCGCATGATCACGCACTCCAGCAACCTCGCCACGAACGCGCTCATCACGCAGCTCGACCCGGCGCGCATTACGCAACTCACGCGCGAACTCGGCGCCACACGCCTGCAGGTGTTACGCGGTGTGGAAGACAACGTGGCATATCGCGCCGGCCTGAATAACACCGCCACGGCGCATGATCTCGTGGCGCTCTTTCTGGCGCTCGAGCAGGGGCGCGTGGCCGACACGGCGTCCACCCGCGAGATGCTCGCCATTCTCGAAGCCCAGGCGTTCAACGACGAGATTCCGGCCGGTCTGCCGCGCGGCACACGGGTAGCCCACAAAACAGGATCGATTACCGCCACCCTCCACGATGCCGGACTCGTGTACCCGCCGGGGACCCCCCCCTACGCCATCGCGATTCTCACGCGGAATATCCCTGACCAGCGCGTGGCGGCGGCACTAATCGCCGACTGTTCGCGCATTGTGTGGGACTGGTTGCAGTCGCCCGTCCCTGCCAAGTGATGGAAAATGTACGGCTCGGGGGTGATCTTCCCCGCGTACCCTACCCCCCACCTCTCTACGTCTCGCTCATGCGCTTCTCGTTGTCCTTCGCGGCCACCGCCGCACTCTCGGCCGCGTGCGCTGGGCTAGTGCCCACGCCCCTCGCCGCACAACGCGCCGTGCTCCCCACGCCCGCAGCGGTGGTGGATACCGCCGATCCGGTGGCGCTCATGGTCGCTCGTCTCGATCTCGAACGCTACAAGACCACGCTCGTCGGGCTCACCCAGTTCGGGGATCGTCGACAAGGCACCAGCCGCAATCGCGCCGCCGTGGACTGGATCGAAGCGCAGCTCAAGAGCTACGGCTGCACGAATACGGAGCGTATCACTTATCAATACAACCCGCCCGTTCTTGCGCAGCGCCCCGCAACGCCACCGGCGCCAACACCACCGCTCGCTGAGGGACAGCCGCCCCTTCGTCGCGTCGGGCCACCGGCCACGATGGCGGCCGGCGGAGGACGCAATCGCGGTATCCGCACGCGGACCGGCGTGAACAGCGACTCGCTCGCGCAGCCTGACGCACGATTGCGTGCCCTCAACGCGGAGCCCAGCGTTCCCGGCGATCGACAGGAGGTCTTTTGCACGAAGGTGGGGACCACGCACCCTGAGGAGATGTACATCGTGGGTGCGCACATGGACGGCATCGGGTGGGGCGAAGCGGTCAACGACGATGGCTCTGGCACCGCGCTCGTGATGGAACTGGCGCGCATTTTCAGCAGTCCCGACGTGCAGACCGAACGCTCCATTCGCTTCGTGCTCTGGAACAACGAAGAGACGGGCCTCAACGGCGCGCGCGCCTACATTGAACAGCGACAAGCGTTACAAGGCATCGAATCGCCAGTGGGTTCCGGTATGTATCCTGAGCCCAAGTGGCTGGGTATGATCCAACACGACATGATGATGTTCGATCACGGCATGCCCAAGGCCGACGGCACCATCGCTGCCGAACAGCGTCCCGAGGCCGACGTGAATATCGAGTTCCAGATCAACTCCAAGATGGCGCGTGCCTCACAAGATCTGGCATGGGCGCTGCACCAAGCTAACGCCAAGTACGCTACGGACTATCCGGCGCAGGTGGGGCCGCACATGACCAACACCGACTCCGGCCCGTTCCAGGATATCATCGCTGCCGTGAGCCTGCGCGAGAACGAGCGCGGTACGCAAGTGGGCAGCGGCTGGGACCCGCACTGGCACCAACCCTCCGACGTCTTTGCGTCCTTCACCGACAAAGATTTCCGGCTCGGTCTCAACGCCGCCCAAACCACCCTCGGCGCGGTGGGCAAGCTCGTCGGCGCGACGCTGCGCAAATAGCACACATGTCGGCGGTCCCAGGGGGCCGCTGGCACACGCACTACAACGGCTGCGCCCACGGCCGCGCACGTTCGAGTTGTCCGGCTAACTGGAAGAGTGTGGCCTCGTGGCCAAAGCGGCCCACCACCTGCGTCCCGATCGGCAGTCCGCCGGCGTTCCAGAATAGCGGAACTGACATTGCCGGCTGACCGGTCACGTTGAACATCGGCGTGTACTGTAATGAAGCCGTACACCTTCTCCGCCACCTGATCGAGGAGCCCGGCCGCCTTGAGTGCGCTGCCCGGGCGCGCGCTAGTCCAGAAAGCGCGCACGCTGCGCTGGCGTGGGCAGGAGACACGTCGGCGCCGCGATGTCCAGTCGGCGGCGTGCGATGGCGTTGTAGACGGGGTCGCGGAGCGCACGTGGTACCAGTCGTCCCAGGCTCGCCAGCAGGGCCCATCCCCGCCCCATGGTGTGCATCGCGGCCAAGGCCGCGGCGCTCCGTACGAGCACCCTCTTCCCTGATGGCGCGCCGGCATCGAACCACACCACCGAGTCCACCTCCGCCAACTCGGGGTGCTGTGCGCGCACGGTCGCCCCAAAGCGCCCCTGCAACGGGGCAAAACGCACAGGCGCCGCCGAACCGCCCGACTCGTGCCGGAGCAGGAACTGCACGCTCCCGGCACAGAAGCCGCATTCACCGTCGTATAGCAGCACCGGGCCGCTGGTCGCCGCACCGTGGGACATTTATGGAATCTAGCCTAAATTGCCAGCTCTATGCGGATTATCCCTCGCAGTACCCTGGCCCTCGTGCTCACCCCCCGCGTGCGGCCCGCCGCGCGACCGATCGTCATCTCTACCGGACGCCGCTCATGGCGCTGATCTCGGTGCAGGATGTCGGCGTCGCTTTCGGTGGCCCAGCCATCCTTTCTCAGGCGAACTTCGCCATCGACCGCGGGCAACGCGTCTGCCTGCTGGGCCGGAACGGGGCGGGCAAGAGCACGTTCATGAAGCTGCTCGACGGTACGCTGCGCCCTGATCACGGGACCGTGGTATTCCAAGGGGGCGTGACGGTCACCCGGCTCGACCAGGAACTGCCCACCGACCTTACGGGCACCATGTTCGAGGTGGTCGCCGGCGGGCTCGGCGATTCCGGGCGCCTGCTGGCCCAGTATCACGCGGCCTCGCTGCGCGTGGGCCACGATCCCTCCGACGCCGCGCTCAAGGAGCTCGACCGGCTGCACCAGGCGCTCGATGTGGCTGACGCCTGGCAGCTGCATGTGCGCGTGGAAACGGTGCTGCAACATCTCGCGCTCGATCCTGAGGCCCGCATCGAGCAGGCGTCGGGCGGACGGCTGCGGCAGGCCTTACTCGCGCAGGCGCTCGTGCGGGAACCGGATGTCCTGCTCCTCGACGAACCAACGAACCACCTCGACATCGACGCCATCGAATGGATGGAGTCCTATCTCACCGCGCGCAATCTCACGCTGGTGTTCGTGACGCACGATCGGGCGTTCTTGCGTCGTGTGGCGACGCGCATCGTGGAACTCGATCGCGGTCGCCTCGTGGAATTTGGTGCCGACTACGACGAGTATCTCGTGCGCAAGGACGCCATGCTCGCGGCCGAGTCGCGGGAGTGGGAAGAGTTCGACAAAAAGCTGGCCAAGGAAGAGGTGTGGATTCGTACCGGCATTCAGGCACGACGCACGCGCAACGAAGGACGGGTGCGCGCGCTCGAGTCGCTGCGGGGAGAGCGTGGAGCGCGCCGCGAGCGCACCGGCACGACGAAGGCGCAGGTGCATGAAGCCGAACGTTCGGGACGGCTGGTCGCCGAGACCAACGACCTCACGTTCTCCCATGGTGAGAAGCTGATCGTACGTGATCTCAGTACGACCATCATGCGCGGCGATCGCGTGGGGCTCATCGGACCCAACGGCAGCGGGAAGACCACGCTGGTGCGATTGCTGCTCGGTGAACTCACACCGGATGCCGGCACGGTACGATTGGGCACGAATCTGGAAGTGGCGTACTACGATCAGCGGCGCGAACAGCTCGATCCGGATCGTACCGTGTTCGACAGCATCGCCGACGGCACCGATTTCGTGACGGTGGGCGGACAGCGCAAGCACGTGCTGGGGTATCTGCAGGACTTTCTCTTCTCATCAGAGCGTGCCCGGACGCCGGTGCGCGCGCTCAGCGGTGGCGAACGCAATCGTTTGCTGCTCGCGCGGCTGTTCACGCGCACCTTCAACCTTCTCGTGCTCGACGAACCCACGAACGATCTCGACATCGAGACGCTCGACGTCCTGGAGCAGCTGCTCACCGCCTTCACCGGCACGTTGCTGGTGGTATCGCACGATCGCGCGTTCCTCGACGATGTCGTGTCCAGTACGCTGGTGTTCGAGGGGCAGGGCGTCGTACGCGAATACGTGGGCGGATACTCGGAGTGGCTGCGTCAGCGTGCGGCGCCGAGCGCGGTGTCGCCGGTGAAAGCAGAAAAGCGCGGGGCGTCTGCCGCGCCGAAAGAGAAGCGGCGGAAGCTCTCCTTCAAAGAAAAGGAGGAGTTGGCGCGACTTCCCGACGACATCGAGGCCAACGAGCGGGAACGCGACGCCTGTTTCACGTCGCTCGCCGATCCGGCGGTGCTCCGCGACGCGGCCGCGATCGCCACCGCCCAAGCGCGACTTGCGGCGGTGGAAGCACGCTTGCCGCTTTTAATGGAACGGTGGGAGCTCTTGGAGTCTCTCGCCAGCGGGTGAGCACCACGGCAGTCTCGTGCTTGCCGCGGTGGGGTGCGACATTCACCCCGAGCCGGCTGTTGCTGATGGATGGTGCCGAACGCTGGTCCGTCACGGACCAGCAGGCTGTTCCCCTTCTCCGCTGAGTGTATCGCCGTGTCACGATCAGTTCGCCGTTCCGCCACGCTGTGTCGCGCGTCTGCCCTGCTGACCTGCGGGAATTTGCTCCTGCTGCCAGCCAGCGTCATGGCGCAGACGCCCATCGTGCCGCCGACCACCAAACAGCAGTTCCCGGCAGATCCACTGGCGTCGGTGCCGACATCCGCCGCAATCAGCGCGGCGCCACGCAGTGAGCTCGCGTCGTTGGTTGAACGGTTCTCCCTCGATCAAGGCGTCCTCAATCGCCGCTACGATGCGGCCGACTCGCCGGCACAACGTACCCGCATGCGGGAATTCGTCACGTCATGGCGTACGAGACTGGGTGACGTGGAGTTCGCGGCGCTGACTCAGGAGGGCAAGGTGGACTACGTGCTCCTGGATAATCATCTCCGCTATCAGCAGGCGCTGATGGAGCGTGAGGTGATCATGCGCGCCGAAACGGCGCCGCTGTTACCCTTTGCGGCGCGCCTGCTCACGCTGCACGATGCCCGACGCGATTTGCGGAGTGTCGATGGTCAGCAGACGGCCCGGGTGCTGGCCGAGGTCACGAAGCAGATCGACAGTCTGCGCGCCACGCTCGAGCCGGCGCCGCCGCGCGTGTCGGGCGACAGCACGGCGCCACCGCGTGCTCGCGTTGCCGCCCCCAAGGTGTCGCGGACCGTAGGGAACCGGGCCGCCGAACAGCTGGACCAGCTGCGTGCCACGGTCGGACAATGGTTCCGCTACTACAACGGCTATGATCCGCTGTTCTCGTGGTGGGTGGCGAGCCCGTTTCAGAAGCTCGATGAATCGATGCAGCGCTACGCGCAGACCATCCGGCAGCGGGTCGTCGGAATTCCCGCGGCGACCATCGCCGCGAACTCGGCGCGGTCACCCGGAGGAGCTGCGGGAGCCATTGCCGCTGCACCAACCCGCGGCGGGGGTGGCGGTGGCGATAACACGGGACCCATCATTGGCGATCCGATCGGTGCCAAGGGACTCGCCGTCGATCTGCAACACGCCATGATCCCGTACACGGCCGAAGCGCTCGTGGCGATTGCCGAAGCGGAATACGCATTCAGTCTGGCCGAGGCGAAAAAGGCTGCGCGGCAACTCGGATTCGGAGATGATTGGAAAGCGGCGATGGAGCAGGTAAAAAACACGTACGTCGCGCCCGGCAAGCAGCCCGATCTCATTCGCGATCTCGCCAACGAAGCGGAAGCATTTTTTGATCGCCATGACTGGGTCACCATTCCGGCCTTGGCCCGCGAAGACTGGCGCATGGAAATGCTCTCCCCCGAGCGCCAGCGGGTGAGTCCATTCTTCCTTGGCGGCGATGTCATTCTCGTGTCGTATCCCACCGACGAAATGACCGATGACGAAAAGCTCATGAGCCTGCGTGGCAACAATCCGCACTTCTCGCGCGCGGTCGTTTTTCACGAACTCAACCCTGGCCACCATCTGCAGGGCTTCATGTCCGCGCGCTACAATCCGCACCGCCGATTGTTCAGCACCCCATTCTGGAACGAGGGCCAGTCGTTGTATTGGGAGATGTTCCTCTGGGATCGCGATTTTCACGTAACGCCAGAAGACCGTCTCGGCGCGTTGGCGTGGCGCATGCACCGCAGTGCGCGCATTGTATTCTCGCTCAGCTTTCATCTCGGCACGATGTCCGCGGAGCAAGCGCTCGAGTATCTCGTGGACAAGGTGCCGTTCGAGCGCGCCAACGCCGAGGCGGAGATCCGTCGCTCGTTCAACGGTACGTACGCGCCGATTTATCAGGCGGCGTACATGCTGGGCGGACTGCAACTCCGCGCGCTGCATCAGGAGCTCGTGGTGAGCAAGCGCATGACGGACCGTCAGTTCCACGATGCTGTGTTGCAGAGTGGCCCGATGCCGATCGCGATGGTGCGCGCGCGGTTGGCCAACACGGCGCTCACGCGCGACGGCGCGGCCCCGTGGCGGTTTGCGGATCGATTGCCGGCACCGCGGCCGTTTCCGGTGCCAGCGCGGTAAGGTCGTCCGGTCGCATAGTCGACCCCGCTTCCACGGCGGACATCGAATTTGGTGCTGTCAGCATTTCCCTGCTAACGGGCGGCGTCATTGTGTCGCATCGTGACTCAGGAAGTGTGCCGGAGCACGAGCCTCAACTGACGAACCTTGCGGAGGAGACGATGACTGGTCGCGGACGATGGAAGGGTGCAACGTGGCGTACGATGTCGCTTGGCGTGGTGGCGGTCGCGCTGGCGGCGTGCGGTGGTGGTGACAAGCCAGCCAGCGAGGCGAGTGCCGATATGACGGCAGGTGCACCGCCTGCGGCTGAGCAGGTGGCGGTGGCGTCGGCGGGCGCGGGGGCAGGCGAGGTGCTGTACGCGCGGTGTGTCACCTGTCATCAGATGAACGGCGAGGGCATGGCTGGTGCCTTCCCGCCTCTGGCCGGATCAGAGTGGGTCAACGGACCGGCCTCGCATCCTATCGCCGTGGTCCTGCACGGGATGCAGGGACCGATCACGGTGAAAGGTGTCTCGTACAACGCTGCCATGATTGCGTACGGGACGGGGGTTCCCATGTCCGATCAGGAAGTGGCCGATGTGGTCTCGTACGTGCGGACCACGTGGGGCAACGCCAGTGGACCGGTTACTGCCGAGGACGTGGCCACCGTGCGTGCGGCAACGGCCACGCGTACCAGACCATGGACTGCCGCAGAACTTGCCGCACTCAAGTAGCGTGGATGGGCGTGCGCCCTCAGAACGGTGTCGGTGGTTTCACCGGAACCGGGACGTAGGGAAGAATCACCGCCGGCATTTCGGCATCTGCTGAAAACTGCGCGGACCACCGGGTGAGCGCCGTCATTGCCGCGCGATGGTACCAGCGTTCCGTAGCGGATAGCTGCAGCACCGCGTCGTCATCGGCGGGCGGTTTCGCGTCGACGCTGCCCGCGCGGGATATCCACAGCATGGGTGCTGGCAACTGCGTGTCGGTACGCCACCCTGACGGCGCCTCGAGCGCTCTGAGACTGGCATAGCTGTAACGCCTCACCACGGCTCCGTGAATCGTGGGCACGCGCTGATACAGCACCGGCAGCGTGTCAAACGTGTGAATACCCACCCGGTCGAGCAGCGTGAGCGCCGCGAGCCGACGATCATTCCACGCAGACGGGCCAGCGTCACCGGTGCCGAATCGCTGTACCGAGTCCGGGCGCAAAATAGGATCCGCGACCACGAGACCATCCACCCGCGGCCAGGCACGATCGCGCCCTTGTTCGGTCACGTAGCGCAGAGCGAGGCCCGCGCCCGCTTGGACCCCTGCCAGGACAACCGGACCGCTCGGCGCGCGCCGCTTGAGATCGCGCACGACGGTCGCCACGTCGTCCACGTATTGCCGAGTGGTCGCGACTGCGCCCACGGCCCCACCCGAGCGCCCGTTACCGCGCAGATCCACGAAGAGCACGTTGAAGCCCGTGGCACGGCGCAGCGCGTCCGCCGATGCCTCGGCGACCGAATCAAAGGCGCCCAGCCCGTGCAGCACGAGCACGGTGCCCCGCGATGACGCGAGGTACTGCAGCCCGCTGAGCACGATGGTGTCCGGCGTGGCGAACGGACGGTCCGCGACGAGCTCGCCAATGAGTTGGCGCGGCGGCATCGGGACATCCGACGACCGCCGGGACGACGCCAATTCCGGCGCGCCGGTGCTCAGCAGGAACGCCAGCGCAGTACCGCTCGCGACGACCAGCGATAATGCCGTAACGCCGACCGCAGCGGCTGGTCGCCGCCATCGTCGGCGAGCGCTCAAGACGCCTCGGGGGCGGGCGGCGTCATCTCCAGATGGTGAAAGAGAAAGGCGTAGGTGTCGGCCGTTTCATCGAGCTGTTTGGACAGCGACGAGCTACCATGGCCACTCTGCGTTTCGATCCGGATGAGCACCGGATGTTCACCAACGTGTGCCTCCTGCAACCGTGCCGCAAACTTGAACGAATGGGCGGGCACCACGCGGTCGTCATGATCCGCCGTGCTGATCAGCGTGGCCGGATAGCACACGCCATCACGCAGCGCGTGCAGCGGCGAATAGGCGTAGAGGTAGTCGAAGGCATCGGCGTCGTCGCTCGAGCCGTAGTCGGCGATCCAATTCCAGCCAATGGTGAACGTGTGAAAGCGCAGCATGTCGAGCACGCCCACGGCGGGCAGCGCCACGGCAAATAGCTCGGGACGCTGCGTCATGATGGCCCCCACTAACAGCCCGCCGTTCGATCCACCCTGCATTGCCAGTCGCTCGCTGCGCGTGTAGCCGTTCGCGATCAGCCACTCGGTGACCGCGATGAAGTCATCGAAGACGTTCTGCTTCTTCTCCTTCATGCCGCCCTGATGCCACGCCTCGCCGTATTCGCTGCCCCCGCGCAGGTTGGCCTGCACGTACACGCCACCCTGCTCGAGAAATGCCACGCGCAACGCGCTGAACGCGGGCGGCAGGGCCACGTTGAATCCGCCGTACGCGTACACCAGCGTCGGATGGTCGCCGTTGAGCACCAGCCCCTTTTTTGCAACGACGAACGCCGGAATCCGCGTACCGTCCTTGCTGGTGGCAAAGATCTGCCGCGTCTCGAACTGCTCAGGGTCAAAGGGTAACGACACCTCGCGGTGCGGCGTGCTCGTGGCGGTGGCAATGTCGTAGCGATATACGGTGGCCGGCGCAGTAAACGAGGTAAACGTGTAGAACACGGCCGTGGCTGATCGCTCGCCTCCGAAGCCCACCGCGGTCCCCAGCCCGGGCAACCTGATTGCCTGCTCGTGCTGGCCCTGCAGGTCGAACACGGCCGCCCGCGAGGTCACATCCTTGAGGTAGGTCACAAACAACTTGCCGCCTGCTACCGTCGCGCCATCCATCGGCTCCGCGCGCTCCGGCACGATGGTGCGCCACTGTGCCTCCGCGGATGCCGCCGGATCGATGCGCACCACGCGTTGATTCGGCGCGCCGCGATTGGTGGCCACGAGCAACGCGTCTCCGTCGTTGTCGAGCACCGTCAGGTGGTCTTCGAACGTGGTCCAGATCGGCAGGAAGTCCGATCCGGGCCGCTGCAGGTCCTGCACGTACACCGCGTTTCCATCCTTTCCCTGGCCCCGGTCGCTGACCGAAAGAACCGCGTAGCGCTCGTCTTCAGTGGTGTCGAGGTAGTGGAACCGCTGCGGATGCTCGGCGTCGCGAAAGATCAGCGTGTCGTCCGATTGCGCCGTGCCCAACGTGTGGTAGAACACCTGGTGGTCTTCGTTCTTGGCCGAATAGGCGCCGTCCCCTTCGGCAGGTGCCGGGTAGCGGCTGTAGTAGAAACCATCGCCACGCCAGGCGATCCCGGACACCTTCACCCAGACCACGCGATCAGGGAGCTCTTCGCGAGTGGCGAGGTCCAGCACGCGAATTTCTTGCCAGTCGGAGCCTGACGCGCTGACCATATACGCGATGTAACGGCCGTGCGCGTCGAAGGTGAGCCCGCTCACGCGCGTTGTGCCGTCGGCCGACATGCGGTTCGGGTCGAGCAGCACCTCGGGTTCGCCGAGCTCCCCACGCTGGAGGTAGTACACGGCCTGGTTCTGGAGGCCGTCGTTCCTCGCGAAGAGGAGCCAGTCGCCTTGCTGCGTTGGCGCGGACTCTCGCGGGTAGTCTACCAAGGTGGTCAGACGTTGCCGTAGTGCCACCCGGCCCGGGAGAATGTCCAGATATCCGGAGGTGACGCGATTTTGCGCGTTCACCCACGCCGTGGTTTCCGCTGATCGGTCGTCCTCGAGCCACCGGTACGGATCGGCGACGGGCGTGCCGTGATATGTGTCGATCTGCCCGCCCTTGCGGGTGGATGGGTACGCAAGCGGTGCGCTGGCGAGGGAGGCGTCGGACATGGGTGACGGGCGGAGAGGGGCGGAGGCGCGCGGTCTGGGGATTCTACCCTCGAACCACGCAAGCCGATACGGGTGGGACCACTAGCGGGGATCAGCTGAGGTTTGCTATCATTCCAAGCTGTAGTGGTTTAACGCAGTTCCTCCCGGTTGGTTCGGGCGCCGGATAATCGGCGTCCCGCAACCGGTGGCGACGCCATGTCGAATCCGGCCGGGAGACTTCGCTCCCGATCCGCGTCATGGCCTCTCGCACCGCGGCGCGGCGGGCTTTGGCTCGGCATCCCTCGGATTCGCAGCACCTGAACCGGGCTGGCGTCACTGGCCCCGGAGTTGAGACATGCATCCGTTTATCGAAACGCAGAAAGAGTGGTTGAAGGAGAATATCCCGCCGTTCCGTCCGGGCGATACGCTGCGGGTGAACGTCCGCGTGAAGGAAGGAGACAAGGAGCGCATCCAGGCGTTCGAAGGCGTTTGTATTGCCCGTCGTGGCGGTGGCGTCAGCGAGACGTTCACGGTCCGCAAGGTGTCCAACGGCGTCGGTGTTGAGCGTATTTTCCCGCTCCACAGCCCGATGATCGGCAGCATGGTGGTGGTCCGTCGTGGTATCGTGCGGCGCGCCAAGCTGTACTACCTGCGCAACGTCACGGGCAAGGCAGCCCGCATCAAGGAGCGCAAGGTGCTGCGCTCGGGCGCGAACGCGAAGTAACCCCACCGTCCGCTCACGTTCTCCGCAACGCGACGCAGTCGTGGCGCGCTGGAGTCCGTTAGAACGGAAGTTGCGGGCGGAGTTTGGGCCGCTCCTTGCTGGAGTGGATGAAGTCGGACGGGGCCCGCTTGCGGGCCCCGTCGTCACATGTGCCATTGTCATGCCGCCTGGTCAGCGGGCCATTGCGGGCGTCAATGATTCGAAGCAACTCAGCGCTACGCGTCGGGTCGCGCTGGCCGTACGTATTCGTGAGCAGGCGCTCGTCATCGCGCTCGGCGCGGCCAGTGCCCGCGAAGTGGACCAACTCAACATCCATCACGCCACCGTCCTCGCCATGCGCCGTGCGCTGCGGCGCGCCGAGGTGCAGCTCGGGCGGCCCCCCGACCATGTGGTGGTCGATGGCTTGCCGCTGCGTACCTTGGGCACCGTCCACACTGCGGTGGTGAAAGGCGATGCCACCTGTTACGCCATCGCCTGCGCGTCGATCATCGCCAAGGTCACGCGCGATCGCCTCATGACGGCGCTGTCGTGTCGGTACGACGGGTACGCCTGGGCGCGCAACAGTGGCTACGGCACGGCGCAACATCGCGCGGCGCTGGCGGAGCTCGGCCTGACCCCCCATCATCGACGCAGCTTCTGCCACGACGCGCAGGTCGCGCTCGTGTTCGATCCGCCCCCCGCACCCCCCACACCGGAGTAGTCCCCATGCCCGATGCCTCGCCGTCGCCGTTGCCCGATCTCCGCACGATTTTTCGACCGGGGCTGTTAGAGGGCCAGGTGGCGCTTGTGACCGGTGGCGGAACGGGGATCGGGCTCGGGATTTCGGAACTGCTGGCCGAGTTGGGCGCGCACGTGGTGCTGGCCAGTCGGAAGCCGGCCAATCTCGAAGCGGCGCGCTCGGCGATCGCCGAGCGCGGTTGGAAAGTGTCCGTGGTGCCGCTCGACGTCCGCGATCCCGAGCAGGTAAAGGCTGCCGTCGACGGCGTCGCGCAAGCGCACGGACGGCTGGACCTGCTCGTGAACAACGCGGCCGGTAATTTCTACGCACCCAGCGCGACGCTGTCGCCCAATGCGTGGAAAAGTGTGGTGGAGATCGATCTCTACGGGACCTTCTACTGCTCGCAGGCTGTGTATCCGATCATGGCGCAGCAGGGCGGGGGACGTATCGTCAGCACCTCCATGACGCTGCACTATCGGGGATGGCCCATGATGGCGCACGCCACGGCGGCCAAGGCCGGTGTGGACGCGCTGACTCGCACCTTGGCCGTGGAGTGGGCGCCGCAGCGCATTCGCGTGAATGCCATTGCCCCCGGCCCGATTCCCACCGAGGGTGTACGCAAGGCATTCACGCCGCCTGTATCGAGCGGCGTGCCGGACGTCTTCGCCGCCGCCGACGAACGCATGGCCGCATACGCCCGCACCGGCATTCCGCTCGGTCGCTGGGGGGCTCCGCGGGATATCGCGAATATGGTGGCATTTTTGGCATCACCCGCCGGCGACTGGATTACCGGGGCCATCTTTGTGATTGATGGCGGGGAGTGGCTGGCCAAAGCCCCGGTGTGACACCCGTCACGGAATCGACCGCTTTGTTCGCGGCGCGTGATGGGAGTCACGGGCGCACCGTTACCTCCCGGGTATTCTTTGTTTCGTCGTCGGTGTCGTGACCGGTGTGTAGTGGTCGGGAGCGGCACATACTCGAAATCAGTGTTGGCAACGCAACAGGGGAGGTTCCATGCGGTATGCACAGTCGATGGTCGTGATGGCGCTGGCAGCGATGTCGCTCAGCGCATGTGCGACGAAGGGTTTTGTTCGCAAGGGTTTGGATGAGCAGCGCGTGGCGCTGGATACCGAGCGTGGCGCCCGGATGCAGGGCGACAGTGCGATTCGTGGGGATGTGAACGTCCTGCGCATGGATCTGAACGCGCTGGGGAACGATCTGCAGACGTTGCGATCAGAGTTCGGCACGCGGATCACCGCGATGGAAACCCAGGTCACGTTCGCAGTGCCCGTGCACTTCGGATTCGACGACGCTGCGGTTCGTGAAAGCGATCGGGCGGCGCTGGCAAAGTTCGCCCAAGTGGCCCAGCAGCATTACCGCGGCGCCACTATCACGGTGGAAGGTTTCGCCGATCCGGCCGGCAGTGCGCAGTACAACCTGCGCCTTTCGCGTGAGCGGGCCGACGCGGTGCGTGACGAGTTGGTGACGCGTGGTCTCGATGGCGCCAACATCCGGACGGTCGGTTACGGCAAGACCCGTCTCGTCCGCCCGGGTGCTCAGGGTGACGCGAACGGTGCGGAGCTCAATCGTCGGGTGACGTTTGTGATCGAAACGCCGGCTGGCGTGGCGACAGTGGCGGCCCTCGCGGCTCGTCACTAGGCCCCTCCCATCGTTGGTTGATGATTGCGGACGGCCGGTCTCTACACAGAGACCGGCCGTTCGCGTCTCCGACACCTTTTTCGCAAGATCCCGCTCGCAGACGCTTCGCATCCCGCGGAAACTCGCTAGATTGGCAGATCGTTGGACAGTAGAGCACGAAGGAGCTCGGGTAGCTCAGTTGGTAGAGCAGCTGGCTTTTAACCAGTAGGTCGTGGGTTCGAATCCCACCCCGGGCATGCGTCGAGAGGTATCTTGTGTTGATGCGTTGGAGAAATTTTGTGGTCACGCCTCGGCAGCGACTCGGTGGCGTGCGGCGGGCGTCGTCTGGGGGCGTGATCGCGACTTTGGTCGTGGTGGGGCTCATGCTGTCGGCGAGCGCTCGCCCAGCCTTTGCGCAATTTCCCGGCATGGGCGGAAACGGACAACCGTCGCGAGACTCTGCCGGCATTGCGGTCTCGCCCGTTTCTCCGCGAGCTGCGGTCGAGTCCTTCCTCCGTCACGCGCGGGCCGACCAATGGGACCAGGCCGCCGATTATCTGTCCGTTCCACCCGCCGAGCGCGACCGCTCGCGCCAGATCGCGAAGCGCTTGCAGATTGTCCTCGACCAGCGCCTCGCACTCGATCTGCAGGAGATTTCGCCGCTCGCTGTGGGTGACACGCTCGACGGCGAGCGTTCGAGTGATCAAATCGGCGTCATTGCCGGGGTGGCCGGTCGCGAGGATCCGGTTCGGCTTGTCCGCGTGACATCACGCCAGCCCACGCGCTGGCTGTTCTCCCAGGCCACCGTGGCGCAGGTGGATGGCTGGTATGAGAACCTTGGGGCGCCGTGGCTGAGGGAGCGGCTGCCAGCGCCGCTCATGCGAGAGGGACCGCTCCGACTGTTCCTCTGGCAGTGGATCGGCTTGGCGCTGGCACTTCCGCTTCTGGTGCTGGTGGCGTGGCTGACCGGCGAGCTGACACGCTGGCTGCTGTCCCGTGTGGCAACGCGCACGGACACCGATTGGGACGATCTGCTCATCGTGCATCTGCGCGGACCCTTCCGGTTGTGGGTCGGAGCCGTCGCCGCCCCTTGGATTCTGAATGCGCTCGATCTCAACGCCCGCGTGGCGGCGCTGATTGAGACCACGAGTCGCAGCCTCGTCCTCCTTGCGATCTTCTGGGCGCTGCTTCGCGTCATCCGGCTCGCCCAACTGCGGGTCGAGAATAGGGCATGGGAGACGGGCCAGGGCGCGCAGGCCCGCACGCTCGCGCCGCTCTTCGGCAACATTCTGCGGGTCACCGTGGGGGTGGCGGCACTGTTGGTCGCGCTCTCCCAGTTCGGCTATCCCGTCGGTACGCTGCTCGCTGGTCTCGGCATTGGTGGTATCGCGGTGGCACTCGCCGCGCAGAAAACCGTCGAACATCTGTTTGGCAGCGTGTCGCTCGCTGCAGACAAGGCCTTTCGCGTGGGTGACTGGGTGCGTGCTGGCGCCACCGAGGGCGCCGTAGAACGGATCGGGTTGCGCTCTACGAGCATTCGGACGCATGATCGCACGGTGGTGCGTATTCCCAACGGACGATTGGCCGACGAACGGATCGAGACCTTCGGGGAGCGCGATCGCATGTACCTGCGCACTGACGTGGACCTCACCTACGACACGCCGCCCGAGGTTATTGCTGCGGTGTGCGACGCATTGGAACGCACGCTGCGCGCGGAACCCACGATCTGGCCTGACCAAGTGCGCGCCCATGTGGTGGAGTTCACGGAGTCGGCGGTACGCGTGCGCGTGATGGCGTGGTTCGTGGTCACCGATCTCATGGAGTTTTTCGCCATCCGGCATCGGCTGCTCTTGGAGTTCATGCGCATCGTCGATCGCCACGGATCAAGCTTCGCCTTTCCCTCGCGCACGATCTATCACGTACCGCAGGACTCGTCGCCACGGGATGCAGACAGCACCCCGTACGCCGCGATCGACGGCCCGTCCACCGCGACTGCGGACGGCGCCGCGTGACGTGGGGTCACGCGCTGGCGGTGCTCCTTCAGGCGCGCGACCTAGTGCTCGTCCCGCCGCCGATGGTCGCCACCGAATTGGCCGCGGCGCTGTTGCAGGGCGCGATCACGACCGGACTGGCCGTGTTGTGCGCTCATCTGTACGCGCGCTACCAACGCCCGTGGTTCGGCTGGTTCGCCGTGGCTTGGGGCATCTACGTGGCGCGGCTGCTGTGCATTCTGAGCTTTCTGCTCACCGGCGAGCGCGTCTGGCTCTACTGGCATCAGGTCACCACGGGCTGGACCGCCCTCGTGCTGCTCTGGGCGTCGCTGGTGTTTCTGCGGCAGCCGAAGGCCCGCCCCCTGTATCTCCTGGTGGCGCTCTTCCCGCCGCTCTGGTCATATGTGGCGATCTATCAGCTCGATTCGTTTCTCTCGGCGGCGCTCCCGGCGGTGCTCTTTCTGAGCGGGGCCACGGCGTGGACCGGCTGGGTGTTCTGGCGCCATCATCGCATCGTGAGGTCGTCCGGCGCGCGCCTGCTGGCGATCGCCTTCGGGCTCTGGGGGCTGCACCACCTCGACTACCCCTTCCTGCGCGCGCAAGGCGCCTGGACCCCGTGGGGATACTACCTCGACATCAGCTTCCAACTGTTGGTGGGCGCGGGGCTTGTGCTGTTGGTGCTCGATGATCTGGGCCGAGGGGTTCGCGCACTCTCCGCGCTGTCTGGCGACTTGCAGCGCCGCGACGGTTCCGCCGATCCGCTCGACGTGCTGCTCTCCCGTCCGCTCACCCTCCCCGGTGTTCGCGGCAGCGCCATGTATCTTTTCGATGAGGCCGCCCTCGCGCAGGACGCCGGGTCGCTCGATCTGTCCGGAGGAGAGCTGCGGCAGACCGGCGACCTCCCCGTGATCCGGCCGATGCGCACCAGTGGAGCGTTCGTGCGCTGTGCGGGATCGTGCCTGGAGTGGACCGCCGCCGAGCCGCAGCAGTCGGTGAGTCAGGCGCTTGGCCGCATGCGACTGACGCGCCGCCCGCAGCTCGTCGCCGCGCAGGGTGACCAGCCGTTTGTGGCGGCCCTGCCCGTGAGCGCTGGGCAGCGATTGGTGGGCGCGCTCGTCATGGCGGGTGATGTGCGCAATCCGTTCACCGCGCTCGACGACGACTTCCTGCTCGCGCTGGGCCAGCAGGTGGGTGCCGCGCTGGAGCAGGCGGCCCTCGACAAACAACTGGCCGCGCGGACCGCCGATCTGGAGCAGCTCTCCACGCGGATGGTGCGCCAGCACGAGGACGAGCGCCGTCGCCTGTCACGCGAATTGCACGACGAAACCGCGCAGGTGTTCTCGGCGGTCAAGATGCAGCTCGAAGCCTTGCGCAGCTCCGTGGTGCCCGGCGCCGCGCCGCGCATCGATCGCTTGTCGGCGTTGGTGGATACTGGCATCGCCAGCATCCGGCAGGTGACCAGCGATCTGCGCCCGTCGCTGCTCGATGATCTAGGACTGCTGCCTGCCCTGCGCTCGTTGGTGGCGGACTTCTCGGAGCGTACCGGGCTGCGGGTGCAATTACGCGCCCCCACCGCGTTGCCGGCGGTGGACGAAGAAGCGGAGCTGGCACTTTTTCGCGCGTTGCAGGAAGCACTCTCGAACGTCGCGCGCCACGCGGCCGCGAGTATCGTGGACGTGCTGGTACAGCCCTCCGACCTGGAGCTGCAGCTGATGGTGCGCGACAATGGACGGGGCTTCCCCGTGCAACGCGACGGACGCATTGACGATACGCGAGGACGGATGGGACTGACTGGTATGCGGGAGCGGATGTTTGCGGTGGGCGGGACCGTGACGGTGCGGAATCTCGCGCCCGGAGCCGAGGTACGGATTGTGGTCCCGGTACTCAACGCACCGCGTGTCGAGCGCGCGACGGCTGGTACACACACGCCGACGGTGCGCGTATGAGCGACACCGTCGGTGCGCCCAGAATCCGCGTGCTCGTCGCCGATGATCATGCCCTCGTGCGCGAGGGTATCCGGCACGTGCTCGATCAAGATCCGCTGATCGAGGTGGTCGCCGAGGCTCCCAACGGGCGGATTGCCGTGGAACTCGCGCTCCTGCACATCCCCGACGTCGTGGTGCTCGACATCACCATGCCGGAAGAGACGGGGCTCAAGGCGGCTGCGCGTATTCTCGAGACGCTGCCTGATGTGCGGATCCTGCTGCTCAGCATGCACGATCAAGGCGAGTACGTGCGGGAAGGCATGCGTATCGGTACCCACGGGTATCTGCTCAAGGACAGTGCGGGCGAAGAGCTGCGGGCAGCCATTCGCGCGGTCCATGCCGGGGGTACGTTCTTCAGTCCGGCGGTCGTGCGACGGCTCACGCAGGCGGAATCGGCAGCACCGGCGCCGTCGATTGCCCAACTCGAACAGCTCACCCCCCGCGAGCGCGATGTGCTCGGTCGCATAGCGCGCGGGCTGACCAACAAGGCCATCGCGGCCGAGTTGGGGATCAGTCGCCGTACGGTGGAAGCGCACCGCGAAAGTCTTATGCGGAAACTCGAAATTCACAGTGTGGCAGGACTGACGCGGTTTGCGCTGGAAGCAGGGATCGCGAGCGACGCGTGAGTCCGGGTTGATGATACGTCGCATCGCGATCGCCGACGGTCATGAAACGCGAACCAGTCCGAGTCGTCGGTAGTCACAAGGACGTCCTTCCCACGACCGCTCCGTGGCGTATGCTCCGACCCGATGTACTCACCAGCATCGTTGCCCCAAGTGGCCTCGCGGACTCCGGTCTCGACGCGAGGCTGCGGCTACGCCTGTGCCAATTGCGACGACTGCCGGTGGCGACGTCCAGAGTTTTGTTGGAGTTCGACGGGCCTGGCGCGGGCCAGCAGATCCTCTGCCAGCGGGACGGGTCGGCGTGTGAAGGCGGTGACCTGCGTCTCGCAGCCCTCGCCACCATTGACGCCCTGCGCGAGGCCACGGGGGGCGAGCTACGGCTTGAACTGCTCGGTGTGAAGTCAGTACGCGCGTTCGATACATCGGTCATGATGGTGGCGGTGCAGACCGCTGCCGACGATGGAACGGTTCGTCTGGTTGGGGCGGCGTTAGTGGAGGACGACATCCTCGTGGCCGTAGTCCGGGCCACGCTGCACGCGGCCAACCGCGTCGCGGCCCCCCTTTTGGTCAGACGTCACCAACTCGCCTGATTGATCTGCATTTATGCGGAACCGAGGTCGGCTGGTGGTGTCCGACCGGCTTCTTTCCGCATAGGTTGCACGCGTGACCCATCCCCACCACATGCCTCCCCGGACGGTTAGCGTCAGTCCTCGGATGGCCCGTCAGTCCGCCACACGCGGCGTTTTGGTGCTCGCCACAGTTGCGCTCGGGGCCTGCCGCGGATTGCAGCCGATGATCGCTCCGTCGCCGGCCGTCGCTTCGGCGGTGAGCGCGACCGGCGGTTCCGCATGGCCGGCGTCGGCCAACGCGTCGTCGGTTACTCCCGTGGATCTGACCACGCCGGAGGCAATGCGTCGAGTCGTGGCCTCGGTATTCGGCGATTCACTGGCCGATGGGCCGGCGATCGGCCCCGGTGACGAGGATGTCGCGCTGAGCGAGCCCGTGTGGGACATCGACGTGCGCTCGTATGAAACGCATGAACGGGTGGAGTACTACGTGCAGCTCTTCTCCGGGAGTTCACGCACACGCTTTGCGGAACGTCTCTCGCGGGGCACCCGCTACGAGCCGATGATTCGCGCGAAACTCAAGGCCAGCGGCATGCCGGAGGATCTGACGTATCTGGCGCTGATTGAAAGCGGATATGATCCCCACGCCTACTCGCGGGCGGCCGCGGTGGGGATGTGGCAGTTCATGAGCGCGACGGCCCGCGGTGTGGGACTGCGCGTGGACTGGTGGATGGATGAGCGGCGCGATCCGGCGCGCGCCACGGATGGCGCGATCCGCTTTCTTGGCGATCTGCAGAAGCAATTCGGGTCGCTCTACCTCGCCGCTGCGGCGTATAACGGTGGCCCGGGCCGGGTCGCGCGCGGCCTCACCCGATTCGCGAGCGAGATGGAAGGGACGGAGGGGGAGGATCGCTTCTTTGCGCTGGCCGAGCAGAACTATCTGCACGCGGAGACGAAGAACTACGTCCCACAATTGATCGCGGCCGCGCTCGTGGCCAAGATGCCTGTGCGCTACGGGATCACGCTCGACTCCCTGCCGGTGTATGCCTACGATTCGATTCTCGCGGTGCCGGGCACGACGATTGCGAGCGTCGGGCGTGCGGGCGACGTGAGCGCCTCCGTGTTGCGGGATCTGAATCCAGCGCTCCTGCGCGGCCTCACCCCGCCGGATGCCGCTGTGTGGCTGCGACTCCCCGTGGGAATAGCGGAGCGAACGGCGATCGCGTTGGACGGTATGCCGGAGCACGAACGACTTGGGTACCGCACCAAGAAAGTGGTTGGTCCGTCACAGACCCCCACCCGCTTCGCGTCATCGCATGACGTCACCCTCAAACAATTGCGTTGGTTCAACCCGAGCCTTCGGACCACCAAGAAAGGGAGGCTGGTGAGCGGCCAGATGGTTCGGGTACCCACACGCGACGCGTTGAACTACGTGCGGGAAATTCCGGATCCGTCGATAGAGCACTATGGAGGCGGTACCGCCACGACGCTGAGGGCCAACGGTCTGCACGTCGTAAAGAAGGGCGAGTCGATAGGGGTGATCGCGAAGCGCTACGGAACCACGGTGAGTCGGCTGCAGTCACTCAATGGCATGCGGAGCACGAGGGTACTCGCGGGTCAGACCCTGAAAGTACGGAGCAGTGCCAGTTCGACATCCGCGAAGGTCGTGACCGCGAAGAAAGCGACCGCGAAGAAAACACCGGCGAAGAAAGTGACCGCGAAGAAAACAGCGGTGAAAAAGGCGGCACCCGCAAAGGGTACCGCCTCTTCCGCCAAGAATTAGTACAAACCGTCAGTCCAGCGTGCCCCGGCCCAAATAGCCCTTGGTGATGAGGGTCTCGTACCCATTGGCCGGGCTGAGACCCATGCTGAGCGCCTGCTGCACCGCCACGGGACCGCGATTGTACACGAGGAGTGCGAGCTTGAGATCACCTTTGTACTCGCGGATCAACCCCCGCAGATAGCGGA
Organism: Gemmatimonadales bacterium; assembly: GCA_038212625.1. GTDB lineage: Bacteria > Gemmatimonadota > Gemmatimonadetes > Gemmatimonadales > Gemmatimonadaceae > Gemmatimonas. The sequence continues at coordinate 64,127 of JBBQUH010000004.1, read as the reverse complement.
ATCCGATTCGCAGGTTCACGTCGGGATCCAGCAGATCCTCTCGGGTGACCGTGGGCTCGAACGCCCGCGCCGTGCCAAGCATCAACTGGGTCAGGCCCATTGCGCCCGCCGAGCTCACGGCGCGCGGATTAAAAACGCTTTCCACGCGCACCAGACGAAACCCCAACTCGGGTTCGAGTCCGGCCGTGATCGACGCATCGTACACGCGGCGCGCGAGTTCCGGCTTGATGCGGTACTTCGTGCTGTACGTGTAGATCCGGTGCCAGCGAGTGAGCGAATCCCGACGTTCCGCCTCGCGCGGATCGGAGGCAAACGGACGGCTCGGAGTTGTCGTGGCCGCCTTCGCGCGTGTAAGCACAGCGCCGGCGGGACGCCACGCGGGCTGAATGGTCAGCGTCCCTCCCTCAGGCGCCGCCCTTGACGCCACATCTGCGGTGGACGTGGGGATGTCGGGTGTCGCCGCGAACGCGGCCGCGAGCACCAACAGGGCCGCGAACAGCACCTTGGACAACCGGCGGGTGGCTGCGCGCCGCTGGATCCGACGACGGCGGGCCGCAGCCGTCCTGCGTTCTACGCCTGCCACTGCACCTTCAAGTCCAACGGGTCCAACAAATCCTGCAGGGGTATCGTGCATAAATCCTCGCTATCAGCTGGTCACTCACGGCTCGCTGACGAAATCCCCCTTCGTGCCGCCGCGTTTTTCGCGCAGCACGATCTCGGAAATCACCATCGTCCGGTCAACCGCTTTGGCCATATCGTATACTGTAAGCAACGCCACGGACACTGCGGTCAACGCTTCCATCTCCACCCCGGTTTGGGCGGTGGTCCTGACAAATCCCTCCACCCGGACACCAGGGAGTGATTCATCGAGACTAACGCGCACCTCGATGCCCGACAACGGCAGCGGATGGCACAGCGGAACGAGGTCAGCCGTCCGCTTCGCTGCCTGAATTCCGGCCAGTCGAGCCACCGGAAATACATCCCCTTTTGCTAACGCGTTATCACGTATGGCGTTCAGGGTGCCGATTTGCATCCGAATCGAGCCGCTGGCTAACGCGCTGCGGACCGAAAATGGCTTCTCCGCGACGTCCACCATCCGGAAAAACCCAGCGGCATCCACGTGCGAAAGCGGCCCAACCGACGATTCCGACGCCGCTTGGGCTGGAGTTGGGGAGGATATCGCGGGGGAAGGCGAGGGTTCAAAGGTCACGGGGCGAGCGTCCGATGAAGGGAAGTAAGAAGCGAGGCGCCCAGGAGTTGCGGGCTGACATTACCCTGCGCACGCACCTTGGCCTGCTCCACATGCAGCAGCGCCGACGCGGTGCGCCGGGCACTGGTGGTTTCGCCAGCGTGCACCAGTCGACGCGTGCGATCGTGAAGCAGCACAATGAGCGCATCGAGCGAATCGCTGAACGCGCCGCGCGCGCCAGATACGCCCTGTCGAGCCGCCGCCTTGATACGGTCCGCACGACCGGCCGGCGTGGACGGTTGCAGCGCGGCCTCCAGCAGCCGCCTCGCATTGGTAAATGCCGCCGTCATCGTGTCACCTGCCATCAACTCGCCGGGAGCACCAGCTGCACGGGCCAGTGCGTCGTCGCGGTTCACGCGCGACAAGGTGCGCTGCACCACCGCGTCATCAAGAAATGCTTCCATTTCCGCTCGGGGTAACGGCGGCACACGTACGGTCACCACGCGCGATCGAATGGTGGGCAGCAACGCACCGGGCTCGCTCGTGGTCAGGATGAGCGTGGTCCCCGGCGGCGGCTCCTCGAGCAACTTCAGGAAGGCATTGGCCGCCTGATCCGCGCCTTCCTGCGACACCATCCGCTCCGCATCACCCACCACGAACACGGCCTGCTTCGCCAGCGCCGGCCGCACGGATGCCTGGGTGACCAAGGCACGAATGGTGGCCACGTACAGTCCGTCCGTTCCCGGCGGCGGTGCCCAGAGTCCGTCGGCCTCCATCCGCTCCGCGATCGCCTCGGCCAAGTCCGCCTTGACATCATCGGATGACACATCTCCGTCTTTGATGCGGGGGCGCGGAAAGAACCAGTGCAGATCCGGGTGCATGCCACGTTCGGTGTAGCGGCAGTGCTGGCAGCGGCCACATGGCTCGGGCAAACGTTCCGCCAAGGCCGTTTCACACAACAGATATTGCCCCATCCACAGGGCAAAGCGCTGTTTGCCCACGCCGCGGTTGCCTTGGAAGAGCAGACTCGCGGGCAGACGCCCGTCCGCAGCAGCGGCGGTGAGCCGGTGCCTGAGAGCGAGGTGACCGTAAAGCGGACGAAGCGCCATGTGTGCAATATGGAGGGCGCGTGGGATCGGGAAAACGCCCGTGACACGCCGAGCCCGCGTCTTCTGGAGTTCTGGTATGGTTCGATCGTCTGCTGTTACTTCGTCGCTCGCTGCGATCGGGCTGCTTCCGGGTCTGTTCGTGTTACTGCCGGCGGTAGGTACGGCGCAGCCGGTCCGTGCCCGCGCGCTCGGGCTGGCTCCCGGAGTGTTTGCGCCGGGGCCGCAGAACGCGATCACGGACGTGGCCGGGGTCCGCGTGGGACATGCCACTGTTTCCAGCGGCGACTCGCTGCGCACCGGAGTCACGGCCATCCTCCCGCACGGCGGAGATCTTTATCGGGATCGGGTGCCCGCCGCCATCCACGTGGGCAACGGCTTCGGCAAGCTGCTCGGCGTCACGCAGGTGCGCGAACTCGGTGAACTCGAAACGCCCGTGCTCCTGACCTGCACCCTCTGCATCTGGCAGGCAGGCGACGCGCTCGCCCAGTGGATGCTCGCCAAACCGGAAAATCGGGGCGTACGCTCCATCAATCCCGTGGTGGGTGAAACGAACGACGGGCAACTCAACGCCACGCGCGCACGCCCGGGCATGGCAAGCGCGGTGCAGGAGGCGCTGGCCACAGCCGACACACAGGCCGTCGCGGAAGGCAGCGTGGGGGCAGGGCACGGCACGGTAATGTTCGGCTGGAAAGGCGGCATTGGGACCTCGTCGCGCAAACTGCCGGCGTCGCTGGGCGGGTACACGGTGGGCGTGCTGGTGCAGGGTAACTACGGCGGCGTGTTGCAGATGGCGGGAGTGCCGGTGGGGCCACTGCTCGGGCGATTTGCATTCCAGCGCGAGGTGGCACCGCGTAACGCACCGCCCGGCGATGCCGGCGCGGAACGCGGCGACGGGTCGTGTATGATCGTCATCGCCACCGACGCGCCGATTCTGTCGCGCAATCTCGAACGCGTGGCGGCGCGCGCCATCATGGGGCTCGCCCGTACTGGGTCCAGCGCTTCGAATGGCTCGGGGGACTACGTAATCGCGTTCTCGACGGCGCTCACGGTGCGCCGTTCTCCCGACGCCTCCGTGAATACCAACGACGAACTGAGCAACGACGCCATGTCTGCCGTCTTTCAGGCCGTGACCGAAGCCACCGAGGAGTCGCTGTACAATGCGCTGCTCATGGCCACGCCGGTCACAAGTCGTACCGCACGCGTGAATGCGCTGCCCGTGGATTCCGTACGGACGCTACTGCGCGCCCGGGGAATTGGGTTACCGGGGCGCTGAGGCCTTTTTGATGGCGGCATCCACGTCGCGCCAGTCGTAAAAGTGAAAGGCGCCCCGGTTGGACATCATGGCCAGCATCCCGCGCGGATAGCGCGGCCCCAACGGGCGGCTGGTGATGTCGAGACCATCGGTCTCCTGCGCCATCACAGGAATCACGGCCAGCCGGGTGTGCTCGTGCCGATTGGCTGCGGTACCCTGCCGCGTGAATACGTGAATTCGATTGGCGCCCTGATCGGACAAGACGAGATAGCCGGTGGTGGCATCCGTGGCGTACATCGCAAGTCCCTCGTGATCATCGGCCACGCCGGTGGTGGCAAACAGCGCCAGTTCGACGTTGCCGCTATCCGGATCGGCGTGATACTTCCTAACGCCCACGTTCTCGTCGGAGTAATAGACGTAGCCGAGTGCGTCGTCCACGAGAATTGCCTCGATCTCCTTGCGGCCACTGTACATGCCGAACTCGCGCACCTTCGTGCCGACCACGCCGCCCTTACCGTCGGCGCTGAGGCGATATTGCCACAGGTACGTGCCGTTGGTGGGGCCGGCTTTACCACCCACGATCGCAAACACGGCGCCATCTTGCGGGCGCTTGTAAATCGCCACACCCATTGGATCGCGTGCCGTGTCGCCGTTGAACACCACGATCCCGCCGTTGTCGATGGCGCGCATGGTCGGCATGGCGAAGACGCGCAGCGCCATGCGGTTTCGCTCGGTGGCGACGGCGATGTCTGTGGTCAGACTACCGAGTGCCACGCCGTATTCCACATCCACATTGTTCATGCGCAGTAGTGGTGTCACGCTGCGCGCACGATCAATGTGGCCGTCCAGGCGAAACGTGTACACACCGCCCGTGCTGTCGCCCTTGTCGGTACCAAGCACCACGCTTTTGGCGGGATTGGTGGGGTTCACCCAAATCGCGGGGTCGTCGCTGTCTCCCGGCAGGGTGTCCGTGATCACCACGGGCCGCAGTGTATCGGCTACGAGTGGCAGCGGCACGGTGTCGACCGCAGGAACCGCTGCCGTGATCGCTTGCGCACGGTCGGTCGCGGAGTCCGCGCGGTCAGCGGGTGAGGCGCCCGGTGCGCACGCGCTGAACAGGGCGGCGACTACGAGCACCGTGGCGCGGGGCGTCATTGTCGAAACAGGATGTGCAGGCGAGATCATTGGTAAACGGTGCCTCGGACTAAGGTATTGATCAACGGTTGTGATCTGTTCGTTACGAACGCTGGGTGCCCGAAGCGCGCTACGGCCACTGCGGAGTGAGTAGGTCGCTCAACACCGCGCCCGCCGTCGCCCGTCCGCCGGCGCCCGGCCCCTGAAATACGAGTGCGCCAGCCGACGCGCTCTCCACCACGATCCGGTTAAATGGGCCAGCCACGTGCGCCCACGCATCGTCGCCCGGCACGCGCGTCGGGGCGATGTGGGCGACGAGTTGGCCGTCCACCCGTTCGCAGCGGGCGATCAGCTTGACGCAATCACCCGCCGCCGCCACCTGCGTGGCCCACGCGGCACTTTCGGCGTCGAGACCGCGTCGTGCCACCACGAGCGAATCCGGTGCGACGCCGAACGCGAGCCAGGCAAGAATCCGCAGCTTGTCCTCGGTGTCTTCCCCCGAGAGGTCGCGCGTTGGGTCGGCTTCGGCGTAGCCCAGTCTTTGGGCGGTGGCGATGGCGTCGGCCAGTCTCGCATTGCCGGCCACCTGCTCCAGGACAAAGTTGCTGGTGCCGTTGAGAATACCGCTCACGCTCGTGATGCCCACGCCCGCCGCGCCGTTGCGGAGGCAGCGCACGATGGGAATGGCCCCACACACGGCACCTTCGAAATCGAGGCGCGTGTTGGTGGATCGCGCGAGCGCTTGCAAGGCGGCCCCCCGCTCGCCCAGGAGGGCTTTGTTGGCGGTCACCACTCGGATGCCGCGACGAAGGGCCGACTCGACCAGCGTGCGCGCGGTGGTCGTTCCTCCAATCGCTTCGACCAGGACATCGATGTCGTCATCCAGAAGCGCCGACGGATCGGTGATACGCGCAGTCGTTGGCGCGATGGCCCGCGCTACCGCCGTGTCGAGCGAAGGACGCGCGCGATCGGCGTCACGCACCAGAACGCGCGTCACACGGACTTCGACATCCGCGTCGCCCACGGTGCGTTCGCCGAGCAGATCCAGCAGACTGCCGCCCACATGGCCACAGCCGGCGAGCGCCACGCGCAGCACGCGACGCGGGGTGGTACTCGCGGGCGGAGCGGACGGCACGATCGCTGGGGCGTGCGCTGTGGTGTGGCGCGCCTGATCGAAGGCTCGCGTTGGGGGGTACGCGGCCCCAACCGCGAGGGCCTGCCGGATCACCACGGACACGCGCTCCGTTTCCAGCAGGAACGCGTCGTGCCCATGAATCGACGGGAGATCGGTATAGCGTGCCTGAATTGCGGTCGCCCACTCGCGCACGGTGTCGGCAGGATACAGCAGATCGCCCGGCACGCCTACGCCAAAGAGTCTATCCGCCACCGGAGACAACGCCGCCGCGATGCCGCCTCGTGCGCGGCCCACGTCGTGCAGATCCATGGCATCGATGAGGGAGCCGTAGCTTGCGGCATTAAAGCGCGCCACGAGTTTCTCGCCGTGCACGTCGAGCCATTCGTTGACCTGAAAGGCGCCATCACGGGTGGTCGAGCGTCCGAACCGTCGCTCCAGTCCTTCCGGCGTTCGGTAACTGAGCATGCCCACCATGCGGGCCAGCGCGAGTCCTTCACGCGCTCCCCCCACGGCGATGGCGCGCCGCATGATCGTGTTCCACGCGAGTCCTTGCGCCGTTTGCGCCGCGGGGGCGGCCAATGCCACCGCGCTTCGCACGCGCTCCGGAAAACTCGCCGCAAATTCGAGCGTGACCATGCCGCCCAGTGAGCCGCCGCACACCAGGAGCGGCGCCTCGATCTGCAGCGCATCCAGCATGCGCGCGAGCACGGTGGCCTGATCGCGCGTACTGAACGGGTGCACCGTATCCGGCTGATCGTCACTCGGCGCCGTGGTTCCATGACACCCACCGAGCAAGTTCGCGCACAATATGGCGTGTGTGGTGGGATCAATCGCGTGCCCTTTGCCAATGACGCCTTTCCACCACGCACTCGCCTCCGTGGTGCCGGTCAGTGCGTGCACCACCAACACCACGTTATCCCGCGCGGTGTTGATGGTGCCTTCAAGTCGATAATGAACATGCACCGTATCCACGATCTCACCGTGCTCGAGCACCACGTCCCGCAGCGACACGGTGACCTCATGCACGGGCCACGTGCGCTCCGACGTGTCACGCGCAAGCGTCCGTGTCATGCAGCGCCCTCGGCACGTTGCGGGCCTGCCGTGCCCGCGCGCGGTGCATCGAGCGCGACGGCGGTAGCCAGTGCCTGGTCAAGATCGGCGATGAGATCATCGGCGTCTTCGAGGCCGATCGACAGGCGGACCAGATCCGGCGTGACACCCGCCGCCTGTCGTTCTGTTTCGCTCAACTGCTCGTGGGTGGTGGTCCACGGGTGGATCACCAGGCTGCGCGCATCGCCCACATTGGCGACGAGAGAAAATAGTGAGGACGCGGTAATGAACCGCTTGGCGGCCGCTTCACCGCCGCGCACACCAAACGTGAGCACGCCCCCAAAGCCGCGCTTGAGATACGTGGCGGCGTTGGCATGCGTGGGGTGGGAGGCAAGCCCCGGGTAGCGCACCCAGGCCACCGCCGGATGGGACGCGAGATAGGTGGCCACCGACAGCGCGTTCACGCTGTGCTGCCGAATACGCAACGGGAGCGTCTCCAGCCCTTGCAGGAACAGGAACGCGTTGAACGGCGACAGTGCCGCTCCGATGTCGCGGAGCAGCAGCAGGCGCAATCGGATCGCAAACGACAGGTTGGACCCGTTGATGTTGCCGAACGCTTCCGCGAAGCGCAGGCCGTGATAGGCCGCTTCGGGATCACTGTAGAAGCGACGGAAACGTGCGGTGGCCCCGTAGTCAAAACGCCCCGCATCCACGATCACGCCACCGATGGAGGTGCCATGTCCACCGATCCACTTGGTGGCGCTGTGCAGTACCACGTCGGCACCATGCTCAATCGGCTTGGCGAGCAGCGGCGCGAAGGTGTTGTCCACCACCAGTGGGACGTTGTGTTGATGAGCGAGATTCGCGAGCGCTCTCAGGTCGGGTACGTCGAGCGCTGGATTTCCCACAGTTTCTACATACACGGCCTTCGTGTGATCATCGATGGCCGCCGCGACCGCCCTGTGATCGTGAATGTCCACAAAGCGGGTCTTGATGCCAAGCCGGGGCAGGGTGTGGGCGAACAGTGCCACGGTGCCGCCGTAGACCGAGCGCGAGGCCACAATGTTGTCACCCGCCTCGGCGAGATTCAGAATCGCCAGCGTTTGTGCCGCTTGTCCGCTGGCTACGGCCACTGCGGCCACGCCACCCTCGAGAGCGGCAATCCGCCGCTCGAAGACGTCGTTGGTGGGGTTGTTGATGCGCGTGTAGATGTTGCCAAAGGCCCGCAGGCCGAACAGGTCGGCGGCGTGTTCGGGGCTGTCGAAGACGAACGAACTCGTCGCGTAAATCGGCACGGCCCGGGCGCCGGTGGCGCTATCGGCGTGTTCCTGCCCGGCATGCAGGGCGATGGTGTCGGCGGCGAGCTGGCGCGGCGCCGCCATGGAAACGGACGACGACGACGTGGAAGCAGTAGACATCGTGGCACTCTCCAAAGGAGCAGTTGAGTGCCGCCGAAAGACGAACGCGCCCGGCGAAGGTATGGCCGCCGGGCGCATACACTGTTTAGCTCGTTATTTTACGTGGCGGCAATCGGCGGCAAATCACCACGGTGGCGGATCAGGCATCTCCTGACCTCAACCGGCGCTTCAGTTGTCGTGCTGCGGTCTTGCGGCGGTGTCATCACGCGGGCCAAAACCACAAACGGCCCGCGCCGATTGATCGTCGCAGGCCGTCAGGACCTCGACTTAGACGGAAGGTCAGAGCCGTTGGCTCTGAGTACGCGGCCCGTCAAATCGGGGAAACCGCCGCGCACACGTCAGTATCGGCACTTCGGGAACTTTTCGCAAGGGCTGCGTAAACCTCAGCGCGCGTAAGGTCAGGGGGCGTCACGTCCTGTCACCACACGGAAGGTGTCGCGGGCGATCAAGAGCTCCTCGTCGGTGGGTACCACCCATGCTTGCAGGCGCGACTCCGGAGTGGAGAAGCACCCTTCGGCACCGTCGGTAAGCTGCGCATTCGCCTCGCTGTTCACCGCAAGGCCCGCCCAGGCGAGTCCCTGGCAGATCTGGGCTCGGATCTCCGCCGAATTCTCGCCGATGCCGCCGGCGAAGACCACGGCGTCGGCGCCGCCCATCGCGGCCAGATAACTGCCGATGTATTTCCGGGCGCGATAGCAGAAGATGTCGATCGCCAATCGCGCGCGGCGATCATTATGCTCATGCGCCTCCGCCAGCAGATCCCGCATGTCGTTCGTCAGCCCCGACAGGCCCAGAAGCCCCGACTGGTTATTGAGCAGCGCTTCGACCTGCGGCAGTGACAATCCTTCCTTGGCACCGATGTAATCCAGCAGCGCCGCGTCGATGTCGCCGGAACGCGTCCCCATCACGAGACCCTCCAGCGGCGTGAATCCCATGCTCGTGTCGATCGACACGCCGCCGCTGATGGCACACGCGGAGCACCCGTTCCCCAGATGCAGCGTAATGATGCGTACCGCGTCACGCGAGCGCCCGGTGAGTGTGCGCCACCGATACGCCACCGAGCGATGTGACGTGCCATGAAAGCCGTACCGGCGGATTCGGTGTCGCCGGTACAACGGATACGGAATCGCATACAGGTACGCATAGTCAGGCAGCGTCTGATGAAACGACGTGTCGAACACCGCCACCTGCGGTACACCGTCGCCCAACGCCGCGCCGGCCGCTTCGATCCCACGCAGGTTGTGCGGGTTGTGTAACGGCGCCAGCTCGATGTGCGCCTCGATGTCGCGCCGCACCGCGTCATCGATCCGAACGCTGTCGGTAAACCGCTCGCCGCCATGCACCACACGATGGCCCACCGCGTGCAACTCCGCGCGGCTTGTCAGCCCTGTGCCACTCTCCGGCGACGTCGCGTAGGCGACCAGCCAGTCCACCGCCGCGCGCACGTCGCGCAACGGGGCCGCCAGTGTGCGGGACACGCTGTTACTGCTACGGAGCGTGATCACCGACTCACCACCGATCCGCTCGATCTGCCCGCGAAGGAGCTTGCGGTCGTCGTTGCTGGCAATCCGCGCCTCGTCGGTGACGACCACCTGAAACTTGAGGGTGGCCGACCCGGCGTTGAGAACGAGAATATTCATACCGTGCCCGTCACGGCGAGCCGACCGCGCCCGTCATCAGAACGGCTTGTACAGCGCCATGTACACGGCCACACCCGCCAGAAACGGCAGCACCAGCACAAACGGCTTCGCGAGCATCGGCTTGCGGTACGGCATGAGCACGATCGCACTGAGGATCACCCACACGATGATCTTCACCCACAACCAACCCGGGAAATTGGTGCCATGCAGGAAGCCGATCCGCGCGAGCATACCGAAGCCACCCACCAGAATGAACAGGGCACCGATGCCGTGCATCGACCCCACCAGACCGCGCGTCGAACTCGTGGCCTTCGTGCCGCCGTTGGACGCGTGGACCGCCACACCACCGATCGCCACAAAGAGCATGGCAATGCCGATGATGTGCATGATTTCGTAAAAGTCGCGTGGAAACATGAGCTGGGTTAGTGAGTGGGACGGACGAGCACGGGTTCGTGCACGTCGAAACTGGTAATCGTACCGGGCGACAAGCGCCGATAACTCTCGAGCACCCGGCCGAGGGCTTCCTGCGAATCCGCCCCGATGGCAGACAAGTGACCCATCTTGCGGCCCGTGCGTGCGCTCGTCTTGCCGTACAGGTGCAGACGTGTGCCGGGCACGTCGAGCGCGTGCGTGATGTGCGGCGCGTCGGGTTGTAACCACACATCACCCAGCAGATTCACGATCGCTGAGGGCGCCAACAGCTCCGTGCCGCCCAGCGGCAGGTCACACACCGCGCGCACAAGCTGTTCAAACTGGCTCGTGGCCAACCCGCGCTCACTGTGGTGATACGTGTTGTGTGGCCGCGGAGCGAGCTCGTTGATGAGCAGCGCGCCTTGGCGCGTGACGAAACACTCCACCGCCAGTAACCCCACAATCCCCACGCGCTCTGCCACATGCCGCGCCAGCTGCTGTGCCTGCGCGGTCATCGCGTCGCTGATCGCGGCGGGGAGCACGGCCCAAGTGAGAATTCCGCTCGTGTGATGATTCCGGGACGGCGGATACACCGCCACCTCACCCGACGGCCGACGCGCGACGAGCACAGAAATCTCGTAATCGATGTCCACGCGCTGCTCCACCAGACACGGCTGCGCTCCAAGCGCGTCCCACGCATCGGCGCCCTGTTCGGGCTCACTGAGACGCACCTGACCACGGCCGTCGTAGCCGCCGTGTGTGGACTTGGCGATACACGGACCATAAGAACGGACCGCCTCGGCAATGTCGTCGGCCGATTGGGCCGCCACAAACGCGCCCAGCGGAAATCCCTGCAGCGACAGCCATTGCTTCTGCCGGATCCGATCCTGAATGATATACACCGGATCACGCCCCGGTCGCACCGGTGCGTGCTCTGCTACGGCGTCCAGCACGTCCGGATGGATCTGTTCTATCTCCAGCGTCAGCACGTCGCACTGCTCCGCCAACGACACGGCCGCTGCCACATCGCTGAACGCCGCAGTGATCGTGCGTGAGGCGACGGCACGTGAGGCACAGTCGGGATCGGGGTCGAGCACCTGCACGTCGTAGCCCATTGCGCGCGCCGCGAAGGCGGTCATGCGCCCGAGCTGGCCGCCGCCAAGAAAGCCAATAGTGGCCCCAGGCAGAATCGGGGACGGTGCCGCTGAAGGCGACGTCATGCGGTAATTGCCCCTGGCGCATTGAGCGGGTGCGCCAGCGCCTCGGCCGCCTTGGCCACCCGCCGCGTCTGCAGGCGCAGGTGCAACGCGCGGTCGTGCGCCGCTAACAGCTGCGCCGCGAAGAGCGCCGCGTTGGCGGCACCGGGCTTGCCAATGGCAAACGTGGCGACCGGCACACCGGCCGGCATCTGCACGATGCTCAGCAGCGCGTCCATGCCATTGAGTGGCGTCGCGACCACCGGCACTCCCAGCACGGGCACCAGCGTCTTTGCCGCCAGCATACCAGGCAGATGCGCCGCACCGCCGGCCCCGGCGATGATCGCCCGCAATCCACGCGTCGCCGCCTGCTCGGCGTACTCGAAGAGCCAGTCGGGGGTGCGGTGCGCGGACACGACCCGGGCCTCGTAGGGAATGCCCAGCTCGGCCAGCAGTTCGCACGCGGGCGCAAGCGTGTCGAAGTCGCTCGCACTGCCCATCACCACGCCCACCAACGGCGTGAGCCCGGCCGCCGGCGGGCGCTCGGCGTGGCTGTCGGCGGAGCCGTCGGCAGCAGTGGTCACGTACACTCCAGTGAGGGGGCGCTCCAGCGCGGGGAGCGCCGGGCGGTCGAGCAAAGTTACCCGCCCGACGAGGCGGTTCCAAGCGCGGCGGGCTCCGGTTTGCGCGGTCAAGGCAGGCTCCTCCGCTGTGGGACGCGAGCCGCGGTGGGATGGTCGGCGCGCCACTTGCGACGTAGCATCAGTGCATGACCAGCAACAACCGGCACATTCGACTGATTGGCGTTCCGCTCGATCTCGGCGCATCGCGCCGCGGTGTGGATATGGGCCCTTCGGCGCTCCGCATCGCGCAACTCGCCGCGCGGCTCGTGGCGCTCGGCCACGAAGTACGGGACGACGGCAATGTGGCCGTGCCTCAGCGAGAGACGTTGCGCGCAGCGGGTGACCGGCTGGCTGGCGCCGAGTTGGCGGCAATTACCGCAGTGTGCGCCGACCTCGCGGCCCGCACCCACGCCGCAGTGGCGGCCGGTGAATTTCCGCTGGTGCTCGGCGGGGATCACTCGTTGGCGGCCGGATCGGTGGCTGGCGTGGCCACCGCGCTTGCCCGCAAAGGAGAGCGGCTCGGCGTGCTCTGGCTCGACGCCCACGGCGATCTCAACACCCCCGCCACCAGCGCCACCGGCAACGTGCATGGCATGCCAGCGGCTCATCTGCTGGGGCTTGGCGACCCTGCGCTGGCCGCACTGGCCACGCCGTCGCCCGCGCTACGCCCCGAACACTTGGTGTATGTGGGGCTGCGCGATCTCGACCCCCCCGAACGCACACACATCCGGGACCTCGGGATCCGTGCCTTCACCATGCGAGACATCGACGAGCGCGGACTGCCGGCCGTCATGCAAGACGCCATCGCGCACGCGAGCCGTGGCACGGCGGGTCTCTATCTCTCGTGTGATGCTGACTGGGTGGACCCCAGCGAAGCGCCGGGCGTGGGAACGCGCGTGCCAGGTGGCGCCACGTTCCGCGAAGCGCATCTGGCCATGGAAATGCTGGCCGACACCGGACGATTGATCGGGATGGACCTTGTGGAGATCAATCCTGTTCGCGATCGGGAAAACCGTACCGCGGAACTGGCGGTCGCCCTGATTGCAAGCGCGCTGGGGGAGCGCACGCTCTGATGCCTGATCGGTGACTACTTCGCCGGCGGTCCCACCACCGGGAGACGCGCGGTCCCGCTCCATTCCTGAAACGACCCGTCAAACATCCTCGCGTCGTAGCCCAGCAGTGTGGCCACGAACCACAGTAACGTCGCCTGCTGCCCGATGTGGCAATACGTAATTACCTGCTTGCCACGGACCACACCCGCGTCGGTAAACAGCATCTGCAGCTCGCTGGCAGGTTTGATGAATCCGTTGCTGCTCACCGTGGACAGTGGAATGTTCACCGCCGACGGAATATGGCCCGGACGCGGATAGCCGCCGCCATCGCCGTTGTAAAACCGTGGCAGACGGGCGTCTACGATCGCGATGTCGCTGGGCACCGTAGTTCCGTTGCCCGTCGATGGACCCGAGCCTGACGCCGCGCCGGACGCGCCACGCATGGCAATCGCCTCTACCTGAGTAATGGTGGCGATCAATTCCGGACGCGGCGCTGCAGTGAACGTGACCGCCGCCGCTGGTGGCGGGGTTACGGTGGTCACCGCTCGACCTTCGGCCTTCCACGCTGTGAAGCTGCCGTTCAGCAACGACGTGCGATCCATGGCGCCGAGATAGGCCAGCGTAATGAACACCCGGGTGGCCGACTGCAACGCGTCATCGTGCGGAATCACGATGATGCGGCTGCTATTGCTGATCCCCTGCTTCACGGCCCATGCGCTGAGCTGCTCCACCGTGGGCATCTGCAGCGTGAGGGTATTCGGTGCGGCGGGTAACGAGATGTCGGCGAGCACTACCAAGCGTGCACCGGTCACATGACCGCTGTCGTACTGCGCCCGCGAACCGACATGCAGGAGCACCATATTTGGCTGACCAACATTCTCGGCGAGCCACTCCGTGTTCACCAACATCGAGGGACGACCACTCGACGGCGCAGTCGACGGCGCCTGGCGGCAGGCCGTGCCGGCTACGATAAGCACGACACCCATCGCCAACGCCGACGGACGGAAGGCGGAACGCATCATGGTGTAATCACCGGACGGCCGCGGGCGTCGCGCACCTCCACCGGCGCAAGCTTCGTGGCCTTGAGCGTCGGCTCGATGCTGGCGCGATCGCCGGCAATCACGATCGTCAATTTCGACGGGTCGAGATATTTGGTGGCCACGCGTTGTACGTCTTGCACCGTCACTGATCCGATACCGGCATCGAACGCTCCCAGCGTAGTAAGCGGTAAGCCGTATGGCACCAGCGCTGACAGCTGGCCCGCGATATCGCCCGTTGACTCGAAGTTCTCGGCGTAGCCCAGTTGCAGATACCGCTTGGCCTTGGCTAGCTCCTCAGCGGGCATCGGCTCGCGGATTTCTTTCAACTCGCGCATGAATTCAATGAGCGCCGAGTCGGTCTTGGCCGACACCACTTCGGCGCGTGCCGAGAACGGGCCGGCGTCACGGCGCATCGTGAAGCTCGAGCCGGCGCCGTAGGTATAGCCCTTCCGCTCGCGCAGCGTGTTATTCAGACGCGACGTGAACGAACCACCAAGCGCGGTGTTGGCCACCATCAGCGGATAGTAATCCGGCGTGCTGCGGGCCACGCCCACACCGCCCAATCGGAACGACGACTGGGCGGCCTTGGGTTTGTCAACAATGAAAATCGTGGTACCCGTACCGCCGATGGTCGGCACGGTGCGCACCGCGATCGCTGGCAATTCCGCGCGGGTCCAGCCACCAAACACGCGACGTGCGAGCGCCTCCGCCTCGGCCACGGTAAGGTCGCCCACAATCACCAACGTGGCGTTGTTCGGTCGGTACCACGTGCGCCAGAACGCCGACACGTCATCGCGCGTGATACGCTCGGTGCTTTCCTTTGTGCCGATCGTGCTCTGGCCGTACGGATGCGACTCCCCGAACACAAGGGCCGCAAAGGCACGGTCCGCCATCGCAGGCCCGCGATCCTGCTCTTGCAGCAGGCCAGTGGCGCGCTCGCTCTTCAGGCGCAGGAACTCCTTCTCCGCAAATGTGGGGCGCAGTACCACGTCGGCCATCAGACTCATGGCGCTGTCGAGCGTGGCTTTGGTGGTGTGCAGCGACACCGTACTTTGTTCGAAGCCTGCCGAGGTGCGCAGTCCGATCGCGAGGAAACCGATCTGTTCGGCGAGCGCCAAGGCATCACGCGAGCCAGCCCCTTCGTCGAGCATATTGGCCACGAGTGTTGCCACCCCGGATTTGTCGGTGGGGTCGGCCTCCGCGCCTGTACGAATGACGAGTGACGCGTCGACCACGGGTAGCTCGCGCTGCTCCACGATCACCAGCCGAAGACCGTTGGGGAGCGTTCGCTCCTCGATTTTTGGAAGTGTGAGCGCCTTGGGTGCCTGCAAAACCGGCGGCGTGGTGGATGCCGCCTGAGGCGCCGCGGTTTGGGCGTATAACGCCGCCGGCAGCGCCGCTGCCGATGTGAGCGCGGTCAGCATCATCAAATGGTGGCGCATCACCGGAGGTCTCCCGAGGTCAGGGCGAGTTCGCGCTTGCCTTCCGGTACCACCGTAAGCACGATGCGCGGTTTGCCGATCACATACTGCTTCGCTACCCGCTGCACATCCGCCACGGTGAGCGTCTCGTAGCGCTCAAGATCCTTCGCCATGTAGTCGGGATTCCCGGTGAAGTAGTTGTAGAAGCTGAGTTGCGTGGCTTTGCCGAGCACCGAGGAGAGACGGTCGATAGTGCTGGCACGCATGCCGTTCTTGACGCGCGTGAGCTCGCGGTCGGTCACACCATTCGCGGCAACGTCGGCGATGGCTTTGGTGATCTCCGCATCGATCTCACGGGGATGTACGCCCGGCTTGGCCGTACTGGTCAGCATGATCATGCCGTCCAGTTTGCTGGCGCTATTCCCCATGCCGACATCCTGCGCGATTTGCTTCTCGTACACGAGTGTCCGGTACAGACGCGAACTCTTGCCGCCCGCCACGATCTCACTGAGCGCATCGAGTGCCGCGTCGTCCGCACTGAACGACTTCACGCCGTGCCACACGTAGTACGTGCGCGGTAATTGCACGCGGTCTTCCATGATCATCACCGTGTCCTGGACGAGCGCCACCGGTGGAACGGTGGGCCGTGTGATCGCGGCGCTGCGTGGGATGTTGCCGAAATACTTCGTGACCCATGCTTTCGCCGAGTCGGCATCGAAGTCGCCCGCGATAGTGATGGTCGCGTTGTTCGGCGCGTAGTACTCGCGGAAGAAATCGCTCACATCGGTCACCGAGGCGGCGCTCAAGTCGGCGAGCGATCCGATCACCGGCCACGAGTACGGATGATTTGGCGGAAACATTACGGGCAGAATCGTTTCGAACGCCCGTCCGTACGGCACGTTGTCGTAGCTCTGACGGCGCTCGTTCTTTACCACATCACGCTGCAGGTCGAGCTTTTCCAAATCCATGGTGGGCAGCAGCCAGCCCATGCGGTCGGCATCGAGCCAGAGCATGAGTGGCAGCGCGTTGGACGGTCCGGTTTCGTAGTAATTGGTGCGATCGAAGGTCGTGGAGCCATTGTTGCTTGCCCCGGCCGCCTCCAACCACTCGTCGAACTTGCCTACGGGCACATTTTGCGATCCCATGAACATCACGTGCTCAAACAGATGGGCAAACCCGGTGCGGCCCTGCTTTTCGTCTCCCGAGCCCACTTTGTAGAAGTTCTCCACGGCCACGATCGGCACCGAGCGATCCACGTGCAGGATCACCTCGAGCCCGTTCGGGAGCGTGAACTTTTCGTAGGGAATCGACGGCGCCTTCTGCGCGCTCAACGACGGGACCGGGGTGATACAGGCGAACGCGAAGGCGGCCGCCACGAGTCGACGGGTGGCCGTTTGACAGATGGACGTTTGACGGGGCATAGGACACCGGGACGGAGTTGGCAGTGCTGGCGCTTGAAATCTACATGGCGCACTTTGTTCGGTATGCCAGACGTCCGCCCCCGTGAGTGAATTCCTCGGCACCTCGCCGCCCCGTGTGGCGCAACTCTGGCTGCACCCGATCAAGTCAGCGGCTGGCATTTCCGTGCTGGAGTTGACGCTCGATGCGCTCGGCGCCGAGGGTGATCGCCGGTGGATGCTGGTCACCCCCGACGGCTCGATGATCACCGCGCGTACCACGCCGGCCGTGGTGCTCATTCACCCAGAGTTCGTCACGGCTGATCGGGGTGGGGCGCTGCGGCTGACGGCGGTGGGCTCGCCGCCCCTCGCGGTGTCGGTGAACGACGAGGTCCCCGTACAGACGGTGCGCGTATGGGACGACGCCGTACTGGTGCGCGACGCCGGAGACACCGCAGCCGCCTGGTGTTCGGCCGTGATCGGCTCGCCTTGCCGCCTGGTGCGCCTGCACGAGCCTTCGGGGCGTCCCGTGGAGCCGCGCTACACCGGCCCCGTGGACCCCGCACAGCGCGAGGTCATGCTTTCTGACGGAGCCCCGCTGCTCCTGCTGGGGCAGGGCAGCGTGGACGCCCTCAACGTGCGCATCGCCGCGCAGGATCAGGCGAGTGCGCCGATTATGTCAGAACGTCGCTTTCGCGCCAATATCGTACTCGCGGGCACCACAGCACACGAAGAAGACACTTGGAGTGCCATTACGATCGGTGATGTCACGATCGGCATCGGTGATCCCTGTGCCCGCTGCGTGTTCACCACCGTGGACCCCGATACGGCCGCCACGGGCCGCGAACCGCTGCGCACCTTGGCCGAGTACCGGCGACAGGATGGCAAGGTACAATTCGGAATGAATGCCACCCATTCAGCGCCGGGCACGATAAGAGTGGGGGATGCAGTGCGCGTGATCCGTCGTCGCTGAGGAACGCCGCGCGGCTGCGGCGCTGCAGGTGTGGGGACGAGCGCATGTTGATCAACACATCAGCTGAACTGCCTCGCCGCAGATTAGCACCGAAACCACGCAGCTGAAAATCAAAGACTACGAACGAGCCGCGCACTTTGCCCCGTCGTCTCGCACGGAGCAAATCCGCGTAGTTTCCGTGTAAATCCGTGGTAGCGCAGTTGGCGGTTCGGCCGCATGCCCAAAGCGCCAAGCCAACCACACCAGCGCGCAAACAGACAACGCCCCAACGAATGATCGTTGGGGCGTTGTGCCGTAACAGAAATCTCAACAGCTCCCGGGGAGGGACTCGAACCCCCGACAGGGTGATTAACAGTCACCTGCTCTACCACCTGAGCTACCCGGGAATAACACTCGACGTGACCAACCCTCGATCACACCATAATTCTAAAGTATGACTCTCTGAGCAGTTGGAGTCAAGCGGGGACACCCGACGACGGCAACACCGTCCGGAGCCAGCGCCCCGTGTGCGACGCTGCCACCTGCACGATCTCCTCCGGACGACCCATCGCCACCACCAGCCCGCCGCCGTCGCCGCCGTCCGGGCCCATGTCGATGATCCAGTCCGCCAGTTTGATCACGTCGAGATTGTGCTCGATCAGCAGCAGCGTATGCCCCTGCTCCAGCAGTCGGTCGAACACCTGCGCCAGCTTCCGGATGTCCTCCAGATGCAGCCCCGTGGTCGGCTCATCCAGCACATACAGCTTCCTCGCGCCGCCACGCGCCGTCAGCGCCAGCTCGCGGGCAATCTTGAGGCGCTGCGCCTCGCCACCCGATAGCGTGGTGGCCGGCTGCCCCAAGCGCAGATACCCCAGCCCCACCTGCTGCACATGCCACAGTGCCTGCGCCAGCTTATCCTCGCGCGGGAAGAACTTGATCGCCTCATCGACGGTCAACTCCAGCACATCGGCAATCGACCGGCCCTTGAGCCGCACCTCCAGCACCTCCGGCTTGTACCGCTTGCCGCCACACGCGTCGCACGGCACGAACACGTCGGCCATGAACACCATTTCCACTTCGATCGCGCCGGCCCCTTCGCAATGTTCGCACCGACCGCCGGCCACATTGAAGGAGAAATGCCCCGGCGTGTAGCCGCGCGTCCGTGCGAGTGGCACTTCGCTGAACAAGCGCCGGATCTCGTCGAATGCTTTGACGTACGTCACCGGGTTGGACCGCGGCGACTTGCCGATCGGACTCTGGTCCACCAGCACCACGTCGTCAAAAAACTCGTCGCCGGTGAGTGTGCTGAACGAGCCCACAGTCTCGCCGAGATGCTCTTTGGCCGAGTGCTCACCGTGGAGACGCGATTCGATGGCGTGAAAAAGAATGTCGTGCACCACCGTGCTCTTTCCGGAGCCCGATACGCCCGTTACCACCGTGAGCGCTCCCACGGGAATGCGCAGATCCACCGCGTGCACATTGTGCGCAGTCGCGCCGCGCAACTCGATCCACTTCTTGCCCAACGTGCGGCGCTTGGTGGGAAGGGGAATAGTCCGCGCGCCGGTGAGGAACTGCCCTGTGAGAGGACTCGACGCCACATCGGCCATCGGTCCCGCAAACACTATGTGTCCACCCTGTTCGCCCGCGCCCGGCCCGAGCTCCACCATGTAGTCGGCAATGCGCATGGCCTCGAGATCATGCTCCACCATGATCACGGTATTGCCCCCGTCGCGCAGCCGCTGCAACAGTGCCAGTAATTTGTCGAGATCGCGCGGATGCAGCCCGATGCTCGGCTCGTCCAGCACATACGTGGCATCCACGAGCGATGCGCCGAGCGCGTTGGACAACGTGATGCGCTGAGCCTCGCCCCCCGACAGCGTGCGCGTTGCCCGATCGAGCGTGAGATACGTGAGCCCCACGTCGCACAAAAACCGCGTGCGCGATCGCGCCTCGCGCAACACTGCCTCGGCGATCTGCGTCTCCGACGGCGTGAGCACCAGCCTGTCCAGCCACACGTGCAAATCACGCACCGGCAACTGCGTGATATCAGCGATGGTGCGGTCGTTCACCTTCACCTGCAACGCATCCCGCTGCAGCTTGGTCCCGCCACACTCGGCGCACGGCTGCGCACTCTGATACTTGCGCAGGAAAATGCGGATGTACTGCTTGTACCGCTTCTCTTCCAGCGCCTCGAGAAACGGAAAAATGCCCGTGTACCCGCGCGACTTGGCACGCAGCAACTGCGTACGCGCCTCGGCTGGCAGTGTGCGCCACGGCGCGTCGGGCGAGATCCCCAGCTTGCGCGCGAACTCCACCACCGTCCGGCGCTGCGTCTCGTAGCGCGGCGCGGTCCAGGGATCGATCGCGCCGTCCCGCACCGAGCGCTCCTGGTTGGGAACGATTAACGCTTCGTCGTACGTAAGCGTGGCGCCAAACCCGTTGCAGGTGCCACACGCGCCACGCGGATTGTTGAACGAAAACAGTTGCGGCGTGGGAATCGGCGCCCGCGTGCCGTCGTTCGGGCACTCGAACCGTTCCGTGAACGCCAACTGGCTCACCACGCCGCCGCCGGTCGAGGCGCGCAGCACTTCGGGGGGGAGCACCGGCTCGGGGAAAAGCAGCACCGCGTCCCCGTCGCCCTCCCGGAATGCCGTTTGTGTGGCGTCGGCGATGCGCCCGCGGGCCTCGGGTTCCACGCGCAGTCGGTCAATGACAATCCGCGCCTGCGGCTCCGCGGCCAGATCGATGGCCGCCCCGCTCAACTCGTCGAGGTGCAGCACCCGCGTTCCCAGCGCCACCCGCACAAATCCACGCGCCCGCAGGTTCTCGACAATCACCTGATGCGTCACCGCGCTCGAGCGGATCA
The DNA here is from genome assembly GCA_038212625.1 of Gemmatimonadales bacterium. GTDB lineage: Bacteria > Gemmatimonadota > Gemmatimonadetes > Gemmatimonadales > Gemmatimonadaceae > Gemmatimonas. The sequence goes on along the minus strand of JBBQUH010000004.1, from coordinate 43,242 downwards.
GCGGACAGGCTACCATGAAGCGTGTGCCGTCTGGCAGCGCCAAGGCGGCGTCCGTGACCGTCTGCACCGTGTCGGGGCGAAGCTCCCGGCCACACACATGACAGTAGGTGCGTCCGATCCGCGCGAAGAGCAGGCGCAGGTAGTCGTAGATCTCGGTGGCCGTGCCCACCGTCGACCGGGAGGTGCGGGTTGGGTTTTTCTGCTCGATGGCCACCGCCGGGGAGATCCCCTCGATGGAGTCCACGAGTGGTTTTTCCATGCGCTCGAGAAACTGCCGAGCGTAGGCTGACAGCGACTCCACGTAGCGCCGCTGTCCTTCGGCGTAGATGGTGTCGAAGGCGAGCGACGATTTACCGGAGCCGGAAACCCCCGTCACGACCGTAATGGCCCGACGGGGTATCTCCAGATCAAAGCCCTTCAGATTGTGCTGGCGGGCGCCAAGAATGCGAATGCGATCCTTCATCGCCTGAAAACTATCCTGACCGCTGAATAGATTCCGATTCATGGCAGTTTCCGCACCATCCGACGACGAAATCCCCGGGAAAGCATACGACGCGCGGCTCGTGCGTCGATTATTGGCTTATGTGCGTCCCTACCGCCCGTTGGTGGTGGTAGCGCTCGCCTGTATTGCCGTCCAGTCGGCCATGCAGCTGGTGGGCCCGCTGCTCACCCGCTGGGTCATCGATCAAGCGCTGCCCGCCCGCGACACCGGCCTCGTGGTCCAGGTGGCGCTGGCCTATGCGGCCATGCTGTTGGTGCAGTTTGGGGCGGCGTTCGGCGAAACGTTCTTTACGTCGCTGCTCGGGCAGCGGGTCATGCGCACCTTGCGGACCGAGCTCTTCGCCCGCTTGCAGCAGTTACCGATCGCCTATTTCGACCGCACCCCGGTGGGGCGACTCGTGACGCGGGTCACCAGCGACGTGGAGGCGCTCAACGAGCTCTTCACGTCCGGAGTCGTTGCCGGACTGGGCGACGTCTTTACGCTGTTGGCCATCAGCCTTGTGATGCTGATGGTAGATTGGCGGCTGGCGCTGGCGGCCTTCGTGGTGATCCCGCTGGTGCTGCTGGCGTCACGACTCTTCCAGTCGCGTGTGCGCACCGCCTACCGTGACATCCGGACCCGACTGGCCACGCTCAATGCCTTCCTTGGGGAGCGTCTGACCGGCATCCGCGTGGTGCAACTGTTCGGACGTGAGCAGCGCGAGCTCGGGCGCTTCGAGGCGCTCAACCAGGCCCATCTCGACGTGCACCTCAAGTCGATCGGCATCTATGCACTCTATTTTCCGGTCATCGAGTTCCTGACCACCTTCGCGATGGCCAGTCTGCTCGTGACGGCGGGGTTCCGCGTGGGGGAGGGGGCGCTCACGGTAGGAACGGTGGCGGCCTTCCTGCAGCTGGTCCGGCGCTTTTTCCAGCCGCTCCAGGATCTTTCCGAGAAGTACAACATCCTGCAAGCGGCCATGGCTGCCTCCGAGCGCATCTTCGGCCTGCTGGACACCCCGGCGGCCCCTGGGACGGCCCCGACGCCCACGCGCGACGCTCAGGTGGCCGTGCTACGCGAGACTGGGGTGACCATCACCTTTGAGGACGTCTGGTTTGCCTACGTCAGCGACGGCGGTGTCTCTGACGATACGGCCCCCGGCGACGTCGCGGTCAGCGAACGCGCCCGCAAGGCCACAAGCCAGACCGAAGACGCCGTCGAGCCGGTCGAGCCGCGGTGGGTCCTCCGCGGGGTGAGCTTTTCGGCCGTACCTGGAGAAACGGTGGCCCTGGTAGGGCACACGGGGGCGGGCAAGACCACCATCGTCAATCTCTTGCTCCGCTTTTACGAGCCGCAGCGGGGCCGCATTCTGCTCAATGGCATCGACATCCGCGAGTTGCCCGTCGACGTGTTGCGGTCGCTCATCGGCTATGTGCAGCAGGACATTTTCCTGTTCGCCGGCGACGTGACCTCCAACCTGCGGCTTGGCACCACCTTGGACGATGCCGCGCTGCGCGCCGCCGCGGCGCGTGTGGGGGCCGATCGGGTCATTGAGCGGCTCCCCGGCGGCTGGCGGCACGAACTCGCCGAACGCGGCGCCAGCATCAGCGTCGGCGAACGGCAGTTACTGGCCTTCGCGCGCGCCATCGCGGCCAATCCGGCGCTGCTGGTCCTCGACGAGGCCACGAGCGCGGTGGATTCGCACATCGAGGCCGAGATTCAGGAGGCGGTCGCGGCCCTCATGCAGGGACGGACGACCATCGCCATTGCGCACCGGTTGAGCACGATTGTAGAGGCCGACGAAATCCTCGTCCTTCATCACGGGGAGGTGGTGGAGCGCGGGACCCATCAACGGCTCATGGCGCGTCGCGGGCTCTACGAGCGCCTGTTTCGCCTTCAGGTTGGAGAGAGACCGCCCACAGCCGAAGAGGGCGGGATCGATCTGAAAACGTCCGGTTTTCCAATTTCTTCTCAGGCAGACCCGTCTTCGCGCTTGCCAACCGGCGCCGCTTCCAGATAGCTTCGCAGGTCAGTCCGATGGTCATCTCGGTTTCACTCTGTCCCGATACACCCTTCCCACGTGCAGCTTTCCGTCGCCGCCGGCACAGATGTCGGACGGGTCCGTGCAGGCAACGAAGACAGTCTCTACGCGCATGCTGACCATGAGCGTGGGCTCTTTATTGTCGCCGATGGGATGGGCGGACACGCCGCTGGCGAGGTGGCGAGCGAGATGGCGGTCCAGATTGTGGAGCGAGACCTGGCGCCCGTTCGCGATCTCTCCGGCAACGACCCGCTGCTTCTGATGGGAGAAGCGCTTCGGGCGGCCAACCGCGCCATTTACGAGCGCACCATGCAGGAAGCCGACAAGCAGGGCATGGGCACGACGGCATCCTGTATCATGATGGGGCAGGGCCGGTGGATCATCGGCCACATCGGCGATTCGCGCGTGTACTTGCTGCGCGACGGCATTTTGCGCCAAGTCACCAAAGACCACTCGTACGTGCAGGAGCAGGTCGACGCCGGGTTCCTGACACCTGAACAGGCCCGCTATCATCCCTACAGCAACGTGATCACCCGCTGCGTGGGAGCGAACGCCGCCGTCGAGGCCGACGTGCTGCACGGAGAACTCCAAGACGGCGACCTGTATCTAGTCGCCTCCGACGGACTCACCGGCATGGTGGAGGACCCTCAGCTGAAGAAGATTCTCGAATCCAATCAGACGCCCGGGCGCATGGTCGAAGCGATGATCACCGAGGCAAACCGTCGAGGGGGACTCGACAACATCACCGCCATTATCGTGCAGGTTCTCCACGTGCATGGGATCTGGTCCTCGGGCACCACGGGTGAGTCCCCCGCCGTGTCGCATGGCCGATGAGTCGGTCGGCGCCGTGGCTGAGCTCTACCTCGGCAACTTGCTCTACGCGCTCGAACGCTGTGCCCTGTCGCTCGAGTCGGAAGACAAACCACTCGACGCGGCCTTCTATCGAGGCATCGGGCGCAAATTGGCCGATGCACATCGCCTGTCCCGCCCCGTAACGCCGGACCCCCGGTCGGAGCCGTCCGCATGACGCGTCGTACACTCACCGGGGCCGTGGTGGCTACCGTGTTTGCTTCCGCGATGATGTCGGTGCTCCCGCCGGTCGCCGCGCATGCCATGCCCGCACGGAGCCTCTCGAAGACCGAGGGATGCGCCGTTCGTTCAGACAGCACACTGGTCGCTCTGTACGACCGCGGGCAGAACTTTTCTGACTTCCTCGCCGCCGCCAAGGCGCGCCGTGAGGGCTGGCACCGCATCGCCGATAGCGCGCAGGTGGGCGATGCGCTCCTCGCGCGCGCAAAGGCCGTGGGGGGCACGTGGCGTCTGCTGGTGGTGGCCATCGATGCCTGCGGCGACTCCATGAACTCGGTGCCGTATCTGGCCAAGCTTGCGGAAATGGTGCCGGGGCTCGATCTGCGCATCGTCCTGCCGGCAGCGGGCCGCGCCGTACAGGATTCGCATCGCTCACTCGACGGCCGTCGCGCCACGCCCACGTTGGTGTTGCTCGACGACGCCGGGCGCGACATGGGCTGCATCGTGGAACTGCCACGCGAGATCCGCGACTGGGGCCACCGGGTGCGCCCCAGCGTCAGCTCGGATTCGCTGCATGCCGGCATCCGGGCGTTCTACGCCAGCAACCGCGGCGTCGGCATCACCACGGAAGCGGTGGAAATGCTGGAAGCCGCGAAAGCGGGATCGCCGCTCTGCCAACGCGGTACGAACTAACCGGTCCCGCCACGTAGCGGTGAACCAGGGCCGACCGCGCGCCTCAGGTCAGCAAGGGTTCGCCCGCGTCAAGACGAGCCCGGACCACGTGGGCGTCGTGCTGCAGCACCCGCAGGATCGCCTCCGATGGGATGTCCGCCCGATTGGCGGTGAACACGCGGAGCCGGCGCGCACTGCGATACAGCTCGTCGCTCAGTCGCGGCAGGTTGATGTTCCCCTCCCAGCCCGCGGCCGTCAGCTGCTCCACTCGGCCATCGCGGCGCAGCATCGGGAGGTCCAGCCCCAGCATCTGTGTCTTCGCGGGATAGTCTAGCAGTACCGCGCCGAGCGGCAGCGCCAGCTCACGCGCGAACGCGTCTTCGACACGGCGCGTGAGTGCGAAGTCGCTGGCGATCCACTCGCCGATTTCGTCGCCAAGCGTTGCGGCCGGGCATTCGTAGGCCCGTTTGTGTAAGTGCCGGAACCGGAGACCGTCAAGCAGCGCGCGCGCTTCGGTAGGGAGCGACGGCGTATCGAGATGCACCAGGAGCCCTTCGTCCGTGAAGCGCGCCACAGTATCGGGTGATACCGCGCCGCAGTCGATGCTCACCGCCACCAAACGCTTGTACATCGCCGTGGCGCTTCGCACGGCGTGATGCCAGTACACGTTGCGGTACATCTGGTACTTCGCGAACAGCAGCGATTCAAGCGCCGAGAGCCCCTTCTCGTGCACCCCCACCGTACGGCGATGGTGCTCCGGGTGCGACACAAGTGTGAGTGAGTTCAACAAGCGGTCCACGTCGATCTCGCCATACGGCACGCCGCACATGGTGGCATCGCGCTTGAGATACTCGATTTTATCGAGGTCCAGCGATCCCGAAATCAACCCTTGCAGCGCACTCTGGCTGCGACCGGTAATCAGGGCAAACACTTCGTCCGGCGCCGTATCGCCGAGCGCCGCGCGTAACCGATCGGCCACCTCACCTTCGAGCAGCAGTGGCCGCGCCACCTCTTCATGATGCGTGACGCCGATTTCCTCCAGCGCATGCGAGAAGGGATAGTGCCCCACGTCGTGCAAGAGCGCGGCGGCCCGTACGATGTGCTGATCGCGCAGCGAGATGCCGGCCAGCGCGCCTCGCTCATCCAGCAGGCGCAGCGCGAGACCCGCCAGGTGCCACGCTCCGAGCGCATGCTCAAACCGCGAGTGCGTGGCGCCCGGGTACACCAGAAAGGCGAGACCGAGCTGTCGTACGTAGCGGAGGCGTTGCATTACCCGGGTGTCGAGCAGCGACAGGGCCAACGGGTCGAGCCGGATGTTGTTCCAGAGCGGATCGCGAAGAATCTCCATTTGCCAAAGATACGCGGTCGCCCGTCAGCCGGGGATCATTTCCCGGGCCGTAGCGGTGGCCACGCAGCCCGCCGCAATCTGTGTTTCCAACGAAACGCAGGAGGCGCGTGTAAAGGGAGCAGGCTTCGCGGAATCGCCTCGGCGCAACCTGAAAAAGCCATTCTTAACATCGCGGCAGGACCCTCGTCAAACAGTCGTGAACCCTACTCTGATTTTCCGTTATCTCGTCGGCGCGCTTGGCCTGCTGCTGTGGTGCAGCGTCGTCGCCTCCGCCCAGTCTGTCGATATCATCCGTGGTCAGGTGCTCGGCACCGATACGCTCCCGGTACCGAACGTTCTCGTCACGGCCACCACGCTCAGTGGCAACGTGAGCCGCACGGCGCGCACGGATAAGAATGGGCGCTACACCATCTCCTTTCCCGGCGGAGAAGGTGACTACTGGGTGACGTTTTCGTCGCTCGGGTTGGCGCAGCGCCGCTATCAGGTGAAGCGGACGGCCGATCAGGAAATTCTGATCGCCAACGCCCGAATGGCACCGGCGAGTGTCACCCTCGACGCGTTTCAGGTGACCGAGCGTGCTGCGGTCTCGCGCACTGACACGATGGCGGATGTCAGCGGCACCGAACGGACACTCGACGCTGATCAAGGCTTCCTGAACGCCGAGCAGATGGGTGATCTCGCGGCGATGGCTTCGGCCATCCCGGGCGTGCAGTTGCTGCTCGGTGCAGATGGCGCCGCCGACGCTTTCTCGGTGTTCGGTCTCGGCGGTGAGCAGAACAACACGCAGCTCAACGGTCTCAATTTCGGTGATGCCTCATTGCCGCGTGATGCCAATGTCCGCACGTCGCTTTCCACCTCGCCGTACGACGTAGCGCGTGGTGGATTCTCCGGCGGGCAACTGCAGGTCCGCACCAGCTCCGGCTCCAACTTCATCAGGCGCTCGCTCAGCAACAACTTCATCGCGCCACCGCTCCAGTGGACTGACCAGGCGGGTATCGCCACCGGTCAGCAGTTCACCAATATTTCGCTTGGCGGATCAGCGAGTGGTCCCGTCAAGATTGATCGCGCATTCTACAACGGCTCCTTCCAGTACGATCGCCGCCTGCAAGATCTGCAGACGCTCCTGAGCGCCAGTGCGCTAGGCTTCCAGACCGCCGGCGTGGCCGCAGACTCGGTGTCGCGTCTCCTTGGCATTCTCGGCAGTTCGCAGATCCCGATTACGGTGGGCGGCTACTCTCCGCAGACCATTAGCAATCGCGGCTCGTATCTCGGCAGCTTTGACTACGTGCCGGAGAACTCCACGCGCGGCAACACGTACGCGATTTCGTTGACGGGTAACTTCAACCGCACCTCGCCGGCCGGCGGCGGTGGCGGCGGATTCGGTGGCGGCGGAGCCGGAAACTTGTTTACCCCAACGCGCGATGGCACCCGCTTGAACTGGGGAGGCTCCATGCAAGCCCGGCACAGCGGCCTGCTTGGCTTTAAAGGGATCTTCTCCGAAAACACGTTGGGATACAACCTGTCTCATAACACGGCCGATCCGTTCTCCAGGTTACCTTCGGGCACCGTGCGAGTGAACTCGGCACTCGCCGATGGCTCCGCCTCCGTACGTGATTTGCAGTTCGGTGGCAGCTCGGCGTTCAATACGAATTCCGAGAACTCCTCGCTGGCCGGCAATAACACGCTGTCGTGGTTCTCCAACGACAACCGCCACCGCGTCAAGCTTACCACCGAGTTGCGACTCGACCGCTTCGCACAGAATTTCGCCACCAACGAATACGGGACCTACAGATATAATTCACTGACCGATCTCGAGGCGAATGTCCCGGCTTCCTTTACGCGTATTCTCACGCCGCGTCTGCGTGAGGGCAGCCAGGTCGTCGGCGCGATGTCTCTCGGTGATGCCTGGCGGCCAACCAGCGACTTGCAGGTCCAGTACGGCGTTCGCGTAGACGGTAACCACTTTGGCACGGGACCGCAGAGTAATCCCGCCGTGATCTCGGCGTTCGGTCGCGACAACGCGGAGGTGCCCAACCGGCTGTACGTCAGCCCGCGTGTCGGATTTTCGTGGACCGTGGGCCAAGCGGATCAGATGGCGCTGTTGCCGGGAATGATTCGCGCACCGCGCGCGGTGGTGCGCGGTGGGGTGGGCGTCTTCCAGAACACACCGGGAACACAACTCATCGCTGGCGCGATCGACAACACGGGCCTGCCGAGTGCCTTGCAGCAGCTCACGTGCTTCGGCGCTGCCACGCCGATTCCCGATTGGAATCAATTTGCGGTCGACGGCAACAACATCCCGCGCACCTGCGCGGATGGCACGTCGGGCACAGTGTTCTCCAATACGGCGCCGAACGTCACGCTGTTTGAGTCGGCTTTCAACGCGCAGCGCTCCGTTCGTGGCAACCTCCAGTGGAGCGGCGCGGTGCTGAACAACCGTTTCCAGTTTACCGCTGATGCGACGATGTCGCGGAACCAGCGTCAGCAGGGCGGCGTCGACATCAATTTCCCGAATCAGATCCAGTTCACTCTCGCCAACGAAGCCGGCCGTCCGGTGTTTGTAACGCCGGCCGCGATTGTACCCACTACGGGTCAGGTGGCATGGCGTCAGGCGCGCATCGATGATGCCTATGGCCGCGTCACCGCGCAGACATCCCTGCTGGAGTCCGAAAGCAAGCAGCTCAATCTGAGCCTCCGGCCGGCGGTGTTCAGCTCCCGTTACGGCTGGAATCTGTCGTATGTCCTCGCCGACGTGCGCGAGCAGTTTCTTGGCTTCAATAGCACCACAGGAGACCCGACCAGCGTGGAGTGGTCGCGGGGTTCATTCTTCTCGCGACATCAGATTCAGTACAGCATCAATTACAACGCGTGGGACCGCGTGCGCATCGGGTGGTTCGGCAACTTCCGGTCGGGCGTCAACTATACGCCGTCGGTCAATCAGGACGTCAACGGCGACAGCTACGGCAACGATCGCGCCTTCATCTTCAATCCGGCAGCCGTGAGCGATCCGGCGCTGCAGGCCGGTATGCAGAATCTGCTCGCCACGGGAACCCGCGAGAGCGTCGACTGCCTGCAACGCCAGCTCGGCAATCTCGCTGCGCGCAACTCCTGCACCGGCCCGTGGAGCCTGAGCGGTAACCTCAGTATCAACTTCAACTCGATTAAGGTCGGACTGCCGCAGCGCGCCAACCTCTCGTTCCAGATTGCCAATCCGCTCAATGGGCTTGATCGCCTGGTCAACGGTGAAGACGGCCTCAAGGGGTGGGGTGTCGATCCATTCATCCCCGATCAGCAGCTGCTGTATGTGCGAGGCTTCGACGCTGGCACGAAGAGTTACAAGTATGAAGTCAACGAGCGCTTCGGTTCCACGCGTCCGCAGCAGACCACGCGGCGTTCCCCACCCGTGGCAATCACCATGCAGCTGCGGTTGGATGTCGGGCCCACCCGTGAGCAGACGACGTTGCTGCAGCAGTTGGACCGCGGGCGGAGCCGTCCGGGCAACAAGCCGTCACTCCAGCAACTACGTGGCATCGCCAACTCGGGCCTCATTAACCCCATGCAGCAGCTGCTGCAGCAGGCCGACACACTCAAGCTCACGCGCAAGCAGGCCGACAGTCTCGCCACGCTCAATCGACTGTACGTCCTCCGGTCCGATTCAATCTGGACGCCCGTGGTTCGCTTTCTGTCGGAGCTCCCGGACAAGTTCAATCACGATCAGGCGTATGACCGCTATAAAGTGGCACGCGAAAAGTCGGTAGACATTCTGATCGGCGTGGTCCCGGGCATCCGCGAGCTCCTCACTAAAGAACAGTTCCGTCTTCTCCCCACCTCGCTGGCCGGCTTCCTCGATAAGCGCACGTTGCAAGGCCTCCGCTCCGGTACAGCCGGTGGCGGGGGCGGTGGCGGTGGTCGCGGCGGACGGGGGCTTTAATTCATGACATCTTTGCTCACCCTCACTCGGCGCACCATGACCCGGCACCACCTCGATTTCGGTACCCTACTCCGTTCGGCCTTCGCGGCAGTCGGCGTGAGCGTGCTGGCGGCGACGGCTGGGGCACAGGCCAGCACCGCAACGCTGCCCGTACGTGAAGTGACGGAACCTATCGCGCGTGCGATCCGTCCGATCGGCGGCGCAAATTCCATCCGAGCGCTTCCCGATGGTTCGGTGTTTGTGAACGACGTGCAGCGCCGCCAATTGCTGCTCTTCGATGCCAATCTCAAAGATGTGGTGGTCGTAGCGGACACCGCACCGGGCGCGCTGATGCCGTACGGGCAGCGTCCGATGGGGCTCATCCCGTATCTCGGGGACTCCACGCTCGTGGCTGATCCGTCCACCTACTCCATGGTGCTGCTCAACGCACAAGGCAAAACCGAGCGCGTGATCGCGTCACCGCGCACCAACGACATCAACCTGCTGTCTAACGTCAACCTCGGTTCTTACGCGTTCGATCCGCAGGGTCGCTTGTACTACCGGTTGGGTACCACGGGCGGTGGCCCAGCTGGTGGGTTCGGCGGCGGGTTCCCGGGCGGCGGTGGACGCGGTGGTGGGCTGGGTGGGGGAGGCGGCCGCGCCACCACGCCAACTGCCGCAGCGAATCAGCAACTACAACAGGCGCGGGCCGCCAGCGATGCCGGTCAGTCATTGCCGCCCAGCACCGCAGCAGCCGGTGGTGCGGGACCGTTTGGCGGTCCTGGCTCACGAGGCTTCAATCCGGCCAGTCAGCCCGACTCTGTACCGGTCATTCGCGTAGACTTTGACACGCGGAAGTCGGACACCGTCACGTTCCTCAGGGTGCCCAAGAACGAGGTGTCGATGACACGGGGCGATGACGGCTCGATGCGTCTGTCCGTCAAGATCAATCCGCTGCCCCAGTCCGACGACTGGGCGCTGCTGAACGACGGCACCGTGGCGGTCATTCGCGTGCTCGACTACCACGTGGACTACTACAGCCCCGATGGGCGCCACGTGGCGTCGCAGCGGCTTCCATTTGACTGGAAGCAGATAACAGACGACGACAAGACCAAGCTCGTGGATTCGCTCGCTGGCCTCGCGAAGGCCGCTACCGAGCGTTCCGCAGCAGGCGGCGGGGGGAACTTTCGGATGAATTTCGAACCGGTCGCAGCCGAGAAGCTCCCCGATTACTACCCGCCCATTCGCGCGGGCACTTCGCTGGCTGATCGTGACGGCAATCTCTGGACGCTGCCGGCCACCTCCAATCTGTCCGCGCAACTCGCGCAGCAGTTCATGGGCGGCGGCGGCCGCGGTGGAGCGCCTGGCGCGGCTGGGGCCGGTCGTCCAGGGGCGGCGGGTGCGCCCAGAGACTCTGCGCGCACCGGCGGCATACCGCCAGCAGCCATGGCCATGATGGCGGGGATGATGAATCAACCGCCGCTCGTGTACGACATCATCAATCGGCAGGGCGAGTTGGTGGAGCGCGTGAAGCTGCCCCCCAATCGGCAGCTCCTCGGGTTCGGCCCGAACGGCACCATCTTCCTCGGCGCCCGCGAAGGGCGCACAATCATCCTGGAGAAAGTGACGCGCAAATAACGGGCGTTCGGTGCTCCAAGTACGCAACAGACCCCGGCGCACCGCGCCGGGGTCTGTTGCGTATGAGACCAGCACAACGCAGACAATCAGCCCTGCGGACCCGCCGCCAGAATTTCCGGCGCGACGGCCGCACCGAACTTCGTGATGTTCTCGCGAAACATTGACGCCAGTTTCTTCGCCTGTGTGTCGTACGCGGCCGGATCAGCCCACGTGCCGCGCGGATCGAGGACGTTGCTTGGCACGCCTCGCAGTTCCTGCGGAACGCGCAGCCCAAAAATCGGATCCATGACCAACGGCGTCGACGCGATCGTACCGCCAAGCGCCGCGCGCACCATGGCTCGCGTGTACGACAGCTTCATCCGATGGCCTTCGCCGTACGCGCCACCACTCCACCCCGTGTTCACCAGCCATACCTGAGAACCGTGTGTGCGCAGCAATTCGCCCAGCATGTCAGCGTACTTCGTGGGATGCCACACCAGGAACACCGCGCCGAAGCACGCACTGAACGTGGCTTGCGGCTCCGTCACGCCACGCTCCGTACCAGCCACCTTCGCCGTGTACCCCGACAGAAAATAGTACATCGCCTGTTCCGGTGTCAGCTTGGCAATCGGCGGTAGCACACCGAATGCATCGGCGGTCAGGAACACCACGTTCTGCGGGTGCCCACCGCGGCCACTTGGCACATGGTTCTTGATGTAGTGCAGCGGATACGACGCCCGCGTATTTTCAGTGATCGATTGATTCGAAAAATCCACGGTGCGCGACGGTTGATGCAGCACAACGTTTTCCAAAATCGTGCCGAACATCTGCGTGGTTTGATAGATGTCGGGCTCGTTCTCGGGCGACAAATTGATCACCTTCGCGTAGCAGCCACCCTCGAAGTTGAACGTGCCGTTCGCCGACCATCCGTGCTCGTCGTCGCCGATCAGATTGCGGTCGGGATCGGCCGAGAGGGTGGTCTTCCCAGTGCCCGACAAGCCGAAAAAGAGCGCCGTATCGCCCGTCGTGCCAATGTTGGCCGAGCAGTGCATGGAAAGCACGCCCTGCTTCGGCAGCAGGTAGTTCATCACCGTGAACATCGACTTCTTCAGTTCACCGGCGTAGCGCGTGCCGCCAATCAGGATGGTCCGCTCGGCCAGATTCAGCACGATAAACGTGCTCGTGCGCGTACCATGCACGACAGGATCTGCCTGAAATTCCGGGGCGTGATACACCGTGAAGTTCGGCGCAAAGGTGGCAAGCTCGCTGAGGTCTGGCCGGATGAACATGTTGCGCACGAATGCCGCATGCCACGCGTTCGGCAACACATACCGCACGCTCAATCGCGTGTCAGAATCTGCGCCGCAGTAGAGATCCTGCACGAACAGGTCCGTGAGACTGTTCAGGTACACCTGCACGTCGCCCTTGAGCTTCGCGTAGTGCTCCGGGGAGATCGGCTGATTCACCCGCCCCCAATCGACGTCGCCCTCACTACCAGGCTCGCGCACCACAAACTTGTCATTCGGCGAACGCCCCGTGTGCGGCGACGTGACGCCCACGAACGGTCCCATATCCGCCAGCGTCCCTTCATGACGCCGCACGGCGGCCTCCATCAGCTCGGGCGCCACCAAATTCCAGTGCACCTGGCCGGTTGGATGGAGCCCCTGCCGGGCAAGTCCGCCATCACTCTCGCGACGGACGGTAACAGTCGAAGCAACCTGTGTCGCCATGTGGTGCGACCCTCGGGAAAGCGGACGGCGAAAGCTCGTCGCACCGGAAGTGCGGTGCGGACTTCGCAAAGTGAACACGGAGAAAGAAGAATGAGCGCACTCTGCACGTCCACCGCGTTACGCGGGGTCGTCAGAAGATTCGGCTTTCATTCGGTTGAAGAACGATCGGAAAAAAGTAAGATGCCAGATCCCGGACCATGACTCAAGGCAGTGCTGAACGAAAGTTTGTGAACTAGAGCGTAATATCCGGTCGCTGACCGAGCAGATACTGCAGCGTCCGCGAATCACGGTTGCTGGGGCGAGAAAACCCGGGCAGTCCGAACATCACATCGTTCACGTCGTCGCTGTGGCCTCCAATGCCGATCGCGTGTCCGAGTTCGTGCGCCATCAGCGCGTCGAGGGAAGTCTGGCTGGTCAGGCGCCCGGCATCCACGCGGATCACCACCGACACGCGCGACGCACCACCCGCACTGAGTGCGAGGCGCTCGGCGCGCCCCGCGACCGGGCAAAAATAGGTATAGCCCCCAGAGTTCATCGGCTGAAAGTCGCACGTGCCGGGCAAGACCGGCGAGGGCGTTGCCCGGTCGTACACAACGATGTTCGCGTCGTTGATGCCATTCGCGACGACCAGTTCGAATTCCGCGAATACCGGGATCGTGTTCCATTCAACCATTGCCGCTCGGGTGGCGCGCCCAAGGTCCAGTGCGGCGTTCCCGCCACCGCCTTCTACCCACACCGTGACCCGGGAGCCGCTTGTCCAACGATAGAGCTGCCCGTTCGACAACGTCGTTGGATCGAAGGCGAAGCCGGGGCGCGATGCCGTTGGTGCTTCGCAACCGGCGAGGGTGAGGAGCAGGGCTATACTCGCCCCACCGCGACTACGGCGCATCCAGTGTGTCATTGGGACATCCTCAGGCCGATGGTGATCCGACGTACCCACCCCGCCGTGGAAATCGCATTGCCGTCGTTCGCACTCAGGCGGAGCGCACCATAGCGCGCGAATCCGGAAATCTGACGCTCCCCAGTATCGGTCAGTCCGGGCGACCCGCGGTGCACAGAGAGTCCCGCCTCCCCGAGGGGTGACACGCTCCCTGCATCAAGAAACGGCAGGACATTGGACGCTCCGTTCAGGATGGCGGCGCCGCCATTCGCTTCAAGGCGCAGGCGCCAGTTGCCGCGACTGGCGGAGAGCATCGACAGCGTACCAACGACGTTCGCCTCGCGTAGCGTGCCCGCATCCCACGAGGCACCGGCCTCGCTCATGCTGAGGGGCTGGATCGCGAGGCGCAGCATCACGCCGCGGTAAGCATCAGGGCGAAAGGCCTGCTGCACCCCGAGCGCCAGTAAAATTCCGGCGTTGCTGGAGACCGTGGGGATGCGCGCGCCTTCCATCCAACGGCCCGCCACGATGCCGCCGATCTCTTGCACGCTACGCCACGCACGCACCTCCTGCCCGCGCACCGGGCGAACACCGAGCGCCAGTAAGGCTATCAGTGCGGGGAGCGTCGCGCGGCCCCAAGGGCGACGGCCGCAGTTCAAGTCGTTGAGTGATCGCTTCATCATGAGGAGTGTAGTAGTTAGCGCGGGGAAGTCGCACGAACGTGTGATTGTCGGCACGGTGCAAAAAAGTGGTTAACCGGCGTAACGGCGCAACTGCCGCAACATCCGACCGTCAGTCTCGGCCGGCGCATCACCCTTCGGCGTTTCGATAATACGCGGCACATGCGCGAGCCGGGCATCGGTCATGATGCGCTGAAACGCGCCCTCGCCGATCGTTCCTTCGCCGATCAGCTCGTGGCGGTCAAGATGCGACGCCAACTTCGCCTTCGAGTCATTGAGGTGCAGGCACCCCAATTGGTCAAGACCGATCACGTCCGCGAATCGCTGGATGGTGGCGTCATAGTCGTTGATCAGATCATAGCCCGCCGCCCACACATGCGCCGTGTCGAGGCATACCCCCACGCGAGACCGCTGGGGCGACGGAATGCGCGCCAGTAGCTCCGCCATCTCCTCAAACGTCGAGCCAAGGACCGTGCCCTGACCCGCCGTCAGCTCCATCAGCAGGCGCGTGGGCCCGGGCTCGGCCTCGAGGGCCTGAGTGATCGCGTCGGCGTTCCGAGCAATCCCCTCTGCGCGGTCATCCATGAAGTTCCCGGGGTGCGACACCAGTGCCTGCAGCCCAAGCGCGTGGCAGCGACGCAGCTCCGCGCGGAAACTCTCCAGCGAGCGAGCCCGCAACTCGGCGTCCGGTGAGGCCAGGTTGATCAGATATGAATCATGCGCGCAAATCCAGCGCACGTGCGTCGCGGCCATCGCCTCACGAAACCGCGCGGCCTCGTCGGCCTCGATCTCACGCTCCAGCCAACGGTTGGCCTGTTTCGTAAAGAGCTGCGCACCCGTCGCGCTGATCTCCCGCGCGCGCGCTGCAGCCTCCCAGGTACCGCCGGCAATCGATACATGCGCGCCCAGTGGCGCGTGATCGCGCGTCCAGTCCCCGGCGTCGACGGTGACCGGCGCGGCAATCGACGGGGCTGGAGGCGAGGATGACTTGCGAGAGGCAGACTTTTTAACGGGCATGTGCAGAAAGCAAGAGAAAAATAAAACCGCAACAGATCAGCACAGGCAGCACTCGGCGCCAACGTGCCCGTCGCCTACCGCTGTTTGCGTAGCCATTCGAGCGGATCCACCGCTCGACCCTTTGGGCGAATCTCAAAATGCAAATGCGGCGGGAGGTCGGGATCCGTATCGCCCACCGTGCCGACAATCGCTCCCTTCGGCACGGTCTGGCCCTTGCGCACATTAATGCGCGACAGCGAACCGTACACCGAGTAGTCACCGCCACCGTGCTGGACAATCACCGTCGGACCGTACGTCCCCACGTTATCGGCCAGCACCACTTCGCCTGCAGCGATCGATGAAACGTTCGTCCCTTCGGCTGCCGCGATCCCGAGGCCATTCCAACGCGTCGTCGTATTGTTCGGATTGATCACGCGTCCGAAGCTATAGAGAATCGTGCCGTCCACCGGCCAGTCGAGCCTTCCGAGATCGGACGTGCGGATACTCGACGGCGCTGCCGGTCGCGCATTCGGCGCCATCTCGGCTCGACGGCGCGCCGTTTCCAGCGCGGCGATCACACCCGCCACTTTGGCTTCGTCACGCGCGAGTTGCGTCAGGCGCGCGCGCGTCTGCGTGGTGGTACGCTGAACGGCCATAAGGCTCCGCTGTCGGCGCCCCTCGAGATCGGCCAACCGCCGTGCCTCGCGATCTTTCTCACTGCGATTACGCCCCACTTCTTCCTGCAGGCGTACGAGTAACATGCGTTGCGAGACAATCTGATCACGAAGTCCTTCAACACGCCGCACCAGACCGCGGTCGTGCAGCGCCAATTCGTGCAGGTATTTGTACCGCGCCACGAGCCCCGCAAATGACTGCGCCGAGAGCATGGCTTCCACATCGTACAGTTGGCCGCGCTTGTAGATCTCCACCATGCGGCGCTGCAGGGCAGAGCGTTTGCGCGTCAGCTCGCTCTCGGCTTTCACCAGCCCGGATCCGGCGGCGATGACTTCTGTGGTGATCGTTTCCAGCTGCTGGTCCAGCGCCTGCACCAGCCGCGCCGTGGTACGACGCTGCGCCTCCAGATTGCTCACCTCATCGGCCAACGTGCGTGCGCTGCGCTGCAGTTGGTTCATGCGCGCTTCGAGATCGCTCCGTTCCTTGCGCAGCTTGTCCAGCTGGTCCTGCTGCTGTCGAAGCCGCTGCGTAGATGATGCCGCACCTCCCGCCTGACCCTGCACCACGCGCGGGGCCAGTGCAATGGCGCACGACAGCAGCGTGACTATCGTCGCCGGAAGGAGCGCGCGCCACCCGCTCATCACGCCTCGCGCCAGATGCGCCCGAGATGACGCCCCACCGAGATCCAACTGGCGAGCAACCCGAGCAGGGCGCCAGCAAGGATGCCCAGCAGCACCTGCTGCATGCTGAAAAACACGGTGCCAAGCAGCGAACGGGAAACCAGCGCGTTGGTGCCCCACGTCAGGGCCACCGCGATGACTCCGCCGGCCAGACCCTTGAGCGTACCATCGATAAGATAGGGCAGGCGGACAAAACCATTCGTGGCACCGACCAAACGCATGATCTCGATCTCACGCGCGCGCGCGAGAATCGCCATGCGGATGGTCGACCCGATGATAATGACAGACACCAGCGCGAACACCGCGCCCAGCACTGAGCCGGCCAGACCGGCAATATTCCGGATGCGATACAGCTTCTCCACCCATTCCCGACCGTAGCGCACCTCGTCCACCACGGGATACGTCTGTAACCGCTGGGAGATCGCGAGTACAGTGGCTGGATCCCGCGCACCTTCCTTCAGTCGCAGCTCCACCGAACCAGGCAGCATCGCGCCCTCCATGACGTCGCGGAATTCGTCCAGCTCCGCGCGCGCCCGCTGCAGCGCCGAATCGGGACTCACGTAGCCCACGTCCGCGACCTGCGGCATTTTGGTGATGCCGCGCATCAGCTCATCCACCTGCCCATCGGCCACGCCGTCCACAAGAAACGCGCGGATTTCCACGCGGTCTTCGATCGCTACCAGCGCCGAACGGATATTGATCGCCACCAGCCCGAACAACCCGAACGCGAAGAGAGAAAACGCGATCGTGGTGACGCCCAGCAGGGCCAGCAACGGCGCACGACGGAACGCAAGCACAACTTCACGTAGAGCAAGACGCATGCTCAGCGCCGCCCGCGCATGTCCGCCACTAAACGTGCCACATCGGTCCCGTCAAATATCAGCGAGCCCTTGTCCATCTCCAGAAAACGCAGATTCGCGCGCTGGATGAGCGCCACATCGTGCGTCGCCATGATCACCGCAGTCCCCTGGGTATTGATTTCTCGTAGCAGCAGAAAAATCGCGTGCGTCGCCCGATCGTCGAGATTGCCGGTCGGCTCGTCCGCCAGCAGCACAAAAGGATCATTGACCAGCGCGCGCGCGATCGCTACGCGCTGCTGCTCCCCACCAGACAGCTCGTGCGGAAACGCCGTGGCTTTCGACGCGAGTCCAACCTGTGTCAGCAGTCGCGCGACTTTGGGCTGGATGAGCCCCTGCGGCACACCGGTCACCTCCAGCGCAAACGCCACATTCTGTTCCGCCGTGCGATCTGGCAGCAGTCGAAAATCCTGGAACACAATACCCAGCCGCCGACGGAGCTGGGGAATGTCGCGCGACCGTGCCGTCAGGCTTGAGAACCCCGACACACGCACCTCACCGTCGGTGGGTCGCTCCGCCATAGTGATCAGCTTCAGGAGCGTGCTCTTACCGGCGCCGCTATGCCCCACAAGAAACACGAACTCGCCTTTATTCAGCTCAAACGAGACGTCCACAAGCGCCGCGCCGGAGCGCGGATACGTCTTGCTGACGTGATCGAGTCGCAGAATGCCTGCCATGGCTACGCCACCGCTTGCGCGAGGTCCGCGATCAGATCGCCGGCATCTTCCACGCCCACACTCAGGCGCAGACTGCCGTCGGGGATGCCGAGGGCCTCGCGTTGCGCGGACGTCAGATGACGATGCGACGTGAAGCGTGGCTCGCACACCAGCGAGTCCACGCCACCCAGCGACGGTGCGTGCATGAACACGCCGAAACGGGCCACGGCCTGAGCCGCCGCATCAGGGCCACCCGCCAGCTCGACGATCAGCATACTCCCGAAGCCGTCGAGGACCTCACGGGCCAGCGCGTGATCGGGGTGCGAAGCGAGCCCGGGATACAGCACGCGCCGGAAGGCCTGCTGCGACGATGCCCACTGCGCGATCTCCAGGGCGTTGCTGTTCTGGCGCTGCATGCGCACATCAAGCGTTTTGAGCCCGCGTTCAAGCAACCACAGGGCGAACGGATCGGGAGCGTGTCCCCACAGCTGCATCTTCGCGCGCACTTCGTCCACCACCGCCTCCGAGCCGCACACAACCCCCGCGAGCACGTCATGGTGGCCATTCAGGAACTTGGTGGCCGAGTGAATGACCACGTCCGCGCCATGCTCCACGGGACGGAAGTTGATCGGCGTCGCAAAGGTGGAATCCACCACCAACGCGATGCCGCCCTCCTGCGCGATCGTCCGGGGAGCGCCCAGGTCCACGAGGCGCGTTGTCGGGTTCACTGGCGTCTCAACAAAGAGCACGCGCGTATTCCGCCGCAGTGCCCGCCGCCAGCTCCGCGTTTCACAGGGATCCACGAAGGTGACATCCACGCCGAAGCCCCGCAGTTCACGCTCGAGGAATTGCTGCGTGCCGCCGTACAACCAGTGACTCGCCACCAGATGGTCCCCGGTCCGCAACAAGGCGAGCATCGTGCACACGGTGGCGGCCGTCCCGCTGGACAGCACCATCGCCGACTCAGTCCCTTCCAGCAACGCGAGCCGCCGCTGCAGCAACTGCAAGTTGGGCGTATTACCCGAGCCGGTGTACTGCATCTCGGCGTCGGGGCCCGCAGCCATGCGGTAGGTCACGGATTGCGACAGCGGCGTCACCACCGGGTCGCCCACCGCACCCGCCCCACGTCCGCCGTGCACCACTACCGACGCCCGCGACAACGCGCGACGCGGCGGCCCGAGCGGAGCATCCGGCAGCGCCGTCTCGGGCGGCACGGCGTTCTCAGACACGAGGACGGGAGTCGGTGTCGAGGCGGATAATCCGCACAACCTCGGAGACCACGGCGCCCGCGACGTCGCGCAGCACGGCGCCTCCGCGCGGCAGCGAGTCGTCGATTTCGAGCACGGCCAACTCAGAGCGCCGCGCCGACACCACGCGGACGAGTTCGCCCGCCGAGACCAAACGGACCAGCGCGTCATCGGCACGCAGCCGAACCATCGGACCACGGTCGGCATCACCCTTCCGGCTGGCAATGAATCCGACAACCTGTACCGGGGGCGCGAAGCCACTGAACATCCCGAGCTTACGGGTGGGGATCGGCTCAGTCACAGCGAGTCCCTCAACGGCCGATCGTCGGGCGTGGCCACGACCGTACCTGGAATAGTGAACACGTCAGTACGTCGCATCACCAGGCGGCGGTCATGCAAGCGGTTCAGCTGCACTGCGGCAAACGGGGCGGACACGTCTAATACCCGCGCTACGGTCTCCACGGATACGGGGCCGTGGTCTCGCACCGCGTCCCAATGCACGCGCTCGTCCGCGTCCACCTGGCCGAACAGCTCCGCGCTCCCCTCATGCCACGACACCAGCGCGAGTGCGTGACGCTCCAGCACCGTCTCAATCGGATCGATATGGCCGTCGTGAATACCGCGGAACGTCAGAAATCCGCGTGGTCCGTTCGCGTCCGCATAGCGTAACAGCAACTTCGCCACGATCTCGTCGGCGCACGAAAAATCCAGCAGGTTCACCCGTGAAAAGTCGATGGTGGTCACCACCGGAAACGCAATCTCGCTGACCTGACGCTCGATGGCGTGGCGAACCGCCGCGCCGGTAGGACGCGTAACGAGATTAGAGTACAGATCACAGACGGTCCCCTGCAGCACCATCCCAACATCAATGGTCACCGTCATCGCGTGCTCCGTGAGCGTGGTGCACCCGATGCAGCAGGGCGACTGCGGGGCGCCGCGTCGCCAAGCCGCTCGGGAATGGTGACCTGCATTTGGGCGCCTGGGAAAAAGGGTAGCGTCTCGGTCATCGGCACGTCTTCGTCCCAGGGCGGCGTGATCGCAATACGCGCCGTGCCGCTGCGCACCGAGAGCTTGCCATCCCAGCGTCCCACGAAGCGACGAATACCCGCCAACCCTTGGCCGCGCCCTGCATCGCCGTGACGGAACCGGCTCATCGCGCGTAACACCGCGTCCTCCAGCGCCATCGCATCATCCCAACGATCGCTCCGCCGGTGATTGGGCGCGCTCTCCAGCGATTTTCGGAATCCCACGCCCGCATCACACACCGCGATCACCACCACGCGGCGGCCCAGCCGACGCGTGTACTTGTACGTTTGCACAGCCACCCAGCCACCCTGGCCCGCGTGCTCCACAATATTCTGGCACGATTCGCTCAACGTCATGCCGAACGCGCCCGTGATCGCCGTGTCCAGATTCAGCTGACCGTGCAGAATGTCCGCCGCTTTCTGCTGAATCCGGCCCACCACGCCGTGCACGTCATCGCTCTTGGTGATCGGCGTGATCTCCAGCAGCACATCCGATTCCTGCGTCTCACGCGCGCGCGGCACCGTACCGTGCAGGTCAAACACCTCCGCCGCGTGACGGAAAAATCCCGCGCGCGACCAATACGACACGGTGTCCGGATGTTCGGGGACGGCAAAGCCCATCCGATCCGGTCGCGACTGCGCGACGCACAACAGCGCCGTCAGGCCGTATGGCGACGCCCAGCGCGCATGGCGCGCGTCCACGAGGATCTTCTGACCTTCCGGAATCGGCGCCAGTTGCTCGAACACCTGCTCGAAGCTCTGCTCGTCGAGCGATGGCGGCACGCTGATGACAGTCGTCACGTAGTGCTGAGCTCTCCGCGAAGATGATGCGCAAGGCCGGTGGCCCCACGATGTTCGACGTTGCGCGACGCCGCGCGATTCGCCGCGGCCATCGCCTCTGTCAACATATCACCCGCGAGCAGTCGGGAGAAATAGGTAGAGCCCCAGACATCACCACAGCCCGTAGGATCGCCAGCCCCGTCTATACGCGGAGGCACCGACGGCACCAGCCCGCTGCGCAGCGCACCCAACGCGCCACTGCCGCCGCGTGACGATGTGGATAACGATGAGCCGTGACCTCGCGCTGCGGGCAGATCGGACAACCGCACGAATCCCGGCGCTGCCACGTACACCGCGCCGCGCTTCCCCAACGTCACACAGAGGCAGGAAACGCCCGCCGCCAGCGCCGTCGCAGCCAGCGCCATCGAGTCCGGGGCCATCATCGCCATTTCATCTTCGTTCACCTGCAACACGTCAAAACACTCGCACCACGCCGCCACGTTGGGCAGCGGGCGGGCCACACGCAGGCCGTCCGCCTGCACCGCCATCACCAGCATGTGCAGGTCGCAGTAGATCGGCCCCGCGAAGTGTGCACGAAGCAACTGGGTCGTCTCGAGATCGAGTTCCCACCCGCTGAGGAAGTTGATGTACAACGCGTCGAGATTCGCGGCGTCGAGCACGGGCTTGAGGCCAAGCCATGTCCAGGCCGGCACACCGCCGGTCAGATGCTCGCTGCGCCGCTCGTCGTCGAGATAACGCAGTTCCACCCGATTGTTGGGATGCGGCACGCCGATCAGCGACGCGTCCGGCGCGATGTGCCGCAGCGCACGGCAGAACAGGCGGGCCCGCTCTACCAGATCGTCGCCGACCATCGCCACCGGCACGATCTCCCAGTCATCGCTCAGTGCCGCATCGAACGCGGAAAGCGAATACGTGATGCCACCCCATTCCTCCACCGGCACGCTGCGCCCGTCACGGCCGTGCAGCACGTCCCACACAAAGGAGCCGATCACCCCAACCCGCCGCTTTCGCGTACTCATGCGGGCGGCCTTCCGGTGGACTGGGCAATGAACGTCGCCACGGCTCCGACCACACCGGCCGTGCCGGGCAGGAGGCCGGGCACGATGCGGCAGGCGTCCACCGCCGGCTTGAACGCGCGACGACGGACTTCCGCGCGTAACGGTCCAAAGAGCGCCTCACCGGCCTGCGTCACGCCCCCGGCCACCACCACGCAATCCGGGTTGAATACATTGAGCAAATTCGCGATGCCGGTGCCAAGAAAGCGCGCGGTGTCCCGCACGATCTCCAACGCCACCGCGTCGCCTTGTGCCGCCGCCGCGTACACCGTGGCGGCCGTGATCCGCGCGATGTCCCCATCCACCAGATCCGGCAGCATCGACGCCTGCTCAAACGACAAGGCCTCGCGCGCACGCTCGGCGATCGCAGTGCCCGAGGCGTACGCCTCCAGGCAGCCGTAGTTGCCGCAGCCGCACCGCCGCCCCGTCTGATCGATCGTCGTGTGCCCAATCTCGCCAGCAACATCGCTCGACCCGTGATAGAGCTTGCCGTCGAGAATGATGCCCCCGCCGATCCCCGTGCCGATCGTAATGCCGATAACGTTCCGCGCCCCTTTGGCGGCACCGATCCACCACTCGCCATACGTCGCACAGTTGGCGTCGTTGTCGAGCGCCGCCGGTAGCCCGGTGAGCTCCGTCATCCGATCGCGCAACGGGATGTTCTGCCAATTGAGATTGGGCGCCACCAGCACGACACCCGCCTTCCGATCGAGCGGGCCCGGCGCCCCTACGCCGACCCCAAGCATCGCACTGCGCGGCACTCCCGCCTCGCGCATGGTCGTGTCGATGGTGGCGTTCACCATCCGGGCCATTCGTTGAATCACACCCTCGGAGCCCTCGTGCGAGTGAGTGGGCTCGGAGTGCAGGCCGAACTGCCGCGAGCCATCACGCGCGATCGCGCATACCACGATGTTGGTGCCACCGAGGTCGACGCCGACAATAAATTGGGAATCCGGAGAGGCTGACATGCCGGAAAAGATAATGCGGTCCGGTCGATTGGCCGCTAGCTCGCGCGCTACCCGCCACGACAGCGCCTGGATTAACGGAACCCGCGCCTTGTCGTCTGACGACACATGATACGGTCTCGTTCTCGCTCCGTCAGCCGCCGGCTCTGGTGCCCTCTCGCGCTCGCCGCGTTCGCAGCATGCGGCGATTCCGCAATGCCCGGGGGATCGACTCCCACCGCACCCGCCCCTGGGCCGGACACCCTCGGTGCACCGTCGCAGGGCGATCCGCGCAGTCTGGCTGCCTACTTCCCCACGGCAAGCACCGCGTGGGAGACCATCGCGCCCGTACGATTGGGCTATGACACCTCCGCGCTCTCCGAAGCCCTCAACTGGGCTGGACAACAGCGCAGCACCGCGGTGGTGATCGTCTGGCGCGGACGGATCGTCGCCGAGCAATACTGGCGCGGATGGACAACGTCGACGGATTCCATCATTGCCTCCGCCGGAAAGTCCGTAGTCTCCGCGATGGCGGGTGAACTCGTTCGGCAGGGCCGCCTTCGTTTAGATACGGCGGCCAGCGCTTATCTCGGCGTCGGCTGGTCACGCAGCGTCACCACCGAGTCGCGCATCACCGTACGCCATCTGCTCGGCATGTCGTCTGGCCTCGATGACTCGCTCAAAGCGGTCGCGCTTCCGGGGACTCGGTTTTACTACAACAACCCGGCGTACTACCAGCTCTTTCCCGTGCTGCGAGCAGCGAGTGGACAGGGAATCGCCGAGCTCTCCAGAACGCTCTTGTTCGACCAAATCGGCATGAGCGGCGCCTCGTGGCGATTCAATGTCGATACCGGAGAGCCGGGTTGGATACTCCGCTGCACGGCCAGAGATATGGCGCGATTCGGCCTGCTCGCGCTCAGCCGCGGCCGCTGGGGCGACACGCAGGTGCTCGCCGACAGCGCATGGTACGCGTCCTCGTGGCGGAGCGCGTCGCCCGACAACGCCAACTACGGGCTGCTCTGGTGGCTGAACAGCGGCGCCTCCTACCGGATCCCCGGACCATATATGCTGCCCACACAGCAGGGGCCTCTCATCGCCTCCGCGCCCACCGATCTCGTGGCAGCACTCGGCAAGGGGGACAAGAAAATTTACGTCATCCCCAGTCTTGAACTGGTGGTCGTCCGCCATGGCGAAGAAGTTGACGCGTCCGGCGGCTCACCACTGGCGTCATCAGCGTTCGACGAGCAGTGGTGGCGTCGTCTCAAGTTGGCGTTTCGCTACTGACAGCTGCCACAGCTGCCGCGACCCGCGAAGGCGCGATGTCTCGCATGCACCGCCAGTGACCCAGCGGGCACCGCATGGGCCCGTGCGCGTGACATGGGCGACAGGCCAGCGGTGACTCTTCGATCACCTGCCGCCGTTCCGCCAGCGGTCCGAATCCTAGGGCCGGCACCGTGGGGCCGAACAGCGCCACGGTCGGCGTGTTCATCGCCGAGGCCAGGTGCAACGGCGCCGAATCGTTCGACACGAGTACGGCGCATCGAGCGAGCAAAGCGGCAGAGCCGAGCAACGAGAGCTGACCGGTTGCGTCCAGCGCCGGCCGGCCGCCCTGCTGCGTCACCGCCGCGACGATCGCCGCCGCCAGCGCGGTATCGCCAGTCGCACCGAGCACCACAACCCGCGCATCGGGCCACTGCGCAACGAGATCGGCCGCTAACGCCGCATACGACGGCCAGCGCTTGGTCGCCCAGACACTGCCCGGGGCGAGCGCCACGAGCCGCTCCCTGCGGTGCACGCCGGCTGCTTCGAGCAGTTCATCCACCCGGGCAACGTCAGCGGCACTCGGATAAAGCGCCGGGCGAAGCACCGGCACCTCATCGGAGCCGCCCGCCGGCGAGGCCAACATCCAGAGCCGCTGTGCATGATGCCGGTCACGATCGTACGGCACGCGCTGCGTATAGAACCAGCGTCCGTCCGACGTAGCAAATCCGATGCGCGCTTCAATCCCCGCCAGGCGCGCGAGGGCGGATGTGCGCCATGATCCCTGAGCGAGATATGCCGTAGTGGCTCCGGTAGCCCGCAGCGCGGACGCTACGCGCCGCAGACCGCCCAACCCGCGGTCCAATGCCCGCTTGTCATACAGAATGACCGACGTCACCGCCGGATGATTCGCCAGCACGCCGGCGTTGGCCGGCGTGGCGACCACGTGCACCTCCCCCTCGGTACCAAGCCGCGCAAGCAGCGGCGTGGTGAGAATCATGTCACCAAGAAAGGAGGTCTGAAGGACCGCGGAAATCACCGAGGCCCCGATCAGTCGACCTGCAGTACCGCCAGGAATGCTTCTTGCGGAATCTCCACGCTCCCCACCTGCTTCATCCGCTTCTTGCCTTCCTTCTGCTTCTCGAGAAGCTTGCGCTTCCGCGAGATGTCGCCGCCGTAACACTTCGCCAACACGTCCTTACGGAGCGGCTTGACGGTCTCCCGCGCGATCACCTTCTGACCGATCGTCGCCTGAATGACCACCTCAAACAGCTGGCGCGGTATCAACTCTTTGAGCTTCTCGGCGACCTTGCGGCCCCACTCATACGCCTTGTCCTTGTGCACGATCACCGAGAACGCATCGATCGCGTCGCCGTTGATCAGCATGTCGAGACGCACCAGATCACTCTCGCGATACTCCAGCATCTCGTAGTCGAGCGACGCGTACCCGCGGCTGACCGTCTTCATCTTATCAAAGAAGTCGAGAATGATCTCGCCGAGCGGAAACTCCCAGTCGAGCTCCACACGCACCGTGTCGAGGTAGCGCAGATTCTTGTAAACACCACGCCGCTCCATGCCAAGCGTCATGATCGGCCCGATATAGTCGGTCGGGCACATGATGCGCGCGCGCACGTACGGCTCTTCGACCTTTGAGATCACCACGGCCGGCGGCATGAGGGCCGGATTCTCCACCAACAGTTCCGTACCATCGGTCTTGAGCACGTGGTACTCCACGCTCGGCACGGTGGTGACCAGATCGAGGTTGTACTCACGTTCCAGCCGTTCCTGCACAATTTCCATGTGCAACAAGCCAAGGAATCCGCAGCGGAAGCCGAAGCCGAGCGCGGTGGACGTTTCCGGCTCATACTGAAGCGACGCGTCGTTCAACTTCATTTTTTCGAGCGCGTCCCGCAGCGTTTCGTACTGCGTGGTGTCCGTGGGATAAATGCCCGCGAACACGAACGACTTCACTTCCTGATAGCCAGGCAGTGCTT
The DNA here is from genome assembly GCA_038212625.1 of Gemmatimonadales bacterium. Lineage (GTDB taxonomy): Bacteria > Gemmatimonadota > Gemmatimonadetes > Gemmatimonadales > Gemmatimonadaceae > Gemmatimonas. The sequence goes on along the minus strand of JBBQUH010000004.1, from coordinate 16,664 downwards.
CGGTGGCCCGATTGTTCTGATCAAAAATCGTGTCGCCGGCGCGTGTTTCGCGCACCGAGCGCACGGCCGCGAGCACGTAGCCTACTTCGCCGGCGTGCAACACCTCGGTTGGCACCTGACGCAGCTGCAGGTAGCCAACCTCGGCTACCTCGTACACGTTATCCGATGCGCCGAACGTGATTTTGGTGCCTTTGCGCATTTCGCCGTCTACAACGCGAATGCTGGGAATGGCGCCGCGATACTTATCGTAGTACGAATCGAAGATGAGCGCGCGCAACGGACCCGTTACATCACCCGAGGGTGGCGGCACACGCCTGACGATCTCCTCGAGCAACTCGGGCACGCCTGTGCCTTCCTTGCCGCTTACCTGCAGCACGTCTTCCGGCCGGCAGCCGATCAGGTCCACCACTTCCTGACGACGACGCTCCGGCTCGGCGCCCGGCAGGTCGATCTTGTTGAGCACCGGGATGATCTCCAGTCCCGCGTCCATCGCAAGAAACAGGTTGGACAGCGTCTGCGCCTGAATACCCTGCGAGGCGTCGACCACAAGGATCGCCCCTTCGCACGCCGCCAGTGATCGCGACACCTCGTACGTGAAGTCCACGTGCCCCGGCGTGTCGATCAGGTTCAGCTCGTAGTTCTGCCCGTCGCCGGCTTTGTAGCTCATGCGCACGGCGTTGAGCTTGATCGTGATGCCGCGTTCACGCTCGAGATCGAGCGTGTCGAGTACCTGGGACTTCATTTCGCGCTTCTGCAGGGTGCCGGTTTTCTCGATCAGCCGGTCCGCGAGGGTGGACTTGCCGTGGTCGATGTGCGCGACAATGCAGAAGTTGCGGATGTGACTGAGTTGCAACGGTGTGCCTTGCTAGAAGGGGCGATGCGTGGACAGATCTATAAACTAACCCGTTCGCCACGCCAACTGGTGACCCGAGACGGAAGCCGCACCCGTTCCGGCGCGAAGGCCGACGCGCAACACGTTGGGAGATAGTGGGTTGTCGCGCATCGGGCAGGGCGTCCGAGCGCCGAGACTCAGGCGTCGTCCCGGCCGCCGAGCTCGCGGACGCTGTCGTAACGATTAGTTCGCGGATTTTAGGAATCCCAGTCCTACATCCGAAATATACAACTAATGGATTCGGTTTGCCGACGTCGGCTGATCGTCCTCGCAGATGCTCAACCAACGTGGCGACACTCCGTACCGGATGCGCGACACGTCAAGCAAGGCGCACTGAATGTTGAAATCGCTGTCGAATTGTCCGCTCCGCGTTCAATTGGCCACGGGTACGGCCGTCCTCGCCGCCGCTGGTTTTCTCGGGCTCGCAGCCGCGCTTTCCTCAAGCCTGTCCGCTGGTCGCGCTGCCGATCGTATCTACCGGGATGCGCTGCTTCCGGTCGCCACGGCGGGGGCGTTGCAGGGCGAGATCCAAAAGATCCGCGTCCAATACCGCGACGTCGCCTTCGACGAAGCCCAGCGGGTTTCCGCCAAGGCGAAGCTGTTGGCGGCCCGCCGCGCGGTCGACTCGCTCGGCACCACGCTGGTAAGCGCACCGGACTCGCTCAGCGCGTTCTATGCCCGCGGGTTCCAAAAGAAGCTGCTGGCCGCCGCGCCGCATATCGATCTGCTGGTTCTACTTGCCGAGCGCGGTGAAAGCGAAAAAATGTTCACGGTGCTGCGCGGCCCCCTCCGTCTCGCCATGAACGAGGCGGCGCTGGCGGTCGACTCATTGGTCGTAGCCGAGGCAGCCTTTGCCGAGCGTCTTGCCGCCGCCGCGCAACGTGAGAGCGCACGAAGTCAAACGCTCGCCGTCTCGGTGTTCATCGTTGGTGTTGCCTTGGCGCTGCTGCTGGCCAATGCAATCGCCAAGCGCGTGGCGCGCGCGATCGGCGAGGTCCAGGCCCGTCTGGCTTCGCTGTCGGGCATCTGTATTCAGAGCCTGTTCGATGCCACAGACCGCCTGTCACGAGGCGATCTGTCCGCGCGTATCCGTGTGGCGACGGTACCTGTTGACGTGCAGTCGCGCGACGAACTGGGAGCCCTTGGCGAGAGCGTCAACACGATCATCGACCGCACGAAGGGGGCGCTGGCATCGTACGAACGCGCGGCGCAGACCATCGAAGCGATGATGATCGAGGCGGATCGCGTCGTGAGTCTTTCCAAAGCCGGATCGCTGAGTGCGTCGGCCAACGCGCAGGCGTTCCCGGGTGCTTTCGGCGCCCTCCTCGAGCAGTTCAACGAAGCACAGAGCGCCATCCGCGTGCCGGTCGAGCGCACGCTCGCGGTGCTGGAGCGCGCAGCCGCACGCGATCTGTCAGGGCGCGTGGCTGGTGAGTTCGCCGGCGATCACGCCCGGCTCGCCGCCTCGGTCAACCAGGCCCTCGCGAATCTCTCCGAGGCGCTGCACGAAGTAGAAGTGGCGACTGAGCAGATCGCCGGGGCGTCGAATCAGATCGCAAGCGGTGGCCAATCGCTGGCTGACGGCGCGTCGGCCCAAGCCGCGTCTGTCGAAGAAATTACGGCGGCGGTAAAGGAGCAGACGGCCGCCACGTCGCGTACAGCAACATATGCGAGCGAGGCACGGGATATCACGCTTGCGGCGCGCGAGCGGGTACGGAATGGTGCCGTCGCCATGCAGGAGCTCGACGTTGCCATGCATCGTCTGGCAGATTCCGCGCGTAAGACCGTGCACATCGTCAAAAGCATCGACGAAATTGCGTTTCAGACGAATCTCCTCGCCCTCAACGCCGCTGTGGAGGCCGCTCGAGCGGGCGATGCTGGTCGAGGTTTCGCGGTGGTGGCCGATGAAGTCCGGCAGCTGGCGATTCGTGCCGCCGTAGCGGCTCGTGAGACGTCGTCCTTGCTAGAAGAGACGGTGGTCACCGCGTCGAACTCCGTCACCATGGGCACACAAGTTGGGCATCACCTCGGCGCGGTCACAACCGACATGGATCGGGTCAGCTCGGTGGTCAGCGACATCGCCTCAGAGTGCATCGCGCAGCGTGATCAGATTGTTGAAGTCAGTCAAGCCGTCGAGCAGGTGAGCGAGCTCACCCAGCGTGCCGCCGCCAACGCAGAGGAGTCAGCGAGCGCCGCCGAAGAACTGAACGCACAGGCGTCAACCTTGTCCGATCTAGTGAGGGCGTTTACGGTGAAAGGCTCGACGCAGCGGCCGCGAACCCTTGCTCGGCGTAACCCATACATGCCACCGTCGGACGAAACCGTGGAGAAGCGCGCCTTCGATCCCCTCGTTGAAAAGTGGGCATCCGTCGGGGCCGGTCGGTGACCTATCGTACCAGTGTGGCCCGGCGGTGGAGGCGAATCCGACGATCAACGGCGCTTCGCCTGGACCGCGCGTAATAGCGAACACCACCCTGTAGGCCTCGCGGCCCGACGCCCATCCCTGACATGGAACGCCGAAGTACGCGAAACGGAGAATTGGTGGCGATCAGGGAGACGAAACCGCACGGATTGACGCGGGGGCGACTATTCTTCCACCCTCATGCTGACTACCCGCGCTGACCAACTCGATCCCGCCGTCCTGGCCGCCCTCGGGCAGCTGGAGCTTGTGGCGCGCTGGGTGGTGGATGGCTTCATCACCGGGCTCCACCGCTCGCCCCGGAAGGGATTCAGCGTGGAATTCGCCGAACACCGGCCGTACATGCCGGGCGACGACCTCCGCTATCTCGACTGGCGCATCGCGGCGCGCTCCGATCGCTGGGTGGTGAAGCAGTTCGAGGAGGAAACGAACGCCCGCGCGGCGCTTGTGCTCGACGTGAGCGCCTCCATGCAGTGGTCCGGCGCCCCCAGCCGACTCACCAAGTTGGCCTATGCCGAACGGCTGGCGGCGGCCATCGCCCTGCTGTTGTTGCGCCAGCGGGATGCCGTTGGGCTCGTGCGCTTCGACGCCGGACTGCGCAACGTCATCCCGCCCCGCGCGCAACGCGGGCAGTGGCGCCGCCTTGTGGCCGCGTTCAGCGAGCCCGGCGGCGGCTCCGCATCAGACGTCGCCGGCGCGTTGCTGCAGGCAGGGCGCATCGTGCGTCGTCCGGGGTTCGTGGTGCTGCTCTCAGACCTGCTCGCGGATATCGGTCCCGTGGCCGACGCCGCGCGCACTCTGCGCGCACGCGGCCATGAAGTGCTCGTGCTCCACGTCATGGATCCCGCCGAGCGCGATTTTCCGGAGACTGGCGAAGCGCGCTATCGCGATCTCGAATCGCGCGACGAGGTGCCGGCAGCCACTGCCGATGTTCGCTCCACGTATCAGGCCACGGTCCAGGAGGCGGTCGCGGAGTGGCGCGCGGCCATGGGCCGCGCAGGCGCGCGCTACGCGCTCGCCATGACCGATGAAGCCTTCGGTCGGCCGCTGCGCATGCTGGTAGGTGTCAATGGCCGCGGGCAAAAAGTATGAGCCGTCGTGGCACCAGCGCTCGACCCGGCGGTGCGTGGGATCCGTCCTCACGTTTGCCCTGATCTCCTGAGTCCATGGCCTTTCTCGCTCCCGCGTTTCTGGCGCTGGCCGTCCTGGCCGGCGTCCCATTGTTGGTGCATCTATTACGGCGTCGCGTAGGCCGGACGGTCGATTTCCCGGCTGTCCGGTACCTCGCGCGGATGGAGCAGGAGCACAGCCGCGAACTCAAGCTCCGTCATCGGATGCTCCTCCTCCTGCGCATCCTCGCCGTGATGGCGATCGCCTTGGCGGCCGCGCGCCCGATCGCGCGCTTCGCCGGCGTCGGCCACGCACCGATCGCGGTGGCCATGGTGCTGGACAACTCCATGAGCAGTGGGGCCGTACGCGGTGGACGGACCGTCTTCGATAGTCTGCGGGCCGAGGCGCGGCGGCTGCTGCGTGACTTGACCATCGAAGATCGCGCCTGGCTGGTCACCGCCGACGGACGCGTCATCGGCGGCCGCAACGACGCCGTGAGCGATGCCCTCGACCAACTCACGCCGCTGGCCGGACGCGGTGATCTCGCGATCGCGACACGGCGTGCCATCGCTCTCGCGCAGAGCGGCGCGCCGCGCACGCCCGTGGTCGCGATCCTCAGCGACGGACAGGCCAACGCACTTGCGGCGGACAGCACCATTGTGGCCGGTGACGTGGCGGTGGTCGCGCTGGTGCAAGACGGCGCAGCCGTCGTCAATCGCGCGGTGCTCGCCGCCGTCGCGACGCCCACGCGCTGGACGCCGCTTGGCGAAGTCTCCGCCTCCATCAGTACACCGGATTCCGCAGCGTGGCGTATCACGCTGAACAGTCGCACCGTGGCTCGTGGTGTGGTGGGACCCGCGTCGTTCGCTTCCCCGGCACGAGTGATGGAACGGTTGTCCAGTACAGAATCGGGGTGGCTGCGCGGCAGTGTGGAACTCGACGCGGATGCTCTCCGGGGCGATGACACCCGCTGGTTTGCCGTACGCGTCGCGCCGCCGCCGCGGGTAGCGATTCGGCCGGAGAGCGGGCCGTTCCTGGCCGCAGCGCTGGCCACCCTGGTCGACGAACAGCGTCTCGCGCGGGCTGCCGAAGGCACCCCTGATGTGGTCACCGTGGCCAGTGCCGAGGCGCGCGGCCTGCGCATGCCGCTGCTGCTCACCGCCCCGCGTGATCCTTTGCAGGTAGGCGAGGCCAACCGGTCACTCGAGCGCCTGGGCATTCCATGGCGCTTTGGGGCTATCGCCCGCAACCTCGTGCTCGCGCGACCCACCCGCGAAACGGCCCTGCTTGAAGGGCCGGCCTTTGAGCGCACTCCGGTGCGGCTACGCTATCCCCTCGTGTATTCGCCCGGCGCTCGTGGGGCAGGGGACAGCACCGCGCGTAACGACACGATCGCCACCGCGGGTGGCGCGCCATGGGTGGTGGCGGGCACGGGCTTCGTACTCGTAGGCTCTCCCCTTGAGCCGGAGGCCACGGATTTGCCGCTCCGCGCACCCTTCGTCCCTTGGCTGCTCGATGCGCTCGCTCGACGGCTCGGACAGGACGGCGCCGTCGTGTTTGCCGCGCCTGGCCAGCAACTGGCCACCGCCGACGGCGCCAGCGCGCTGGAACGTCCAGACGGGACGCTCGTTCCGCTTACGGGTGAGCGCTTCACCGTACCGGGCAGCCCCGGCGTCTACTTTTTCCGACGTCAGGCGGTCCGGTCGGGAGCGCTGGTGGTGAATGCTGAACCTGAGGAGTCGGACGTGGGTGACGGGAGAGGACAGAACGCGGCAGGGCTCGATCCGTCGCGTTGGGTGGCGCCGATTAACGGCGAATCAGTCATCGGCATGCGCGATGCCAGCCAATGGCGGCGCACCGTGTTCGAGCAAGCCTCGGGGCAGGCGCTGCTTTTGCCGCTGGTCGCATTGGCCTTGGCGGCGCTGCTGCTCGAAGCCTGGCTCTCGGGCCGCTAATGGGACTGCCACGACTGATCGACGCGATCGCCGCGCTGCCGGCCTTTGCCCGCGTCACCAAGGCGCTACCCGGTCCGGGAGAGCGGCTCAGCGTGGGCGGGCTCGCGGGCTCCAGCGACGCAGTCTTCGTAGCGGCGCTGGCACGGTCCCTGCCCCAGCGCCTCGTCGTGGTCGTCGCCGACCAACTCGGCGAAGCGGAGCGGTGGCTCGCCGACCTCCAGTCACTGGTCGACGACGTCCCGGTGGCGCTTTACCCGCCCCGCGAGGGCTTTGGCGAGGTGGAGCCCCACGCAGAAGTGGCCGGTGAGCGTGTGGAAACCCTGGAGAAGCTCGGTCGGAGTGGCGTGCGCATCCTGCTTACCACCGCGCGCGCCGTCCTCGAGCGCACCGCACTCCCCCGGACCCTGTCCGTGTCCCGCCTCGAACTCCGCAAGGGCGACGTACGACGGCCGGAAGATCTCGCGGCGCATCTCGAATCGATAGGGTTTGAGCGCGCGCCGATGGTGGAAGATGTCGCGCAGTTTTCCGTGCGCGGCGGCATCTTCGACATTTACTCGTTCGGTATGGCCGAACCGGTACGCCTCGAATTCTGGGGTGATGACATCAGCGAGCTGCGCCACTTCGATCTGAACACGCAGCGCAGCACCCGCGACGCCGAGCTGGCCCTCATTCTGCCAGTCGACGGTCAGGTAGGCGAAGACGAAGATGGTACCGTGGAGCGTGTCGCTCTCCCCTCGCTCTGGCCGCCCGACACCGTGGTGGTCATGCCGCCCGGCAGCAGTGTCCTGCCCGAACTCGTGCGCACGTGGGACGAGGCCGCGCACCACATCGAGCTGGCCCGCCGGCGGGGGGAGGGATATGTGGTGCGGGAGCGTCTCTTCGTGAACCCGCCCGAGATGGCCTCCACCTTGGCGCGCTTCGGCACGGTGCGCATCGCGCCGCCGCCGCAAAAAGCCGTCAGCGCCAACGCCGCCGATCTCGCGCCAACCGCGCCCGAGCCGGACATCATGTTCACCACGCGGCCGCCCGAGACCATCTCGCGCGATCTGCGGGTCCTCAGGCGCCTGCAGCGTGACGGCCTCAATACCGTCATCCTCTGCGACAACGCGGGGCAGGCCGAACGACTCGAAGAACTGCTCGGCGAAGATGGCCCGCTCGCCGCCGCGCTGTCCATCGGCGTGCTCGGCGGCGGTTTCGTGGTGCCCAACGTGGTGCGGGTGCTCACCGACCACGAAATCTTCCGGCGCGACCGGCGTTTGCGTCGCACACGACGCTATACCACCGGCGCCTCGCTCGATACCCTCGGCGCGCTCAAGGCCGGCGACTACGTCGTGCACCTCGAACACGGCATCGGCATTTATCGCGGCATCGAAAAGATCTTCGTCCGCGAAAGCACCATTGAAGCGGCGGTCATCGAGTACGAGGGCGGCGACCGCCTCAATGTGCCGCTCTATCGCATCGACCAGATCGAACGCTATCGCAGCGCCCATGATGTCTCGGAAGACGCGCCGGCGCCGCGCCTGCACAAGCTCGGTGGCAATCGCTGGAAGCAGCAGCGCGAAAAAACGCGCATGGCGATCCTCGAGATGACGCAGGAACTGCTCGAGCTCTATGCCCGTCGCAAAGTCACCACGCGTCCGTCGCACGGTGTGGACGGGGCGTGGCAGCGCCAGCTGGAAAGCTCGTTCCTGTTTGAAGACACGCCCGATCAGCGGAAAGCCACCGAAGACGTCAAGCGCGATCTCGAAAGCGAACGACCGATGGATCGTCTGCTGGTCGGCGATGTCGGCTACGGTAAAACAGAAATCGCCATTCGTGCGGCGTTCAAGGCCGTACAGAGCGGGCGACAGGTGGCCGTCCTCGTGCCCACCACCATTCTTGCGGAACAGCATGCGCGCAGCTTCGGTGATCGGCTCGCAGACTTTCCGGTCACGGTCGCAGTCATAAGCCGCTTTCAGACGGCCAAAGAACAAGCCGTCATCGTTGAAAAGCTCAAGAAGAAACAGGTCGATATCATCATCGGGACGCACCGTCTCCTCAGCCCCGATGTGGAGTTTGCCGATCTCGGGCTCATCGTGGTTGATGAAGAGCACCGGTTCGGCGTCAAGCATAAGGAGCGACTGAAACAGCTCAAGCTGCAGACCGATGTGCTTACGCTCACGGCCACCCCGATCCCGCGCACGCTGCACCAGTCGCTGGCCGGCCTCCGTGATCTGACGTTGATGCAGACCGCGCCCCGCGATCGCTCTCCCGTGCTGACGTTCGTGGAGCCATTCGATGATGCGCTCATTGAAGAGGCAGTTTCCCGCGAGCTGGATCGCGGGGGCCAAGTGTTCTTCGTGCACAACCGCATCGAGACTATTGTCGCAATCGCCGATCATCTCAAACGCATCGTCCCTCGCGCTCGTGTGGGCGTCGGCCACGGGCAGATGAAGGAGCGGGAGCTCGAATCCGTGATGCGGCAATTCGTGGGAGGCGAAATCGACATTCTTGTTTCCACGCTGATCGTGGAAAGTGGACTCGATGTGCCTAACGCGAACACCATGTTCGTCAATCGGGCCGATCACTTGGGCCTCGCGCAGCTTTATCAACTGCGCGGGCGGGTGGGACGCTCTCACCGGCGCGCGTACTGCTTCCTCCTCGTGCCCGATAAGGTCGACGACGATGCGGAGCGCCGGTTGGCGGTGCTCGAGCATCACACCGAACTTGGTTCGGGATACCGTGTGGCACTCAAGGATCTCGAACTCCGCGGGGCCGGCAATCTGCTGGGCCCGGAGCAGTCCGGCTTCGTGCACGCGGTGGGGTTCGACCTCTACCTGCGGCTGCTCGACGAAACCGTACGACAGCTCTCCGACGACGGCCGGCAAAAGGCCTGGATCCCCGCTGACGTCTCGCTCGACTTTCCCGCGTTCCTCCCCGACGACTACGTCACCACCCAGGATGCCAAGCTGGATGTGTATCGGCGCCTCACGGCCATGCGGGACGTCAAGGACATCGAGGCGCTCCAGATCGAGGTGCGCGATCGATTCGGCCCCTTGCCCACGGCCGCCCAAGCGCTGTTCGGCAGTACCATGCTGCGGGTCCTCGGGGCGGCCCTCGGCGTGGACGGGGTGCTTGTGCGAGCGTCGGAGGCCCGTGTTAGTTTCAGGGCTGATGCTGTTCCTCGCCTGAAGGGGCTGTCTACGGCTTTCCACGGTGTGCAGTTCCAAGTGGAAGTACGTCGGACCCAACCGCTGGCGATCAAGCTCACCCGCCTGGGTGGCGCGGAAATGCTCGAGGGGCTGGTCCGCGCACTGCGGGCTCTCGCGCTCTGATGGCAACCCTTCAGGGACCCTTGGGGTCCCACTTACCACACCTACCTCTCCGGTGCCGGAGTTCGACCTGATGAAATCGTATCGTGTGCCCGCGCTCGCCGCTATCGCCTTTGCCGTTGCCTGCGGCGCTGCCTCCAACTCGGATGTCGCGGCTAAAGCCGGTGATCAGCAACTCTCCGTGACGCGTCTCGCGGAAATCCTCGGCCAGTCACAGGCGCCGCTCGAGAAAGACGTCGCCCGCTCCATCGCCGAACTGTGGGTGAACTACCAGCTCGTCGGCGTCGCCGCAGCCAAGGGCGACTCGCTCAATGACCCCAAGGTCATGGAAGCGGCCCTCTGGTCGAACATCGACAACATCCGGGTGAAGAAGTTCTACGACGAAGTCTCCAAGGGCTGGGATACCATTACCCCTGGCCCGGACGAGCAGCGCTACATGAATGGCGAGGCCTACGCCGCGCGCCACATCCTCGTCAAGCTTGATGCCGGCGCTACGCCGGAGCAGAAGGCGTCCGCGCTCAAGAAAGCGGAAGGCATTCGTGCCGAAGCCACGACGGCCAATTTCGCCAAGCTGGCCGCCAAGAGCGATGAGCCAGGAGCCGCCGAGCGCGGTGGTGACCTCGGGCTGTTCCAGACGGGCATGATGGTGCCGGAGTTCGAAACGTGCGTGAAGGCTATCAAGCCGGGTGAGATCTCCCCGGTGTGTGAAACGTCTTTCGGCTACCACATTATCTATCGCTCGCCGTACGCGGACGTCGCCGAGAAGTTCGCGCCGATCGCCAAGCAGCGGAACGTGGCCATCGCCGAGAGCACCTATCTCGCGAACGTCGAAAAATCGAACAACGTAGAACTGGTGGCCAGCGTCGGCGTGAAAGCCAAGGCCATTGCGCGCAACCCGCTGGGCTACAACAAAGACAACAGCAAGGTGGCCAGCTACAAGGGCGGCGAACTCACGTCGGCGGAATTCGCCGATTGGGTGTCGGCCTACCCGCCCAGCGCGCAGATCCGTCCGCAGCTCATCGGGGCTGCCGACTCGCTCGTGGAAAAGTTCGTTCGCCAAATCGTGCGCAATGAGCTCGTCCTCAAGCAGGCCGACAGCGCCAAGGCCAAGCTGGACACCGCCGAACTCTCCAATCTGTTCCTGAACTTCAAGAACGCCGTCACGCAGGCGTGGACGCAGCTCGGCATCGAGCCGAACACGCTCACGGACAGCACGAAGGCCGGCGCGGACAAGGTCAAGGTTGCCTCCACGCGCATTGAGACCTTCTTCGACAAGCTGATCAAGAACGAAGCACCGTTCGTGGACGTGCCGTACCCGGTCGCCCGCGCCCTGCAGACCAAATACCCGTTCTCGATCAACGACGCCGGCCTTGATGCTGTCGTCGAACGTGCGAAGACGGTGCGTGCCACCGCCGACTCGCTCAAGGCGCAGACTGGTGCCCCGGCGGCTCCGGGCGCGATGCCCACTCCGCCCAAGCCGGATTCGTCGGCGCCGCCAACCGAGTGACCTCGGGTTTTTCGCTCCTCTCGAACCTCGATCACGTGATCGGGTAGATTACCGGATGACGCATTCACTGCTTCACCTTCTCGCCGGCGCCGCGCTACTCGCGGCGCCGGTGTCGGTTTCACTGGCGCAGGATCCGCCAAAGGCTGTCATCATCGACAGCGTACCGCCCAAGGTACTCCCCGTCGATGGCATCGCCGCCGTGGTGGGCGATCAGGTGATCCTCGTCTCCGAGGTCTTGGCGGAAGCCAATCGACGTCGTGCCGGCGGGGTTCAGGTCAATTCCGCCAAGGAACTCGCCCAACTCGAAGCCGATGTTGTCCTACAGCTCATCGAAGTCGAACTCCTCGTGCAAAAAGCCATAGAGGAGAAGGTCGAGCTCAATCAGGCCGACATCGACCGATCGCTCGACGAGAACGAGAAAAAAATCCGCGGCCAGTTCACAACTGAGCTCGAGTTCCGGCAGGCGCTCAAGGAAGCCGGCTTCGGCTCGCTCGAAGAGTGGCGCAAGCTCCAAGGCGATCTCGTCAAACGCGACAACCTTCAACGCGACGTCGTGCAGAAGCTGCGCCGCGATGGCAAAATGACCGCCGTGAACGTCAGCGAAGCCGAGGTGACCGAGGCGTACGAAGCCAATCGGGAGCGTCTGCCAAAAAAGGAAGAGCGGGTTGGTCTGCGGCAGATAGTCGTCGCCACGACCCCCTCTGACGGTGCCAAGGCCAGGGCGCGGGCCAAAGTGGATTCCCTCCGCACGGAACTCGAGCAGCACCCGGAGGATTTCGAGAACGTCGCCAAGCGGGAGTCGATGGACCTCTCCAACAAAGAGCTTGGGGGAGACCTCGGCTGGAACCGGCGCGGTCGCATGGTGCCCGAGTTTGATCGCATGATGTTTGCGCTCAACCCGGGAGTCATCAGCCCCGTGGTCGAAACGTCGTTCGGATTTCACATCATCCGCGTCGATCGCGTGCAGCCGGCGGAGGTCAAGGCACGGCATATCCTCATCCGCGCGGTGCTCGACTCCACCGATGAAGGGCGCGCCAAGTTACTTGCGGATTCGATTGCCGAGGCTTGGCGAAAGAGTGGAAGCTACGACTCGCTCAGCGTCAAGTTCCACGATGACGCCGGCGGCGAAGACAAGTCCATCCCCGAGTATCCGCGCAGCGAGTTGCCCGAGGCCTATCGCAATGCACTCGAGGGCAAGGCGCTCAACGAAATACTAGATCCATTCCCGATTCCGGATCGCTCGGCGGGCGTGAACAAGTTCGTGGTAGCGCAGGTCACCTTCCTCGATGCGGCGGGAGAGTTCTCACTCTCCGAGGTGCGAGGGAGATTCCGCGATCAGCTCTCGGAGGAGCGTAGCATGCGCCGACTGATCGATGGGCTGAAGAAACAGACGTATGTTTCGGTGCGGTACGATCCCGTGAAGATGGCCGCAGACCCCCAGTGAGGCGCGCGGCCGCATGACCACGGACCACCCCCCCGTGGCACTGGGTCTCACACTCGGCGATCCGCGCGGCATTGGCCCTGAGATCGTCGAAAAGGCGCTCCGTGATCCTCGCATTGAGGCGCTGGGCGCTTTGTGGCAGGTGATCGGTCCGCGCGGCACGTCGGTGCCCGTTCATGATGCGATCGGTGTCTGGGCGCCAACGGCCGACGAGGCGAGCGACGTCCCGTTGGCCGGTGCGCTGGCCGGGCGCGCCGTGGCACGGGCCGCCGAACGAGCGCTCCGCGGGGAGTTGGAGGGGATTGTCACCGCCCCGCTCGATAAAGCGGCGCTACAAGCCGGTGGCTACGACTATCCCGGCCACACCGAAATGCTCGCCCACTTGGCTGGCGTGCCCACCACCATGATGCTCGCTTCCGACCGGCTGCGCGTGGTATTGGCCACCACCCACATCGCGCTGCGCGATGTCCCGGCGTCGGTCACCCGCGAGGTGATCGTGCGCACGGCGGAGGCCACCCGGGCCGGATTGCGCGACGATTTCGGCATCGCCGCGCCGCGACTCGCGCTGTGCGCACTCAACCCGCATGCTGGCGATAACGGCCGGTTCGGTCGCGAGGATGACACGATCCTCGCCCCGGCGGCCCGCGAGGCGGGGGTGGCTGGCCCGTACCCCGCCGACACCGTGTTCGTGCGGGCTCTGCGTGGCGAGTTCGATGCCGTCATTGCGCCGTACCACGATGTCGGCATGACGGCCATCAAGGTGGCAAGCTTTGGCAGCGCGGTCAATGTCACGATGGGGCTGCCGTTCATCCGCACCAGCCCCGATCACGGCACCGCGTTGGACATCGCGGGGCAGGGCGTCGCTTCGGCAGAAAGCATGGTCCGCGCGATGACGCTGGCCGTCGAACTGGTGCGCCGACGTCGGGCAGCGGCCACGCGGTCGGTCGGCCGGCCAGCCGGGAATCTCGGCGCCCGCTGATTCCAATCGGGGAAGGGCATTGTATTGGACAACCGCAGTCTGCTAACTTTTGAGGCTATGCAGATTCGTAACGTCGCCATCATCGCGCACGTCGACCACGGGAAGACCACCCTCGTTGACAAGATGCTCCGCCAAGCGGGTGCTTTCCGCGAAAATCAGGTCGTAGAAGAACGCGTGATGGATTCCAATCCGCTAGAAAAAGAGCGTGGAATTACCATCCTGGCCAAGAACACGTCGATCCGCTGGAATAACACGAAAATCAACATCGTCGACACTCCGGGCCACGCCGACTTCGGTGGTGAAGTGGAGCGCATCCTGCGCATGGTCGAGGGCGTGTTGCTCGTCGTGGATGCCTTCGACGGACCGATGCCGCAAACACGGTTCGTGCTTCGCAAGGCGCTCGAACTCGGACGCACCCCGATCATTGTCATCAACAAGATCGATCGCCCCGGCGCCGATCCGCTACGTGTACACGACGAAGTGCTGTCGCTGTTCATCGAGCTCGAAGCTACCGAAGAACAACTCAACGCGCCGGTGGTGTATGCGAGCGCGAAGCAGGGGCTGGCCACGATGGACATGGACGTCACGCCGATTGATCTGACGCCGCTGTATCAGACCATCGTCGACACCGTGCCGCCGCCGCCGTCGGATGCTGAGGGTTCGTTCCAGATGCTCGTCTCCACGATCGAGTACTCGGCCTACCTGGGCCGCATGGCCATCGGCCGCGTGGAGCGGGGCGTGATTCACCTTGGCGACGCCCTCACGCTGCTCCCGTTCGAGAGCGAGAAGCCGATCCAGCGCGGACGGGTGTCCAAGCTGTACGGCTATGAGGGTCTCGAACGGGTCGAGATTCAAGAGGCCACGGCGGGTGAGATCGTGCTGCTCGCCGGCTTTGAAGACGTGGACATCGGCAGCACGCTCACCGATCCTGAGCATCAGGAGCCCTTGCCGGGCATCAGCGTGGAGTCGCCGACCATCAGCGTCGACTTCGTGGTCAACAATTCGCCGTTTGCCGGGAAGGACGGCAAGTTCGTGACTTCGCGCCAGCTCCGGGAGCGCCTGTACAAGGAGCTCGAGCGTAACGTCGCGTTGCGTGTCGAGGACAGCGACACCACCGATGCCTGGAGTGTTTCGGGTCGCGGTGAGTTGCACCTCTCCATCCTGATGGAGACGATGCGGCGCGAGGGTTTCGAATTTCAGGTATCGCGCCCTCGCGTCATCTTGCGCTATGGGGAGAAGGGCGAGAAGCTCGAGCCGTTCGAAGAGTTGGCTATCGACGTCCCGGAAGAGTACCTCGGCACGGTCATCGAGAAGCTCGGCCCCCGGAAGGCGGAGATGATCGAGATGAAAAACCCGGGGCAGGGCTTGGTGCGCCTGCTGTACCGCGTGCCCGCGCGTGGCCTCTTTGGCTATCGCAGCGAGTTCCTCACGGACACCCGCGGCACGGGCATCATGCACCACCGGTTCCTCGAGTACGCACCGTGGGCGGGATCCCTCACGGGCCGATCACGCGGCGTGCTGGTCTCGATGGAGAATGGCACGATCATCGCCTTCGCGCTGTTCAGCCTCCAGGAGCGGTCCACGCTCTTCGTGACACCGGGCGACGCGGTGTATGAGGGGATGCTGGTGGGTGAGAACTCCCGTCCCGGCGACATGGACGTGAATCCCACGAAGGAAAAGAAGCTATCGAACATCCGCACGAAGTCGACTGACGAAAACATCACCCTCGAGCCGCCCCGCGAGATTACGCTGGAAAGTGCGCTGGAGTACATCGAGGATGACGAGCTCATCGAAGTGACGCCGTTGAACATCCGGCTGCGCAAACGCCTGCTCGCGACGAGCGACCGCAAGCGCACCAGCCGTGAGGCCAAGCGCGACCGCGATTCGTAGCGCGATGATCGGAAGGTATCGGGGGCGATGCGCTGTCGATACGTTTCGTGAATTCCGGCGTCAGTAGGCGCCGGGGCGTGTGACGTGGCGTTTCCACCTCACGCGCTACAGATTTTCCGGACCCATCCCGGGTCCATTCATTCCCACTCGCAGGAGAATCGTCCCATGTTGGAGCAGTTCGGGTCGTCGTCGCTGGACGCGCTCGAAGATCAGGTACCGTCGTCGGTTTTCGCGCTGGCTGCCGACGATGATGATTTCGATGGTGAGCCTGTCGACGAGGATGAACTCGACGAGGAGGACGACGTCGATTTTGATGACGATGATGACGAGGACGATGATGACGAGGACGACGACGACGACGACCTCGACGACGACGATGATGATGACGACGACGATGAGGACGATGACCTTCGCGATCTCGGCCTCGGGTACGACGAGGACGATCCCGATGCGTGAGTCGGCGGCGGCGCACGGGAGATGTGTGCTCTTGCGCCCTTGTCTGAACAGCCGCCTTTCGGTATACTAGGCGGCTCTGGTGGAATCGGGCGCTGTTCCGGTTCCACTTCGGGCCTTTAGCTCAGGTGGTTAGAGCGCACGCCTGATAAGCGTGAGGTCGTAGGTTCAACTCCTACAAGGCCCATTGGTGTTGGAGGCGAAGCCTCTGCCGCGGAGGATGGCGACGGAGGCTTTGTTGTCTCACCAAGTCAGTGTGAGCGGTTCGGGCGAAGCAGGGTCTTGACATTTGCCCTTTGATGTGCTTTCTTCTCCGACCCGCCGAGACCGGTCGTTTCAACGTCTACGGTCGTCGGCGGCTTGGATTTCCCTCGGTGCGGTAGGCGGCGTCCGAGGCACGACTGATCGGCAACGAGAGTCGAGGCTGGAGTGGGAGTTGGCCGAACAGCGCCAATCGTGACCTTCCGGCAAAAAGAAAGTGAAGTAGAGGGGTTGACGAAAGAACGCTCCGAGGTTATTAATACAATCTGCCGCAGAGAACGCGGCGAAAAGAAAAACGGTAAGTTGAGTAGCCGCAAGCGGTTACTCTGTGGATAGCAGGAGCTGTTTGACAACTGATGGTAAGATCGAGAGATAGGTAGGGCGGTGTCGGTGACCTGTCGTTTCTTCAGGGCGGCAGCGAGACATGACTGATGATTTTTGTGATT
>JBBQUH010000003.1:0-111545 GCA_038212625.1 Gemmatimonadales bacterium | reverse complement strand
ACGGCCCCCACCCCACGCCAGCCACGCCACCACGCGCCATCATCGGTCGACGCAGCAGCCGACTTCGTCTTCATTCGCCCTGCCACGACATCCTGCTCGCCCGTACGCCGGATCCGCGCCCACTCCGCGCTCTCACGCCCGATCGCCAGCGCTGCAAGAAAGTCCTCCATACGCGCGAAACGATCGCCCGGTACTGCGGAGAGCGCGCGCCGCACCGCCAGCTCGACATGCTCGGGCACCGACGCACGATGCACCGTGATCGGCACATGCTGTCCGGTGATGCGCAACATGCGCAATCCTTCCACCGATGCCGCCACGTGCGGCCGGATGCCTGTGAGCATTTCGTAGAGCACACACGCCAGCGCATACTGATCGCTGCGCCCGTCGATCACGCGCTCCGCACACAGCTGCTCGGGACTCATGTACTGCAGGCTGCCGACCGCAATCCCGGTAGACGTCACCGGACGTCCCGGCGCATCACCGATCACGCGCGCTACGCCGAAGTCGGCGAGCAGTGCGCCAGCCGGGCCCAACAGCACGTTCTCCGGCTTCACGTCGCGGTGGATCACTCCCTGACTGTGCGCATGCGTGAGCGCGAGCCCGAGCGCCCTCGTGATCTCCAGCGCATCGTCCACCGGCAACGGGCCCTCACGTACCATCCGCTCACCCAACGTGCTGCCGACCGCCAGCTCCATCACCACGAAGGGGCGCCCGTCGTGCGTACCCGTATCGTACACATGCAGGATATGCGCATGCTCCAGACGCGCCGTCACGCTCACTTCCTGCTTGAAGCGCGCGAGCACATCCTCGGAAAGGACATCGTCTCGCAGCAGCTTGATGGCCACGTCGCGGTGCAGGATCCGATCGTGGGCGCGATACACCACCGCATGACCACCACGACCGAGTTCGGCCGTGAGGTCATACCGGTCCAACAGGGTGTACGGCAACGTGATCAACAGCGGCCAGTTTTGGGGGAAGAATCTTCAGAGCAATCGGCGTTCTAAAGTCTACGACGTCGCTCCGCCCCTCGGCCAGTTTCCGCACAGAACTCGGTGGTCGCCTCCTGCCCGTCTCCCCCACCATCGGCCGAGGCCAAGGTCGCACCGCGCTCGATGCATAGTGCGGCCAGGTGCGCATCCGTGGTGAGATTTCCACCACGACGTGCCTCGAGCAGCAGAGGTAGCAGAATCGACCAGTGCTCCGCGCCTGGCTTTACGGTCACCACGACTGGCTGATGCATCCAGAGGCTCACGACGTACAGCGCATCATTGAGCTCCAGTGGCTCCTGCATGATTCGTGCGTTCATGCTGATTCGAACAAACCCTAGCAACACCGCCCACGGGAAGCCCACCGGTTCATCGCCGCCCAAGAGGGCGTCGAGCCAACGTTTCGCCCCAGCGTGATGCGGCGACGTTGCATCGACCGCGTACAACAGCAGGTTGGTATCGGGAACAACCACCGTGAGCGCCGGTCGAGTCGCTTCCGCAGCAGCCCGCGATGCCACAGGGCACGGAACGGTACGCCCTCTTGTGAAGCATCTTGAGGGTGGGCCACGTACTACCTTCTTCGACGTCATTCCTCCCCTCGGCCAGCTTCCGACCATGTCTCAGCGCTCCGCCGCCTCTCTCCGACTACGATCAGTGATTCAGTTTGTCGTACTCGCTGTTGCGAGTCTGCCTCACTGGGTGCGCGCGCAGGATACTCGGCCAGCGTGGGCAGCCACGCTGGATTCGATAGTACGAGCCGACATGGCGCGCGCCAACATCCCCGGCGCCACGGTGGCCGTCGTGGCCAACGGTCGGGTGATTTACGCGGAAGGCTACGGTCTGGCCAATGTCGAGTCGCAGGCCCCCATGACCGCGACGATGCTGCTCCGAGTGGGCTCAGTGACCAAAATGGTCACCGGAGCCACGGCCGCGATCATGGCGCAGCAGGGAACGCTGGACCTGCAGGCGCCGATTGGCCGCGTGGTGCCAGAACTTTCCGGTAAGCGGGTGGGCGCCGTGACTGCGCACCAACTGCTCACGCACCACGCTGGCTGGCTCGACAACGCGGTGCCTTACGGACGAATGGGTGAAGGTGCGCTAGGCGAGGTCATGCGTGAGGTGACCGACACGCTCTTCTTCACCGAGCCTGGCCGCACCTTCTCGTACTCCAACCCGGGCTTCTCCATGGCCGGCTACGTGGCTGAGGTGGCGGGCAAGCAGCGATATGCCGCGCTGGTTCAATCGCTGGTGCTAGGGCCACTCAACATGACACGCAGCACGTTCAAGCCGTTGGAAGCACTCACGTATCCGATCGCCATGGGGCACGCCCGTGCACCGGGTGACTCCGTGCGCGTGGTGCGGCCGATGACCGAGAACACGGCGCAATGGGCGTCGGGGTTTCTCTTCTCCACGGCACCGGAACTGGGGCGATTCGCGATCGCGCTCATGGACTCGGGTCGCGTGGATGGTCACCAGCGCATCCCGCGTGAGGCCGTGACACAGCTCACCACGGGCCACGTGCGTCATCCGGGCGCGGCGGGACTCGACTCGGCGCGCTACGGATACGGCCTGGTGATCGCGCGGCGCGGCGCGGAGCGCGTATGGACCCACGGCGGCGCGATCAACGGGTACGCCTCTGCGGTCACGATGCTCCCCGACCGGCGCGCCGCGGTCATCATCCTCACCAACGTGGATGGTGGGGCGCTCCCTGCAGTCGCCGATGCCGCCTTCCGGCTCTCGGCCGGCGTGACGCTGCGGCCTGCACCCGCGCCGCCGGCACCGCGCGCCCCATCGGCGGCCGAGCGGGTCGCGCTGGCTGGCGTGTACCGCATGGGCCGCCGCGCCGTGGAATTGACCGTGGTGGGAGACTCGCTGGTCGCGCGCCAGGGGATGTTGAACGGACGCGTATCACTTGTAGGCGCCGACCAGCTGCTGGTGCAGACGGGAGCCACGCCGGGTACGACCGTTGGCATCAGTCGTGATCCTAACGGTCGCGGCGTGTATCTCTATCTCGGCTCACGGGCGCTCGCCCGTCAGTAGCGCCCCATCGGGCGCCCGCAGCTACAGCGCAGGCTTCGGTTATCCAACGAGCGCCGCGGCCGCGTCAGCCGCAGCGGCCGTTGGCGGGACCATCATGTAGTCGGCGAACAGCGCCGTCATCTCCAGCGGTATACGCGTGATCTTGCCGGTGCTCTTGGACATCAGGCACCAGTAGGTGCGGCCACGCGCCAGCACCGCTCGATCGCTGGTGCGCACAATCTCTGTGTGTCGCTCGAAGCGGCGCGAATCCACCGCGCCAATCCAGGTGCGAGCGACGATCGGATCGCCAAGCAGCGCTTCGCGTCGATAGTCCAGCTCGTGACGGGTCGCGACCCAGCCATAGTTGGACTGCATGGAGGCGTCGGCACAGGCATTCCAGTGCGCGAGCGCTACTTCGTACACCCAGCGGAGAAAGACCACGTTGTTGACGTGGTTGTTTTCGTCGATATCGTCGGGCGTGACAGCGATCGGGATTTCAAACACCAGCATCAGCGCTTCGTAGGAACAAGGACTTTGAGTCGGACGCCAGTCGCACGACCCGGTAGGGATTGCTTGAGCATCTGCCCCGAAAGGCTCAACACCACACGGCTGGGACCGGTTTCCGCCGGTTTCCGCAGGCTGCGACGGGCCAATCGACGCGGAAAACGCACGAAAGAAGCGGCCGAGGGGTTGAGGACAACGGGGCTGAGCAGGAATTTAGCAGGATGCGATTCACTTCGGGCCGAGCCCTCCGCGACCAGCCTTCCCATGCCGTCACCTTTTTGGGCATGTCGGGGGTGGGGAAAACCACACTCGCCGGCTTGCTGCAGAAGCATGACTGGTTCCAATACTCCGTGGACTACCGCATTGGCACGCGGTACATGGACGAACACATCGTGGACAACTTCAAGCGGGAAGCGATGCGCGTGCCGTTTCTGCGCCAGCTGCTCCGCTCGGATTCGATCTATATCGCCTCGAACTTAACGTTCGAGAACCTGAGTCCGTTGTCCACCTACCTCGGGAAGCCGGGAAACCCGGAACTGGGGGGCATTCCGTTTGCCGAGTATCGGCGGCGGCAGGCGCAGCACCGGATCGCGGAAACCAGTGCGCTGCTCGATGTACCGGAGTTCATTGATCGCGCGCACAATATCTACGACTACGCCCATTTCGTGTGTGACTCGGGAGGGAGTCTGTGCGAAGTGGTCGACCCGTACGCGGCCGACGACCCGGTGCTGCGTACGCTCGCCGAGCACACCATGCTCGTGTACATCAAGGGGACGCCAGCCCACGCCCGCATGCTGGTGGAGCGATTCCGCGCGCACCCCAAGCCGATGTACTACCAGCCCGCGTTTCTCGAGGCCAAGTGGGCGGAATTTAAAGCACGGCACCACATCGCCGCTGACGACGACGTCGATCCCGATGCCTTCGCGGTCTGGGGCTTTGAACAGTTACTCGCGCACCGGATACCGTTGTACGAAGCCATCGCCGATCGGTACGGCTACACGATTGCCATGGATGACATCCCCGGTATTCAGTCGGAGGCAGAGGTGCTCGACCTGCTTGAGCGCACGATCAGTGCCCAGTCGTAGCACTCCAGCGGTCGCGGCGCCCAGCGCGACGACACGCCTCCGCTCCATTTTCGGCGGATCGATCGGCAATCTGGTGGAGTGGTACGACTGGTACGTGTACTCGGCGTTCTCGCTCTATTTCGCCAAAAGTTTCTTCCCACCGGCCAACCAGACCGTCCAGCTGCTCAACGCGGCCGCAGTGTTCGCGGCGGGCTTCCTCATGCGGCCGCTGGGCGGCTGGCTGATGGGGCGGTATGCCGACAAACACGGACGCCGCGCCGCGCTCACGGCCTCCGTGCTGCTGATGTGTGGTGGCTCACTGGTTATTGCCGTGACGCCAAGCTACGCCACCATCGGGGTGGCGGCGCCGGTGCTCCTCATTGTGGCTCGGCTGCTGCAGGGATTGAGCGTGGGCGGCGAGTACGGGGCCAGCGCCACGTATCTCAGCGAAATGGCGGGGCAGCGGCATCGCGGCTTCTGGTCGAGTTTCCAGTACGTCACGCTGATTATGGGTCAGCTCCTGGCGCTCGGCGTGCTACTCGTGCTGCAACGGACGCTCACCAGTGAGCAACTCGATGCGTGGGGTTGGCGGATCCCGTTCTTCATCGGCGCCGCCTGCGCGGTCGTCGCGGTAGCACTGCGTCGTGGACTCGAAGAGACGGCGGCGTTTGCGCAGCATCGTGCGTCGCAGCCAGCGGGGGCGCCGGGCGCCACGATGCGAGCGCTCCTGCAGCATCCTCGTGCAGTGGCCACCGTGGTCGGACTCACGGCGGGCGGCACGGTCGCCTTCTACACGTTCACCACCTACGCGCAGAAGTTTCTCGTGAACACCGCCGGCTTCAGCAAGCGCGACGCCACGTTCATCAACGCCGTGTCACTCGCGCTGTATATGTGCCTGCAACCCGTGGTGGGTGCCCTGTCCGACCGGATCGGCCGACGGCCGGTACTCACGGTGTTCGGAGTTGCCGGAACGTTGGGCACGGTGCCGTTGCTCACGGCGCTCGAGGGTACACGCACGGTGCCGGCAGCGCTCGGCCTTCTCATCCTCGCCCTCATCGCGGTGAGTGGGTACACGGCGATCAATGCCGTCGTGAAGGCCGAGCTGTTTCCCACCAGCATTCGCGCGCTGGGGGTGGGCTTCCCGTATGCAGTGACAGTGTCGCTCTTCGGCGGCACCGCCGAGTACCTCGCACTCTGGTTCAAGAACGCAGGGATGGAACGTGGTTTTTATTGGTATGTGAGCGCCTGCATTGCCGCGTCATTGCTGGTGTACATCACGATGCCAGAAACGCGCGACGGGGCGCACCTGACGAACTGACGCTACGAACTGACGCGAAGCGATGATATCGCCCCGGTCGGCGTCACCTACTGTGGCCGCCAGATCACGTCCGCGCTGGCGTTCCCCGCGCGATCGATCGCGTTGACCACGATGCCGTCCACACCCGCCGAGGCAACGTTGATCGTGCGCGTGCTGGCAAGCACCTGGCGCTGCCGCCATGTGCCATTGGCGCGCCACCGCACCAGCCACCAGGAGAGGGCATCATCGCCGCCCGGCGTGACGGCGACCTGCAGCAGCCCGGTCGTGGTGGACACCGCCAATGTGGGCGCCGCCGGCGCAACGGCATCGAGCCACGGGCTCGCGGGGGGGATGGCGGGCGCTGCAAAGACGCCCTCGCTCAACAGCGTGGTCAATCCGCCGCGGTTCGTGCGGACCGACGTGGTGTTGTAGAGCACAACACCCGTGGCGCCGCCCGCGAGGGCGGCCTGTCCACGCGCTACCTGGATCTGCGCAGGGATTTCGGACGCCACGTACGGGCTCGCACTGCCGTCGTTTACGCGATACGAGGCCAACCCTGGCCAAAGGTGGCGACGTTGCGTGTTCTGCAGGCCCCACCACGAGATCAGTGACGTGAAGTTCTGTCCGATGGATGCGAGGCTCCAGTAAAGTTGCGGGGCGAGATAGTCCACCCAGCCGCGCTGGAGCCAGAGACGGGAATCCGCGTAGATCGAGGCGTACGCATCGAGACCGGAAATGCCGACCGGATTTCCGGGACGCCAGATACCGAATGGGCTGATCCCCACGCGCGCGGTGGGTGACACCGCGCGCACTTCCCGATAGAGTCGTTCGACGAATCGATTCACGTTATCGCGACGCCAGTCGCCCCGCGTCAGTGCGCCCCCGGCTCCGCGATAGCGTGCGTAGCCCGCACTGTCGGGGAAGTCGAGCCCCGGGCACCGCGTATCGGGATACGGATAGAAAAAGTCGTCCATATGCACAGCATCGATATCGTAGCGCCGCAGCACGTCCAGCATCACCAGAATGGCTTGGTCCTGCACGTCGGGTTCGGCCGGATCGAAGAACAGCTGCGTGCAGTATGGCCGCGTCAGATCCGGGCGCCGTTTCGCAAAGTGTTGCGGGGCCAGTCGCGATGTGTCGGCGAGATTCGCCGCGCGGAAGGGATTGAACCACGCGTGCACTTCCAGGCCACGCAATCGCGCTTGGGTGACCGCGTATGCAAGTGGGTCATAGCCGGGATTGGTGCCCTGCGTGCCGGTCAGCACGCGCGCCCACGGTTCATGAGGTGACGCATACAACGCATCGCCTGCCGCACGCACCTGCAACACCACCGCGTTCAATCCGGCGTTCTGCGCGACGTCAAGAATGAGTCCGAGCTCGCCTTGCTGCGCGTTCACCGTCAGGTCGCTGCGTGACGGCCAGTCGATGTTGGCCACCGTCGCGATCCACAGGCCGCGGAACTCGCGTGCAATCGCGGGCACCGTGAGCGCCGTCTGTGGCGGTGTGGGTGTCGCGGGCGGCGCGATCACTGGTGGTACGGGCGCCGTGGGTGCGCTGGTGCTGCCACATCCCGCGAGCCAGCCGGTAGCCAGTATTGGGACCATCAGGCGGAAAGCCTGTCGCTGCCATGCCATCAGAGATCCTTTTTCTGCAATGGAGACGCCGCGTCGGATCGGTCGAGCGCCCGGCGCACCCGCTGTTCGATCTCGGCAACGCCAAACGGTTTCGAGAGAAGTTCCATATCATCCGGCAATTGCCCGGCGTCATTGAACATGCCGCCCGCGTATCCGGACACGAACAGCACCCGATCTACCAGCCCTTCCGCTCGCAGCGCCTCGGCGAGCTCAAGGCCGGTGATGCCCGGCATGACCACGTCTGACAGAAGCAGATCGATACGCCGGGGTAGCGCGCGGGCCAGCGCAATTGCGCTCGTGCCATCGTGCGCTTCTACGACGTTGTAGCCGCGTCGTGTCAGTGTCGCTATTGTCACCCGGCGCACCGCCGCATCGTCATCCACGACAAGAATCGTCTCCCGTCCACCGCGGGCTGGGAAGGTGGGCGCCGTGGCCTCTTCGAGTCGGTCGGAGACGGCCGGCAATGCGATGCGCACCGTCGTGCCCTCGCGTTCCACCGATTCGAGTTCCATGCTTCCACCCGCCTGCATCACAATGCCGTAGCTCGTGGCCAAGCCCAGTCCGGTGCCCTGCCCCACAGCTTTGGTCGTGAAGAACGGTTCGAACGCGCGGGCCCGCACCTCGTCGGTCATCCCTGTGCCAGTATCGATGACGGCAATCTCAATGATCGGTCCGTCAGACAGAGTCGCGTACCGGGCGCGCGCCGAATCATCGGGTTCAATGCGTCGCACCTGCACGGTCACCGTCCCGGCGCCTTCGATGGCATCGCGCGCGTTCACCACGAGGTTCATCAGCACTTGATCGAACAGCGCCGGATCCACGCGAACGCGGCCCACGTTGGCCGGCACCTGCGACGCGAGCTGCACCTGCTCGCGCAACACGCGCTGCAGCAGGGGTGTCACCCGAATCAGCATCGAGGCCACATCTACCACCCGAGGCGACATGACCTGACGACGCGCGAATCCCAGAATCTGCCGCGTGAGAGCCGCGCCGGACTCCGCCGCTTGCCGGATGTGCGCAACGCCGTCCGCCACCTCGCTCCCGGGCATCGCATCCTGCGCCAGCAGGTCGGCCTGCCCGAGGATCGCCGTGAGCACGTTGTTGAAGTCGTGTGCGATCCCGCCCGCCAGGCGACCCACGCTTTCGATGCGCTGCGCCTGACGCAAATCATCTTCGAGCCGACGCCGGTCGGTCACGTCCATCATGATGCCGTTCCACGTGATGGCGCCGGTCGACGTATCACGTTGCGGGGTGGCGTTGCTGCTCATCCACCGCCATTGCGCCGGCGAGGTGGGGTCGATGCTCCGGAACTGATGAACCCATGGCTGAAGCGTGCGCGCCGACTGCCGCACCGACGCGAGAAATGCGAGTCGATCCTCCGGATGCAGCAGGTCGTAGGCTAGACTGGCGTCGACCATCAACTCTGCGGCCCCAATGCCAAGCCCGATCGTCTCAAAATGCGTCACGAACGGGAAGTGCTCGCGCCCATCGGCCTCCAAGACGTATTGAAAGACAACGCCCGGCATGGCGCTCGTGATCTGCTCGAGTTGCCGGTCCCGTTCGCGCAGGGAGTTTGCGGCGGCCACCGACTCGCTCACGTCGGTGACGGCAAAGACCACCGCCGACAGCGCTCCCTGCGCGTCACGCAGAGGCGCTCCGTTAATGGAGAGCAACACGCGTCGCCCGTCAGGCCATTCGACACCGTGGCACACATCGAACACTGGCTCACCCGTGGCAATCACCCGCGCGAAGGGTTGCTGCGCATCCGGCCACGGACCACCTTCAAGATCGGTGTGCCGCCACGCCGGCGAATCGTAGCGACGCTCTCGCAAACCATTGGACGCGAGCCCCAGCACTTGTTCCGCACGATGGTTGGCAAAAATGATCGCCCCCGTCGTATCCACGACCAGGATGCCAGCGACGCTCGTGGCCAGAATCCCGTTCAAGAGGTCGCGTTCGGTGCGCTGGCGTTCATTGGCGGCCACTGACTCGGCGTGCAAGGCGCGCATCTGTGCAAGCGCATCGGCAAGACGGATTTCCCGCTCAAGAGTGCGGAGTTCTTCGCGCCGCAAGAACCCGCCGATCGCCGAAGCGAGCCCGTACAGGACAAAAAGCGAAGTCACTCGCGGCCAATCGGTCGGCTGCACCATGAGCACGTGACCAAACGGCGGGACTGACAGGGTGAGGACCAGCGCGCCCCATCCGGCCACCAGCATTGGCCCGTAGCCCCCACGCAGCATCGCGAACATGGCAAACGCGCTCAGAAACCCGTAGCCTCGCCCGCTTGGGTCGCGAAGGAGAATCGCACACGCCGCGCCGGTCCCTGCCGCAACCATCGCCCCCAAATACCATCTTCGCCGTGTGGCCGGATCCAGGAGCGTCTGACGACGTAACGCGGCGCTGGCCAGATGTTCATCAGACTTCCTGATGGACGGGATCGAGGCTCCCCCGGCATCAAGGGGGCGGGAAGCTGGCGGAACGGTCATGCGTCAGATTACGGCACTTGGCAGCGATCGGCCAGCCGACGCCCGGAGGTTGCCCGCCCGACTGGTGGCAGCTCGTGCCTCGCGCGAAGATTCCTGACATGCGCATCGGCATCGACCTCGGCGGCACCAAGATCGAAGGCATCGCCCTCACGGCCAGCGGCGCCGTGCTCGGGCGCGAGCGCGTGCCAACGCCGAGCAGCTACGACGGCACCATCCGCGCCATTCAGGAGCTGATCGAACACCTTGAGCGACCGTTGGCGTTGCGCGGTTCGGTGGGCGTGGGTATTCCGGGCGCCGTGAGCCCGGAGACGGGCCGCGTGAAGAACGCCAATTCCGCGTGGCTGATCGGGCAGCCACTTGGCGACGACCTCGAGGTGGCCCTCGATCGCCCCGTGCGCTTGGCCAACGACGCCAACTGTTTTGCGTTGTCCGAAGCCACCGACGGGGCGGCAGCGGGTGCCGGGGTGGTGTTCGGGGTCATCATGGGAACGGGCGTGGGGGGCGGCATCGTCGTCCACGGCATCCCGCTCGTGGGCGCCAATCTCATTGCCGGGGAATGGGGACATAACCCGCTGCCGTGGCCCACGGCCAGCGAACTCCCGGGGCCGCCGTGCTACTGCGGAAAGGCCGGCTGCATCGAGAGCTGGATCTCCGGCCCCGGCGTCGCGGCCGATCACGAGCGCGTGACCGGCCACGCGTTAGCCACCCCGGCCGTGATGGCTGCGGCGCGGGCGGGTGACCCGTCGGCCAGTGCCACCCACGCGCGGTTCATTCACCGGACGGCGCGCAGTCTCGCGACCGTCATCAATGTGCTCGATCCCGAGGTGGTGGTGCTGGGGGGCGGCATGTCGAACGTGGATGGGCTCGCGGCAGCCGTGACGGCGGAGCTCCCCCATTGGGTGTTCTCTGATCAGGTGCACACGCGGGTCGTTCAAAACACGCACGGGGACTCGAGCGGAGTACGTGGCGCGGCGTGGCTGTGGCCGGTGGGGTAGTGGGCCTGACATGTGACGCCAGACGGGATACACGTACGACCCGGTACCGCTAACGGTCGCTGGCGGGGGGGCCGACGGTCGCTGACGGCCATTTTTCTGCGGCCCGGCCGTCCCGATTGTCTCGCGGGGGTCGGCTGCATAACTTCTGCACGGTACCGTTGGCCTATGGTATAACGGCTATTACCCCGGCCTTTGAAGCCGGAGATCTTGGTTCGATTCCAAGTGGGCCTATCAACCGCACGCAAAGAGAACGGCGAAGGAGCGGAAACACACGCTCCTTCGCCGTTTGCGCAGCGGTCAACGCTGGCGCGCGATCGCGGCCATTAGAACTGGTAGCGCACCCCCAACTGCATCTGGTACCGGTTGCCGGCCTTGACCGTCCGACCGAAGTTGGGATTCACGCGGTAGCGGTACTCGCGCGTGGCCTGATCAAAGCCGATCACGTTGAGCAACGTCTGGTTGGCGCCGGGGACGACGCGCACTCCGCCCCAGTTGTGATTGAGCAGCGACGCCGCGTTGAACACATCGAGCGTGAGTTCGGCACGCTGCCCTCGAATCGACGGCAGCTTCTGTGTCAGGCGCACATCGATTTGCGTGACGAACGGGTTGCGCACCGCGTTCCGCTCGACGATCTGCCCCACCGTCTGCTGCAGGTAGCTCGCCCCGATGTTGGCCGGATTGGCGTACACCAGACGCAGCGAGTCAGCGAAGCCGGCGCGCAAGCCCGGGGAGGACGGATCGAAGACGAACGCAAGATCGTTCTGGTTGCCGAACGAGCTGCCGGCGCCGACGTCGTCTCCGTTGATGTCCTGTGCCACCGTAGCGGACCACGGTGAGCCCGACTGGCCGATTACCCGGGCGCTGAACTGAAATCCCTTGATCTCCGGCGTAGCACCGTACAGCACGAGCTTGTGACGGAAGTCGGTATTGCTGGCACCCCACGTGGGAATGCGCGGATCGCCCGGCACTGGCGTGAACACGGAACTGATCGCGATGCAGCAGTTGAACGAGCTGTTGTCGCGCGTCTCGTTGAACGTGAACGATCCACTCAGCGAGCCGTTCCGAGGCAACCGCAGCGCCGCATCCACGAAAACTGCCTTTTGATGCTGACTGGCATCGCTCCGCAACTCCAGAACGCGCTGGAACTGCGGGAACGGACGTGCGAGTACCGGGTTGCGCCCGCCGCCCGCGGTGATGCTCGTGGGCGGCACGAACACCGGACGCCCTGCTTCGTTGGCGAGCGTGAAGTCCGGCGTCGGACGCAGATTGAGATCTACGTAGCGATAGAGTTCGCTGGTGTGAGCGTACTGCGCGGCCGCGCCGAGTGTCAGATTGCCGTCGAACAGACGACGCTGGTAGGCCAGATCGCTCTTCCAGGTGCGGGGCACCTTGAAGTCGGCACCGAACGTGTTGATGTACGCAGGGCGTGGGCCACTCCCCGCCGGGATACCCGGCGTGTTGGCGAACGACTGACGATAGCTGGCGAAGTCCGGCGTCGGGACCGCAGCCCCGGTCAGGAGCACGTCGGCCAATTGTGAGCCGTCGTTGAGCAGATTGTTGATGTGCGCCATGTAGTGCGGCTGCGCGGTGAAATACCCGCTACCCACCCGCACGATGTTTTTACCGGCCTCACCCGGCGTCCACGTCATCTGCGCTCGCGGCTGGATGGCGAGGTCGGTGGGTGTCAGGTCGGTACGACGACCGAAGGCGCCTTCCACTGCTTCGTTGCGATTGGCGCCCGTCAGGAACGCCGTCATGTCGGCGCGAAGCCCTGCGGTCACATTGAGATTGTCACGGAGCCGAAACTCGCCCTGCGCGAACACTCCGCCGTCGTACACCCACTGCCGCATCCGCGGCTCGAGCTCCTGCAACGGCACAAGGCGCGCAAACGACGACGGGCGACGCGCTTCGAGCGCGGCGAGGTTCGGGAACTGAAACAGCCCGTCCGTCTCGATCGAGACGAACATCGACAGGTTGTTGAGCGAGTGGTCCGTTCCGAGCGTGAACGCGCTGCGTTCGCCGTCGTAGCGCAACACGTCAACAAGCTGATACGATTCCTCGGTCTGCAGCTCGGGGCTGGTACGCTGGCCACCAAACTGCAAAATCTGATTGGCGCCCGTGCTACCCGTGGGCAGCGTCGACGAGACATTCACCCACGCGCGTGGAAGTCGTGTATTCGGCGCGTTTTCGAGAATGCGGTTGGTGTACGCCAAGCGCACATCGTTGGTGAGGCGGCTGCCGAGGTTGGACTTCACGGAGCCCATGGTCTGCACTTCGCGCGACTGCTGATTGCCGCGACTCTCGAGCACCGACAGCTCGCGGTCGGGAATGGAATTGCTGTAGAAGAAGTCAGAGTACGTGGTGCGCAGCGTCGCGCGATGCGCATCGCTGATCTGATAATCAAGGCGCCCGAACACCGTATTGAGCGTGTTGGCGCGATCGAAGGTGCCGGTCTGCCGGTCGGTGCTCAGGCCATAGGACGTCCGCAGGATATCCAGGAAGCGCGCCACACTGTCTGGCGCCACCTGCAGCCGTGCCCAATCGGCAGCGTTGTCCACCTGCAGCGTCGAGAACGGCTCGGCCACTTGCTGGCGATCGTATGCCACGAAGTAGTGCAATCTGTCCTTCACGATTGCACCGCCCAGCGACCCGCCGAACTGCCAGTTTTCGAACGTGGTGATGGGCTGACCGAGGAAGTTCGTGTTGGTGGTGAGGTTCTGATTGCGGTTGTACGCAAAGACCGATCCGGTGCGCGTATTGGTGCCGGCGCGCGTGGCCACGTTGACCGCGCCTGCGCCCTGCCGTCCCTGTGTCACGTCGTAGACGTTGGTCACGACTTCAAACTCGCGCACGGCTTCCACCGAGATCGAGTACGGGCCGCGCCCGAAACCCGCCCCCCACAGGGTGTTCTTGGCCTGCACGCCGTCAACACGAATATCGGTGCCGCTCACGCGACCGCCGGCAATAGACGAAGACGACGTGATGATCCCGCCGGTTCCGGCGCGCGACGTGGTGGGGGCAAGAATGGCCAGATCGGCGAACGAGCGGTCTTGAATGGGAAGTTGACGGATCTCTTTTTCGGTCACCACCGTGCTTCCCCCCACCCGCTCGGACCGTTTGCTCTCGCGGTCGGCGCGCACGTCGATGGCGGCGAGTTCCGTGGCCGAGACTTCGAGCGTGAGATCCAGTACCACGCGGTCGCCGAGATTGAGCATCAGCCCGCTGCGCTGGGCGGGGCGGAATCCAAGCTGCCGGACCGTGATGATGTACGGACCACCGATTGGGAGCTGGGCAAAGACGTAGCGACCGCGGGCATCGGTCTGCCGGGTCTGCTGGGTGCCGGTGGCCTGATTCCGGGCGGTGACCGTGGCTCCGACCACCGCCGCGCCGGCCGCTGATCGAACCTGACCAGCAACAAAACCTTCAGTACCTTGTGCGGTGGCCGTCAGCGGCGCACCCCCGATAAGCACGGCCGAAAACAGCGCCCAGAGGGCGCGGCGGACGACAGACTGGCGCATAAAACGTCGTGGGTTGAGGAAGAAGTCGTCGCGACGGAGCGACGCCATAGAATCCGCCGCCGTTGTATCCATCGCGCGACCGAATCGTGAAGGGCGCGTCACGACCGCGTTACAACCCGATCACACACGTCCCTCCTGATGGGCCCGCCCCACTCCCTCTGCGGCCCCGGATTGGCTATTCTTTCAGGCTGTCCTCGGTCCGTACCACGAGACCAACACCTTTTTCCGCAGGTTACGACGCACGCATGGCACCCGCTACGGACATTCCGCCCTCGTCGCGCGGCTTTAAAGTCCTCTCCGGCACGGCCAATCAGCCGCTGGCGCAGGAGGTCGCGAAGTCGCTCGGCACGGAGCTGTGCAAGGTGACCTGTACGCGTTTCGCCGACGGAGAGGTGTTTGTGCGTATCGACGAAAACATCCGCGGGGCCGACGTGTTCGTGGTGCAGCCCACGAATCCGCCTGGAGAGAACGTGCTGGAACTGCTGCTCCTCATTGACGCCGCCCGGCGCGCGTCTGCCGCCCGCGTCACCGCCGTGCTCCCGTACATGGGCTACGCACGACAGGACCGCAAGGATCAGCCGCGCGTGGCGATCGGCGCCAAACTGATGGCGAACCTCATCGAAACCGCCGGCGCCGCCCGCGTGCTCGGTCTCGATTTTCATGCGCACCAACTGCAGGGCTTCTTCGATGTGCCGGTGGACCACCTCTACGCCGCCCCGGTGTTCACCAACTACTTCCGCCGCAAAGAGCTGAAGGATCTGGTCGTCGTCGCGCCTGATGTGGGATCCGCCAAAATGGCGCGCGGTTTCGCCAAGCGTCTCGACGCCACGTTCGCCATCATCGACAAGCGGCGTCCCAAGGCCAACGTGGCCGAGGTGATGAATGTGGTCGGTGAAGTGGAAGGACGCGATTGCCTCATTCCCGATGACATGATCGATACCGCCGGTACGGTCTCCGAGGCTGCCCGCGCACTCAAGAATCTCGGCGCGAACGACATCTACGTGTGTGCCACGCACGCGCTGTTCAGCGGCCCCGCCGTCGTACGGTTGATGAACGCGCCGATCAAGGAAGTCGTGGTTACCGACACCATCAACCTGCCCCCCGAGCGCCGTTTCGATACGTTGCGCGTGCTGTCGGTGGGTGAGTTGCTGGCCAAGGCAATCCGATTCACGCACGCCGACCAGTCGGTCAGCGTGCTGTTCGAATAACGGCGCCTCACAAGGCCGTTACCTGGCCGGGACGACCATTTCCGGTTACTCCCGCACCAACTTACTCCAGAGGTCTGCTTCAATGTCCACCGCTTCTCTTAACGCGTCGATTCGCACCGAAACCGGCAAGGGCGCCGCGCGCAAGCTTCGTCAGGCCGGCAGCGTGCCCGCCGTGATCTATGGTCATGGCCGCGAGTCGCAGTCGCTCACGATCAATGCCCGCGAAACCGATAAGCTGATCAGCAAGATCTCCGCCGGCAGCACGGTCATCGAACTCAACATCGACGGCAAGGTATCGCGCACGCTCATCCGCGAGATCCAGCGTCACCCGGTGCGTCGCTCCCTCACGCACCTGGACTTCCAGGAGCTCGTGGTGGGCGAAACCGTCTCGGTGTTCTGCCCGATCGTGTACGTGGGCGTCCCGGAAGGCGTGCGTCTCGAAGGCGGCCTGCTTGATCAGATCATGCACCAGCTGCATATCGAAGTCGATGCGGCGGCGATCCCGAATCACATCGACGTGGACATCTCCGCGCTCAAGCTCGGCAAGTCGCTGCATGTGTCGGACATTGTGCTCGCGCCTGGCATCAAGGTGCTCGACGACATGGGTACCACCGTGTGCATCGTTCAGGCGCCGAAGGTTGCGGTGGAGCCGATCGTTGAAGGCGCCGCCGAGCCGGAAGTCATTCGCAAGGTCAAGCCCGACGACGTGAAGTAAGGCGCACTCGTCATTTCGTTGCATCGTTCGGGGCGCGGAGTCCGCACGGCATGGTGACCCCACGCTGGCGCATTCCGCGCCCCGCCCGTTTACCGCTCCGTATGAAAGTCATTGTTGGGCTGGGAAATCCCGGTCGCGAGTACGAACAGACGCGCCACAATGTAGGCTGGTGGCTCGTGGATCACCTCGCGCAGCGCTGGCACTTCGACCCGTGGCGAAAGGATGGCGACGCCCTCACCACCACGGGGCTTGTGAACGCCAAAAAGGTCAAGCTCGTCAAGCCGCAGACGTACATGAACCTCAGTGGCCAGGTGCTGCGCCCGTACCTGAAACGCGAAGGATGGAGCGCCGCCGAGGATCTGCTCGTGATCGTCGACGAAGTCGCGGTACCGGTGGGTGAATACCGCCTACGCGCGGCCGGCAGCCCGGGCGGACACAATGGCCTCAAGAGCATCGAGGCGCATCTCAAATCGCCTGCCTACCCGCGGCTTCGGATCGGCATCAAGCCGGTCGACGAGCGACGCCAGATTGGTGATTTGGCGGCATTTGTGTTGCACACCATGCCGCGCGACGAACGCGACCTCGTGGAGGAACGCTACGCGCGCATGGTGGATGCCGTGGAACTCTGGATCGCCGACGGTACAGAGAAAGCGGTCAGCACCATGGGGCGCTGACCGCTTTCAGCCTGCAGCAAGTATTCATGCAATGCCGCACCGTAATGCAGGGACTACCGACCTGTCCCGTGTAGCCGGATTGAAAGACCAACGGCGATAAAACCAATCGTCCGAAGGATCATGGCGAGATTCGGCGAATCACTCCCGTAGGCAGACGAAGCGCCAAGTCAGCAACCGAAAGCGACTAGCCGACCTTCACGACGGTGTCTGACATGGGCGGAGTACTCCATGAAGCGGTAGAAATTTTACCGCCGCGCATTGATATGCTGCTTCGTCCACACCACCACCACCGCGCAATTGTTACCACCAGTCTGAAAACGTACGGGCGCCTGAATGTCGTTGGTGAACACCTCAAACGCCGCGATTTCCGTGCGCGGCAACAGCGCGAGCATGCTGTCAAAGGTGTTGGGCTCACGTACGCCGTTTATCCACAACGTCGCAATACAATCGCCGCGACCACGGATGATAAAATCACTCGGTGTGCGCCCCACCTGGGTGCGGATGCCGGGTACGACATCAAGCGCTTGGCGGGTGGCGTTGTACTTGGCAAAGTGGGTAGAGTCGAGCATGCGCCCGAGTCCACTGTTGCGCCGCTCCTCGAGCTCGACCGCATCGCGTGAGCGGGGTCTGGTCTCCGCAATGCGTACCCGTTCGAGCGTGTTGCCGGTGCCCTGCATCGTGATCACTACGTCCGACACGCCGCGCGCGACCACGTCCAACTGCTGCGCATCGAACACGTAGCCCAGCTTGCGCACACTAAGCATCCGGCTGCCCGTTGGCACCCCTTGAATGGTGAAGCGGCCGTTCGGCCCGGAAAGCACCTCGTTGGGAAAGCCGCCGATGTTGACCGTGGCCGCCGGCACCGTCGCGCCGTTCTGGTCCACCACCCGCCCGCCTACGGTGGCAGTACTCCCATCGCCATCAGGCGCGCCAACGATCAGATCGATGCGCCGCAGTGACGAGATATCAGCGGGCACCAGCACGTTATCCGACCGCCACGCCGTGGACGTCGCCACCAACGCCGCCGGCCCCACCTCCTGCACGCCGCAGAAGGCGTAGTTGCCCGTGGAGTCGCTGCGCATGGTCATCGTTTCCAGCCGCGGCACGCTATCCAACAGACTACTCAGCGATTCCCACTGGAGCACCAGCCCCACGCCGGCCACGCGCGTGCGCTCATCGGCGGCCGTGGTGGTGCCGAACACCACACCGCCCAGCCCATTGGCTGGACGGCGACGCCCCACACAGAGACGGGACCACGCGGTGTTCATGCTGGGGGTGGCCACGATCGGCCGCGCCCACGCGCCGTCGCCGGCCGGTCGATCCGCCACCAACTCGCCAAACCCGAGACGGTCGGCGCGGTCGTGAAATGCCACCAGCCGCGTGACACGCTGCGGACTCACAATGAGAAAGCGACCGAGCGAATCCGTCACCGCCGTTTCGCCGCCCGGCTCCGCGGTGATAAGTGCGCCCGCCAGTCCGCGAAAGCCCAGGCTATCGTAGGCGAGCCCACGAATGGTGTCGGGCACCTGCGCAGCAACCGATGCCTGGGCGCCGGCACTAACAGCGCCGAGACAGAGGCCAGCCAAGCCACCCGCCCACGAGCCACGCCATCGCGCCCGCAACATCAGCGCAACCGCGGGTTGGTCTGCCGCGGCGCGAGCTGACACGTGGGCCACGTGAACGCCCCCGGCGTCGCACCACCGGCCACGCCCGGCTGCGCGGCACGGTCAAGATTCGCCCGCTCGCGCGTGATCATCGTGGGATCTTCGCTCGCCAGATAAGCGAGCATCGCCACCAGCGTCGCGTTGAACTTCACATCGTCGAAGACGACTTTGTCGTACGTGTCACGATTCGTGTGCCACGTGTAGTTGCCGTAATCCCAACTCACGCCGCCCAGACCGAACGCCGGCGCGCCGTGACAGGCAAACGACGCATCGTCCGATCCCCCGCCACTCGGCGAGCCCGGAATGCGCGGCGTGATCTGCGCGCTCGCTTCGGTGGGCAGCTTGGCCAGCCACTGCTGCAAATGCACGCCGCCATTGGGCAATCCGCCGGCGCCGATGCTCGTGGTCCGCCCCGTCCCGCCATCCTGATTGAACAGCGCCTGCAGCCCCTTTACTACTTCGGGGTGGTCTTCCACATACGCGCGCGAGCCCACGAGTCCGTGCTCCTCCGCCGTCCAATGCCCCACAATGATGGTGCGCTTGGGCTTCGGATACGCCGTGGCGATCAGACGCATGGCTTCGAGCATGGTGAGCGTCCCCGTGCCGTTGTCCGTGGCCCCGGAGCCGCCGTCGAACGAATCGAAGTGCGCTGAGAGCACGATGTATTCGTCGGGCTTCTCGCTGCCGCGCAGCGTGCCGATGGTGTTGAAGATGGGCTGTTCGCCAAGCAGCTCCGCGTCGAGATTGACGCGCATGGTGGGGGCCTGATTGTTCTCGGTCAGACGGAACACGAGGCCATAGTCTTCACACGAGAGCGCGAGGGCCGGCGCTTTGGTGTTGTACGTCTCGAAGACGTCGATGGTGCCCCACGCATTCTTGGGGCGCGACGTAATCACACCCGCCACGCCGGCCTGCTCGAGGCGCATGCCGAGACTGCCGGTGCCGAGCGCATTGGAGAGACCCGTGCCACGTACGTTGGTGCCGCCCCACTCGCGGGACAGCGCCGACCGGGTGCTATCCATGCGGGCCTTCGAAGCAGGGGCCGCGAACTGGGCCCAGTTATCGGTGGGGCGGCAGGTGGGCTGCGGCGCCGACACCAGCACGAACCTGCCCTTGGCCTGCGGGAGCCAGGCCACGAAGGCCGTGCTATCGGCGAAGCGCGGCAGAATGAGTGTTCCTGCCGTGACGTCTTTCTTTTTCGTGCCCGGACTGTAAGCCAGCATGGTGGCTTCGAGCGTGCGCACCCGCGGGGTGAGCAGGTCGATGTGCGACGTGCCGCGCCGCCAGCCGCGCCACGTGCCGATCTGCTGCTGCGTAGCGGTCACCCCCCACGACGTGTACAGCCCGGCCACCCAGGCCGCGGCGTTGCGCTGCAGCGGGGTGCCGGTGAGCCGCGGGCCGACGGAGTCGAGCAACGTCTGCCCCAGTTGCATCACGCGGGAGCTGTCCATGCCTAAGCGCCAGAGGCGCTCCAGCGTGGCATCGGCCGTTGGGAAGGTGCCAGGTGTGGCCTGAGCAGTTAGCGCGGCTGGAGAGGCCACGGAGGCCATCAGCGAGGCGGCCAGCGAGGCGGTGACGAGACCGGCGCGCACACCCGCCCCGTGCGGGGCGGCAAAAGATCGGAGAAGACGCATGGCTGTTGAAGAAGTGGGGGTCGTGACACAACCTTTACGGATGCTACGTTATTTCCCTCGCCGGCGCTGGGCCGGCTTTTGCACCCGCCCCGTGTTGAAAGGGCTGGGCTGGCTGCTCGTTGCCGGAGTCGTCTCCACGGCGGGTTCCGCCTGCGAAGCCCGCGACACGGCGCCATCCGCCGGCGGGACCACCGACCTCGGTCCCCTCACGACACTCCCCTCCCCCGCCCCCATCGGCAGCAACACGCCCTCGCTGGTCGTGGCCTCGGATGGCCGCGTGCTGCTTTCGTGGACCGAGCGCGGCGCCGATTCCGCAGTGGCCATCCGCATGGCCACGTGGCGCGGCACCGGTTGGGACTCCACCCGCACCATCGCTGCCGATCGACCGTTCTTCGTGAACTGGGCCGACTTCCCCGCCGTTACGGTGCTCGGAAATGGCGACCTCGCCGCTCACTGGCTGGAGCGCGAGGACACGGGGAAGTACGCGTATGGCATTCGCACGGTGCGCTCGCGCGATGACGGCCGCACCTGGGGCGCCCCCGTCACGCCGCACACCGACGGGTTGCCCGCCGAACATGGCTTTGTCTCCCTCTGGCCGGAAGGCGGCCAGCAACTGGGGCTCGTGTGGCTGGACGGCCGCAAGAGTGCGATGCCCGACTCCGCGCGGGAAATGACGCTGCGTACCGCCGTGGTGCGCGACGACGGCTCGCTGGCCAGCGAGTTCGTGCTCGATGCGCGCACCTGTGACTGCTGCCAGACCGCGACCGCCAGAACCTCCACCGGTCAGGTGATCGTGTATCGCGATCGCTCAGCGGGCGATATCCGGGATATCACCATTGTGCGGCAGCTGGTGGGCGGGTGGAGTCCCCCGGTCACAGTGCACGACGATGGCTGGTACTACCCGGGGTGCCCGGTGAACGGGCCCTCGGTGGCGGCGCGTGGCAGCACCGTGGTCGTGGCGTGGTTCACCGCCGCCCACGATACCGCCCGCGTGCTCGCGGCGCGCAGCACCGACGGCGGGGCCACGTTCGAGGCCCCCGTCCGAATCGATGACGGGGATCCTGTCGGCCGCGTGTCGGTAATACTCGATGCGGCGTCCCAGCCGGTGATCGCCTGGCTGGAACAGCGGTCCTCGACCGACGCGGAGGTGCTGGTGCGCCGGTTGCAGAACGGCACGCTGGGTGAAACCCGCGTCGTGTCCCGTACGTCGGGTGCTCGACAAAGTGGCTTTCCACGCCTGGCCGTGGTGGGTGATACACTATACGCCGCTTGGACCTCCGTCAGTCCGTCCCTGCAGGTGCACATCGGGCGCCTGTCTCTTTCACCGTCTGTCCCGTAACCATGACGCTCTTCTCCCGCGCGCGCGCCGCGCGACTGCTTGCTCCCCTCGTGCTTGGCTCGCTTGTCGCAGCATCTGCTGGCGCGCAGAACGCGCCCACGACGCAGCCGGCATCGGGCAGCATCAATACGTCGCCGCTGCCACTCAAGCACAACCCCAAACCCACCACGTCGGCCATCACGTCGCAAGACCTGATGACACGGCTGTATATCTTTGCCGACGACTCACTCGAGGGGCGCGACGTGGGCACGGAGGGGCATTTCAAGGCCACCGCGTATCTCGCACGCGACGCGCAGCGTATGGGGCTGCAACCGGCCGGTGACAGCGGCACGTTTTTCCAGACGCTGCCCCTCAAGACCAAGCGCGTCGATCGCCTGTCATCGTTCATCGCCGGCGGCGTCTCCCTCGAACTGGGCAAGGAGTGGGGCTTCAGCGCCACCGGCCCGCTCACCTTTGATTCCACCGCCGTAGTATTCGGCGGCCTCCTCGGCGACAGCACCGTCCGCCTGTCGGACGAGCAGACAGCCGGCAAGTTGGTGGCGTTCACGATGCCCGCGTCGCAAGCCGGAATTGGCTTGGCGCTCGGCGCAGACAACCTGCTCCCCGCCAAGGCCGCAGGACTCGTAATTCTTGTGCCGCAGCCAGTGCTCGGCATTCTCGGCTTCGTGATGCAGTCGGGTGCGTTTGTGGACGACGGCGCCAGCAGCATGCCCCGTCTGTTCGTGATGATGGACGCGGCGCCGAAGCTGTTCGCCAAGCCAGTGGTCGAACTGACGCCGGGTGCCGTTGGCACGTTGGTGAATGTGAAGGCCGTGATGACAATCGCGCCGAGCGCCTTCGCGGCCCGCAACGTGGTGGCGGTGTTGCCGGGCAGCGATCCGAAGCTCAAGCACCAGTATGTGGCCATCGGTGCCCATAGCGATCACGTCGGAACGTCGCCGCGCGCCGTGGATCATGATTCGCTGCTGGTATTCAACCGCATCGTGCGCCCGGGCGGCGCCGAAGATGGTGGCAAGTTCGGCTCGCCGGAACAGTTCACGCAAATCAATGCGGAACTCGCGGAGCGCCGCCTCACGCAGCCGGCACGTCGCGATTCCATTTTCAACGGCGCCGACGATGACGGATCAGGGTCGGTGGCCGTCCAGGAGGTCGCCGAGTATCTCGCGGGCCTCAAGACCAAGCCCAAGCGCTCCATGCTGTTCGTGTGGCATGCGGGCGAAGAGAAGGGGCTGTGGGGCTCCAAGTACTTCATGGAAAATGCCACGGTCCCGCGTGACTCCATCGTCGCGCAGCTCAACATGGATATGGTGGGCCGCGGCAGCGTGACCGACCAGACCGGCATGAGCAAGGATGGCCAGATGCTGCGTGGCGGGCCGGATTACCTGCAGCTCGTGGGCTCGCGCCGTCTCAGCACCGAGCTGGGCGATTTGGTGGAATCGGTGAATACCGGCAAGAAGCACAACTTCAGCTTCGATTACGCCATGGACGCCAACGGCCATCCCATGAACATCTATTGCCGGTCGGACCACTACGAGTACGCGCGGTGGGGAGTCCCGGTGACCTTCTTCACCACCGGCGGCCATTCCGCATATCACCAGCTCACCGACGAGCCGCAGTACATCGATTACCCGCACATGCAGCGGGTATCACGTCTGGTGGCCGACATTGCGCTGGATCTGGGGAATCGCGCTATGCGGCCCATGGTGGATCAACCGAAGCTGGATCCGCGCGGTACCTGCAAGCAGTAGTGCGATTGGGGCTGGCGGTAGCTCATCGGTCACTGAGTGAGTATCCTTTGAGGCTATTCCACTTTCGGTGACCCAGGGCACGTGGCTGGGCACTCGGTTACCCTCCAGCCTCACCAACATGTTCGACAACCTCCCGCTGCTGTCGTTGGGCGCGGGCGTCGTCGGTCTCATCGCGACGTTCCTGACCTTTATCAGCATTCGCCGTTTATCCCCGGGTACGCCGGCCATGCAGGATCTGGCCGGCGAGATCCATGTAGGCGCCATGGCGTTCCTGCGCGCCGAGTACATGGTGTTGGCGCCGTTTCTCGTGATCGTGGCCGGCCTGCTGGGCTGGGCCATCGGCGTCAAGACGGCCATCGCGTATATCATCGGCGGTCTGCTGTCGGTGGCGAGCGGCTGGATCGGCATGCAGGGCGCCACTTCCGCCAACGTGCGCACGGCGGAAGCGGCGCGCTCCAGCGGCCAGGCCGCGGCGCTGCGGGTCGCGTTCGGTGGCGGCTCGATCATGGGACTCGCGGTGGCCTCCATGGGCCTCGCGGGCATCGCGATTCTGTTTGCCTTCCTCGCGAAGGAGGAGCTGACGGCCAACGCCAAGCTCTTCTCCGAGATCATCTCGGGCTTTGCCATGGGCGCCTCCTCGATCGCGCTCTTTGCGCGCGTGGGCGGCGGCATCTACACCAAGGCGGCGGATGTTGGCGCGGACCTCGTAGGCAAGGTCGAAGCCGGCATCCCGGAAGACGATCCACGCAATCCCGCCACGATCGCCGATAACGTCGGTGACAACGTGGGCGACGTGGCCGGTCTCGGCGCCGACATCTTTGAAAGCTACGTGGGCGGCATTATCGCTACGGTTGCCCTCGCGGCGACCAGCACGCTGATCCCCGAAGTATCACGCGTTGACGCCATGCTGCTGCCAATGGCGTACACCGCGGCGGGCCTGGTCGCCTCGCTGCTCGGCATCTTCATGATGCGTATTCTCGCCAAGGGCGATCCGGCCAACGCGTTACGCCTGGTGACGTTCATCGCCGCCGGTCTGTTTCTGGTGTTCGCGTATTTCATCACCACGATGGTCCCGCTGAACATGACGAACGCCGCCGGCGTCGCCTTGCCGGCACTCGGACCCTTCTTCGCGGTCATCGCGGGCACGGTATCGGGTATCTCGATTGGCCTGGTCACGGAGTACTACACGGCAGCCGGTCCGGTGCGCCGGATCGCGGAAGCCTCACAGACAGGACCGGCCACGAACATTATTGCCGGTCTCGCGGTGGGCATGGAAAGCTGCATCGTGCCGGTGCTGTTGATCTGTGCCGCAATCT
The DNA here is from genome assembly GCA_038212625.1 of Gemmatimonadales bacterium. Taxonomy (GTDB): domain Bacteria; phylum Gemmatimonadota; class Gemmatimonadetes; order Gemmatimonadales; family Gemmatimonadaceae; genus Gemmatimonas. The sequence goes on along the minus strand of JBBQUH010000003.1, from coordinate 86,744 downwards.
GGGTGGCCTTTACCTCGGCGGGCCTGTACGGTATCGCGATTGCCTCGGTGGGCATGCTTGCCACGGTGGGCGTGACGATGTCGGTCGACGCCTACGGTCCGATCTCGGACAACGCCGGCGGTATCGCCGAGATGAGCCATCTGGGCAAGGACGTCCGCAAGATCACCGACGGCCTCGACGCGCTCGGCAACACCACGGCGGCTATCGGTAAGGGCTTCGCGATCGGCTCGGCGGCACTTACGGCGCTGGCGCTTTTCTCAGCATACGCGTCGGCCGTCAACCTCACGGTGCTCAACCTGATCGACCCGATGGTCGTCATTGGCATGTTCGTGGGTGGCGTGGTGCCGTTCTACGTGGGTGCCGCCACCATGACCGCGGTGGGTCGCGCGGCGCAGGGTATGGTGGAAGAAGTGCGCCGTCAGTTCCGCGAGATTCCGGGCTTGCTGGAAGGCAAGCCCGGCGTAAAGCCGGATTCGGCGCGCTGCGTGGAAATCTCCACCAAGGCCGCGATCCGCGAGATGATCGCACCGGGTCTGGTGGCGATTCTCCTGCCCGTTTTCGTGGGCAAGTTCCTCGGCGTCACGGCGCTGGGTGGACTGCTCGCCGGTGCCACGGTGACGGGTGTGATGATGGCGCTGTTCATGGCCAACGCCGGTGGCGCGTGGGACAACGCGAAGAAGATGATCGAAGGCGGCATTCTGGGCGGCAAAGGCTCGGAACCGCACAAGGCCGCCGTAGTGGGCGACACCGTGGGTGATCCGTTCAAGGACACCTCGGGACCAGCCATGAACATCCTCATCAAGCTGATGTCGGTGGTGAGCCTCGTGCTCGCGCCTTGGTTCCTGCGGTAAACGTCGGCACCTCGCGACCCGCTACATTTTAGCGGAAGGTCGTGCCCTTCTCACTCACTTCGCCGTTCTCACGTGCTCCGTCTCGGAATCGTCGGTCTCCCCAACGTTGGCAAGTCCACGCTCTTCAACGCGCTCACGGCCGCCAAGGCCGAAGCGGCGAACTATCCGTTTTGTACGGTGGAGCCCAACGTTGGCATGGTCGAGGTCCCGGATACCCGCCTCGACGCCCTCGCCGAGATTGTGCAGCCCAAGCGCACATTGCCGGCGGTGGTACAGTTCGTGGACATCGCGGGGCTCGTGAAGGGGGCCGCGCAGGGGGAGGGGTTGGGGAATAAATTCCTGCAGAACATCCGCGAGACTGACGCGATCGTTCACGTGATCCGTTGTTTCGCCGATGACGACGTGACGCACGTGATGGGATCGCCCGACCCCGTGCGCGATAAAGAGATCATCGAGCTGGAGTTGGCCTTGTCCGACCTTGGGCAAGTGGAGAAGCGGCTCGACAAGGCACGCCGTGCGGCGAAGGCCAACGACAAGGAGGCGCTGGCCGAATTGCCGGCGCTCGAGGCGGCCAACACGGCGCTCTCCGAAGGGATGCCGCTCTGGCGGGCCGGGCTCGACGCCGACAAACTTGAGCGCCTCGCGCATCTGCAACTGCTCACCGCGAAGCCAGTGTTATATGCGGCCAATGTTACGGATGCCGAGCTGGCGGGTGATGAAGGGTCGTACCTCAAAGCACTGCGTGCGGCGGTCGCGGCGAGTGGCGAGCAGGCGGAGATCGTGCCGTTTTCGGCCAAGATCGAAGCCGAGCTGTCGGAGTTGCCGCCCGATGAGCGTGCCGAGTTCCTGGCATCGTTGGGCATCGAGACGGCGGGGCTGGACCGCCTCATCCAGGCTGGCTATCAGCTCCTTGGGTTACAGACGTACTTCACCGCCGGTGAGCAGGAAGTGCGCGCGTGGACGATTCACCGTGGAGACACGGCGCCGGTCGCCGCTGGTGCGATTCACACCGACTTCGAGAAAGGCTTCATTCGCGCCGAAACGGTGTCGTTCAGCGATTTCGTGACGTACCGCGGATGGAAGGTGGCGCGGGAGAAAGGTGCCGTGCGTTCCGAAGGCAAGGAGTACGTGGTTCATGACGGCGATGTGCTCCTGTTCCGTTTTAATGTGTGAGGCGGGTCACACGGTGCACGCGATCTTTTTTTCGGTCGTGGCGTACTAATGCGGTAATGCTTTCTTTCCTGCTACGGTCGGTGCTTGCCACCACCCTCGTTTCGGTGTCCCTCGCCGCCGCGCCGCTCGCTGCACAGCCCGTGGCGTGTGCGAGTTGTCCGGGGCGCAGCATCCCTGCCAATGCGCTCATCGTGCCGTTCCAGGTTGGAGAGCGACTGACGTACGACGTCAAGTTCGGCTCGCTGAAAGTGGGCGGCGGCCTGATGGAGGTGCGAGACATCGCCGAAGTACGCGGCCGGCCGGCTTGGCACACCACGTTCACGATCACCGGCGGCATTCCGTTCTATCGCGTGAACGACCGCTATGAGTCGTGGTTTGACGTGACCACGTTCAACAGCCTGCGCTACCATCAGGATGTGGACGAGGGCAACTACGAGCGGAAGCGGCGGTACGAGATTTTCCCGGAGCGCGGCATGTTCAAGGAGAACGACCGCGCCGAGGAGCCCACCGTCTCCAATCCGCTCGACGACGGATCGTTTATGTACTTCGTGCGCACCCTGGATCTCGAGGTGGGCAAGACCTACGAATTCTCTCGGTACTTCAAAGCGCAGGGCAACCCGGTGCGGATCAAGGTCGTGCGTCGTGAGACGATCACGGTGCCGGCCGGAACCTTCAAGACCGTCGTCCTGCAGCCCACGTTTCAGACGAAGGGCATTTTCAGTCAGAACGGACAAGCCGAGGTGTGGCTCAGCGACGATGAGCGCCGCATCATGGTGCAAATGAAGTCGAAGCTGAGCTTCGGCTCGCTCAACTTGTATTTGCGCGAGTCCACCGGCACCAAGTAGCAGCGCGCGTTGTGCGCGCGCGTAGGCGTGGTGTGCGCACCACCGGTCAGTCCCAGCGCTCCAAGGGTGCCGCGCATTGCGCGTCATCATGGCTGGCGGTGTTGACCCACGTCTTGACTTGATAGGTAACGAGCGGGCCCTCGTAGGGGCGCAGCAGTGCCTGCGCCACGGCCGACGGGGTAGCCGGATTGAGCCACACCTCGATGTCTGCCACCGGGATGATCGCGGGCATTCGGTGGTGAATGGCAATGGTCGCCGCATTGGCCTCGGTGGTGATCACGCAGCAGGTGAGCCGTGACTGGGCCACCGGGTCGTCCACGGGCGCCCAGCGCTCGAACAGCGCGGCCATGACGAAGGGCGCCTCGTCGGGCATGCGGATGCACCAGGGTTGCTTCCCTTTGTGGCCGGGTACCACCTGCCATTCGTAGTAGAGATCCGCCGGAAGTACCGCGCGCCGTGCCTTGAAGGCGGCACGGAACGACGGTTTGCTGGCAATACCGTCTGCGCGCGCGTTGGCGAGGTCGCGACCGATGCCCGGATCCTTCGCCCAGAACGGGATGAGGCCCCAATTCGCGAGCGCCGCGAACCGGGTGTTTGCCTCCTGGCCGACTAACGGCACCGCCTGCGAGGGGGCCACGTTGAAGCGGGGCCCGAGCGGGGGGAGGTCCACCCCGAGGGGGAGTGATCCGAGTCGAGCAGGATTTCCGAAACCGTAGCGTCCACACATGACGGGCAATGTAGCCGCCGGGGAGCTTCCTGCCCCCCGGCTTCCATTTCGCGCCCATATTGCCTATCTTCTAAGGCTCATCAGGTCGGCGTCCGCCGGCCCGCACCCTCCTCCTGCGGCTCGGCACTGCAGGGGGCACCCAGTCCATAGGGAGGATTGCCGAGTGGCAAAGCTCAAGATCCGCCGTAACCCTACACGGCGGTACGAAGCCGTGTATATCATCGACAGTGCGCTCGAAGATACGGCCATTGCAGAAAAGCTGGAGAAGCTCCAGTCCTTGCTCGAACTCACGGCTGAGGCCGAAATCGAACATTGGGGCCGTCGTCAGCTCGCCTACATGATTGGTCGCCACGAGACTGGCTACTACATCATCAGCCGCTTCGATGCGGCCCCCACCGTGCTGCCGGAGTTCGAGCGTGCGCTCAAGCTCGATGGCGGCGTGGTGCGCTACTTGGTGTCGCTCCTCGAGCACGAGCTCGGCGCGCCCAAGTTGAGTGATGAAGAACTCGCGCTGCGCCGCCGCGCGAGTGATGACGACGACGACGACGAGGAATAGCCCATGCGCCGCCAGAAGAAGCCTTGCCCGGTTACCGAAGCGGGCATTCGTTATGTCGATTACAAGGATGATCGCCTGCTCGCCCGTTTCATCACGGATTACGGCAAGATCCTGCCGAGCCGTCTGAGCGGGGTGGACGCGCGTCACCAGCGCCAGCTCTCGAAGGCCATCAAGCGGGCGCGGTTCCTCGCGCTGCTGCCATATGTGAAGGGACAGACGGCGACCTGATGCCGGGAGCGGTCGCGTCGGAAGTCGCCGCGACCGCTTCGCACGAGCGAGGATGGCGCTGGTTTGTGTTGGCGCTGGTGCTCATGGTGGTGGCCACGGCCGCGCCAATCTGGCCGCCGGCGTTCGCCCTTCCCGGCGCGATGGTCCGGATGCTGCTCCCGGTGGAGCAGTTGGCGTTGATGGTGGTTGTCGTCATCGCGGCGTGTGCTGTGGTGGGGTGGTGGGCAGGAGGACGTTTGCTGGCGGCGATCATCTGGGTCGCGGCGGCGGGGTACGTGCTCTGGCAGATTCCTTTGTCTTATACGGGATACGGGGCGTTCGTCCGCGGTTGGGCGCTGGCTCTGGGGGCGTCATTCGGTCTGGTGTGTCTCACCACCCGATCGCGTCCGCTGCTGGGCCGTGCGCTCGCGGCCGTGGCGTTGACCACCGCCGTGACGCTGGCCGGAATCAACGCCCGTCCCTCTGCAACGGGTGGAGTGTTCGCTGATCCGGCGCAGATGATGGGCCGGGAGTACCAGCGGCGGGTGGCGGAATCCGTGGCGGTGTGGCGTGATCGGGCGCAGTCGGAGCCATGGCAGCGCTTCAGTCGCCGGTTCCCGGATGCGGCTGAGCGAATGGCCCGGATGGAGTCGCTGGTGGTATTTCTGGGATCCCCAACGACCGGCGCAGCACCGGGCACGGCGATGACTGGACCAGTCCTCTTGCTGGTTCCGGCGCTGTTGGCGCTCGAATCACTGCTCGCCGTGGCGCTGGGTTGGGCCGCCTACCATCGCTTGTCGCGGGTGCGCATTGGCCCGCCATTGGGGGCGCTCCGGGATCTGCGCTTCAACGATCAGCTCGTGTGGGGACTGATCGTCGGGGTCACGATTCTCCTGCTCCCAACGCTCGTCGAGTGGCGAATGGCGGGGGTGAACCTGATATGTTTCTTCGGCACGCTGTACGCCCTGCGAGGCGCCGGTGTGCTTTCGTGGTGGATTCCCGACCGCTTCGCCGCACCGGCGTTGCTCGGGGTCGTGGTGTTGGTCCCGATCGTCGGGCCGATGTGGGTCGTGGTCGCGCTGTTCGCGATCACCTTCGGGCTGGGGTTGGGGGATACATGGCGGAATTTCCGAACGGGCGCTCGCGGGCGCCCCTCTTCGGCGTCCTGATCGCTGTGCATCCGCTGTGTCGTCCTACACGTTTTCTTTCTGTTTCTCTCACCGGTTCGACCCGGAGTTCCCATGGAAGTCATTCTTCGTAACGCCGTCGACAAGCTCGGACATCCTGGTGACATTGTCTCCGTGTCGCCGGGCTACGCCCGCAATTTCCTGATCCCCCGCGGCTTCGCCTTTGAAGCCACCGCCGGCAATCGCCGCCGCATTTCGCTCGAGAAGGGGCGCCTGGAGGCGCTCGAGAGCGAGCGCGTGGCAGCCGCGCAGGCCATTGCGGATAAGCTGACCGAGGTCTCCGTGACCTTCGCGGCGCGTGTGGGAGAGGAAGGCAAGCTGTTCGGCTCGGTGACCACGGCCGATATCGCGCACCAGCTTGAAGCCCAGGGCTTCAAGATCGAAAAGCGGCAGATCGAGCTCGATGAGCCGATCAAGGCGCTTGGTGTTTATCGGGTCCGCATCCGGCTCCATGCGGATGTGCATCCGGAAATCAAGGTCTGGATCATCAAGCAGTAAGTCGTTCGCACCGCGCACGACGCAGGTCCAAAGGGGGGTCCGGACTCGGACTCCCCTTTTTTTGCCTCTGTCCGAAGCGCGCGCCAACGCGCAACCTTCCGGAACGCCCAGGGGTATTCCCAGCATTCGGGGACGTGAGGGACGGGGACACCGTCCAGCGGTCCCTGACCATCCGAACTGATCAAACTATCATGGCAGAACGTACGCCGAGTCCCGGAGAATCCATTGCGCGCCAAGCGGCCGCGTTGGCAAGCGACCTCAAGGCCACCGATATCCAAGTGCTGGATCTCCGTGGTGTGACGGATATGACCGACTTCTTTGTTATTGCGAGTGGGACCTCGGACACCCACGTCCGCGCCGTCGCCGAGCACATCCAGGCAGGGTTGAAGGAGTCTGGGGTGTCTACCACCATGACGGAAGGATTGACGCAGGGTCGCTGGGCACTGCTCGACTACTCGCATTGCGTGATCCACGTCTTTCACCCGACGCTGCGTCAGTACTACCAGCTCGAGCGGCTGTGGGGCGACGCAACGACCGTTTCTTTGGACCATGCACTGATGCAGGGAGCGCGGTAAATGCCGAAGGCGCGGCGCTGGACACGATGGGGAGCGGCACTCGCACTGGCGATCTCAGCGATCGCGACGCCGCTCCACGCCCAGGAGTATTTCGGGCAGAATCAGGTCCAGTATGATCGGCTGCGCTGGCGGGTAATTGAAACCGAGCACTTCCTCGTGCACTACTATCCGGAAATCGCCGACGTGGCGCCGGATGCGGCGCGCATGGCGGAGCGATCGTATGCGCGCCTGTCGCGCCTGATGGCGCACCAGTTTCGCGAGAAGAAGCCGATTTTGATTTTCGGGTCATCCGGCGATTTCGCTCAGAGTAACGTGTTTGGCGATCTGGGCGAGGGAACCGGCGGTGTCACGGACGCACTGCGCCAGCGTATGGCGCAGTTCTTCGGTGGCGACTGGGCAAGCTTTGAGCACGTGCTGCAACATGAAATGGTGCACGTGTTCCAGTTCGACATTTTCTCGCGCGGCCGGGCCGGCGCCGGATTGCAGAACCTGGCCATGGTCAACCCGCCCCTCTGGTTCATGGAAGGGTTAGCCGAATATTTTTCCATCGGCCAACACCATGCGTGGACGGACGCGTGGGTACGGGATGCGGTCGTCAATAATTCTCTGCCCACCATCCAGCAGATGACGGAACGCCCCGACAAGTATTTCCCGTATCGGTACGGGTTGTCGGTGTGGCAGTATGTCGGCACCCGTTGGGGCGACGAAGTGATCGGCGAGATCATGAATGCGGTGCCCAGCCTCGGCATCGACCGCGCGTTCCGTCGTGAGCTGGGAATGGGACTCGATGAGCTGAGCGCGGATTGGAAGCAGGCCATGCAGGCGCAGTTCTTACCGACTGTCGCCCAACTTCAGCGCCCGCGCAGCTTCGCCGAGGTCTTGCTCTCTCAGCGACGCACCGGCAGCATCGCCAATTTGTTTGTGGCGCCGGCCCTCTCCAGCGACGGCAAGTTCATCACGTATATCGGCTACGGTCGGCTGCTGCGTGGCGAAGTCTTCCCGGAGATGTACCTGGCCAACGCCGAAACGGGGGACCGCATCACCCGACTGGTGAAGACCACCACGAACCCCGACTTCGAACAGCTCCGCTATATCTATTCGCAGCCCTCGTTCTCCCCGGATGGGAGCACCCTCGTTTTCACCGGCCAGCGCGGCGGGCGCGACGTGCTCTACCTGCTCGACATGAAGTCGCGGAAAGTCACGCGCCGGTTCGACTTGGAGCTGGATCAAATCTTGAGCCCGTCCTTCTCGCCTGATGGGCGGCGCATTGTGTTCAGCGGGATGCGACGCGGGTCGAGCGACCTGTATGTGGTGTCGCTGGATGCGCCAGGCTTCACGCAGCTGACGAAGGACCAGTATGGCGACCTGCAGCCGCAGTGGTCACCGGATGGCCGCACGATCGCCTTCAGCAGCGACCGCGGCCCGGACACCGACTTCGAAATTCTCAGGATCGGCGACTGGAAGATCTCGCTGCTGGATCTCGAAACGCAGAAAGTGCGCGTGGTCGATGGTCAGGGCGGACGCAATCTGAACCCGCAGTGGTCACCCGACGGCTCGTCGCTGATTTACATCTCGGATCGAACCGGCACGGCCAATCTCTTCCTGTACGAACTGGGGAACAACGAGCACTACCAGCTCACCAACGTGCTGGGGGCGATCACTGCGGTCGCCGAACAGTCACCGGCGATCTCGTGGGCCCGCGAGGCAGATCTCCTCGCATTTGTCTACTACGAACAGACTGAGCACGCCATCTGGAAGGTGAAGAATCCACGCTCGCTCAAGGGCAAGCCCTACCGCGATCCGCTAGTCGTCGCGCGGGGTAACGAGGCGTCCGCCGTGCCTGCCCCCGCGGTCAATCTCGATCCCACCGCTCACCTCAGGCGTGGCGTGGTTGGGGATAGTGCGGCGGCGCGCCAGTCGTTTTATCGGCCGGCAACCGGCGGTACGGCGCGGATGTCGGCGAACCTCCCCGCGTCGGTAACGGCCCGTCTCTCCGAACAGGTGAGCGTGGAGGCGTTGATGGACAGCTTCGACTTCAACCTCCCCGATACCACGCGCTTTTCCGAACGGCGCTACTCAGCCAAGTTGACACCGGAGTACGTCTCGCAGCCGTCCATCGGCTACCAGCAGGGAGGATTCGGGCAGGGCACATTCGGTGGCACCACGATCGTGCTCAGCGACCTCCTCGGCGATCGGCGCCTGGCAATGTCCGGTGCGATCAATGGGCAGCTCAGCGATGCGCAGGTGTTTGTCGGCTACACAAGCCTTGGTCGGCGATTGCAGTACACCACCGGCGTTATTCAACAGCCGATTTATCTGCTGTCGAATTTCACCCAGCAGTTGGTGGGGGACAACCAGATACAGGAGACACAGGAGATCACGCGGCTTGTGCTGCGCCAGGTCTTCGCGGCCGGGCTCTATCCGCTCAATCGGTTTACCCGATTCGAGCTGGGCGCGCGCTTCCAGAACGTCGACCAGCAGGTGTTCCCGTTCTCTCGTGTGGTGGACTACAACTTCGGCTTTGCGTCCAACTTCGAGCGTGGCTCCACACGCAACGTGGCCTCCGCGAACACAATCGCGCCGTACCTCGCGTTCGTCACGGACAACACGATGTTCGGCATGACCGGCCCGATTTCCGGGAAACGGGTGCGCTTTGAGCTCGAGCCCAGTGTAGGGACGTGGCAGTTCACGGAGTACCTCGCCGACGCCCGGTCCTATATCCCGATTCTGTTCAACTACGTCACGTTCGCCACGCGCTTCACCGCGAATCTCGCGGTCGGCCGTGACGAGGCGCGTTTTCCGAAGTGGATCGGCCGCCCGGACTTCGTGCGCGGGTACAATCGCGAGGATTTCGGGTCGGTCGGCTGCACGGGTCTGCCAACCGACGATGGCTCGTCGTGTAACTCGGTGGAGTTGATCGGAAGCCGCGTTGCCTTCGCGAACGCCGAACTGCGCTTCCCGATCATCCGCAGCTACGGCGGCCGGACGGGCTTTCTGGGTGGCCTGCCCCCGGTGGACGGGCTGTTTTTCGGTGACGCCGGCGTCGCCTGGTCGGACGGACAGTCGTTGACGCTGCGGCGGCCGGAGAACTACGACTTCGCCACACAGCGCGCCCTGCTCACCAGCTATGGTTTCGGCATCCGGATGAACCTTTTCAATATTGCGATCATCCGCTGGGACTGGGCCGTACCTGCTGCCCGTCCAGGTGCCCAGGGCTTTGGCACCTGGTTCTTCGGCATGAGCTACTGATCGGCCGTCACTGTGGCCGGTCGGGGGCCCTTGTGGCCCCAACCGCGCAGTAGCAGTTCAACCCGTGACTGGGTACCTTACCTCCGTGCGCATGCTCCTCGTGTGGGCGCTTGTGGCTCTCGCGTGCGGTGTTGCCGGCGGCTGTGCCGATCGCTCGTCCCGCCCCTCCGAAGCCGTCGCCCCTCTCAGTATTCCTGGTGGTCCAGACCCGATCGTCTTGCGCGTTGCGCGTGACGGTGGACGAATTGCGGCTATGCCTTACCCCGGACTTGACTCCACGCTCTGGCAGTCGTCGTTCCGGGTCCCCCCACTGGCGCGCGTCATCGCGTTCGGCGCGGAGGATGGGTATCTGGCCGCCGTAGACAGCGCGGGCTCCCCACTCCGCATCGACTTCCGGCTCGGCACGGTGTCCAAGCCGCCTGCGGCCGCCGGTCAGATGGTTTCCTCGTTCGATGGGGGGGCGATTTATACGCTGTTGGACAACGGATCGATCACGCGGTCCACGCCGAGCGGCGGCGACTGGTCGTTCAGCCCTCCGCTGCCCGCGCACGCGGTTTTCGCCCAGGAAGACGGGTCGCTCATTGTGGCAGGTGCGCAAGACGATCGCGCGCTCGTGTGGCGGGTTCGTCCCCCTGGGCAGGTGATCACGGACAGTTTGTCGTTCGATATCGGAGGCCCCCCCGAGGCGTTGCGCGGCGTACTGGCGAAAACGGCCGGCAGCGTGGGGGATCGCGTGTTTTTTGGGGCCTTTGAATCGGTGATCGCCGTGCGGTCGCGGGAAATGCAGCAGGCGCTGAACGTGGAAATGGGCGATCCCGTGCGTGCGGTGGTCGCCACCCCAAGCGGTGATCGCCTGTTTGTGGCACTCACCGAGGACAATGCGCTCCAGATCGTGGATCGTTTCACCGAGGAAGTCACCGGCCGGATCAAGCTACCGTCCGCTGCGCGCGCGCTCCGCATGGATCCGCTGGGACGGTTGCTGCTGGCGCAGGGCAACGCCGACACCGTGTTCGTGATCAGTCTGGGCAGCGACGCCGTACAGGGCGTTGTGCGCAGCGCTTGGCGGGCGGACCTACCCCTGGTGTTCCCCGACGGTGCGATCGCCACCACGCGCGGCGATGATGTGCTGCTGCTGCATCCAACCACCCTCGCGGAGTTGCGGGCAATCTCAGGCGGTGCGCTCGACTTCTGGCATGCGATGCGCTGGAACGGATTCCGTCCGCGCGCGGCTGGCCTCGATCAGCCTGTGCAGTTCCGCGCGAGCGCGCCACGCGATCCGGTGGAAGCCGCCGACGTGGACGCCGCGCGCCGTGATACGACCGTGTCGGATGGTGATTCTCTGGCGCCGCCACCGATCGCGCAGTATACGGTGTCGTTCGCCGCCGTCCTGGATGAGAAGCAAGCCAAGGTTGTGGCCGGGCGCATTCGGGTGGACGGGAACGCGCCGCGGATCACCACCTCGGATCGCGCTGGAAAAACTCTTTATCGTGTTGTGCTCGGCCCTTTTCCCACGCGCGCCGAAGCCGAGCGCGTCGGGAAAGCCTCCGGGCAAAGCTATTGGACCTTCGAAGGAGCCCCGTGATGTATCCCCCGACCACGCCCTCGCCGTGGGAGATCGAAGGACGGCGCCTCGCGCCACTGCTGGACGGCGTCTGCGCCGTGGTGGTGGCAGGCACGAATGCCTCAGCGGCAGCGGAAATCGCCATCGGCATCGCCCGTCTTCAAGGCGCGCGTCGCCGCGTGGCCATTGCGGACCTCGTGGGTGAAGTGCCAGTGCTCGAAGCGCTCGTTCAGGGCGACGACCCGCACGGCATTTCCGACAGTTTTCTGTACGGGGTCTCGTTGAATAAAATTGCGCGCCCGGTACCTGGTACAGACAACGTCTTTCTGATGCCCAGCGGTACGGAGTCGGTGGCACACGAGGCGGTGTATGCGAACGACCGTTGGCGACGGTTGGCGGCAGGCTTTCATCAGGTGGGCGCCCTGTTGCTGGTGGTCGCCGTCCCTGGTACGCCGGGGTTTACCGAGCTGTGTGGTTATGTGGGCGCGCTGATGCCAGCGGGAGACACCACGTTTCCCACGCCGGCCGGGATTCCGCTGATCGCACCGCCTGCCCCACCGCAGCCTGCGGCACCGCCGCCACCGAAGCGCGAGAGCGCCGAGCGGGCGCGAGCCGCAGCGACTGAAGATTCGTCCGGTCGGCAGCGCAAGGTCATGGTGGGAATACTCGCCCTGGGCGCCATCGGCGTGGCGGTCGGTGCCTACTGGCCATCGATCGTGACTCGCCTCCCGGCTCCGGTGGCCGCGTGGTTCGCGAGAGCCGAACCGGATAGCACCCAAGTGGTGGTGCCTCCGACACCGATGGACAGCGCACCTGCGCTGGTCACGGACACCGGCAGTGCGCTGCGCACGGACAGCACCGGCGCGCTGCTCGGAGGCGACTCGCTGGCACTCCCGCCGGCGAGCCCACCGCTCACCGTAAGCAATCCCACCGACTCCGCGTCGGCGGCGCGGTATGCGGTGTACTTCGCGATGTCGAACACGCGGGAGGCGGCCATGCCCGATGCGCGCGTACGGGCACTGAGCGCCGTAGCCCTCTCGCCGGTAGCCGAGGGGAGCGACACGTGGTTTCGCGTCACCATCGGCGCCTCGGCGTCACGAGCGGCCGCCGACTCGCTGCTGAGCCAGTTGCGCGCAGAGAAGATCGTCAGCTCGGGCAGCATTGTCGCCGTGCCCTACGCGCTCCGGCTTGAGACTGGCGTGCCGCTGGCCGGCGTGCCGGCCAAGCTCTCCGGCCTGACGGCGCAAGGGCTGATGGTGTATGCGCTGCGACAGGCAGACGGCAGTGCCACGTTGTATACCGGAGCGTTCGAGTCGCCGCAGCATGCGGCGACTCTGGCAGATTCACTGCGCGCGTTGGGCGTCGCACCGGTGTTGGTCTATCGAACGGGGAGAGCGTTCTAGTGCGGTTGACGAAGCTCGAGGTCCATGGATTCAAAGCGTTTGCGGACCACCTGGAATTTGTGTTCGAAAAGGGTGTGACCGCCATCGTGGGCCCCAATGGCAGTGGCAAATCGAACGTCTCCGACGCGGTGCGCTGGGTGCTCGGCGAACAACGCGCACGCGCCATGCGTGGCGCCAAGATGGAAGACGTGATCTTCCACGGATCGTCGGCACGCAAGGCCGTGAACATGGCTGAAGTGTCGCTGCACTTCGACAATACCGAAGGTGTACTCCCGATTCCGTTCAAGGAAGTCGTGATCACCCGGCGATTGCTACGATCGGGCGAAAGCGAATACTTGCTCAACCGCGCGCCGTGCCGTTTGCGCGATATTCAGGATCTGGTGCGGGGCACCGGCCTTGGCGCCGACTCGGGCGTGGTCATCGAGAGCAAGATGATCGATGCCCTGCTCTCCGATCGCCCCGATGACCGGCGCGAGCTGTTCGAGGAAGCCGCCGGCGTCGGCCTCTATCGCGATCGGCGCCGGAGTGCGGAGCGCCGTCTCGAAGAGACCACGGTGGATCTCGCCCGTCTCGACGACCTCATCAACGAGGTGCAGAGCCAGGTGCGCTCGCTCGCGCGGCAGCGTCGTCGTGCTGAGCGACACGCGGAACTCACGTCGCGTCGATTTGCCGTGGAACTGTCGCTGGCCACCCGCGAGATGGCCGCGTGGCGCGATGAACTGGCCGCACTCGATGATCGCCTGGTCACGTTGCAGAGCGACATGCCTGGCGCGGAAGTGCTGGTTGCGACCGCCGAAGGGCAGCGTGAGATGGCGCATGGCGCCCGCGCCGCATCGGAGGCCAGCCGTCTCGAAATTGCACGGCTCTCGGCCGAGCAGCGCGAGCGTACGCAGAAGCTCGAACGCGAGCTCGCCGTGTCCGAAGAACGGCAGCGTAGTACCACCATGCGGAAACAGCGCGCCGAAGAAGAGCGACGGGAGAACGAGGCCTTCGGTCGCCGGTTGCGCGAAGATCGGGAGCGTGCGGAAACCGATCGTTCCACGCTGGAGCAAGAACTCAAGGACGCGGGCGAAGCGCTCGAAGAGCGGGTGGGCGCCGAACAGCAGACGCGCGAAGAAGTGCAGCGCGCACGCGCCGTGTTGGAGCAGTTGGAACGGCAGGTGCGTGAACATCGCGATCAAGCACGTCGCATCGAACTCGATCGCGATGGCGCTTCGCGCGAGTATGCGGACACCGAACAGCGTCGTGAGGCGCTCGAGGTGGAGCGGCAGACTCTCGCCGACGCCCTCGACACCACCGAGCGGGAGCTGATCGCCGCGCGCGAACAGCTGACCATTTCACAGGCCAATGCGCAGGATGCGCTCTTGGCGCTTGAAGGGGCACGCTTGGCCACCGCCACGGCGCGCACCGCCGACTCCGAATCACGGAGTACACTCGCCAGCGCGGTCGCCGCGCGGACTGCGCTCGAAGGGCGGATGAACGCGCTCGCCGCGCTGGAACGCGAACGCGTGGGCCTCGCGCCATCAGCCGCAAAGTTGCTCAAAGAGCGGGAGCGGTTTGGTGAGGGTGCCGTGCTCGGTCCACTCACCGACTTCCTCACCGCCGACGGTGAGGCCGCACGGTTGGTGGAGCGCTACCTTGGCGCCACGATGCACGCAATCGTGGTGCGCGATGGGACGGTGGCGGCGGCGGTCCGGCGCTGGCACGCCGATACGCAGCCCGGCCCGATTCTGTTGTTGCCGCTCGATGTGGTCAGCGATCTCGGCAGCGAGGCCGACGCGTTGGGTAGCGCTGTGCAGTCCACTGGCCCCGCCGCGCGCTGGGTGCAGGCACTGCTCGGCAAGGTGCGCGCCCTCGACAATGGCGAGGCCTTCATCGATGAACGTGGGGCGGTGTTCCTGCCCGGCACCGCCACGGGCCCCGGCCCGCTGCAGCGTCGCGCGGAACTCACGCGGATCGAAGCCGATCTTGCAACGGCCGACCGCGCGCGCGAGGAAGCCGCTCTGGCCGCCGATGCCGCGCGCCTGGCGTTGGCCGACGCCGAGCGGGCGCAAGCCACCGCGACCGAAGTGAGCAACCGTGCGCAGCAGGAAACACGGCGGGCCGCTGATGTGCAGCAGGAAGTGGGACGTCGACGCGAGCGGGCCGAGCGCGAGCTGCAGCAGTCGACCGCACTCGCTGAACGGTTGATCTCACGCCTCGCGGAGCTCGACGGCCGCATCAGCCAGCTGGAACAGCAGGCCGAGGCGCTGCACGCGCGGGCGGGCGAAGCGGATAGCGACATTGCGGAGGCGCGCGAGTCGATGTCCATCGCCGAACGTGAGCAGGAGCAGGCGCGCGAAGCGCGGGCCACGTGGCAGGTGGCGCAGGCGCAGGCGCAGGCGCGTCTGTCGGTGGCCATCGATCGCGAGACGCGGCTGAACGAGGAAGACTCCACCGCTGCGGCGCGTCTCGAATCGTTGGCAAAGGAGCTGTCCACACTGTCGGAGGCGGATCAGCATCTCGCCGAACAGTTGGAAGGATGGCGCACGGAACTGGATACGCAGCAGAAAACACTCATCGATGCCGACGGCCGACTGGCCGATGCAGAGCGTGCGGTCGCGTCGGCCACGACGGCGCTCGATGCCGCCGAAGTCGCGCTCGACGAAGCGCGCCGTCGCGCCGGGGCCATGGGGGAGCAATTGCATGGCGCCCAGTTGCGCCACACCGAACTGGCAGGTCGGCGGGAGGCGATTCGTCAGCGGTTGGAGACCGAATGGCGGCGGTCGCTGGACGATCTGCTCGCGGGCTTCGAGGAGTTGGATCTTCCCACGGAGGATCTGCGTACCGAAGCGAAGCAGTTGCGCGAATCGCTCGATGAGCTCGGGCCGGTGAATCCGCTCGCCATTGAGGAGCACGAAGAGGAGCAGCGTCGGTTGGAGTTCCTCACGGGGCAGCGCAACGATCTCGTGTCGGCCAAGCAGTCGTTGCATCAGGCCATCCGGGAAATCGACAGCACAGCCCGCGAGCTGTTTCTGGCCACGTTCTCGCAGGTGCGCGAGAACTTCCGGCAGATCTTCTTGCGCATGTTCGACGGCGGGGAGTGCGACCTGCGACTCGAGAATCCCGACACACCGCTCGATTGCGACATCGAAATCCATGCGTCGCCGCGCGGCAAGAGGACGCAGCGCATTCACTTGCTCTCCAGTGGCGAGCGGGCGCTGGTCGCGCTGTCGTTGCTATTCGGCATCTTCCTCACGAAACCAAGCCCGTTCTGCCTGATGGACGAGGTGGACGCGCCCCTCGACGACCAGAACATCGGCCGTTTCGTGAAGATGCTCAACGACTTCAAGTCGCGGACGCAATTCATCGTGATCACCCACAATCCGCGCACCACGTCGGAAGCGGCCGATGCCGTGTATGGCGTCACGATGCAGGAGCCCGGTGTGTCCTCGATTGTGAGCGTGCGACTGCGCGGTGGTCCGTCCATCGATGGCGCGGCCCGCAGGACGACGCCTGGGGTCTCAGCAGATGACTCGTCGGTATTTGAAGAAGACGACAGCATCGATAGCGAACCGAACGCCGTCGTGGCAGACGTCGATCTCTCCGCCGACGACGAGTCGGTAGAGGCCCCGTCGCCCGCGTGATGCGCAACGCGCCGCGTGTGGTCCGGCGGGGACTGCGCTCAGTCGTTTGCGGCGCACTGGCGCTGAGCGCCGTCAGCGCCAGTGCGCTGGCGGCACAGACGGTGGTGGTGGAAGGCCCGCCGGGGCCTACCCTGCCCTCGCTCACGCCGCAACTGACGGTCCGGGCCTTTGGCTTCGGTCCAATCCGGCCGCTGCGCGTCACCCTACAGGTGGTGGCGGGCGGAGACTTCGCGTTGCCGCTCGCCGTTGACACCACCGTCCTGGCGGCTGACTCCGTGGTGGTCATCGCGATTCGACGGCCCTTGCCGAGCGAGGCACAGGTGTCGTGGCGGGCGCTCGTGCAGGGCGCCAGTCAGCCGATCAGTTCGCCGGTGTACGGTCCGCGCGCGGTGCCGGCGTGGCTCACGCTGATCTCGCCGAATTCTCCCACCGGTGACCCGCTCGATGACCGCCGTCCGCAGTTCACGTGGCGCAGTGCGCGCGTGGATGCCGCCGTCGGTCCGTGGACGTACGAACTGCAAGTGACCACGAACAAACTCTCCGAGCAGGCGGTGGCCGGACTCCTTGATACCACGTTTCGCTTCTCGACCAATCTGCAGGCGAATACGTCCTATGCGTGGAACGTGCGCGCATCGCTCCCCGGCGGCGCGTCGATTCGGGTCGCGAGTGCGGCGACGTTTCTGATCACTGATCCGCTCCTGCCGACCACCACGCTGCTCTTTCAGAATTTCCCGAATCCGTTTCCGTCGCAGACTTCGTTCAGCACCTGCTTCTGGTTCGACATCGGTGGGCCCGGGGCCACCGTGACGTTGGATGTCCTCGACGTGCGTGGGAATCTGGTGAAGACCATCATTCCCGGTACCGACGGCGTCCGCACCTTTGCCGCTGGTCGCTACGGGCGAGGCTTGCCCGGCGGTGGCAACAACTGCGACAACCGCTTTGTCTGGGACGGGACCGCCAACGATGGACGCAGCGTCGCGCCGGGCGTCTATCTCGCGCGTTTTCAGGCGGATCGTGGGCTCCCCACCTTTCGCCGCATGCTCTTCCGTGGTCGCTGACGCGCTTTCCCCTCAGCGACCGCCGCAACCGTTCCTATGCGACTGACCACCATCGGCACCGGGACCGCAGCCCCGCACCCCACCCGCGTGTGCGCCGCGCACCTGCTGCAAGCGGGCCCCGTGGCCCTGCTGCTGGACTGCGGCAGTGGCGCGGTGCACCGTATGGCGGCACTCGGCGTTAACTGGCAGGGCATCACGCATGTGGCCATCACACATTTTCACGCTGACCACATCGCCGACCTCCCACTGCTGGTAATGGGATGGCGGTGGGGGCAACTCCCCGCGCGCCGCGAACCGGTCACGCTATACGGACCGCCGGGAACGGGTGCGCTGCTGGAGCGGATGGCGGCGGTGTACGGCGCGTGGCTGCTCGCCCCGGGATTCCCACTCACCGTTCGGGAAATCGCCGCCGACGAGGTTGTCGCGCTGCCCGCAGGCGTCACGTTGCAGACGCTGCCGGTACCACATACCACGGAGAGCGTGGCATATTCCGTGAGTGATGGTCACAGGCGCCTGGTCTATACCGGCGACACCGGCGAAAGCGAGGCGCTTGGCGTGTGGGCGGACGGCTGCGATGTCTTGCTGGCGGAATGCTCACTGCCCGACGCCATGGCCATTCGCGACCATCTCACACCGCGACAGGCCGGACATCTCGCGGCGCAAGCGCGCGCGGCGCGGTTGGTGCTGACCCATTTCTATCCGCCGGTCGAAGCCGTGGACATCACGGCGCTCGTGGCGGAGTACTATGCCGGGCCGACGGTCATCGCGACCGACGGCTGGTCCATCGAATTTTGAGGACGTCCCATGCTGGTCGTAATGTCCCTCACCGCAAGCGCGGCCGATATCGAGCGCGTGTGCGAGGAAATCACTCGTCAGGGCTTCAAGCCACTCCCCATGCCGGGCGCCACGCGTACGGCCATCGGACTGTTGGGCGACGATGCCAAAGTCGACTGGTCATATATTGAGGGGTTGCCCTCGGTAGCGAGTGTGCTGATCGTGCAGAAGCCGTACCGCCAGGCGTCGCGGGAGTGGAAGAACGAGAGCACGATTGTGGAGATTGCGCCGGGCGTGTGCGTAGGCGGCGAAGAAGTCGTGGTATGGGCGGGCCCCTGTTCGGTGGAGAGCGAGGCACAGATTCTGGCGTCGGCGCATGCGGTGAAGGCCGGCGGCGCCACGGCGCTGCGGGGCGGCGCCTTCAAGCCCCGCTCCTCGCCCTATGCGTTTCAGGGGCTTGGTCTCGAAGGACTCAAGTTGCTGGCGCTGGCACGCAACGAAACGGGACTGGCGATTGTCACCGAAGCCATGGATGAACGCGGCGCCGACATGGTGGCCGAGTACGCCGACTGTATTCAGATTGGCGCGCGCAACATGCAGAATTATTCGTTGCTGCGGCACGTGGGCAAACTCAATAAGCCGGTGCTGCTCAAGCGCGGGATGGCGGCCACGATCAACGATTTGTTGCTGAGCGCCGAGTACATCCTCGCCGAGGGCAATCCCAACGTGATTTTGTGTGAGCGCGGCGTGCGCACCTTCGATAATGCCACGCGGAATCTGTTCGATCTCACCGCCATCCCGGTGGTGCAGAAGCTCTCCCACCTGCCGATTGTCGCCGACCCGAGCCACGGCACTGGCCTGCGCGACAAGGTGACGCCGATGGCCCGTGCCGCCGTCGCGGCCGGTGCCGATGGCATTTTGGTGGAGGTGCACCCCACGCCGGACAAGGCGCTGTCGGATGGCGCCCAGTCGCTCTATCCGGACCAGTTCACGGACCTGGTGCAGCAGCTGCGCGCGATCGCGGGCGCGATCGGTCGCTCGATTGCGACGCAGCCAACCGTCGACGCGCGTTGACGCTGTTGCGCCCCCGGTGCGAGACCGCCGCACCGGGCACCGATCCTTTGCGGCACCTGCTTCGCTGCAGCGTGTACGAGTGTCGATGACTCTTTCGTATCGTGTCTCAGCGTCGGTGCTGCTCAGTGTTGCGTCCCTGCTTTTGCTGCCGGTGAGCGCGCCACTGGTGGCGCAAGCGCCAGTTGGTCAGTCCTCGGTGTCCGCCGAGGCCGCCTACGAGCGCGTCGCCACGGCGTGGAAAAGCACACGCACCCTGGAAGCCACCTTCGACCAGTCGATTACCAATCCGCTGGTCGGCCGTACGATGACGTCGCGCGGCACGTTTTTGCAGCAGCGGCCCGGGAAAGTGTCCATCACGTTCACCGATCCCGTTGGTGACCGGATTGTGGGTGACGGGACGTCGCTCTGGGTGTATTTGCCGAGCAGTGCGCCCGGTCGCGTGCTGAAACTACCGGCAGACGCCGACGGCGCTATCGTGGCCGATCTGCTCGGACAGTTACTGGAGACACCGCGTCGCGCGTTCACGATTTCCGGCGGTGAGTCCGTTGCTCTCGACGGTCGCCCAACGCGTCGCGTACAACTGGTCCCCAAACAGGCCGGCGCTGCACCCTTTCAGAAAGCCACGCTCTGGCTCGACCAGACCGAACCCCGCCCCATCCGGCTGCAGGTGCTTGATGCGCAAGGCGTCGACCGTACCATTACGCTCACCTCATGGCAGCCGAATGCGGTGCTGCCCGCCAATGCGTTCCGGTTCACCACGCCCAAAGGCGTGAAGGTGAGCACCTCACTTCCCGGACGTTGAGCCTACCTCGTCGGACGGACGTCGACCGCTATTCCGGCTGACCGCGTGAAGACATCACGTGGCGTACGCGCTCCCTGCAGTTGCGTCAGCGCACGCTGCAAGACGTCATCATCTTGAGCGCGGCGCAGGAAGTCCGCGTCAGCGCCGAAGGCCACGCGCGTCATTTCGTAGCCCAGCGACCGAGCAATCCAGCGCGACGCACTGTCGAACACCGCACGCGGTGGCGCGACCTTTCGCCGCTCCAAGTCTGTATAGAGCGCATCTAACGCGGCCGCCGGCACGGGATCTCCCGGCGTGCGCATACTCTGCTTCTGCGCCTGCGCCTGTTTTGCCAGCGCATCTTGATAGGCACCGAGATTGGTGCCCATCGCGCGCGCGAGGGCCTGCACCGGCAAGGGCGCCAGCGTGTCGCCGACCATGACGTCGGGGGTGATGCCGCCGCCACCGAACACCGTGCGACCGGCATCGGTGCGAAACTTCGGCGTGATGGTGTCGGGAAGTGAAACGACGCCTTCTGCGTCGGCCACGACGTCGTCCTCGTGATCGGGAATGCGCGGACGGGAGATGCTCCGCCCAACCGGCGTATACCAGCGCGCCGTGGTAAGCCGCAAGGCTCCGCCGTTCGACAACGGATAGACGCTCTGGGCACTGCCTTTGCCGAACGACGTGACGCCGAGCACCACGGCCCGATCATGATCTTGTAGTGCCCCGGCGACAATCTCCGACGCACTGGCGCTACTGCGATCCACCAGCACCGCGAGCGGCAATGTCGGCCAACGCTGCGGTGTACTGTCGGTGATCGTCTGCGTGGGCGTGCCGGGGCGCGCGCGCAACTGCACAATGCTCTGCCCCGGATCGAGGAACAGTTCCGCGACCGCGACCCCTTGCTCCAGCAAGCCACCGGGGTTGCCGCGCAGGTCCACGATCAGCGAACGCGCGCCGAGCTTCATCACCGAGTCCACGGCGGCGCGCAGTTCCTGCGCGGTCTGCGCACTGAAGACGTTCACGTCGACATATCCCACGCCATTCGCCATCAGCGCCACGCGCTGCACCGCCCGTAGATGCACCTTGTCGCGCACCAAGGTGAACGAAACGCGCTGCCCGGCCCGATCCACGCCGAAGGTGATGCTCGACCCCGGCGGTCCGCGCAGTGCCCGCGACGTTTCGTCGCGCGTCCAACCGCGCGTGGATTCCTTGCCCACCGTCACCACCCGATCGCCTGACAATACGCCCGCTCGCTCTGACGGACCGCCGATCACCGGCTCGATGACCACCGGCCAGCCATCGCGAATATCATATTGTAGCCCCACCCCTGCGTAGGTCCCGCTGATCTGTTCGTTGAGGCGCTTCAGGCGATCTTCCGCAAGGAAGGTCGTGTACGGATCGTGCAGCTCACGCAGCAACCCGGCGACCGCCTTGTCATAGATCGTCGACCCATCGAGTGAATCCACGTACTTCTGGGCCACCGCGGCCACCACCTGATCGAGCAGGCGCGCTCCACCGCGCGGCGGCGGGGGCGGCGGCGCGTCGACGGCCAGCTCGTGGCCGGCCCACCAGCCGCCGAGCGACAGCAACCCGACGAACACAACGGCCGCCGCCACGGCCCGCGAACGGCGCCGCGACGTGGACGGAGTTTCCGGTAATTCCTCAGGCATGCACGGGATCCGCTGAAAGAGTGGTCGGCAGAAAGCGCGCCGGCCAGCGCTGAACGAGCGCTGCGAGGCAGCGCTCTGTTACCTGATCCATCGCTCCATCGGCGTCGACGGCCACGATCGGCCCGACCTCCGGGTGCGCACGCTGCCACTCCGGCGCGAGCGCCCCGAGGAACGCGCTTCCCACACGCTGGTGGAAGGCGTCGTCTTCACGCTCCATCCGGTCTCTGGCTCCACGCGCTTGCATTCGCGCCATGGCGCGAGTGAGCGGCAAGGTGAGCAAGAGCGTGAGATCCGGCGCCCGTCCCCCCGTTGCGAGACGATTCATCTCTCGTAAGGCGTTTTCTGGTAGATCACGTCCCGCTCCCTGATATGCGTACGTGGACAGCAGAAACCGATCCACCAGCACCACCGCCCCACGCGCGAGCGCTGGCTCGATCACCTCGCGCACCAACTGCGCCCGCGACGCCGCGAAGAGCAGCGCCTCTGTTTCCCGCGTCAGCTGCGACGCGGGATCCAGCAGCACGTGGCGCAGCACGTCGCCGGCCGTGGTCCCACCGGGCTCGCGCAGCGCCACGACATCCTGGCCGTGCTGCGACAGTCGGTCACGGAGGCGCTGCCACTGCGTGGTTTTCCCCACGCCCTCGCCGCCCTCGAGGACCACGAACACGCCCCGCGGTGCACCGGCCATAGGACCTCAGCCGAGGATGATCGAGCTCGTCGCGCCGGCACGAATGCCGTCGGCGATCCACTGATTCACGCGCAGCATGAGCTTGTCGAAGTTGTCCTGCGCCGAAATCGCGCGCTGATACGCGGGATTCACCTGCACCACCTGGAGCATCGCGTCGAGCTGCTGCTCCATCTCCGCCGTGGGCTCCTCGCCCCGGTCGATCATGGCCTGCGCCGTCTGACGAATCGTCTCCATCTGTCGCAATACGGCGGTGGCCTGCGTGTCGGCGTTGAGCGCATCGCTCGAACGCTTGACGGCTTTGTATTCGTCGCTCTGGCCGATCGTGCGGCCGAGATCTTTCGCCTTGTCTTCAAGCATGATGTCGGCCCCCTCGGCCGATTACGGGAGAACTTCCGAACCCACGAATTGCGCCAGCAGCACCCGCTCCCGGCCACTCAGATCGTGCACCAACTGTACCTGCATGTACCCTAATTGCACGGCGCGTGTTGCCGTTTCACGGGCGCGCCGGGCATCCAGCTCACACACCAGCCAACCGCCCGACTCCAGCACCTGCCCAGCGCCAGCCAGCAGCACGTGGTACCGCGCCATGCCATGGTCCGGCGCGTAGAGCGCCACAGCGGGTTCCCAGTCCCGCACACTGGCTGGGAGCGCCGCTGCTTCCTCATATGCAATGTAGGGAGGGTTGGCGACAATCACACGGGCCCGCTCACCGCGCAGCGGCCGTAAGTCGGTGCCCTGCCGAAACTCGAGCGACGCGCAGGCCCGCGACACGTCGAGCGAGGCCGCGTTGGTTCGCGCCACGGCGAGCGCGTCGAGGGAGACATCGGTGGCGATCACCCGCGCGAAGCATCCCTCGGTAGCCAAACTGAGGGCGATGGCTCCGGAGCCCGTGCCGATATCCACGCCCACGCCACCGGGCAGGGCGCGCGACAGCCGAAGCGCCTCCTCAACCACGATCTCGGTTTCCGGTCGCGGAATCAACACCCGGTCGTCCACCGCCAGCACGAGATCGCGAAAGGGGGCGTGCCCCACGCAGTACGCCAGCGGCTCCCCGCGGAGGCGGCGTTCGAGCACGTGCTGCACCCGCTGCTGGGTCTGGGCGTCGAGCGGCACATGGCCGACCTGCGCGAAACGCAGTGCCAGCTCGCCAGGCGACAGCCGCAGCACCCCCGCCAGCAGCAGACGCGCCTCGCGGGCGGCATCGGCACGCACCTCGGGCTCGAGCCGCGCCCCTTGGGCCAGCTGCTCGCGGAGTGCCGCGAACGTGGCCCGTAGATCAGGCACCCAGCTGCTCTTCGGCGTTGGCGAGCGCGAGGGCATCGAGGAACTGCGTCAGATCGCCGTTCATCACCCGATCGATGTCGTACAGCGTGACGCCCACCCGATGATCGGTCACGCGCCCCTGCGGATAGTTATACGTGCGAATCTTGGCCGACCGGTCGCCGGTGGAAACCTGCGACTTCCGCATGCGCGATCGCTCGGCTTCCTGCTCCGACAAGCGCAGGTCGAGCAAGCGCGAGCGCAACACTTCCATGCCTTTGGCCTTGTTTTGCAACTGCGACTTCTGGTCCTGTTGCGACACCACGATGCCGGTGGGGATATGCGTGATGCGTACGGCGGAGTCGGTGGTGTTCACACTTTGCCCACCCGGGCCCGACGAGCGGAAGACATCGATGCGCAGATCCTTGTCCTCAATGCGCATATCCAGCTCCTCGGCTTCCGGCAGGACCGCTACCGTGGCCGCCGACGTGTGAATGCGCCCTTGAGATTCCGTGGCTGGCACCCGCTGCACGCGATGCACACCCGACTCCCAACGCAGGATGCCGAAGGCCCCGTCGCCGAGCACTTTAAAGATCGCTTCCTTGATGCCGCCCATTGTGCCGTCGGAAAAGCTGATCGGTTCGATGCGCCAGCCGCGACGCTCGATGAAGCGCGTATACATGCGATGTAGATCGGCGGCGAACAGCGCCGCTTCATCGCCACCAGTGCCGGCGCGGATTTCCACGATCGCGGGGCGATCGTCGAGCGGATCGCGCGGAATCAAGAGTGGCAACAGCGCCTTTTCAAGTTCCGCGCACTCCGCCTCCAACCGGTCCATTTCGGCGCGTGCCTCCGCGGCGAACTCCGCGTCGTCCCCGTTGGCCATCTCGCGGGATTCGCCGAGCTCCAGCTCCGCCTTGTTGAGCCGCTCTGCTTTACGGACCACCTCCGCCAAGCGGTGATGCTCCTTGCCGAGGGCGGCCAGGCGCGGCGCGTCTTTGACCGTTTCCGGGTCGGCGAGCAGCTGCTCCACTTCGGTGGCGCGACGGAGCGCGTCGGCCATTCGGTCGCGAAGATGGGTCAGCATGTATCGGGCTACTCACAAAGTTAAGCTGGTCGGTGATGCCGGTCACGGCACGGCGCCCGAGCAGCGGGGTATTTAAGGTCAGCTTTGTAATATCAGCGTATTCCACCGCGCTTGCCACCTGTCTGGCGTCCGGTAGTTTGCCGAAGCGCCCTCCGCTGGGGTTTGGGCCCCGAGGTACACGCCCTATGGTCACTTTTGGCACCACGCCGCTCCGCACCACGCCGCCCATGATCAGCGCGTCGCTTGAACGTATCACCGATTTCCTTTCCACCGTTCCGCTATTCCGCGAGCTGGATCGCGCGGCGGTGCGGAGCTTTGCGGCGTGTACCCGCGAGCAGCGTTTTGCCCGCGGGGCGATGGTCGTCACGGAAGGCGATCTGAGCGACGCCCTCTTCGTGGTGCGCTCCGGTGAAGTCAAAGTGGTGCTCATCGGCGACGACGGCCGGGAGGTGATTCTCAATGTGCTCGGTGTCGGCGAGCACGTGGGAGAGCTGTCGCTGATTGACGGACGACCGCGCTCCGCCCACGTGGTGGCGACCCAGCCTTCCAGCCTGCTGGTGCTGCGTCGGGTGGATTTTCGCCGTCAGGTGGAACAGAGTCCGCAGGTGGCGTGGGGCCTCATGATGGAGCTTTCGCGACGCCTGCGACAGGCAGACGGCACCATCGGCAGCCTCGTCTTGCTCGACGTACCGGGGCGCGTAGCCCGGGTGCTGCTCGAGCATGCCACACCCGGCGAACCGGCCACCTTGGCCAAGCCACTCACGCACCAGACCATCGGTCAGATGATCGGCGCCAGTCGCGAGACGGTGTCGCGGGCGATGGCCGAGTTTCAGGAAAAGGGTATGATCACGACCCAGCGCCGTTTGGTGACGATCATCAACCGGGCGGCGCTCGAGGCTCGGTCGCGCCCGCGAGGCTGATCCCGCTGGACCACGCTTCCCACCCGTCGGGCCAGCAAACGGCCCAAACGCCTGCAACGCCCCCTGCACGGCTCACCGTGCGGTTTTGGGGCGTTCGTGGCACCTGCCCCTCCTCAGGCGCGCACACGGTTCGCTTTGGTGGCAACACCTCGTGCCTCGAGCTCCGCAGTGCGCATGGGGAACTGCTGGTACTCGACGCGGGCACCGGCATCCGGGGCCTCGGCGCAGCGCTGCTGCAAGAGGGGGACCTGCGTCCGATTCATCTCCTCCTCACCCATCTGCACGGTGACCATGTGCTGGGGCTGCCACACTTCGTGCCGCTCATTGCCCTCCCACGCGAAGCCGGCCGCGAGGCGGTGCGCGTAATCGCTGGCGCACACTCGGCGTTGGAGGTGGAGGCGTTGCTCACCGCAATCGCGACACCGCCGCTTTTCCCCGCCGTCGACGGGCTCCTCGCGCAGCTGCGCTATGTCGACTGGCCCGGCAGCGCGCCGTACGAGGTGGGGGCGCTCCGCGTGCAGCGGTGGCCAGCCCGGCATCCGGGCGGTGCCGCGATTTTTCGTGTGGACGACAGCGTCGGCGCGCTCTGCGCTTTCGCGCCGGACAACGAACTCTCCGGCGACTCTGCCTTGGCAGAGGTCCGCGCGTGGCGAGCCGCGCTGGTGTCGTTCCTGCATGGCGTACCGCTACTCATTCACGATGCCACGTACACGGCCGACGAGGCGAGGCGGTTCTCCGCATGGGGGCACTCGTCTGCCCACGAAGCCACGCAACTGGCGATGGAGTGCGAGGCGGAGACGCTCGTGCTGTTCCATCACCATCCCGATCGCGACGACCACGCGATCGACCGTCTGTTGGACGACTGCCGGACACTGGTGCATCGGGCCGGCAGCGCGCTAACACTGTTCGCCGCCTCCGAAGGACTGGTGCTGCAGGTGCCGTCGGTGGCAGACGCGCTGCTGCCTTAGGGCGCGCCGTACCCGCCGCCGCCAGGCGTTTCCAGTGTCAGGACATCGCCCGGCTGCATCGCGACGCGACACTTGGCCGGCAGCACGTCCCCGTTGAGCAGATTGCGCCCCCTCTGCCCCGCCATGCCACCCACGGCGCCAGGTGGCGCGACGGATCGACGTTCGGTGAGCAGTGTGGCGGTGCACGCTTCCAGCGCCTGATACCGACGCACCACGCCGTCGCCGCCGCGGAAGGTCCCGGCGCCACCACTGCCGCGGCGCACGGCGTACTCCACGATACGCAGCGGATACGCCCGTTCGAGCGCCTCGATCGGTGTGTTCCGCGTGTTGCTCATGCCCACGTGGACGGCATCCGGTCCATCGCCACGCGCACTCCCGCCCTGACCGCCGCCGAGCGTTTCGTAGAAACTCCACCCCGGCGCACCGAGAGTGACGTTGTTCATGGTGCCTTGTCCGCATGCAGGGATGGGCCACGGCGTGACGCCGATTGACGCGGCGGCGTTGGCAAGGGCGGCGAAACAGACGTCGGTGAGGCGCTGCGACAGTTCGACATTTCCGGCGGCCACCGCACGCGGGCGCTTGGCGTTCGCCACGCAGTCGTCGGGGATGTTCAAGGCAAGTGCCCGCGCCACGCCATCGTTGACGGGCACATCGTCGTCGCACAGCACCCGCAACACAAACACGGCCGCCGCCCGTGCTACCGCCGGCGGCGCGTTCACATTGCCGGGCACGGCGGGCGACGTCCCGGTGAGATCGAGATGCAGCGTGCCGGCGGCGACGCGCACGTGGATCACCACCGGCACCGGCGCATCGGTGACGCCGTCACCTTCGAGCGCATCGGCCGCGTGACCTACGGCGCCTTCGAGATCCAGCAACCGCGCACGAACGCGGCGTTCGGTGTAGTCGAGGAGCGCGTCGACCGCGTGTGACAGCAACGACTCGCCGAGGCGCGTGTGTAAGGCCCGCCAACCGGCGGCACCGGCGGTGCATGCAGCGCGTTGTGCGCGCAAATCTCCCTCGCGCTCTGCGGGTGTCCGCACGTTGGCCAGAACCAGGCGCAGGACATCGGCTTGCGGCACGCCACCGGTCTCCAAGCGGACGGGCGGTATGATCAATCCTTCCTGAAATAATTCGGTGGCGCCGAACGGCATGCTGCCCGGACTCATGCCGCCCACATCGGCATGGTGCGCACGGACGGCGGCGTAGCCGATGATGCGCGCGGGCTCCGTCGCGTGCGCGATCACCTCGACCATGGTCAGATCCGGCAGATGCGACCCACCGTGTGACGGATCGTTGAGCAAAAAAAGGTCGCCGGCCTGCGCCCCGCACGCCCGGACCGCCGCCACCGCTTCCGGCATCGCCCCGAGGTGTACCGGGATATGCGCCGCCTGCGCCACCATCCGTCCGTCGGCATCGAACAACGCGCACGACGCATCGCGGCGCTCCCGGATGTTCGGTGAGATGGCACTCCGCTCGAGCAGACTTCCCATCTCCTCGGCGAGCATCGCAACGCTCTGGGAAAACACCGTGAGCTCCAACGCGTCGAACATCCCTACTCCGGTAACGATGCGGGGAAGCCGGCCTGGATGATGGCGTATTGGCAACGCAATCGCCACGCTTCCTGCAGATCGGCCATCTTCATGCCTTTGCCCCGATCGGGCGCCATGGACAACAGCCCTTGCGCCGACGGATGCGGCAGCGCGCGTCGATGCAATGAGGGCATGGTGCGCTGCTTGAAGAGCGTATCGATGGTCCGGGTGGCCACCCGCCCCATGGTGACGATGCCGCGCAAACCCCGCGCCTGCAACAGCGTGATATCGCGTTCGAGGCGCGAGAGATTGCCCATGCCCTCCAACTCCGCACGCATGGGCGCACGAAACGTGGAGCCGTCATCGGTTGGGCAGCGATCGAAGGCGTTGCTTAGGGCAACACCGTGCACTTCCGGGGTGAGGCCAGCGCCCGCGAAGCGTGCGCCATCCCAGTCCATGGTCGTAACACCGGCGGGCAACACCGCCGCCTGCATGCGTTGCAGGACGTCGTACAGCACCTCGCCCGCCGCGTCGCCGAAGAACGGCACGCCGCTCTTGTCAGCACCGCGCGGCCCCGGTGCCTCTCCCAGTAGCAGGACATACACCGGGCCTTCCATGGGCTGCAGCATCGGCACCGGCGTGCCGAGAATGCGGCCGATGTGTCTCGTCCGATCCGCCGTCATGACTTCTCCAGCATCCAACCGCCAAGTGGAAGGGCACGCGCCGTCCACGTCGCGGCGACAAGGAGCGTGGCATCCGGAAGCCGCACCACCGCCGGCCCCGAAATGGAACGCGTCATCCAACGTCCGTCGTCATAATCTGGGGGGCACTCCCCAGTACGCGCGAGCCGCGCGAAGTGTACGCGGGGAGCCGGAGCGCTGGAGGTCACGCGCACGCTCAGGCACTCAACGGATCGTTCGAGCACAAAGCCGGTGCGTCGACAGTGTTCGGCGGCGAAGCGAGCCGCGATCACTGCGCCATCGTCACCGCGCTGCACAGGCACATCAAGCTCATGCCCCTGCCCGGCGTACCGCGCCCGCAACCAGAACTGCATGGTACGCCCGACGGCATCGTGATGATGGCGCTCCGCCTCGCGTTGCAGGACGGCGCCCAGCCAGTCGGCAGACAGCGTCTCCACTTGCGCCACACAACTCGCCAATGACTCCCGCCGTTCGGGGGCCAACGCCAGCCCCACGGCGCTCAGTACACCGGCGTGCGGGGGAATCACCACGCGTGCCATGCCGAGCCGATCGGCCAACCCACACGCGTGCAGCGGGCCACCGCCGCCGAACGCGATCAGCGCGACGTCACGCGGATCGACGCCGCGCTCCACCGACACACGCCGTAGCGCGCGCGCCATCGTGGCGTCCGCCGTGGCAATCAACGCCGCGGCCGCGCGTTCCACCGTGACTCCGAGCGGGTCGGCCAACGTGTGCATGGCAACGCGCGCGGCGTCGGCGTTGATTGTCACGCCACCGCTCCAACTCCCGGCCGCCACGTGTCCGAGCACCACGTGCGCATCGGTGATGGTGGGGCGTACCCCACCGCGACCGTACGCCGCCGGGCCCGGGGTAGCGCCGGCGCTCTCAGGGCCGGCGCGCAGCGCTCCGCCCGCATCGATCCACCCAATGCTTCCGCCACCGGCCGCCACGGCCTCCACCAGCACACGGGGCAGCGCGATCGGCACCCCCGCCACCGTCCCCCCACGCTCGACGAGCGGCTGTCCGTGCTCTATGACCCCCACATCAGCGCTGGTACCGCCGATATCGATGGTGAGAGCATGGTCGATGCCCAGCGCCCTGGCGATAGCCGACGCCCCCGTCACGCCACCCGCCGGACCGGACAACGCGAGCGCGGCCGCGTGCTCCGCGGCGTCGGCGGCCGCCAACGTGCCACCGGAGGAGGTCATGACCTGCGGCGCGGGATAGTTGTGGGCGGCGAGCCGTGCGGAGAGTCCGCCCAGATACTGACGTACGGCGGGACGCGCATACGCTTCGGCAACGGTGGTTGCCATGCGCTCGTACTCGCGAATCTCGGGCAACACCTCGTGCGAACAGATCACGTCGGCGCGACTCCCAGCGGCACGCAGCGCCTCAAGTAGCGCATCGCGTAACGCCTGCTCGTGTTGCGGATGCGCATCGGCGTGCAGAAAGCAGATCGCGACCGTATCCGGCGCGCGTAGCAGTACGGCGGCGACCGCGTCGCTGATCGCGGCAGGCGTAAGCGCCGTAAGCACGCCGTCTGGCGTCATCCGTTCGTCCACGCCTACCACTTGGGTGCGATCGACGAGCGGCGCCGGATGCTGGCGCGCGAGATCGTAGAGCGCGGCCCGTTCCTGACGTCGCAGCTCCAGAAGATCCGTGAATCCGGTCGTTGTACAGAGCACCACGCGCGCGCCCGACCGTTCGAGCAGGAGGTTGGTGACCACCGTCGTACCGTGGGCGATGTGGTTCACATCCCGCGCGCTGATCGATGACGCCGAGAGTGCATCGAGCACGCCGTGCGCCCGATCGGTCGGCACACTCAGCACCTTGGTGGTGTGCACCTGTCCGTCCTCGTGCAGCGCGGCGAGGTCGGTAAAGGTCCCCCCCACATCGATGCCCACGGCGATGACGCGCCCCGAGGCAGTCACCGGCGGGTCATGCCGTGGCCGCGCGCAGGCGCCAGATGGCCGCTGCAAACGCCAGGTGTACAGGCACCGTGACAGCCACCACCATGCTGCTGTGCTGTTGCCAACCGGGCAGCAGGAGCATGGCCGCGCCCAGCACGGCACAGCCGGCGATGAGCGCCGTCACACCGCGCACCGCTCGGCCGCTGACACCGCGCACGAACGCCAGCGGCACCAGCAGTGCCGCCAGCAGCAATAGCGGATGCAGTTGCAGCACACTCAGGTTGCGACCCATGTACGGGGCATGCCTGGTGACCGTCCCTGCCAGCAAGAGCGCGGTGCCCAGCACGCCTCCCACCCCAAACCAGAGCCCGGCCAGTGCCGCGGTACCGTAACGCGCCGCTGGTGCGGTAGTGAAGCCGAGGCCGAGGACGAGGACGGCCAGTAACGCGCCCACACCGAACGCAAGCGCTGTTCGTACCGGCGGACCATCCGGCATCGGGATGCGATCTGCGGTAAAGATGACCGTGTCGCGCTGTACCAGCTTCACCCGCTGACCGACACGATCCACGAGCTCCGCCGTAGCGAGATGCTCCGCCAAATACTCGGGCAGGAATGTCTCGTCCCATGGCATCAACGTCCGATCAGCGCCCCGACCCAGCGCGATCTGAATGCCGGCGTAGCTGGCGGCATCGTCCGCCGTGATCCGCGCGGTTTCGCCACGCCATGTCCGTCCATCACCCGGCACCGACCACAGCGGCTGCAGTTGACCGCCAGTTGCCCAGTCGAGCACGTCCCGCACGCGGGTGGAGCAATTATCGCCGTAGTAGTCATAGCGGTAATAGCGATTGGCCTCGGCCGCATTCCACGCCACATAGTCGGCCACCGCACCACGTTGCATGGGCGACAGCGCCAGCCGCTGTGCGCGAATGGTGCGATTCTCACTCCGATAGGCCGTATTAAAATCGACCGTGCGATATCCCGCCATCCAATAGCGCGTCTCGCCGGAGAGAAAACGCTGCAAAAACCGGGGCTGGTTGAAGTCAAACATCCCCCAGTTGTAGGCGATGTCCTCACCGGTCACGGTGTCCGCGACGGAAATTGCCACATGGCCGAACCGTTCGAAGACGAAGTCACCCGGTCCGTACGTGTAGATGGTGATCTGCAGCCGTTCGCCGAGTTGCGCGCGTGCGCTGTCCACGGCCGCCACCGTCCCCGGTGGGGGCGGCGGCGGTGTGGTGGGCACGTTATCAGGGACGGTCTCGGCGCGCGGCGCTGATTGCGAGGGGGCGAACCGCGCACCGCCTAGCAACAACGCCGCAGCCAGCGCCACGAAGCGCGACCATCGTGGCATCAGAACCGGATCTCTTTCCCGTCGTCTGCCGCTTTGTAGATGGCTTCCATCACCTTCTGCAGCATGACCTGGTCCGTGGGCGGCTCGTACGGAACGACCTCCGTGATCACAGCAAGGAAGTGGGCGATTTCGGCCCGATAGCTCTGCAGAAACGGACTCTCGCGCGCCGCGGCGCCCGAGGGCGACACGTCCACCGCCCGCCCGTTGAGCTCTTTGACTACCCGAAGCGGCGCCAGACGGGCCGTGCCGCGCGTGGCATGGACGTCAAACCACCACCGATCTTCGTCGCCTACGTAGGATGACGACACCTCGATGCTCAGCACGATGCCGTTGTCACATTCGAAGAACACATGCATCGACTCCTCCACCGACCCGGCGACCCGCCCGCGACGCATGGCGGCCGACACACGCACCGGCGCCGCATGATCGGTCAGCCACATCGCGAGGTCGAGCAGCGGAAAGCCGTCTTCGAGGAAGACGCCCCCCCCTGCCTCCGCGCGTCGATTGCGCCACCCTTCCGCGTTGCGCTTGACCTTCAGGGAGCCGGCACGGATTGACGTGACCTGCCCCAGCTCCGAATTCCGAATGAACTGATCGAGCGCCTGCACGTCGGTGCGGAAACGAAGATTGTGCCCCACCACGAGCCGACGGTCGGCCTTCGCGGCCGCGGCAAGGCACCGCTCCACACCGCGCGCCGAAAGGGCGAGCGGGCGCTCGCACAGCACGTGCAGCTTGGCCCGCAGCGCACTCAGGACATGCGGCTCATGCAGGTGATTGGGCGTGGCAATGATCACCGCGTCGAGTTCGTCGCTGTCGAGCAGCTCTTCGAAGTCGGTGTACACATCGGGCACACCGAACCGATCGGCCAGCGCGCGCGCCTTGGCCCCGTCGTTGTCACAGAGCGCCACCAACGAGGCGCCGCGAAGCTTCGACAAGACAGGGATGTGCGTCAACTGGGCAATGGCACCAGTGCCGACTACGGCGATACGGACGCCGTCCTTCATTCACGCCTCCGGGGGTGGCAAATCAGTCGGCAAAGCCGACGACGGTCCCCGGATAGTAATGCCGCAGAATGGACCGCGCGTCGATTCCAGCCCGAGACCGGCCGATCGCGCCCCACTGACACATTCCTACACCGTGGCCGTTGCCGTGACCACGCAGGCTGACAGCCGACAGCTGTCCCCGCCCACGTAACTCACGCTCGACAGAAAAATACGTACTGGACAAAATCGCGCCACGCGCATCACGAAACACGTTGCGCAGATCACTCGCACGAATCGTCACGTCGCCACGATCGGTCCGCACGATCAGATCACCGATCCGTCCCGACGGGGTACGGGCGCCCACCGCCAACGCCTGTACACGGGCCGGTCGCGGGTTGCTGGCGCCAGAAGCGACCAGCGCCCGGCGGAGCACCTCGTGGATCCCCGCTTCGTCGATCTCCTGCACCCAATGATTACGCGGCGACAGATCGCAGTACGGCTTGCCGGTGGCCGGATTCACGTCGTCCACCGGTTGCAAATACGGCTCGTCGCCCACGCCGCGCCACGCTTCACGCGGGCCGGCCGTGCGTCCTCCACACGAGGACGAATACGGCGCGTCCACAATCAGGCCGGCGTAGCGGATCACAAGGCCCGTGGTGGCATCTACCGCCTGATTGACGATGGGGTGTTCCACGTCGACGCCCGCATACACCTGGTTGATCACGGTGGCCACCATGTGCCACCCGCGCGCTGCGCCCTGCGATTCGTCCTGTGGCACGCGCATATAGGTGTAGCTCCGCGCCGCGATGGCTTGCGCCTCCAGCGCCGAGCGGTCAATCGCTTGGCGGGTGCCGAGTTCAATCGGAACCACGCCGCGCAGATAATCCTCCACCGGCACGCGATTCACCACCAAAATCCCGCTGTCCGTTGGAGTGAACCAGAGCTCTCCGCGATAGCGCCGATTGTCGAACTGCACATAGCCACTGCGATCCACCGCACGGGCCACGAACGGACCGTCACGCCATGGCGTGGCGTCCCCGCCGCCGCCGGCAATGCGTAACAGCCCACCGCGCTGCTCAACCCGCCAGCTCTCGCGTCCACTGCCACGCACCAGCAACTGCCGACCGCCCTGTTCGTCGATCCGCCAGCGCGTGGTGGCCGAAATCGCCGCCTGCGTCACGCCCCCCGCCAGCGCAATCCGCGCTACGCGGTCTTTCCCGTCCAGCCGACCGTGCAACTCTTCCTGCTGGACGACCGCCGGGGCCGACCCCCGCACGCTAACCGTGGTGACCGGCCGCTTCGGGGCGCACGCCACCATCACGGCCGCCGCACCAACCACCGTGGCGAACAATCCCGTTGCCAGCGCAGAGATCCGCGACGCCGATCGACGTTCGGTGTCGGTCGTTGGCTGTCGTGTAGGCGGCGGGACCGGCGTCATGAGTTTGGGCTAATCCCGCTGCGCGACGGCAGCACCCATCGCGTCATCGAGGCGCGTGAGCGTCTCCGCGATCTCGGCGTCGCCATGCGCCGACGACATAAACGCCGCCTCGAACGCCGAGGGCGCCAACGAAACGCCCCGCCGGCGCGCCGCGTGGAAGAAGCGCTTGAACAGCGTGACGTCGGCCTGCTTGGCATCTTCGAAGGTCCGCACGACGCCGTCGCGAAAAAAGAAGCCCCACATCGAGCCGGCGTGGCTGGCCGAGAAGGGTACCCCGTGGCGCGCGGCGATATCGCGCATGCCCTGTACCAGTGTGGCGGTGTGCGCCGTGATGCCGTCGTGCACCTGCGGCGTGAGCGCACCGAGTGTGGCAAGTCCCGCAGCCATGGCCAACGGGTTACCGGACAGCGTCCCCGCTTGATACACCTTGCCGGTGGGCGCCACGTTCTGCATCAGCTCCCGACGGCCGCCGTAGGCAGCCACGGGCAGCCCCCCGCCGATCACCTTGCCCAGCGCGGTGAGATCGGGGGTGACGTTGAAGCGCTCGCGCGCGCCACCGTAGGCAATGCGGAAACCGGTCATGACTTCGTCAAAGACGAGCAAGGCCCCCGTTTCGTCAGCGATGGCCCGCAATCCGGGGATGAAACCGGGATCCGGCTCGATGAAGCCGCTGTTGCCCACAATGGGCTCCAGCATGATGGCCGCCAGCGGTACCTCGCGCGCGATTTTGGCCGCCGCTTCGAGATCGTTGTACGCGCAGGTGAGCGTGAGACGGGCCACGGCGTCCGGCACGCCGGGCGAGTCGGGGAGCCCCAGCGTGGCCACCCCCGAGCCGGCGCGCACCAGAAACGCATCGGCGTGCCCGTGGTAACAGCCCTCAAATTTCAGAATGTACTCGCGCCCCGTGACCGCGCGCGCGACACGCGCAATACTCATGGCCGCCTCGGTACCGCTGGACGTGAAGCGCACCATTTCCATATGCGGCATGCGTTCAGCGATCTTGTCAGCGAGTTCGACCTCCCGCTCGGTGGGCATGCCGAAGCTGGTGCCGTCTTTCATGGTGTCGGCGATTGCCTGCAACACCACATCGGGGGCATGCCCCAGCACCAGCGGGCCCCACGAGAGGATGTAGTCGAGATACTCGTTTCCGTCGGCGTCCCATACCCGCGCGCCCTTGCCGCGTTTGGCCACGAACGGCTCGCCCCCCACCCCACCAAAGGCGCGGACCGGAGAATTCACGCCACCGGGAAACCGCACGCGCGCCCGCGCCATGATTTCAGCGGAGCGCGCGCTCGGAAACGAGTCGGCGGACACGGATTGGGACATCGCACTGGTCATCGACCGTAACTCCCTACGCGGGTTGCAGGTTGGGATGGTGCCTCAGCGTCGGCAAACGCCACCAGTGGCAGCGAGCGCGACGCGCGAACAACGGGCGCCGATGGCAGAACCGCCACCTGCAGCAGCGTTGCCCGGAAATCGTAATCATCAATCACGTGCGTGATACGCGCATCGATCATCGCACCCGGCACCATCCGGTCGCCGTTGGCAGACGGGGCGATGTGTACGAGGCCATCGATGTCGTCGGCCTGCCATGGCGCGCGCGCGAGCCACTCGCCCGGTACCTCCGAAGCGCGCTCCACCAGCAGGCGCGATTCGCGGCCCAGAAACCGCTCGTAGCGAAGGGAGGTGATGGCTCGCTGCAGTTCCTCGATCCGTTCCTTGCGTTCCTGCTTGATGGAGTCGGCCACGTCGTCCTCCATCCCGAACGCGCGCGTGCCCTCCTGCGGCGAATACGTAAACACGCCCACGCGATCAAACTGCATCTCCTCAAGAAACTCACAGAGCGTCAGGAAGTCCGATTCCGTTTCACCGGGGAAACCCACGATCACCGACGTGCGCACGGCGAGATCTGGTACGATGTCGCGGTACATCGCCAGTCGCTCCCGAATGGTCTTTTGCCGCTCGGGGCGACGCATGCGCGCCAGCACCGCATCGGCACCGTGCTGCATCGGCGTGTCGAGATAGCGCAGGATGCGCGGGTTGGCCGCGATCACTTCAAGTAACCGCGGCGTGATGCCACTGGAGTACAGGTACATGTTGCGGATCCATGGAATCGTGGTCTCCCGCACCAGGGCCTCGAGCAACTCCGGCAGCGTGTTGCCGTCTCGCCGGTCGCGCCCGTAATGCGCCAGATCCTGCGCCACAAGATTGACTTCACGCGCGCCCTGCACTTCGAGCAGCTGCGCCTCTCGGATCAGGTCGTCCAACGCGAACGAACGATGCTTCCCGCGCATGAGCGGGATGGCGCAGAAGGCGCAGCCGTGATCGCAGCCTTCGCTGATCTTGAGATAGCGCACCTGTGGCAGATCACCGTTGAAAAGCCGCACGCCCGGATGTTCGACCAGCGATCCGCCCAGCAGTCCACGCGCCACGAGTTCGGGCACGAGCCGGTCGGTCTCGGAGGTGCCGAGAAAGACGTCCACTTCGGGCAACGCCTCGACCAGTTCGTCCTTGTGGCGCTCCACCATGCAGCCAATGGCAAAGACGGCCTTGCACTGGCCGTCGTCTTTGAGGCGCGCCGCATCGAGGATCGCGTCGAGCGACTCCTTCTTGGCCGCGTCGATGAAGCCGCAGGTGTTGACCACTATCACATCTGCGTCACGCAGATCGGTAACCGCTTCGGCGCCGTGGGCCACGAGGTCGGCGAGGTACCGCTCGGAATCTACCGTATTTTTATCGCACCCGAGGGTGACCAGACCGAACTTGAGCATTCACGGAAGATAGCAGCGGTACGCACCACCTCAAACCGTGAGCGTCCACTGCCGGAGGCACATGCCGACGCTAGCGGAAGTTGCCGAACTGCAGCTCGACGCCGAATTCGCCCTGCCTCAGCACCGCAATGGCTTCCTGGAGCATGTCCTTGTCCGGGCTGGAGACGCGGACCTGATCGCCCTGGATACTGGCGGTGATCTTCTTCAGCTTGGCCTCCTTGATAGCGGCCGACACCTTCTTCGCGGTGTCGCTATCGAGCGCCATTTTGAGCTTGATCTCGCGGCGTACGACATCTCCACCGGCGGGCTTCACGTCCCCGATGTCGAGGTTTTTTACGGGTACGCCCCGCTTGATCAGCTTCCCGCGCAGCGCGTCGAACAACGCTTCCATGCGCATGTCGCTATCGGTGGCGAGGTTGACAATGCTGTCGGCCCGTTTGAACTCGATCTCCACCAGCGCGCCCTTGAAGTCGAAGCGCTGCGTGATCTCCTTCTGCGCCTGATTGACGGCGTTGTCGACTTCCTGCAGGTCAACGCTGGTGGTGACGTCAAACGAATATGTTGAAGCCATGAAATGCTCTGGGTCAGCCGAGGAAGCTCTCGAGGGACTTGGCCCTCGAGACGTGCCGAAGGCGCGAGAGCGCCTTTTCTTTGATTTGCCGCACACGTTCGCGCGTGATGCCCAACAACGACCCGATTTCCTCGAGCGTCATCGGATCGGACCCATCGATACCGAAGTACAGGCGCAGAATCCGCGACTCGCGCTCTTTAAGGCCACCGAGCGAATCCTGAATCGCTTCCGTCAGCGCCTTCTCGAAGGTCTGCTCATCGGGCGTCGGATTCACGGTATCGGGAAGATAATCGAGTAACCGACTGTCTTCGCCGGGTGACATCGGCGCATCCAGCGAGAGATGCACCTGCGAGATCGACATCGTCTTGGCGACTTCCTCTTCCGTGATGTCCATTCCTTCCGCGATTTCGGCGTGCGTGGCTTCACGCCCCAGTTCCTGCAACAGCGAATTGGCGCGCTTGCCGATGCGATGCAGCGTGCCGGCGCGATTGAGCGGCACCCGGACAATGCGCGACTGCTCGGCCAATGCCTGTAGAATCGCCTGCCGGATCCACCACACGGCGTACGAAATGAACTTGATGCCTTTTGTCTCGTCGAACTTGTGCGCCGCGCGAATGAGGCCGAGGTTGCCCTCGTTGATCAGGTCAGAGAGCGACACGCCCTGATTCTGGTACTTCTTGGCGACTGATACCACGAAGCGAAGGTTGGAACGTACCAGCTTGTCGAGGGCTTCCTGCTCTCCGACGCGAATGCGCCGCGCAAGTTCTGCTTCCTCTTCCCGCGAAATCAGAGGATACGCACTGATGTCGCGCAGATACTGATCGAGGGAGCCTTCCTCGTACGACGCCTTCTTTTTCGTGGGAGTTACAGCCATAGCAGAGCGGCTCGTGGGGCGAGGGACGCATCACTCCACCGTGCGGGAGGGGATACACGGTGTCCAGCGGTTCCGGACTGCATTAAGGGTGAACTACCAAGCGGCCCGGAGTCAACGCACGAGGCAGTTAAACTCCCGAGAATCACGCCGCAAAAAAGTAGAGCCGCGCACCTTGACCCGCGGCCGTCAGCGCACCACGGCGCCAACCCGTGTCCAGCGGATGCGGGACAGCCACGGGAGCGTGACGCTCGAATCCGGCGTGTAACTGTAATACACAACGAGCGGCGTCCCACGTAGCAAGCTGTCCGGGACAAATCCCCAGTAACGACTATCCAGCGAGTTCTCGCGGTTGTCGCCAAGCACGAACAGATGCGCCGGCGGCACGACCAGCGGCCCCCAGCGGTCTCGCGACGGATGATATTCAGACGGTGCCGCAACCGCTGGCTGTACGAGATAGCTACGCTGCCACGAAAAGTCCTCGCGTGGAGCATCACCGGCACCGTGTCCGCGCTCGGGCACGTACGGTTCGCTGACGGGTCGGCCATTCCGCACCAGCACTCCGTCCTGCATGGAGAGCGTGTCGCCGGCCAGGCCGACTAGGCGCTTGACGAAGCTCTTACTCGGATCGACCGGCCACGCGAAGACCACAACATCGCCGTGCCGCGGAGGCCGCACCGCCGGCAGGTGCCGATCGGTGAAGGGCACACCCGCGCCGTACACCACTTTATTTACAAGCAGGAAGTCCCCCACCAGCAGTGTGTTCTCCATGCTGCCCGACGGGATTTTAAATGCTTCCACGAGCATCGTGCGCACGAGCAGGAACAGGACCACGGCGGGCGGCAGCACTTTTGCCCACTCCCACAGCCAGCCCAGCCGCCACGAGCGACTGAACGACCGTCCGTTCGCCGCGCGCAGCGCGTTCCGTTTGAGCTCCTGCTCGGAGACTTTCACCAGCTATCGACGCCTAGTAGTTGTCGATCTGCGCGCGCTGCAACGCGCCGGAGTAATCCACGTAGCCCACCTTGGTCTCCGAATAAAATTCGTACACTTCCCAGCCACCTTCCCGATGGCCATTGCCGGTTTCCTTCACACCGCCAAAGGGCAAGTGCGCCTCAGCGCCGATCGTCGGGGCATTCACGTACGTGATGCCGTTATCGAGATCCTGCATCGCGCGGAACGCAACGTTGACGTTGGCGGTGTAGACGGAGCTTGAGAGCCCGTAGCGCACACCGTTGTTCACGGCAAAGGCTTCCTCAACGTCGGCTACGCGAATCACCGACAGCACGGGCCCGAAAATCTCTTCCTGTTCAAGCCGCGATCCGGCCGTTACACCGGTGAAAATCGTAGGCTGAAAAAAGAATCCGCGATCGAGTGCGCCGCCGATGGCCCGCGCGCCGCCACAGGCTAGCGTGGCGCCCTGCGCGTGTCCGATCGTGATGTAGCGCTCCACCTTCTCGCGCGCCGCCGCGTTCACCAACGGCCCCACCTCGGTGCCAACCGCGCGCCCATCGCCGAGGCGCAGGGTCGAGGCCCGCGCCACGAGGCGCGCCACGAACTCGTCGTGAATGCCGTCCTGCAACACCAGACGGCTGGTGGCAGTGCAGCGCTGCCCCGTGGTCCCGAAGGCGCCCCAGAGCACGCCATCGAGTGCCAGATCGAGATCGGCATCGTTGAGGACGATCTGCGCGTTCTTGCCGCCCATTTCGAGCGAGAGGCGCTTGTGCATGCGCCCGCACGTTTCGCCCACGAACCGGCCGGTTTCGGTGGAGCCCGTGAAAGAAATGACCGGTACCTGCGGATGCTCCACGAGCGCCTTCCCGACGATCTCCCCCATGCCGTGCACCAGCTGAATCACTTCCGGCGGTAATCCCGCCTCCAGCAAAATCTCCACCAGCACGGCCGCCGTGTGTGGCACATCCTCGGCGGGCTTGAGAATGACCGAATTCCCACAGAGCAGCGCAGGGAACGCCTTCCACGTGGGAATGGCCATCGGAAAGTTGAACGGTGTGATCAGTCCGCACACACCGATCGGACGCCGCATACTCATGGCCCACTTGTTGGCCAGCTCGCTGGGCACCGTATGTCCAAAGAGCCGACGCCCTTCCGTAGCCGCGTAATACGCCGTGTCGATGCCTTCCTGCACGTCGCCACGCGTTTCCGCCAGGGGCTTGCCCATCTCGCGAGTCATGAGGTCCGCGATCTCTTCTTTGCGGGCGGCCATGAGGTCGCCCACCCGACGGAGCACATCGCCGCGCGCTGGCGCGGGGGTCATCTTCCAGTGCGCAAAGCCGCG
Source organism: Gemmatimonadales bacterium (assembly GCA_038212625.1). Taxonomy (GTDB): domain Bacteria; phylum Gemmatimonadota; class Gemmatimonadetes; order Gemmatimonadales; family Gemmatimonadaceae; genus Gemmatimonas. The sequence goes on along the minus strand of JBBQUH010000003.1, from coordinate 45,579 downwards.
CACCGCGCTGGCAACGGCCGCGTTGACATCGGCTACGCCGGAGGCGGGGAATCGGCCAATGAGGTCATCCTGATCGGCCGGGTTGCGATTCTCGAAATACTCGCCCGTGCTCGGCGCCACCCACTGGCCGCCGATAAAGTTGGTGAAAGTGGTCATCGTTGCAAACTAGCGCACCGGCTGCGTGTCGTGTCCTACAGGATGGTGGCCCCGGTACCCGGGATCACGTTGGGCGCAGGCGCGGGAGCTTGCGGCGACGACGTAGGAGACGGAATGGGCGCGGCCGGCAGTCCCTCGCAGCTCCAGCCGGCAGGGCGTTCGGCGGTGGGGATGGCATATCCCACCCGCGGGAGCACTTCCCGGGCGCCCAACGCAAGGCCCCAGCCAATCACGAGCAATGACGCGAGGTGCGCCAAGCCGAGCCGATGCCGCCACGTGCCCACGGCGCTCCACACGCCCAAGAGCGCCACACCGCCGGTGGCCGCCGTAAACGCGACGAGTGGCGCGTCGCAGCGCGCGGGCCACGGCCAGAACATCAGCCCTGCCGCCGCGCCCACTGCGACGGCCACCTTGAGCCAACTGCGCCAAGCCCCACCAGGGGCTGCTGCGGAAGGCGCAGCAAGCCCCGGCGGTGCCACGGCCGCCCCCTTCGCGGCGCCCTGCCCCGCCATGCGCGCGTCCATGACCGGCGAGCGCGTGATGCCCGTGCCTGCTTTACCGCCCGGAGCGACCGGCGCCCGCGACTCGGCCAGCAGCTGCTCATCCGACACGGACGCCAACTGCTTGTCGATCTTCGCGAGTTCGGCTTCCCAGTTACGATCGCTCATGGCACGCAGGAAAAAGGGACAACCATCACACCGCACCAGCACGGTGAACTCGCGCGAGGTCCGACCGCGCGCGTCAAGCGGGCGTCGTTTCCCGCGTCAGCGCATACCGCTCGATCTTCTTGTAAAGGTTCGACCGCGGCATATCGAGCGCCCGCGCCGTTTCGGAGACGTTCCAGTCGAACGCCCGCAGCTTGGCCTGCAGGAACGCCCGTTCGGCCGCCACCTTGAACTCTTCAAAGGTGGTACAATCGACCAGATTTCCCAAGCCCGCCGGCTCCGTGGCGCGCCGGCCCACCAGACGCTCCACATCAGCGGCTCCGATGGTGGAGGCACTTGCCAGAATCACCAGCCGCTCTACGGTATTGCGGAGCTCGCGCACGTTACCGGGCCAATCCAGCTCCGCCAGACGCCGCAGCGCATCGTCGGTGATGCCACGCGCCGCTAAACCGTCCCGCGCGGCGAGTTGCTGAAGAAAATAAACCACCAACAGCTCGATATCTTCCCGACGCTCACGCAGCGGCGGCACCGTAATGGGCACCACGTTGAGACGATAAAACAGATCCTCGCGAAAACGCCCCGCCGCGATCTCGGCTTCGAGGTCCTTGTTCGTGGCGGCGAGCACGCGCACGTCCACCTGCACCGGCTTCGTGCCGCCGATGCGGGTGATCACGCCATCTTGCAGCACCCGCAGCACCTTGGCCTGCGCGGCGAGGGACATGTCGCCGATCTCGTCGAGAAACAGTGTGCCCTGATCGGCTTGCTCGAATTTACCGGCGCGATCGGCGATCGCGCCGGTGAACGAGCCCTTCACGTGCCCGAACAGCTCACTTTCGATGAGCTCTGAAGGAATCGCCGCACAGTTCACCTCGATGAAGGGCTTCTGTTCCCGCGGCGAGCCACGATGAATGCCCCGCGCCACCAGCTCTTTGCCCGTGCCGTTCTCGCCCGTGATGAGCACGCGCGCGGGAGTGCTGGCCACCTTGTCGATCCGCTCCAGCAGCGCGCGGATGCCGTATGTGCGACCCACGATTTCATAGCGCGAATCGATGGTTTGTCGCAGTCGCGCGTTTTCTTCGCTGAGTAACCGCGTCTGGAACGCGTTCCGCAACAGCACGAGCACGCGATCGGTATCGAGCGGCTTTTCGAGAATGTCGTAGGCGCCGAGTTGTGTGGCCTCGACCGCCGTCTGGATGGTGGCATGTCCGCTGATCATGACGACCGTGGCGTGCGGATCGAGCAGCCGTAAACGCTTCAGCACTTCGAGCCCGTCGAGCCCGGCCATTTTCACATCGAGGAAGACCAGATGCGGACGGAACGCTTCGTACACGCTGAGGCCTTCCGTACCTCCGGAGGCCGTGCGGATTTCATAACCTTCGTATTCGAGCAGTTGCCCGAGGGCCTGACGGATGCCGGGTTCGTCGTCGACGACGAGAATGCGACGCGTGCTCATGGACGCACAGCCTTGTACAAGGTGAGTCTGCCGTTGGCGACCCGCACGTCGGCGATGCTGGCGGGCAGTGGAACGGGCAACGCGTCGGCGGCGAGCGTGTCGGTTGGTACGAGGCCGGATGTGCGGCCTCCGCGGGCGGATGCGCGGGACGTGTCGCGGCGCGTTGCTTCACGCCGTATCGCGCCCACCAGCGTCGGGATGGCCCGCGCGGGCACGTCGACACCGCGGAGTCGGACTTCTTGCACGCGGAACTGCGCGAGCCCCTCGCGAACGGGCTCCAGCGTACCTACCAATAGTAATGTATCGCGGCGGTCGCGCGTGGCGCCGATGATGCGACGGAGTGCGCCATCGGCCACCGTGCTGCCGGTCGCGCCACCTGCGGCACTGCCGGCCAGATCCCCAAGGCGCACATCGCCCCGCAGGTGCAACTGATCACGCGTGAAGGCGAGTGCGAGATGGGCAGTGGACGCTGGCAACTGTTGCGACAGAATCGGCGACAAGACGGCGGCGGCTTGCGCTGCGGTGAGCGTGACGTATGCCGGGCCGTCGCGGCGTGCGAGCGGCGCCAGCACGCTGGCCGCGCGGGCAGCGGTGGCGCGGGCCGCCGACGTCCGGGTGGTTGGTGCGGTGCCTGTGGCGGAGCCATTCGCTGAACCGTTTGCGGAGGCGAGGTCGCCGCTGTTCAATGCGATCCAGCGGAGCGAGTCGCCGGTGACGGCGCGCGTCGCGGCGGATGGCGCCGAGCGCTGCGCGCGATCGTTGGTGGAGTCGATGGTCGTGTCACCCAGCGCCCCCGCGTCGAGGCGTTCGCGGGTGCTGGTTGCGGCGCTACGGGCCCGCGTAGCTGCGCCGTCTGCAGCCCGAGCGAGCACCGACGGCAGGCGCTCTCCGTACAGCCAGTAGCCAGTGACGCCGACTCCGGCCAGTACCACCACACATCCGATTCGAGACAGACAGCCCACGACCCACCCGGAAAGAGAAAGCGTCAAGGTACGCGCACGGCGTTCCCAACGACAATGCGCTTCTGGCTGCGTACCCCGCCGACCGCTCAGGGTCCGGGATGGGGGGGCACATGCGTGGCGTGCCGACCCTAACTGGCGAGGCGACGCCGCTGGTATAAGCCATCACGCTGACGCCGCATTCGCCGGCTCCACATCCACCACCGGGCGATAACGCAGCGCCTCGCCGATGTGCAGTGTACCCACCTCCGCCACATCATCGAGATCGGCGATGGTCCGGGCCACCCGCAGCACGCGATGGTAGGCGCGGGCCGACAGGGTGAGTCGCTCGGCGGCGCGCACCAGCAGGGCGCGGGCCTCCGGCGCCAATCGCGCGGCGACCTCCATGAACCGGAGCGGTGCGGTGGCATTCGTGAACGCCACAGTGGCGCTGGTGACGGCGGTGTGGGCGTAGCGGTCGTGTTGTCGCGAGCGAGCGGCGAGCACGCGGGCGCGCACCACGGCGCTGTGCTCCGTAGTGCTGTCAACGGCGAGCGCCGCCGGCGGTACGCGCTGGACCTGCACGTGCAAATCGATCCGATCGGCCAACGGACCGCTGAGACGCGCGCGATGGCGTTCGAGATCGGCCACCGAGCATCGGCAGGGGCGATCGCTGCATCCAGCGTAGCCACACGGACACGGATTGCTCGCGGCGATAAGCGCAAAACGTGACGGGAAGCGCACGGCGCGGGTGGCGCGCGCGATGACCACCATGCCGTCTTCCAGCGGTTGTCTGAGCGCTTCGAGCGTGTGTCGCGGAAAGAGTGAGAGTTCGTCAAGGAACAGGACGCCGCGGTGCGCGAGGCTTACCTCGCCGGGCCGAGGCCATCCACCGCCGCCCACGAGTCCTGCGGTGGAAATGGAATGGTGGGGCGCGCGAAACGGGCGCGCGGGATTGGCTGCCCGGGGCGGGTGATCCGGGCCAAGCAGGCCGGCCACCGAGTGGATGGCGAGGACTTCCAGCGCCTCCTGCTCATCAAGTGGCGGCAGGATCCCCGGCAGGCGGCGCGCCAGCATGGTCTTGCCGGCTCCCGGCGGTCCGACCAGAAGAAGATTGTGCGAGCCCGCCGCCGCGATCTCGAGCGCCCGGACCGCAAGCGGCTGCCCGACCACATCGTGCAAATCGGGCATATCGTCCGGGATGTGCGCGTCGAGCCGCTCGCGCACGTCGCTGCGCGCGCTGCCGTCGCGCAGTGCGGCCACCAACTGGTCAAGCGTGCGCGGGGCCATCGCGCGGGCATTCGGCACGCGCAACGCTTCGGCCAGATTGTCCGGCGGCACGATGAGCAGGGCATCGCTGGTCGCTGCCACATGCCGCGCCACAGCGAGCACCCCACGCACCGCCCGCAACTGCCCATCGAGCCCGAGTTCACCTACCGCGCAGCAGTTGGCGAGCGCGTCCACGGGGAGTTGCCCGCTTGCGGCCAAGAGCGCGAGCGCGATGGGGAGGTCGAAGGCCGTGCCGGTTTTGGGGAGATCTCCTGGCTGGAGATTGACCGTGATCCGGCGCGGCGGAATTGTGAACCCTGAATTCACCAGCGCCGCGTGCACACGGTCGCGGCTTTCCTTCACTGCCGTCGCCGCGAGTCCGACGAGCGTCCATTGTGGCAGCCCGTTGGCTACATGCACTTCAACGAGGACATCGACAGCGTCGATGCCAAGGACGGCGGCGGAGGCGGCGGCGGCTAGCATGGAACCAGTGTAGGCGCGTGCTGGACTCGGGCTGTCATCACACCATTGCGTGAGCCATCCCGGCGACGCACGGGGCCACACGGCGCACCGTGCTTCGCGGTGGAGCGTTGCTTGACCTTTGGCGAATTTGCGGTTCCGAGCGCCACCGCAACGGACGTGTTGCGGTCGTCACACAAGATGACGACGACCTGCCAGTGCTCACGGCGTACGCGACCCACGCTTGCCCGATTCGCGCTACCGCCGCACCACCGGCCGAAGCACCACGCGCCCGGCACGAGCCCCCGTCGGCAGCCCTCTGTCCACCGCCACCACGCCGTTCACCAGCACCATATCAACGCCCTCAGGATACTGATGCGGCTCGGTGAAAGTACTGCGGTCTTTTATTGTCGTCGCATCAAAAATCACCACATCGGCCATCGCGCCCACGCGCAACACGCCGCGATCGGTGAGCCCGAGCCGCTGCGCGGGCATCTGCGTCATTTTGTGAATGGCCTGCGGGAGCGTGAGTACGCCCTGCACACGCACGTACTCACCAAGCACCCGCGGAAACGTGCCGTACGCCCGTGGATGCGGATGTCCGTCGCCGGGCTGTGAGAGCCGGCCGTCGCTCGCGATCATGGTGAACGGGGACGCCATGATACGACGCACGTCCTGCTCATCGAGCACGTGGTAGATCGCGTTGCCGCCGCCGTTGAGCATGGCCTCCAGCACCAGTGTTGCGCCGTGCTCTGGCGTGGGTGCGAGTTGCCGACGGTCCGCCCAATCGCGCAGCGTTTTGCCCTCCAGCGATTGGTCCCACGGCACCCGCGAGAACTGCACGCGCGACAGATCACCGCCGCCACGATCGTTGAGAATGTTATCCACGATCCCGCGCAGTATGCTGTCCTTGAGCGCCGGTATCGCCACGCGCTTCTTGAATTCCGGCGTGCCACCGGCCATGGCCCAGCTGGGCACCAGCACACCTAGGCCTGTGTGCGTGGCCGTGTAGGGATACTGATCGACCATGACATCCGTGCCCACCTTGCGCGCACTGTCCACCATGGCCAGCGTGATCGTGCTCTTGCCCCACATCTGCTGCCCGACGGCCTTGTGATGCGTGAGCACCACCGGAATACGCGCACGACGGCCGATCTCCAGCGCTTCGGCTACGCCATCGAGCAGACCGATGCCTTCCTTGCGCAGATGCGACGTGTACATCCCGCCGCTATCGCTGGCGACCTGCGCGAGCGCCACCACTTCGTCGATGGTTGAATACGTGCCCGGCAAATACAGCAGCCCCGTACTGAGCCCAAACGCGCCCTGCCCCATCCCCTCGGCCACCAACCCACGCATCCGCGACAGTTCGGCGGCCGTTGGTGCACGAGCCGCCATGCCGAGCACCGCACGGCGGATATCATTGTGCCCGATCTGATAGCCAACGTTGATACCTACGGTCACCGCACGCACCGAGTCGAGATACGGCGCCAACGGCAACGGCGAGCCGCCATCCGGACCGCCAAGCGCAAACGTGACCCCTTGCCGCATGGCGCTCTCCATGAGCGGCAACTGCAACAACGGCTCAAGGTGCGCATGCAGATCCATGAAGCCGGGGGCCACCGTGCGCCCCGCGGCGTCGATCACACGCGCCGCATTGGTGCGTGGCAGCGAGGCCGCCATCGCCACGATGCGGTCGCCGCGAATGCCAACGTCTACACGCTGCGCCGGAGCGCCCGTGCCATCGAGCACCGCCCCGCCCACGATGAGCAGATCGAAGCGGTTGACCGGCTGCGCCGACAGCGATGAACCGCACACGGCCACCAGCGCCGCACACCAGCGAAAGACACGCAGCGAGTGACGCATGACGGAGCGCGGTGAAAGAGTCAACGGCACAGGATATTTCTGAGCAACAGCTGCCGCTTACTGCACGCCGAGCAGTTCGACGTCGAACACGAGTGTGGAGTTGGGCGGAATCGGTCCCGAGCCGCCGCGGCCGTAGCCAAGCGCCGAGCCGATCACGATGCGCCGTTTGCCGCCCACCTTGAGGCCGGCCACGCCCTGATCCCAGCCCGGAATCACCTGACCAACGCCGAGCGTGAACGAGAAGGGGGTGCCACCCACGTTGGAATCGAACCGCCTACCGCTGATCAACCAGCCACTGTACGTCACGCGGAGCTGCCGCCCAGTCACCGCTTCGGCGCCGGTGCCGACCACGAGGTCCTGTATAAACAGGTTGTCGCTCTTCTTCGTCATGGTGGCGATGTTCACGCCCAGCGCCGACGCGTAGGTCTCCACCGCAGGATTGGAAGGAATGTCCGGCACCTCATCGCTGCCACAGGCCGTCAGGGCTGCGGCAGCACCGAAAAGGGGAAGAATGACGGCGGCGCGGAGCACCGAACCGGCGGAACGACGAAAGGACATCAACGTTCGGATCATGACAGGGCTGGAAGAAGTCGACCAGACAGCATACGGCTGCACCGGGGCAGCACACACGGACGGCGTACTTCCGGAAAGATAAAACACCGGCCGTTGCGCGGAACGTCGGCTTTGTCTACGCTCCCCTGAATCCATGATTGCTCTGCCCGAAACACCCGATCCGGCTGCCCGGCGCTTCATCCTGAACTTGGCGCGCGCGCTGCACCGAAACGGGACGCCGGCCCATCAGCTGGAGTCGGCGCTCTCCACCGTGGCCGACACGTTGGGACTCGAAGCGGAGTTCTTTTCCACGCCCACCAGCATCATGATCGGCGTGGGGTCGCTGGAGGAGCAGCGCGTGCACCTGCTGCGGGTGGAGCCGGGCGAACCCAATCTGCGGATGCTCTCGCGCCTAGGAGACATCACGCGCGAAGTCACCGACGGCACATTGTCGCCCACCGGCGGACTGGCGCGCGTTGCAGCGCTCGACGCATCGCCGCCGCACTATCCGGCGTGGCTGACGCTGCTGGCGTTCGTGCTGGCCTCCACGGCCGTGGCGGCGTTCCTCAAGGTCCGCTCCGGCGACGTCCTGACGGCGGCGTTCCTGGGGCTTGTGACCGGCAGTATTGCACTGTCGGCATCGCGTTGGGAAACCACGCGCCACGTGATCGAGCCGCTGGCGGCGTTCGTGGTCACCACCCTCGCGTTTGCGGTAGACGGCATGATGCATACGTCGTCGGGCTACGGCACGTCGCTGGCCGGTCTCGTGGTGCTGCTGCCGGGCCTGACATTTACCGTAGCACTGACGGAGCTGTCCACACGCCATCTGTCATCGGGTACCGCGCGCCTGAGTGGTGCCGTGGTGGTATTTCTCGGGCTGGGCTTCGGCCTCGCCTTGGGCGCGCAAGCGGGCGCTGCGCTGGGCCGGGTTCTCGACACCGCCCTTCCGGCGGTCCACGACTGGAGTGTCCAGACTCCGCTGCCAGCCTGGAGTGAATGGCTGGCGCTTCTCATCGCACCACTCGCTTTCACCGTGCTGCTGAATGCCGAGGCACGCGACGCGGGGCTGATCGTCGTAGCGTGCGCCGCAGCCTATCTGGCCTCGCGCTTCGCCACACTCGCCGTCGGCGAGGAACTCGGCGCCTTCCTCGGCGCGCTCGTGGTCAGCGCCGGCAGCAACGTGTTCGCCCGGTTCCGTCGCCGCACCGCCATGGTAACGCAGGTGCCCGGCCTGCTGATTCTCGTGCCCGGCAGCATCGGATTCCGTAGCGTCACCTCGCTGCTGGGAGCCGAAGTGGAGGCCGGTATCGCGACCGGATTTCGCTTGGCGATCATCGGCATTTCCCTCGCGGCCGGCATTCTCGCCGGCAACGTGGTCACCAACGCCGGGAACCGTCGCCGACGGCGGTAACCTGGCCGGAGGGAAAACGTCCGGAAGACGGCGACCCAACGGCCACAGGGCGCCGGCGTACTGGCCGCAGCGCGTCGCGACTTGCTACGCGCGCAACGCCTCCACGGTTTTCCGGAAGGCCGGACGTCCCCACGCCAGCAGCGCGAGCGTGAGAGACATGCCCACCACCGCGCAGATGGTGAGCGACCAGCGAATTGCCAGCGGATCGCCGAACACACGATCGGTGAGCAAGGCCACCGCCGTCGGCCCCAGTGCCCCCGACAGCAAGTTTACTACCAGTTGATAGACCGCACTGCCCTGCCCGCGCATTCGCGCCGGCATGGCCTCAGCGATCGCCGCGTTGGCCGCGCCCCATGGCATCGCCGCGAAGATATTCACCGGCACGAGCAGCGCCGCGACTACCGTGACGTTCGGCACCTGTGGGTAGACGCTGGCAAACACCAACATCCCCAAGGCCGCCAGCATGCCGACGCGCAACGGCGCGTCGGTGTGTCCACGCTTGCTCCACGCATCGGTGAGGCGTCCGCCCAGCAGCACACCAATCGGTCCGAGCGTGACCGTAAGCGCCCCTTGCAGCAGGCCGGCCTGTTCCACCGTCCACCCGTGAGTGCGAATGAGAAACGTGGCGAGCCACGCACCCACACCGTAGTTCACCGAGGCGGAGCATGCGAAACCCAGCGACAGCGCGGCGATGGTGCGCGCGTTGGCGCGCACATAGGCCCACACCTGCGCCATCGGTACGGCGGCTTCCTTGTCCGTACTTGCGGAGGTGGCGGTCAGCGCGCGCGGTTCGCGAATCGTGAGCGCCAGGAGCGCCACCAACAGACCCGGCAGTCCCACAAAAAAGAACACTAATTGCCACGGAAAGATGTCGCCCACCACCGGCAACGTCACCATCCCCGGGCGATCCATGCGTCCCACCACGTAGGCACCCAGTGCGTACGCCACGCCGGAGCCCGCGAACGTGCCCATCATATACGTACTCATGGCCACGCCCAGCTGTTTGCGTGGAAACGCGTCGGCAATGATGGACACGGCAGCCGGCCCGAGCGTCGCCTCGCCAGCTCCCACGCCGATGCGCGCGATGAATAAATGGGTGTAGCTGCGCGCCGTACCGGTGAGCACCGTCATGAGGCTCCACACCGCGGCGCCCAGCGCGACGATCCGGGGGCGATGGCCGCGATCCACCCAGCGCCCGATGGGCAGGCCGAGCACCGAATAGAAGACGACAAAGCCAAGGCCCATGAGCAGGCTGACTTGCGTATCGGTCACGTGCAGATCGCGTTTGATCGGCTCCACGAGCAACGACAATATCTGTCGATCCACAAAGCCCGAGACATTCGCGATGGTCAAGATCGCCACCGCGTACCACGCCTGAGCGGGCGTCACGCGCGGCGCGGTCCGCGAAGCGTCAGCGGTGGAAGGTTGCTCGATGCGTTTCACCGGGCGAAAACTGAGCACCTGCGCACGAAAATGCACGAAAATGCCCGCACCGGCGTGCATCGCCTCGCGTCAGCCGTGACGCCATCGGCCAACGCAGCATCCCGACGGCATTTAGATTGCCACTATGAACCGCGTCCCGACTTCGTCCGTCAGGTGGCATCGGCCGACGCTGGTGCGGATCGAGTCGCCGCTGGCGGGAAGCTTTGCCTCGGTGCCGGTACTACCGACTCAATCGGGAACGCCACAAGCGGTCGCCTCGCATGATGCATGGTTGGACCAGTTGGTGCAGGAGCGGGCGCTGCATCCCGACGAGGCGACGCTCGCTCGCGCGCTCCATGTAGGCCGTCAACCAGCATTCGTGGGTGGAAGGCTGGCCCTGCGCGCGGCGCTCGCGCCCTATGTGCCGGATGCAGCGCAAATTGCGCTGCTGCGCACCCCGCGCGGTGCGCCCACGTTACCAGACGCCATCACCGGCTCGGTGAGCCACAAGTCCAGTCGCGCCGTCGCGCTGGTTGCGCCACGCACCGAGTTTCTGCGCCACGTGGGTGTCGATCTCGAGCGACGTCCCATCGCAACCGATCTGTCGCGCCCCTCGATTGCCCGCCGCATTCTCACCGACCAGGAACAGGACATGCTCAGCGTGTGGACGTCCGACGCGCTCGCGCACCGCGAGCAGGTACTGGTGTATTTCGCGGTCAAGGAGGCGGTGTACAAAGCGATCGATCCGCTCCCCCCCGTACAACGCTATGTCGGCTTCCGCGAGGTGGCGCTCATGCCCACCGCCACCAAACCCGATTCGGGCAGCATGGCAGTGACGCTGCACGTACCGGAGCTCGCCGACTCGTCTGTGCAGGTCGCCGCGCAGTGGGCGTTCGACGGCGACTGGATCGTGGCGCAGGCCTGGAGCTGGTAGTCAGTTGGCAGTGCGCTTACGGGCCACGTGCATAGCCACTCCGCCCAGCAGGTAGCGACGCACCTCCACCACGTCAAAGCCTTCGGCTTCCAGCAGCGCGCCGAACGATTGCCAGCTCATGAAGTGCTCGATGCTGCGCGCGATGTAGCCGTACACCACCGGATCGCGGTGCCAGAGCCACCCCACCAGATTGCCGGCCAGCGACAGGTACGCCAAAAACAGCAGGCGCCATGGTGCGAACTGCGGACGATAAAAGTCCAGCGTGATCACCACGCCGCCCGGCCGCAGCACGCGCCCCATTTCCCGCACGGCGCCAGCGGCATCGGGCACATTCCGCACGCCGTAGCTGGCGGTGACCAGATCCGTGCTGGCATCACCCTGCGGCAACGCCATCATGTCCCCCACCATCGCCCTCACGCGCGGCGCCACGTCCGCGTCTCCGGCACGCAGACGGGCCTGCGCCGCGTCGATCATGCGCGGCGACGCATCGAGCGCCTCCACACGCACGGTGGGGAGCGCCCGGGCGATCTGCACCGCCACGTCTCCCGTGCCGCTCGCCAGATCCAACGCGGCAATCGCACTCGGCGCATGCTGCGTCACCGCAGCGATGGCCACACGTTTCCAGACGGCGTCCATCCCCAGCGAAAACCAGCGCGTGAACGCGTCGTAGCGCGGCGCGATGATGTCGAACATCGGCGTGACGAACGCCTGCTTGCGCGCGGGGTCGCTGAGAAAGGCGTCGACATCGAGCGCGCCCAGACGCGGCGGCGAATTTTTCGGGTCTGACATTGATTTTGGGGTATATTTCAGGGATGTCTGATACGCACACGCCACCGGCAGCGCGCCCCGTCATCTCACGAAGCACCTGGCTGCTCGCGGCGGTGGGACTGGCCTGCATGCTCTTGCTTGCGAACCGCGCGATCGCCGAGCGGCGCAGCACCGGCCCGGATGGAGGTAATCTACTCCTCGACCACGGTACCGTGGCCGGAACCGACACCGCCCCCTCGCAAGCGCCCACCGCCGAGCGCGCACTCGGCGTTTCCCGCGTGCTGGATCTGTCGGGGCGCAAGGTCCCGCTGCTCATCAAGGGCGAGCCGACGATCATCATGATCAGCTCGCGCACCTGTAGCTGGTGCAAGCGCGCGCTCAAGGATTTGGGCGAGATGTCCGCCGGGCGCCCTTTACCGCGCCTCACCCTGCTCACTTTAGAGAGCGCCGCCGACGGCGTCCCGATGGTGGAGTCGGAACAGATCACCGGCGCCCGCCTGGTCGGGCCGGCGAGTGCCACGGAGCGGTCGTTGATCACCGGGCGTTTCCCCGGCACGCCGACATTCGTGGAAGTGGATAGCAACGGTCGCGTGGTACGGACTCTCCCCGGCTACCCGATTCGGGACGAGCTGAAGCATTGGCTGGAGAAGATGGAGATTAAGAGCTAAGAGCTAAGAGCTAAGAGCTAAGAGCTAAGAGCTAAGAGCTAAGAGCTAAGAGCTAAGAGCTAAGAGCTCAGAGCTCAGAGCTTACAGCTTGCCGCTGAGATCTTGGCCCTCGGCTATCCGCTCCCAGCTCTTAGCTCTGAGCTCTTAGCTCTGAGCTCTGAGCTCTTAGCTCTGAGCTCTGAGCTCTGAGCTTCCCCCGATCCCCCACCACCAACACCGCACACAGCGCAATCGTGACGGCGGAGATTGCGCACCACGGGCAAAAGCTGTTGAGCACAATGAATTCGCCGTACTTGAGCCGCAACGTGAACAGTACTGCCGGCCAGATCATCAACTGCATCAGCGTGTTCGGCCACTGTTTGTCGGCGAAGCGCTCCATCGTGCCGATGGTCGCGGCCAGGAAGAGCAACGTGTAGCCAACGGTGCCAATCAGCGCGACATCTACGCCAAGAAACCAGCCGTAGGGGCTCCCTTGCACATACGCGCACCCGCCGCTGCCGGTGCACGAGAGCGAGCCGGTCAGTCCTAGCTTCCAAAGGTGCAGATACAAGGCCACCAACCCGGAAATCAGGCTGGCCAGCGCGATACCCATGCGATAGGTCACAACGAGTGGCGGCAGAAGGGAACATGGAACCGACAACGGATGGCGCTACGTCCCACAGCGCCGTGCACGTCATGTGCGATACGGGAAGTCTACCGCATAAGTTCGCCGGTCCGTAGCTTCGCGCGCTATGCCCCCTTCCGCCCCCGCTCCCTCGGCCCTGCTGCTGGCCACCCGTGTGCTCGCCAGGCAACGCTGGCGGTTCGCCGCCCTGCTCACGCTGTGCATGGTGGGCGTATATTTCGGCTTTATCGGCTTGGTGGCATTTCGCCCCACACTGCTCGCCACCCCACTGGGCGACGGCCTTACCCTCGGCATCGTGCTGGGCGCCCTTGTGATTGTGGCCGCTTGGCTGCTCACGTGGCGCTACGTGTCATGGGCCAACCGCGTGTACGACCCGGCCCTGCTCGCGCTTCGTGCCACGCAACAGGCGGCACGTGACGCAACGGCCACAAACAACGCGCGGGAGACGCCGTGATCACGACGCTGCCGCTGCTCGTGCTCCAGACGGTCGGCGCTGCGGCCTCACCCGCCACCGGCCCGGCGATGCACACGGCCATCGGCACCCCCGATCGCACCGCCATCGCGTTTTTTGGCGTGTTCATCGCACTCACCCTCGGCATCACCTACTGGGCCGCGCGCCGCACCAATACGGCCGAGCACTTTTACGTGGCCGGCAGCTCGGTCACGGCGGGACAAAACGGGTTCGCCCTGGCCGGCGATTACATGAGCGCGGCGTCGTTTCTGGGCATCGCCGGGCTGGTGTCCACCAGCGGTTTCGACGGATTGATCTATTCCACCGGCTGGCTGGTGGGGTGGCCGGTGGTGCTGTTCCTGATCGCCGAGCCGCTGCGCAATCTCGGACGCTACACGTTTGCGGATGTGGTCGCGGCGCGCCTCGATCCGGTGCCGGTGCGCATCGGCGCGGCGTATGGCACGCTGGCGACCATCACGTTTTATCTCATTGCCCAGATGGTCGGGGCGGGAAGTCTCATCCGCCTGCTGTTCGGGATTCCCTACGAAACGGCCGTGGTGATCGTCGGCCTCGCCATGATGGCCTACGTGCTCTTTGGCGGCATGCTGGCTACCACGTGGGTGCAGATCGTGAAGGCCGTGTTGTTGCTGGGTGGCGCGTCGCTGCTCGCAGTGCTGGTGCTCTCGCGCTTTCAGTTCGATCCGCGCGTACTGTTTGCCGCCGCTGCGGCGCAGTATGGCACCGGCGTGCTCAATCCGGGCAAGCTGGTGGCCAACCCGTATGACGCGCTCTCCCTCGGACTCGCGCTCATGTTCGGCACGGCCGGACTGCCGCACATTCTGATGCGTTTTTACACAGTGCCCGATGCGCGCACGGCTCGCCGCTCGGTATTCTACGCGACTGGCCTCATTGGATTTTTCTACCTGATGACATTTATCCTGGGCTTCGGCGCGATGGTGCTCGTGGGCCCGGACGCCATCAAAGCCGTGGATGCCGGCGGCAACATGGCCGCACCGATGCTCGCCGAACTCCTGGGCGGGCGACCATTTCTGGGGTTCATTGCCGCGGTGGCCTTCGCCACGATTCTGGCGGTGGTGGCTGGGCTTGCGCTCTCGGGCGCTGCCGCGATCTCGCACGACCTCTGGGCGAGCGTGGTACGCCAAGGAAATCCGCGACCTGGGGAAGAACTCAAGGTGGCCCGTCTTGCCACCATCGCGCTGGCCCTGCTGGCTATGGTCCTGGGCATCGCGTTCAAAGGGCAAAACGTGGCGTTTATGGTCGGTCTGGCCTTCGCCATCGCCGCCAGCGCCAACTTCCCCGCGCTCGTACTCAGCGTTTTCTGGCGCCGCACCAGCACCGCCGGCGCCACCGCCAGCATGGTTCTGGGCACCACCAGCACGCTCGTGCTGATCGCACTTTCGCCGGCCGTGCAGATCGACCTGCTCCACAAGACGGACGCCTTCTTTCCGCTCAAGAACCCCGCGCTGATCACCATCCCGCTGTCATTCGCCACCGGCGTGCTCGTGTCGCTGCTCTTCCCCGATCGCGACGCGGATGCCCGCTACGCCGCCTTGGAAACCCGACTTTTACTTGGAGCCGACTGATCGCGCTGCTCCTTCCGCACGACCTGCAGGAGGGCAAGCGGCACTTTTGACCGGTATCCGTCTATAGGAATCACCGGTCATCAGCGGCTCGGCAGGAAGTGCCTATTGGGCGTATTTGCTTGGAATGCCGAGCACACGCCAACCGGAGAAAAGCGATATAAAGCGCTTGCCCACATGAGCTTACGTAAACTTTCCCACATTTGACCATCCATCGGCGGTACAGAGTGTGACAAACGGCACACAGGTTGCATATAGACGAGTTGCCGCGATGCTGGTGCAGGCAGGCGGTAGGAGACGTTGGTCCGACGGCGGAACCAGCCTCCTCCTCAGGCACCACCACCCCACGTCATGTTCGATCGTTTCGCCATGCGCTCCTCATTCTGGACCGGACTCGGCGCACTCGCCGTCGTCAGTACTGCGGCGTCTGCCGTGCGGCTCGTTCGTGTGTCGTCGGCTGAAAGTATGAGCGCGACACCCGCCGCGAACGATACGGCGGCCCTGTGGAATGCGCTCCCTGGATTTCTCGAAGCGGCACCATTTCTTTCCGCCGCCGCTTTGCTGCTCGCCATGATCGGCTGGCGGCTCCTGCATCGCGAACTGCTCCTGCGCACGCAGGATGACGCCACGTTGCGCGAACGGGTGCGCCGTCTCAACGATGCGATGCACGTCAATGCCGACGGGATGTTCCTCCTGCGCACCATTCGTGCCGCGAACGGGGAGATCTCGGATTTCGAGATCAGCGATGTCAACGCCAGCGGCGCAACGTTGCTGTATGCCGAACGGCTGCAATTGCTGGGGCAGCGCCTGTTACGCGACCTGCCCGCGCCGATTGGCCGACCGCTGTTCGAGCGCTACGTCGAGATGATCACGCTTCAGACCTCGCTGTCGGAAGAGATCCGCTCCGATCGCCGCCAAGTCGCCGCCGGCTGGCTCTTCCACCAAGCGGCTGTTACAGTCGATGGCCTCGCCGTCACCGTGCGCGACATTTCGGCCAGGAAGCGCGAGGAAGCGCGTCTGCGAAAGGAATCGCTCACGGACCACCTCACGCGCCTTTACAATCGTCGCGGCTTCCTTACCCTCGCCGACCAGCATCTCCGTATCGCGAGACGCCAGGGGAAAGACGCGGTGCTGATGTACGTCGACATGGACGACTTCAAGCAGCTGAACGACCAGCACGGACATGCCACGGGCGATCGGGCGCTGACCGCGATTGCGCGTTTGCTGCAAAGTACGATGCGAGATTGCGATGTGGTGGCCCGCATGGGTGGTGACGAATTCACCATTCTCGCGCTCGATGCCGATGGCATCGGTGCCCGGATCATCCAACGGCGGATCGAGGAGCGTGTGGCCTTGCTCAACGCGACCGGGGAGCTTCCCGTCCCGGTGTCCCTGACCATCGGTCACACCCGGGTGCGCCCCAGCGATCAGGCGTCGCTCCCGGAGTTGCTCAGCCGGGCTGACCAGCTGCTGTACGCGCGTAAACGCCGTCGGCAGCTCACCAGGATCCACGTGGCGCAGCAACCGGCTGGGCGCGTCTCGCACAGTATCCCGCGCGTCGGCCCCACGCCGGTGCCGGCCGAGGTCGCAGCGATCGCCCGTGCGGCCGCGCTGGCCTTACCGGCGCCGGGAGCGGGTGCAGTTCCGGTCGCGCTACCGAACCTGTTCATCCCCACACACGCGGCGTAGGCGGGACCGCAGCAGCCTCAACCGCACGACGCGTACGAAGCGTATCGGCGCTTGACCCATAGCGGGTCGAGCGCCGAGCTTCGTAGCATGACCTTCTGTGCGGTGAACCCAGCCACCGGCGAGCCCGGTACTCAGCACGACGCCCTTGATGCGGCGGGTCGCGAACAACTACTCGCGCGTGTACATCGTGAGCAACAGCAGTGGCGGCACGAGGCCCCGCTCACGCGCGAACGATTCACTGCGGCGCTGGGAGCCGCGCTCACCACGCACCGAGAAGCGCTCGCGGCTGCTCTCGCACGCGAAATGGGCAAGCCAATCAGTGCGGCCCGCGCGGAAGTGGACAAATGCGTGCAGCTCTGCGCTGAGGCGCCGACCATGTCGCGCAACGCGCTGGCCTCGGTGCCTTTGGCGTTCGACGTAATCCCGAACGGCACAGCGCGCACCGAAGTACGCTACCACGCATTGGGCACTGTGCTGGCCATCATGCCGTGGAATTTTCCGTATTGGCAAGCGCTGCGCTTCGCCGTTCCCGCACTTCTGGCGGGAAATGGGGTGCTCATCAAACCGGCGGGCATCGTGCCGGAGAGTGGTCGGCTGCTGCAGCAGTGCCTCAGCGACGCCAATGCGGAACTCGCCGCGCACACGCTCCCCCCTGCCCCCTGTCACGTGGCGTGGCTCGCCGTGGAGGCCATCGACGATATCATCGCCGACCGCCGCATTGCCGGCGTGACGCTCACCGGCAGTGATCGTGCCGGACGCCATGTGGCGGCGGTAGCGGGACGTCATCTCAAAAAAGTGGTGCTGGAGTTGGGGGGCAGCGATCCGTTTCTGGTGCTCCCCGATGCCGATGTGGCCGCAGCGGCCGCCACCGCCGCAACGGCACGCACGGTGAACGCCGGACAAAGCTGTATTGCCGCCAAGCGATTCATCGTCTGCGACTCGGTATTCGACGAATTTCTCACGCTCTTCACCGCCGCGATGCGCGCGTTACGCGTCGGTGATCCATTCTCCACCGACACCCAGGTCGGCCCGCTGGCGACCGCCGCCGGTCGCGATGCGCTGCACGCGCAGGTCATCGCATCAGTCCACGCGGGCGCCCGACTGATGCTGGGTGGCGCCCCGCAGCCCGGCCTTGGCAACTTCTATCCGCCCACCGTGCTGGTGGAGGTCCCGGATCATGCCCCCGCCGCCCGCGAAGAGCTGTTCGGGCCAGTAGCGGCGGTCTTCCGCGTGTCGGACAGCGAGGAGGCCATTACCGTCGCGAACCGGTCGCCGTTCGGTTTGGGTGCCAGCGTCTGGACGCAGAACGTACTCGACGCCGAGCGCTGTATCGCCGCGCTCGACGTGGGAATGATCACGGTCAACGACATGGTGGTGTCCGACGCCCGCTTTCCGTTCGGCGGCGTCAAAGATTCCGGGATGGGCCGCGAACTGGGCCCACACGGATTCCGCGAGTTCACCAACCCGCAGACGGTTCGCTGGGTGCATCGTCCTGCAGCCCCTCGATAATCCGCCGCCACCATGGGCGCTCATCTTCAAGACGCCGCATCGCCCGGACCACATCACGCCATGCCGCGCGCATCGCCTGCGCGTCTTCGAAACGATCCTCCACGCGTGACGCCAGTCCACGACGAAGCCACGCCGTGAGCGCCTCAGAGAAGCCTTCCTCCGACAACCGCGCCGGCGTCATACCCAGCAGCTGTTGCGCAAGAATCGTCTCTCCCGGACCGTCTCCGAACGGAGCGCGTCCGGTGAGCACGAAGAACACAATGCTGGCCAGCGCATAACAGTCCGTCGCGGGTCCCTGGGCTTCGCCCAGCAACTGCTCAGGCGCCGCAAAGGACGGCGTCCCCGATGAGCCCACGCCCTCTTCGCCGAGGGCATAGGCAATACCGAAGTCGCCGATTCGCCAGCGTCGGTAACGATCGATAAGAATGTTCTCTGGCTTGAGATCGCGGTGAATGATGCCGCTGGTGTGCGCGGCGTGCAGCGCTTCCAGCACTTCGTCCACCTGAGGCGCAATTTCTTCGAACAGACGCGGCCCACTGCGCGCCACGAGGCTCGCCACCGAGCCGCCCTCGGCGAGTTCCATCGTGTACCACACGATGTCACCGCGGCTGTCGGAATCGTAAATCGGCACGATCGCCGCGTGTGCCAGCTGCGCCGCCAAGCGCGCTTCGCGACGAAAGCGCGCCACCGCCACATCGTCTTTGGCGATGTGCGGATGGAGCACCTTGATCGCCACTTCGCGCGCGAGCGACAAGTCGCGCGCACGCCACACGCTCCCGAACATACCCGTACCGAGCGGCGCGAGAATTTCGTAGTCGTCCGACGTCGCCCAACGCAGCCGCGCTTCGGCCGTGTCGAGCGACGGTGGCAACTCGTCGCCTTCCGGCGAAATCATCATGTGCCGCACCGACACGTGGCGGTCCATGTCGCGCAACATCGCCGCCACACTCGGGAAGCGCTTGGCGGGGTCCGGCATGAGGGCGCGCTCGATCACGGTCGCGAGCGCCTGCGGGCAGTCGGGACGCAGCAACGCCACGGGCGGCGCCGCGTGCTCGGGCGGCGTCTCACCGGTCAGCATCGTGAACAACATCGCCGCCAACTGCCACTGATCCGATGCCTGTGTGGGGCGCCAGATCCCCGGCCCCCACTCCGGCGGCGACGTCATGTGGGCGGGGTCCGGATGCACGCCCGCCGGACGCTGATCCCGGGGCAGGACCCACTCCCACCCGAGCAACCAGAGACGGCCGCCCGGCGTCAACCAGACCGTGTCGGCAGAGATGGCGCCGTGAGCCGCTCCGGTGTCGTGCAGATACGCGAGCGTGCTCCCGGCCTCGCGCAGCACTTGCAGCGCCGCCGGAATTGCCTCCGGCCCCAGGCGGGAGACGCGGGACTGCACCGTTTCTCCGGTGATCCACCGCCGCAGGTAACCGGGCCCGCGCCGGCTTTCCCCGTACGACGTCCAAAAATGGTAGGTGGTGGGAATGGACGGATGATTACGATGGCCCAGCGCCCGCGCTTCGTTGTGCAACCAGTCGCCGTGCGTTGGATCGGGCGAGCTCACCAACGAAAGCGAGCGGCCGAGCGCGTCGATGACTTCCTGATAATGACGGTGCTCGCGCAACAGCCCCTCGTTGCCCCACGACCAGCCGGGGGGCAAAACCCAAGTCTCCAGATGGGGAGGAGGTGATGCGGTCTTCGACAACTCCGCGCGGCTGGTAGACTCAGGCATAGGTATAGTCTAATCGCACCGATAGCATCACGCCGCTGCACGCCGAAGCGCGATGCGAACCGTAGTGCCTTCGCCGAGTTGACTGTCCAAACGGATCGTCCCACCCCACCCTTCGATCAACCGTCGGCTGATCGCCAAGCCCAACCCACTACCACTGGTCCGGGTGGAGAAGTGTGGCTCGAACACTTGCGACAGGACGTTGGGGTCGATCCCGCCGCCGTTGTCGGTGACCTCCAGCATGACCAGATCAGTCTGCGGGACCACGCGCACCGTAACCGTGGTCGACTGCGCCAGACGCGCGTTCTCCAGCACGTTGAGCAACACTTCCTTCAATTCGTCACGCTGCGCCAGCCCGAGCGCCGGGATCGCGGAATCATCGGCCACGGTGACCCGCCACGCGATACCGTCCGCTCGACCGTCGTGTTCGCCGAGACGCTCGAGCGAGACCATGTCGCGTGCCACCGCCGCAATATCAACCGCCACTGCCGGTGGCCGATCTTCGGGGGCCGTGCCGTAACGGCTGAACGACCGCGCGATCTCGTCGAGGTGATCGATCTCTTGGAGCACCCGGGTGACGTTCGTGTCGAGAATCTGCGAAAAATCTCCGCGACCGTCACGATAGGCCCGTCGCAGGTGCTGCACCCCAAGGCGAATCGGTGTCAGCGGGTTCTTGATCTCGTGCGCCACCTGCCGCGCCATCTCGCCCCACGCCAGAACGCGCTGGGCGGAGGCGAGGTCGGTCACGTCGTCGAGGGTGAGCACGGCGCCGCTCGGCAGCCGTGTGAGTCGTGCGCGCAATTGTCGGTCGCGCACCGTCAGATCGAATGCTTCTTCATCCTGCAATGAATCAAGAAAGGCCAGACAACGCGCCACCACCGGCGCGAGCGATGGGGGCCACTGTGCGAGCGACGCCCCGGATGTCCGCAACTCCACGCCGAGCATGGTCGACGCGCGCGGGTTGGCGATCAGCACCTCGCCCGAGGTGGTCATCGCCAGCACGCCGCTGGCCACGTGCTGCAGCACCGCCGCCGTCCGCCGCTGCGCCGTCTCCAGCGCCGCGCGACTGGTGGCGAGATCAGCCGCCATTCGTCCGAAGGCGCGATACACCGGGGCGAACTCCGTCGCTGGCGCCGTGCCGAGCGCCGGCGGGCGTTCATCCGCCGCGATAGCCAGCGCGGCCTCGCGCAACGCCCCCACCGGGCGTGCGAGCGACCGGGCGGCGACACCACTCGACCAGAGTGCCGCAAGCGCGCCCAGCATGCTGACAAAGAGCACCAGAATACCGAGATCCTCCCGTCGTGCATCGAGCGCGAACTCCTCGCCGCGTGTCGGCGTCGCGAGCACGACAGTCGCCGCCCCCACCCCCACCGACGAGGTGCCCGGGTCGGTGAGTTGACGAAAACCCACCACGGTGCGGGCCTCCCCGACCATCACTCGGCGCGTCGTGAACCGCTCATCCTGTTGGAAATCGTCGGTGGTGAGCGAGGCGGGCAGTAACCGACCCAAGGGGGCGAGGGCATTCAACAGCGCGTCGCTCGCGGTCTCCAGCAATCCCGAGCGGTACAAGAACAAGGGAACCCCTGTGCTCGACGGGGCAGACCCCAGCGCGCGCAGTGCGTTTTCTGCGGCGGCCACGCGCAGCGTTTCGCGCACGAGCAGCTCGCGCGCTGCCTGATCGTCCGTCTGCAGGCGATACCACGCCCAAGCGGCAAAAATACCGGCGGGCGCCATGAAGAACGCCAGCAGCGCCGCGCTCAGACGAACGCGATAGGAGCGCGACCAGCGCACCCGACGCACCCGCAACAGACGGCCCAGCGCCCCATCGGCCAATCCCGTCGCGGTCCACACGGCGAGGACCACCAGCACATCGAGGAAGATCAGCAACGCGCCGCGCGGATAGAGCACGTCGATGCCACGCAGCGCAACCTCAACGCGCACTCGCCGCACATCGGCGCGATTGCCCGCCACCCCCTCTCCGTACATCGCATCCCCGCGACGACGCCACGCCAAGGGCTGTGGCAGACTATCGGCGGCCGAGGGCGCGGTGAGCGACACGCGATACGGCGGCTCAATCCCTCGCGCGCCCGTAACGCCGGTGAGGGCAACAAACGGGTCCAGCGGCAAGAGGCCGGTGCGCGGGGGTATGGCGATGGTCGTGACCAGCCCGTCGCGGGTGGGGACCGCCGCCACCAAAACCGTGGTGGGACCGTCATCCACCGCGCGGATCTCCACGGTTCCACTCTCGCGCGCCATCGACGCGATCACCGACTGCGCGCCAATCGTGTCGTTCACCGGCACCAGCGCCAGCACCGACACCGGGGCGGTGAGATCGGACCGTGACCAGCGGGCGAGACGCGCTGGATAGCCCGCAAGCGCGAGTTCACTGGCCGCATACTCGCGTAGCAAGTCGTCGTTGCCCTGCACCGGCCGCGCCAGGCCGGCCAGCGAGTTCGCGAACCGCCCCAGCAGTTGGTACGCGTTTTCGTCGATGGCAGACAGGCGCGCGAGGTCGTATTGCGCGAGCGCCATCCGCTCCCGTACGGTCGCGCCCCACGTGAGGGTGACGGCCCCGCTGCCCGCGACCACCGCAGCCGCAATCACCTGCCCCAGCCCGCGTCTGGTGAACGCCACGGTCCCGATCGCGCCCACCCAGAGTGCCGGATACCAGGCTGGCCACCCCCCGGGGGCATCCCACGTGAGCGGTGCCAACACCGCCGCGATGAGCGCCAACAGCGGCCCCAGCGAGGGCGGCAACCCACGCCGTGGCCCGAGCGCGGAGTGTCCAGCGGCAGCGCCCAGCAGCAGCACCGACACTCCCGCCACGGCGAGGGCGAGTTGCCAGGCAATCCACAGTGGGAATCCCGCG
Organism: Gemmatimonadales bacterium; assembly: GCA_038212625.1. Lineage (GTDB taxonomy): Bacteria > Gemmatimonadota > Gemmatimonadetes > Gemmatimonadales > Gemmatimonadaceae > Gemmatimonas. Next base: position 22,551 of record JBBQUH010000003.1, on the reverse strand, counting down.
CCGCCCGCCGGGAGCGCAATGCCACGCGCCAGATCCCGGAGCAGGAGCGGGCCGCCAGCCGCCACCAACAGCACCACCACGATGGCCAGCACGCGCGGCGGACGACGCCGGACACTGCGGAGCACCAGCAGCAGCATCGCCAACGACAGCGTCGCGGTGAGCAGCAGCGCCGCGAGATTGGACGTCAGCGGGCCACCCATCGGAGCGAAGAAACTGGCCGGATCGAAGAGGGGGGACACGTTGGAAAGGGCCGTGAGTGGTGCCACGGCGAGGGCGAGCAGCGCCGAGCCCGACGCCAGAACGCGATGCCCCGTGCGTGCCGGCCGACGCCATGCGGTAATCAGGAGACCGAGGAGCGCGAGTACCAACGACACAGTGGAGCGCGTTCGAGCGCGCTCCAAAAGCCGCAGCTGCGTTTCCCCTGCCGCGTATTCGAGGGTACGGACACGAGCCAATCGCCGCGGCCCGTCCGGCACAACGACCACGGTCGACTGCGCCACCACGCGCGAGGAGTCAGGGGATTCCACGATGGTCCGCGACACATCAGCGCGGTCCGCGAGTGACTGCAGGAGCGAACGCGCGAATCGATCCGCCGGTGGGGCCGACGCAACCAGCGCCACGGTGACGACTTCGGTCACGCTGTCGGCGCTCCGCGCTCTGGCCATGAGCGAGGTGTGAAAGGCGCCGTCCACCAGACGCAGGCCCAACGGACCGGTGGCCGGCACGGGCGTATGCGCCTGCCCCGCCCGCGCCACCAACCGCCCGCGATGAAACACGAGCATCGCCGACTCGGTGGCGCCAAAGGCCGGCGCCACCACCCGCGCCGTCGCGGGCGGCAGCCCCAGTGCGGCGGCCCGCACCAGCGCCGAGTCGGCAGCGGCTTGCTCGGCGGCGACACGCAGCGCGTCAGCCACTTCGGTGACACGCGCGGCAACGCGTTGCGCCCGCGCCTCGCGCTCTCCAGCGGACCAAGTCGGCCAATCACGCTGGACCGCCGACAGCGTGATCGTTTCCGCAATCGCGATCGCCACCGTGGTCACCAGGAACATCACGGTGAGCACGGGGAGCAGGAGCGGGCGTCGGAGCGTGGGCAGCCGCAGCCCCGCCACGGCAGTCGCCGCGATGGCGACCACGATCGGGAGCCAGCCCGGCTCGCGTTGCCAAAACGCAGCCGCCACGATCGCCGTGCTGCTGGCCAGCACCCAGGCCACCGGCCACTGGTCGGAAACGCGCTCTGCGCGGGGAGAAATCATCGTTGGCAGAATACCCCGCTTTCCGACAGAAGGCGAAGGGGGCCCGGGGATCGGTTATCTTTGAAAGATGTATGCCCTGACGCTCCCCCGCCGCTGGCGCGCGCCCCTCGCGGTGCTTTTCACTGGCGCCGGACTGCTCGGCGCACGCGCGCAGGGTGAGCGGATCGATGTGGGCAGCTTTACCATCCTCGTCAACGGCCAGCGCAGCGGGCGCGAGCAGTTCTCGATGCAGCGCATGACCTCGCCCGACGGCGCCGTGTACGAACTCCGCGCCGAATCCGCCCTCGGCGATCGACGCATGGAGTCGCGGCTGGAGGCCGACTCGGCGGGCACCCCGGTGCGGTACTCCGTGGAAGAACGGCGGGGCGCGGAACTCACGCTGCGACTGGGCGGCCAGCGCGTGCGGGGACGCTTTGCCACGCTCGCGCGCAGCGTCACCGGTGAGGCCGCTCGCGAGTACCTCCTCCGTCCTGGCGCCGTGGTGCTTGAGGACGACGGGATCCTGCAGTATGCCCTGCTCGTGCGGTCGCGAGCTCTGGCGGTCGGCGCGGGCATCACGCTGCCGTCGCTGACACCGATCGCCAACACGCAAGGGGTGGTGCGGATCGTGCTGGAGGCGGAGCGTGACACCGTGGTTATCGCCGGCGCTCGCCGCGCCGCCCAACGCTGGCGCGTGGTGACCAACGCAGGCGATGTGCGGATGGTGTGGGCGGACCGCGACGGGCACCTGTTACGCGTGACGCTCCCCTCGCGGGGCATCGAGGCCATTCGCGATGATGTCCCCCGGTAAAGGTTCCTCGCCAGTATCCAGTCTGAAACCAATAGGTCCAGACCCCCGTACGTTTTCCAGTATCTGTCCCCTCCCCGTTACCTGCCCATGCGAATTCAGATAGTCGCCCTCGTGCTCGGACTCGCCGGCAGGATGGCCCACCCCGCCGTCCTGGCCGCGCAAGCGCCCGCCCCCGTACCAGCGCCCGGAAGCGTTCTCTCGCTCGCCGATGCACTCACTTTGGCCAAGCGCAACAACCCCGCGCTGCAGACGTCGCTCAATGCCCGGCGCACGGCGGCGGCGGCGCTTCGCTCGGCCACGGGTGCGTTCTTGCCAACTTTTCAGACCAACCTCGGCGGCGGATATCGCGAAGGCCGTCCGCAATTCTTTCAAGGTCAGACCTTCGGTTCCCCGAACGACCAGCTCTCGACCGATGCGAGCGCGTCGGCCAGCCTGAACCTGTCGTTAGCCACACTCAACGACCGTCGGGCCGCGCAGGCCAATCAAAACGCCACCGAAGCCGATATCGCCGCGGCGGAGCAGCGCCTGCGCAACGATGTCACGAACCAATATCTCGCGGCGCTGCAGGCCCAGGCGCGCGCGTCGCTGCAGGACACCCTGCTGGCTACCACCGCTGCCCAACTGCAGCTCGCGCAGGCCCGCTTGCAAGTCGGATCTGGCACGCAGCTCGACGTCCAGCGCGCCGAAGTGGCCGACGGACAACAACAGGTGGCCGCGCTGAATCAGCGTAATCAGGCCGCCATTGAAATTGTGCGCCTGTTTCAGCAGCTCGGCGTAGCCCCTATCGCCGACGTGACCCTCGATCCGGCCCTCCCCGCGGCGCCAGCGGTCGAGCTCAGCACCATCGTCGAGATGGCACGGACGTCCAATCCGCAGCTGGAATCCTTCCGGGCCCGTGAAGAGTCCGCGCGTCGCTCCCAGGCGTCCGCCCGCAGCACGTACTTCCCGTCGCTCTCGGTACGAGCCGACGTCTCGGCGTTCACCAACCGGTTCACGAACACCGGACTGCTGCTTTCCCAGAGCCAGGCGGGTATCGCGTCGCAGCGGAATTCGTGCATCCGATCTGAAGAGGTGCGTGACCGGCTCGGCTTGGCGAACAACCTCGCGCAGTGTAGCAACATCGCGTTTACGCCGGCTCAGGAGCAGAGCATTCGCGACAATCAGGACCGGTATCCGTTTGACTTCACGCGCAACCCGTACGGTGTGTCGGCCTCACTCTCGCTGCCGATCTTTAACGGATTCCGTCGCGAACAGCAGGTGGAGCAGGCCGCCGTTGCCCGTCGAAACGCACAGAACGATGTCCGCGCGCAGGATCTCCGCGTGTCGGCCGATGTGACCGCAGCCTATCTGTCGCTCAACACGGCGCAGCAGACGGTCGTACTGCAAGAGCAGAATGTGATCACCTCACGCACAGCCCTCTTGCTGGCCCAGGAACGCTACCGGGTGGGCGCCATCAGCATTGTAGATCTGGTACAGGCTCGTGGTGACTACGAGCGCGCCGAAACCGATCGTATCACCGCGATTTATGATGTGCAACGGGCATTCACGGCGTTGGAAAACGCTGTGGGTCGCCCTCTTCGCTAACCGAGAGTATTCATGTCGAAAGGTTTGAAGTATGGGATTGGCGGCGCCGTGATTGTGGCCGTGGCCGTCCTGGGTGTGGTCAGTGCCAAGAGAAATCAGACCAAGCCTGTGGAGGTCCGCACCGAGGCTGTGGAAAGCCGCGATCTGGTGGCCTCCGTTACGGCAAGCGGGCAGATCCAACCCCGTACGAAAGTGGATGTGAGCGCCGACGTGACCGGCAGAATCGTGCGGCTGGCGGTGAAGGAAGGGGATATGGTCAAGAAGGGGCAGTTCCTGCTCCAGATCGACCCTGAGCAGGTCACGGCCGTGCTGCAACGTTCCGAGGCGGCGCTCGCCTCCTCGCGGGCGCAGTCGGCGCAGGCGCGAGCCAATCTGTTGCAGTCGCAGCGCAACTATCAGCGCTCGGTCGAGATTCGCAAGCAGTCGCCGCAGCTGGTCAGTGATGAGGAGTTGGAGCAGCTGAAGACGCAGTTCGAGGTGGCCGAAGCGCAGGCCGAAGCTGCCAAGTACAGTGTGGACCAGTCGATCGCGTCCGTGCGTGATGCGCGGCAAGCGCTCACGCGGACCACGATCAGCGCGCCGATGACCGGTAAGATTACGCGCCTCAATGTGGAGGAAGGCGAAACCGCCATCATGGGCACACTCAACCGGGACGCAGCCACGTTGCTCACGATCAGTGACATGTCCGTCTTCGAAACAAAAGTGAAAGTTGACGAAACGGATGTGGCACGAATCAGCGTCGGTGATTCGGCGCTCATTCAGATCGATGCGTTTCCGGATACCACATTCGTGGGGCGCGTGGTCGAAATTTCGAACAGCTCGGTGAACCGGACGGCCTCCGCCAACGCGGGTGATCAGGCCATCGATTACGAAGTGCGCGTTGAGCTGCTCAATCCGCCCACCGACACGCGTCCTGACTTCTCGGCCACCGCCAAGATCGTCACCGCCAAGCGGACCAACACACTGAGTATTCCGATCATCGCGCTCACGGTCCGAGAGAACGAGTCGCTGCCCGGCGGCGATTCTGCCGTTACCGTGGGCCGTCAGCCCACGGTGCAAGTGGGCAAGCGCGATGTGGAAGGGGTCTTCATTGTGGGTGCCGATAACACCGTGAGCTTCCGCGCCGTCAAGGTAGGGATCGCGGGCGAACGCCACTTTGAAGTCCTGGAAGGCCTTAAAGCCGGCGAAACCATCGTGGCGGGAACTTACCAGGCGATCCGCGAGCTCAAAGATGGGGCGATGATCCGCACCGCTAAGCCCGACGAGAAGAAGCCTGCTTCCGGGAGCAAGTCGTGAGCAAGACCCTCGATCAGATCGGCATGAGCACCACCGCCGAACGGCTGGCGGTCACCAGCAACACCGGTGGCGCACCCAGCCCTGACTGGGTCATCGTGACGCGTGATCTGACGCGCCAGTACGACATGGGCGGCGAAGTGGTCCGCGCGCTGCGTGGCCTGGACGTGGCCATTCGCCGCAACGAATACGTGGCGATCATGGGCCCGTCGGGATCCGGCAAGTCCACGCTCATGAACCTCATCGGCTGCCTCGACACGCCCAACGGTGGCGAGTACTGGCTCAATGGCATGCTCGTGAGCGAGATGAGCGACGACGCGCTCGCCAAAGTGCGCAACAAGGAAATCGGGTTCGTCTTTCAGACCTTCAACCTCCTGCCCCGCGCGTCCGCGCTGCAAAATGTCGAACTCCCGCTCGTCTACGCGGGTGTCTCCGCCGCTGAGCGAAAGCAGCGCGCGAGTGAAGCGCTGGAGCGAGTGCAACTCGGTAGCCGGATGGGACATCGCCCCAACGAAATGTCCGGCGGTCAGCGTCAGCGTGTCGCGATCGCACGCGCGCTGGTAAACCGGCCGTCGATTCTGCTGGCAGACGAACCTACGGGAAATCTCGACTCGCAAACCTCAGAAGAAATCATGCGCGTGTTCGAAGAACTCGCGATGGAAGGACAGACGGTGGTCATGGTCACCCACGAACCGGATATTGCGGTGCACGCACAACGCATCATTACCCTGCGCGATGGCCTGCTGTCGAATGATGAAAACCGCGAGTCCTACGCGGCGAAGATCAGCGGCGAACGCGTGCACTGAACGTGAAAACTCGTGATGCGATTGGTCTTGCCCTGTCCCAGCTTCGTGTTCAGAAGCTGAAGAGCGCGTTCACCCTGCTCGGGGTGACGATCGGCGTAATGTTTCTAATCGCCGTCGTCTCCATCGTGGAAGGGATGGGGCGCTACGTGGAGGAAGATTTCGCTGCACGGCTGATAGGTTCGAATACCTTCACGCTGCGGCGTTTCGACAACGTCGGCCCCGGTGGAAATCGGGGTTTTGACGCGCGTCTCGCTCAGCGACGGCCTCTGTTGCGCATGACGGATGTGGAGGCGGTGCGGGCGGCACTGCCGGCGATGATGACGTCGAGTATCGCCAACGAGACGTTCAAGTATGCGTCGGCGCCGGGGGCGCGACCACGGCAGGTCCAGTCAGTCGCGACCGACGCGAACTACTTTGCCATCAAGAAGTTTGCGGTGACGCAAGGGCGCGCCTTCACCGACCAGGAGGTGCGGGCTGGCTCGAACGTCTTGGTGATCGGCGTGGAGGTCGCGGAGCATTTCTTCCCCGGTCTCAACCCCGAGGGTCGACAGCTCCGGGTTTCCGGCGTGCCGTTCACCGTGATCGGCGTAATCGAGGAGCAGGGCTCGGTGTTCGGGTTCTCCCTCGATCGCCTCGCCATCGCGCCCTACACCTCGCCGATGGGTCGTATCATCCGACCGGCGCGCGATATCTCGTCGTTGATTGTGCAGGCACCTACGCAAGCCGATCTGCCCGAAGGCATAGAAGCGGCGCGCGGCGCGCTCCGCTCGCTGCGCGGCCTGCGGGCTGGCGAGCCTGATGATTTCGGCCTCGTCACGCAGGACGCCGCCTTCGGTTTCATCAAGCAACTCAAGGGTCGCCTCGTGCTGTTCGGTACCGCGCTGCCCGCCATCAGCTTGGTGGTCGGCGCGATGGTCATCATGAACATCATGCTGGTGTCGGTTGCCGAGCGCACGCGCGAGATCGGCGTGCGGAAAGCGCTCGGTGCGCGGCGCGGCGACATTCTGTCGCAGTTTCTTGTGGAGGCCACCACGCTCAGTGTGATCGGCGCCGCGATTGGCATCGCGCTGGGTATTGCGCTCGCTAAACTGGTGTCGGTGCTCACGCCGCTCCCGGCCGCCGTTGCGCCGTGGTCGATTGGTGCCGCTCTGCTCACTGGTGCCGGCGTCGGTATCGCCGCCGGGATGTACCCCGCGAATCGTGCCGCGCAACTCGACCCGATCACTGCCCTGCGGCAGGAGTAGTCCATGAACCGATTGCTCCTGATTTTTGAAGGCGTGGGGATGGCCATCGACTCCATCCGCACCAACAAGGTGCGTGCAGCCCTGACCATTGCCGGCGTCGCCATCGGCGTGTTCGTGGTCGTGTCCATGGGTGCAGTGGTGAATGGCATTCAGGCATCGTTCCAGAAGGATCTCGAAGACATTGGCGCCACCACCTTCATCGTGCAGCGCCGCGGCACCGGGATCTCCTCCTGCGACGGCACCGACGAGAAGTGCCCCGACCGGCGCAATCCGCCGATCTCGATTGCCGAGTGGGATATGATCGATCGGCTGCCCGGTGTAGAGCACGTGATCGGCGTACTCGGCGGTCAGGGAAACTTCGCCTACCGCAACAGCCGCGTGGACAACGTGGGCTTTGATGCGTACAGCGTGGATTGGCCGCTGGTCGACGCCTCCGACATTGCCCCAGGCCGCAATTTTACCCGCTCAGAGTACAACGCCGGGCAGCCGGTGGTGCTCGTCAACGACACGCTCAAATCGCAGCTGTTTGGTGACTCCGAACCGATCGGCAAGCAAATCATGATCAACGGACGGCAGTTCACCGTGATCGGGGTGTACCAGCCGAAGGCCGGATTTCTCAAGTCACTCGAAGGCAAGGGCCCGGATACGCCACGCGCCATCATTCCGCTGCAGGCGGCGGTGCGTACACTCGACGTGTTCCGTGGTGGATTGACGTTGCTGGTCCGTCCGTCGCGTACGGTCACGCAGTCGGAAGTGATGGATGAGGTGATGGCCTCCATGCGGGCACGTCGCGGTCTCAAGCCCAGCATGCGATCCGATTTCTATCTGGTCGAGCAGGATCGCCTCATGGATACCTTCAATCAGCTCTTCGGGGCAATTTTTGCGGTAGGACTCGCGCTGTCTGCCGTGGCCCTGCTGGTAGGCGGTGTGGGTGTGGTGGCCATCATGATGATCTCCGTTACCGAGCGCACGCGCGAGATCGGTGTCCGAAAGGCGCTGGGCGCGACGGCCGGCACCATCCGCTGGCAGTTCCTGGTCGAAGCGTCCACGCTCACCACGATCGGCGCACTCATCGGCCTCGGCATCGGCGCGTTGCTCGCGTGGATCATCCGCGCCAACAGTTCTATCCCGGCCCAGTTGCCGGCCAGCATCGTGATTACCGCGCTGGTGTCCAGTGCGTTGACGGGCGTAGCGTTCGGGATGCTGCCGGCCATTCGCGCCTCGAGACTCGACCCGGTGGAAGCGTTGCGGCACGAGTAAGGGAAAGCCATGCGCTTTTCCGACACCATTCGCCTGGCCCTGTTACAACTCTGGGTCAACCCGCTGCGTACCGTGTTCACGCTGCTGGGGATTGTGGTGTCAGTGGGATTTCTGGTGGCCGTGGTCGCGATCATTCAGGGCATGAATGCGTACGTGAAGGAGAACATCGCCGACGCCATGATCGGCATGAATACCTTTCAGGTGCGTCGCTTGCCGATCAGCCTCGGGCTGTTCAATGACGACGAATTCCGGTTGCTGCGTCGGCGTCCACGCATCGATGAACGGGACGCCGCCGCCGTAGCGGCGGCACTCCCCGATGCACTGGCCATCAGCTTTCAGTCGGGCTGGCCCACACCGCAGGCCGACATGGTGTGGCGCGATCGCACGCTGGGCAGCGTGCTGATGTTCGGTGTCACCGAAGGCTACCAAGTGGTGCAGGACTACCGCTTCACTGCCGGCCGTCCCCTTACCGCAATCGACGTGCGCGAGCGCCGCAACGTGATCGTGATCGGCGCGGACGTGGCACAGAAGCTGTTCAATGGCCTCGACGCCATCGACAAAGAAGTCCGCGTCATGGGGCAACGCTTCACCGTAGTCGGCGTGGTGGCCCGGAAGGGGCGCGTGCTCGGCCAGTCGTTCGATGGCTTCGCGCTGCTCCCGATCACCGCGTTTGAATCGATTTACGGACGTCGCCAGTCCACGACGGTCTCCGTGAAGATGCGCGAGGCCGCCGATGTAGGTGCGGCGATGGGGCGTGCACAGGAAGCGATGCGGATGTCGCGGGGGCTGCGTCCATCGGACGCCGACAATTTCGATGTCGGCACTGCGGAAGCATTGGTGGACTTCTGGAAGCAGTTGACGAAGGTGCTCTTTGCGGTCGTCCCCGCCGTGGTGGCGATCGGCGTGCTGGTGGGAGGGATCGTGATTATGAATATCATGCTCATGGCGGTCACCGAACGCACGCACGAAATCGGTCTGCGCAAAGCGGTGGGCGCCACGGCATCTGACGTGCGCCGGCAGTTTCTCGCCGAAGCGGTGGCCTTGGCCATGTGCGGCGGACTGCTTGGTGTGGCGGCCGGTTGGGGGCTCGCGGCCACCGTGGCGGCGCTGTCCCCCTTGCCGGCGCGCGTGACCGGATGGAGCGTGGCGCTCGCCCTGACGCTGGGCGCGGGCATCGGTGTGCTCTTTGGGGTGTACCCGGCCGCGCGCGCCGCCCGTCTTGATCCCATTACCGCCATGCGCGCGGAGACCTGAGTCCATGGCCGTGGGCATGCGACCCGGGGCCATTGTGGAGAACGTACGGCTCGCTCTCGACGCGTTGCGCGTCAACACCCTGCGCTCGTCGCTCACCATTCTTGGTGTGGTAATCGGCGTAGCCACCGTGATGGCGATGGCCGCCATTGTACAGGGTATTCGCAATCAGATCGTCACAACGATTGAAGTAGCCGGTCCGACCACGTTTTACGTGCTGAAGAAGTTTTCGCAGACGCCGCTCAATCCGGACATGCTCCCGAAAGAGGTGAGGATTCGCCCCGATCTCAGCGAACGAGAAGCGGCGCAGATCCGTCAGCTCCCTGGAGTGGCCTATGCCTCGCTCTGGGCGCAGGTGCTCGCCCGTCTGGAGGTGGACGGTGTGCGCTCGCAGTCGATGGCCATCTTCGGCGCCGACGACGGGTTCACCCGCATTCAGGGGGGCGAATTGGTCGACGGTCGATGGTTCACGCGGTCCGAGCTGATGGCCGGCAGTGCGGTCGTCGTGTTGCAATCCGAGTCCTCGCGTCGCCTGTTTGGTGAAGAACGCGCGATGGGGCGATGGATCCGTGTTGGGGGACGACCCGCGCAAGTGATCGGGATCTGGGAAGAGCCAGGCAATGTTTTCGCGCCTCCGGGACAGCAAGTGGGCGCCGTGATTCCCTTTCGCATGATGGATCGCCAGTTCCAGGTGGACCGGACCAATGCGCTCTGGATTCCCGTCAAGCCACGACCCGGCACCACCGTGGCGGAAGCGCAGGGCGCCGTCGTGATGGCGCTGCGCGAGATGCGGCGGCTGCGCCCCGCCGAAGGGAACACGTTCGACCTGATTACGCAGGACCAGATCCTCGATACCTTCAACAATATTACAAGTGTGTTCTTTCTTGTGCTGATTATCCTGTCCGGCGTGGCCCTGCTGGTGGGAGGCATTGGCGTCATGGCGATCATGACGGTCTCCGTGACCAGTCGGACCCGGGAGATCGGAGTGCGCAAGGCACTCGGCGCCACGCAGCGCGACATTCTGCTGCAGTTTCTCGTGGAGGCCTGCACGCTCACCGGGATCGGCGGCCTGCTTGGCATTGTGGTCGGACTGGGAATGGGCCGGGTGGCCGCGTATGCGCTGGATATTGACGCGCCAGTGCCGCTCTCACTCACCATGATTGCCGTCGTGGTGTCGGTGGGTATTGGCATTGTGTTCGGGATGGTGCCGGCGCGGCGCGCCTCGCGCCTGGATCCTATTGACGCGCTGCGCTACGAATAGACGCACCTGCGGTGGGACGCGTGAAGTTTTCAGGGATGCTGTCGACAACTGATGAGTAATAAGGTTGCCTGTCGGTTCCTTTCCCGCTGTCGAGGCGCGCGGCCTTCTGGCACGGACCATCTTGGCGCCACTGGCGGAAGTCGGTGATCGCGCGAATCGCCTGAGTCGGAATTGTGTGGCCGGCATTGCGCGGATCGCGGCTCGAATGGCCCATGGCGACTTGACCGGTACTTTGGAAGCCACCACCGCACCACTCGCGATTGACTCCAACGATGAACTGAATGAGCTCGCGACAACGATCAACGGAATCATTACCACCTGTCAGACGTCCATCGACCCGTTCAATGCGGCGCAGCGCGCCGTGTTAGCCTTGGTCGGTGACACCACGCGGCTAATTGGCGCCGCCGAGGCGGGGACGCCATCGGTGCGCGGCGATACCACCACGCCCCAGGGCAGCTATCGCGACGTCACGGCGCGGATGAACGGCACGTACGCGGGTGACTATGTACTGCTTCAGCAGGTGCTCAACGACGCCGTTGCCAATCTGGATCAGGTCCTGGCAGAAGTAGCGGCTTCCGCAGAGCAGGTGGCCGGTGCGGCCACCGAAATCAGCAGTGGCAGCGATGCACTGGCGCACGGCGCGGCCGATCAGGCAGCAAGTCCCGAAGCGACCACCAGCAGCCTCACGGAGCTGGCGTCGATGGCCCGGCAGAATGCATCGCACGCCCGCGATGCGCGCGCTTTGGCAACGTCGGCGCGTGACATGGCGACGCACGGGGTCGAAGAGATGATCCAGCTGTCTACCGAAATGCAGCAGATCACACGGTCCAGTGCAGAAACCGCAAAAATCGTTAGAACGATTGATGAGGTCGCGTTTCAGACCAATCTCCTGGCGTTGAACGCGGCCGTGGAAGCCGCCAAGAATACGGCCGCGCTGATCGAAGAAAGCGTCCAGCGCAGACACTGCAAAATCTGGTTTACAGCTTCAACATCACCGGTGCACGCCGAGCGCCAGCGGCGCACCGCACGACCTCAGCACCTTCGCGGAGTAGCACCGCGCATCGTGCACCCGCCCAGAAATCCGCCCAGAAATCCGCAGCGGCCGAAACCACGAAGCCGGCAACGGTTCGGTCAGCAGCAACGCCCGCGCCACGCACAGCGCTGACGGTCGGCAGCGCCGCCACCCTCATCCCGTTTGATGACGCGGCCGATGACGACACGCTGAGCGTGTGTTGATTAACGCGTAGTGGCAACGCAATCTCGTGGCGCGCTGTGACATCGTACCGTGCGTCGGGCCCGCGATCACTGCGAGCCCGGCGCACAACGCGTTCAGAATCCGCGCACGTCGAGGAACGCATCCCAGAACGGCAATTGTTTGGGCGTGCCGAGTACCGCCAGTTCCAGCACGCCCAGCGCGCCGAGCACGGCGAGCAACATCATCGACTGTCGACGCACCGGCGTCGCGTCGCGGATTGCGTGAATGGTCGTGCGCAACGTGTAGATCAACAAAAGCGCGATGGTGAACGGCAACAACCAGCTGTTGCGCTGCGGTCCGAAGAACGACTCGAGATAGACGAGCGGTTCGGGGAAGAAGCCGCGCCCGGGATTCTCCACGCCGAAAAAGATGTTGATACTCGCCACCTGATGGGTTGCCCAGAACAGGAGCAGCGCCCACCAGCCCACACGATTGGCGCGGTTCGCCGTTAGCACAGCCGCAACGGCCATCACCCCCAGCATGCCCAGCTGATACCAGAACATGGAGAGCACGGCGCGCACCGCGAGTGACCACGAGGGTGACTCTGCGGGCACCGGCACCATGAGCGAGAGTGGGCCGACGATCCATCCGCCGTAGAACGCCACCTGCACCCACGTCCAGAGAAACGCCGCGCCGAGGAACGCCTGCCGCGACGCGCGTGCGGTGTGGCGATCGCGCGCATCGTACAGCAACCAACCGCCCCACAGCGCTAGCAACGTCGCCAGCACCATCCCAAGCAACCGGGTTCCGGCTGAGCGCTGCAGCGCGAAAATGACGCCCGTGGCGCTCCACCAGAACAACACCACCACCAGAAAGGAGCGCAACGCCAAACGCCACGGCGTTTCACGAACGTCGTCCTCTTCGCGCGTAACCGCGCGCCACCATCCAAAACTCAGTGCGTTCCCGCCGGTCATACGCGCTCCGGTGAATCGGCCATCTGTAATGCAGTGCGCACCAGCCCGCCCAGAGCTTTGGCATCGGCCGCTGGCAACAGCACGTAGCGCGCGCGCATGGATTCGGCAATGCGACGCGCGACGGGTTCTCCGCGATTGGACGTGTCCACGAACAATGCCGGAATACGTTGCGCGGCAAACTGCGAACCGGCCGCGAGTGCGTCGCGCTCCGCCCCCTGGCGACCTGGAGTGCCATCACGGGCAATGTTGCCCCGCCCGTCGGTCAGCATCACCACAAGTGGGGCGCTCCCGCTTCGTCGAATGGCCAGCGCCTGCCCGAGCGCGGCGTCGATAGCAGTGGCGAGCGGCGTGCCACCACCACCGGGGAGCGCCGCCAGCACCTTCTTCGCACGAGCGAGCGCGCGCGTCGGCGGCAAGAGCACCTCGGTGCCCTGCCCCCGGAACGCCACCAGACTCACCCGATCACGTCGCGCATAACTTTCAGCCAACAGCAGTTCAATCGCACCTTTGGCTTCCGCAAGGCGATTGAGCGCCGACGACCCCGACGCATCGACCACGAACAGCACGGTGGTACCCGTGCGCTCGATGAACCGCCGGATCCGAAAATCCTCGCGTCGTACGGCCACGCGCGGCTTGCCCGGCGCACTAACCGCCGGCGCACCGCCGCCGCAGGCGTCCCCGATCTCTGCGGTCCGCGAACGCACGCGCTGCCACGGCGCGGCCGCACGCAGCGTTTCCAAAAGGTGCAAGCGTGCGCCACCTCGCGGCAGGCCAGCGCGGGCTCCCCGGGGACGCCCGCGCAGCATGTTCGGCGTTTCCGCTCCCACGCGTCCCGACATCGTACCCGCGTTCACGCGTTCCAGCAGTTGGGCGAGCAAGCCCGGGGGGAGCGCCGCGGTTACGGCCTGACGCAGCACGTCGCCACTGCTCAGCGGCGGCTCTTGCTCCGCCTCGTCATCCGTTGCTTCGTCCGGATCTTGCTCGGGTTCCGCGTCAGGCTCCGCGTCAGGCTCGAGGTCAGGCTCGGCGTCGGGTTCTGGCGGTGGCTGGTCCGGCGGCGTGGCCGACGAGTCGGGTGGCGGCGGCTCAGCCGCATCAGCCGGCGGCGACGGCGGGCCATCCTCGGGCGGCGGCGCGGGAAGTCGGGTGGCTCGCGGTGCCAGCACCAGCGCGGCGGCGACCTCGGCATCCGGTTCGGTGACCAGCAGGCGACCGTGCAACGCGGCATGGGCGCGCGCGCAGCGCACGGCGAAGAGTGGCGCACGCACAGAATCGATGCCGAACGCATCGGCCGTCTCGCAGAGTGCCTGCACCCAGCGCTCCTCTACGCTGACGCTCAGCAAGCGATGACGCGCTTCGCGCACGGTGTCCGCCCACTCGACGAGCAGCGGCGTATCGAGCGCCTCGCCCAACGCATCATCATTCATACGATCGAAACGCACCAGAAACGCCACGCGATCCCGCAGCGCGGGATGGACCGCTTCCTCATCGATCGACTCATCGAGAAAGAGCGTGCAGACGCGCGCGTCGTGCCGGTCAGCGATCCCGTCCCGCGCCACCTGAACCTCCGCATGATCGAGCACCTCGGATAACGCGGTGCGCGCGGCCACTGAGAGCCGTTCGGCCATTGGCACCACGACCACCCCGCCGTGCGCTGCGGCCAACACCCCGCGCTCGGCGATCAGCCGACCGGACGAGAGTGTCGCACTGAGATCGACGCCGCCGTACAACCGATCGGCGGTAACACCCGCCGGAACACGGCGCAGCGGCGCACCACTCGGGAGCAACTGTTGCAGCACCGCAGCGAACACCCTGGCGTGTTCGTGGAGCGGATGGTCGAGCACCGCACCGCCGAGTCCGCGCGCATCCACCGCGAGGAGCAGGCAGGCGAGAGCCCGTGGGCTCGTTGGCAGTTCAGTGCGTGCGGTCGCCATCGCCCCACAATTCCGAGATCGCTCGCTCCACGCGCGTGGTGGACCCGGCGTCATCCAGCACATTGCGGCGCAACCGATGCCGAAGCGCCATGGGCGCCACCCGCCGCAGATGGTCGAGCGTGACCTCGTCCGCGTGCTCGTAGGCAGCAAGGGCGCGCGAGGTGCGCAGCAACGTCAGCTCACCTCGCAGACCGTCCGTGCCCAGCTTGGCACACAGCTCGGCAGCGCGCTCGAGAACTGCGTCGGAGACAGAGAGCGCCTCGAGGCGCGTGCGCGCCTTCTCCAAGGCGCGCCGTGTCTTCGCGTCGGCCTTGTGCCAGTGCGTCAGAAAGGCCACCGGATCGCGATCAAATGCGTCGCGTCGCTTGATGACCTCGATACGCGTTGCGATCACCGTGGGGGTCCGCACATCCACGGCTAGCCCGAAGCGATCGAGGAGCTGCGGACGCAGCTCCCCTTCCTCCGGGTTCCCGCTGCCCACGAGCACAAAGCGTGACGGGTGACGCACACTGACTCCCTCGCGCTCCACCACATTCTCCCCGGTGGCGGCGGCGTCGAGCAGAAGATCGACGAGGTGATCCTCCAACAAATTGACCTCGTCGACATACAGAAATCCGCGGTGCGCCCGTGCCAGCAGTCCTGGCTCGAAGGCCTTCTCCCCAGTGGTCAGCGCACGCTCCAGATCGAGCGCCCCGGTGACGCGGTCTTCGGTGGCGCCAAGCGGGAGATCCACCACCGGCACCGGCGCCACCACAGACCGGGTGGGGTGTCCCTCGGCCGTGCGAGCCTGACACTCATCACACCGGGCGCCGTTGGCGGCCGGGTCGCAGCCGTACCGGCAGCCCACTACCACCTTCATGGGGGGAAGTAACCCAGCCAATGCACGCACGGCGGTCGATTTACCCGTACCCCGATCGCCGAACACCATGACCCCGCCAATGGTAGGGTCGATGGCCACCAGCATCAGGGCCAGCTTCATCTCATCTTGTCCTACGATCGCGCTGAACGGAAAAACCGGTCGCATGCAAATCCATGAAGGGTCTACGAGTCGGAGCACCACCCCCCCGACACTCCTGTGAGGATAGGATCGGGTACCGGCGGTTGCAAGAGGCTGACAGGCAATGTGTACACTTTTCTTGACACCAGAAAGTCCTCTGAGTATCCTCGGCGCGTGAACCCTCCCGACCAGGCCTTTTCCGCGCCGTCTCGCACGACGGCGCCCGCCTCGGCGACGCCAGAGCGCGCGCGAGCGACCCCCTCGGCGTCGACGGCGCCACCCACGACCCAGATGGCGACGCAAGTTCCTGCTCCGCCATGGTTTGAGCGAATCCGGGACCGCTGGAATGCGCTGGTCGCGACGGACGACTTCCAGCGATGGAGTGCCCGATTTCCGCTCACTCGGCCGATCACGATGCGCCGATCACGGGCGCTGTTCGATGTCGTGTCCGGATTCGTCTACACCCAGACCCTGCTGGCGTGTGTCGAACTCGACCTGTTTGCCTTTCTCGCCAGCGGGGCCCGCACGATTGATGAGATCGCCGAACACGCGCGACTCTCACCCGCGAGCACCGAACGGCTCCTCAACGCGGCGGTCTCGCTCAAGTTGCTCATGCGGCGTCGCCACGGGCGCTATGCGTTAGGGCCGCTCGGTGCGCCGATGGTTGGCAATACCGGCGTGCTCGCGCTGGTCCGGCACCACCGAATGGCCTACCAGGATTTGAGTGACCCCGTGGCGCTGTTGCGCCAAGGCGCAAACTTCAGCACCGAACTGTCGCGCTACTGGTCGTACGCCGATGCCCCGCGTCCGCAGTCCATAGACGACACACGGGTGGCGGCATATTCGGAGATCATGGCGGCCACACTGCCGCCGGTGGCGGCCGATGTGCTCGACGGGTACGATCTGTCCAAGCACGAATGCCTGCTCGACGTCGGGGGTGGCGAAGGGATGTTTTTGTCGCTGGTAGGGGCTCGGCACCCGCAGCTGCAATTGCGGCTGTTTGATCTGCCCGCGGTGGCGACCCGCGCCCGGGCGCGCCTTGAGCAGGCGGGCATGGGGGAGCGATCGATTTGCGACGGCGGCAACTTTCACGCCGATCCCCTCCCCATTGGCGCGGATGTGTGTTCACTCGTGCGGGTGTTGCTCGACCACGACGACGCCTCCGTGCTTCGGCTGCTCCAGCGGGTGCGGGCGGCGCTCCCGAGCGGCGGCGTGCTCCTGATCGCGGAAGCCATGGCCGGTGTGCGCGGTGCCGAGACTGTCGGCGACGCCTATTTCTCGTTCTATCTCATGGCCATGGGCAAAGGGCGCGCGCGCCGTGCGTCGGAGCTGCACCAGATGCTCCAGACCGCCGGCTTCCGAAAGAGCCGCGAAGTGGCCACCCGCTTCCCGATTCAGACGGGGCTCATCGTCGCCGAAGTCTGACGACTGGCGCTTGGCGTGAGCCGGTCTCAGGTGGTCGTTCTGGAATCCCGATAAATTCTGTCATCCAATATTGACAGTCCCCACTGTCAATCACATGTTACAGCCCGTGAACACCCTCGCCGTTGTTTTTGAAGCGCCTCTCCAGCTCGCCGTGCGCGAGCTGACGCTCGTTCCTTCAACGAGCGCCGATGTCGTCGTGGGCATGCGGTGGTCCGGCATCAGCACCGGAACAGAGCGCATGCTCTGGACCGGAACCATGCCGCCCTTCCCCGGCCTCGGCTATCCACTTGTGCCCGGATACGAAGGCGTGGGGGAGATCATCGAGGCTGGTACGGACTCCGACCGCGAGGTGGGACAACTGGTGTACATCGCCGGGTCCCGCGGTTTCACCGACGCGCGTGGCCTCTTCGGTGGCCAAGCATCGCGCGTGGTCGTGCCGGGCGCCAAAACGGTGGTGCTCAACCCGGCGCTCGGCGAGCAAGGGGCGCTGTTTGCCCTGGCGGCCACTGCGCACAACGCGTTGTGCGCGACCGCACCCGGCGTCTCGCCGCGCGATGTGCCCGATCAACTGCCGGAGTTGATCGTGGGCCACGGCGCCCTCGGGCGGCTGATTGCGCGGCTGGTGGTGCTCTACGGCGGCAAGACGCCCACTGTATGGGAGATCAATCCGGTGCGGATGGATGGTGCGCGCGGCTATCCGGTCATGCACCCCGACGACGACCCGCGTCGTGACTACAAAACAGTGTGCGAAGTGAGCGGCGCCAACGGATTGTTGGACTCGCTGATCTCGCGAATGGCCCCCGGCGGTGAGATTTGCCTCGCCGGGTTTTACAGCGAGCCGGTGAGCTTCACGTTTCCCCCAGCATTCATGCGGCAGACGCGCTTTCGCATCGCCGCGCAATGGAAGGAATCCGATCTGTCCACTATCGCGGAGCTGGCTAACTCGGGAGCACTGGCGCTCGACGGCCTGATTACCCACCGCGAGCCCGTGTCCCGTGCGGCTGAGGCGTACCCTACCGCCTTCGGCGATGCACATTGTGTCAAGATGATCCTCGACTGGAGAACGGCAGTATGAGTGACAACGGAAACGGCGCCACCAACAACGCCCTGCACCAGCTGCATTCCAACGTCCGCGACGAAGCGGCCGAAGAGCTCGAATCGGTGCACACCGGTCCGGTCACCAAGGAAACGCAGATTATCGCGATCTATGGCAAGGGAGGCATCGGTAAGAGCTTCTCGCTGGCCAATCTCTCATACATGATGGCGCAGCAGGGCAAGAAGGTGCTGCTCATCGGCTGCGACCCGAAGAGCGACACCACCTCGCTGCTCTTTGGCGGACGCGCCTGTCCCACCATCATCGAAGTGTCGTCGCGCTTGAAGCTGGCGGGACAGCAGGTCACGATCAGCGACGTTTGTTTCAAGCGCGATGGTGTGTTCGCGATGGAGCTGGGCGGTCCCGAAGTCGGGCGTGGCTGCGGCGGACGCGGCATCATCCACGGCTTCGAAATTCTCGAGAAGCTCGGCTTCCACGAATGGGGCTTCGACTTCGTGCTCCTCGACTTCCTGGGCGACGTGGTGTGCGGCGGCTTCGGCTTGCCGATCGCGCGCGACATGTGCCAGAAGGTCATCGTGGTCGGCTCTAACGACCTGCAGTCGCTGTATGTAGCCAACAACGTGTGTTCGGCCGTGGAGTACTTCCGCAAGCTGGGCGGCAATGTGGGCGTAGCCGGCATCCTGATCAACAAGGACGACGGTACCGGCGAGGCGGAGGCGTTTGCCAATGCCGCCGGCATTCCGATCCTCGCCAAGGTGCCTGCGAACGACGACATCCGCAAAAAGAGCGCGAACTACGAAATCATCGGGTTCCCCGGTGGCGAGTGGGGGCCGCTCTTTGGCGAGCTCGCGCAGGCCGTGGCCGACGCGCCGCCGGTGCGTCCAAAGCCGCTCACGCAGGACGAACTGTTAGGGCTCTTCGCCGCCAGCCAGGTGGGTGGCAATGTGGTGCTGGAGCCGGCCACCATGTTCGACCTCGTGGGACGCGAAGAGATCGTCAAGCCGTCGCTCGAAGTCATGTACGACACCGTCTGACACGGAGACTGCGATGAGCATTCCAACCTCTGGCGAGGTGGTCTACGACGGCGCGGGTAGCACGCCTACCGCCAACGACCACGATCAGCCGAACCTGCGCGCGCTTCCCATCGTCGACGCGAGCACCATCAACACCGCCGCCACCACCAGTGATGGTCTTGGCTGTCACGCGGGCGCGAACGAAATGCTGGCGGCCGCCAAAGCCGCCGGCAAAAGCGAAACGCTCGATCAGTATGCCGCCGATTATCCAAAGGGCGCACACGATCAGCCGCAGAGCATGTGTCCCGCGTTCGGTTCGCTGCGCGTCGGACTGCGCATGCGCCGCACCGCCACCATTCTCTCCGGCTCGGCGTGCTGTGTGTATGGCCTGACGTTCACTTCGCACTTTTACGGCGCGCGACGTACAGTCGGGTACGTGCCGTTCAACTCCGAAAGCCTCGTTACGGGTCAGCTGTTTGAGGACATCCGTGACGCGGTGTTCAAGATGGCCGACCCCGCGCTGTACGATGCAATCATTATCACGAATCTGTGCGTCCCCACGGCGTCCGGTGTTCCCCTGCAGCTGTTGCCGAAGGAGATCAACGGTGTGCGCATTATCGGCATCGACGTGCCGGGCTTTGGGGTGCCCACGCACGCCGAGGCCAAGGACGTGCTGGCTGGGGCCATGCTGCGGTACGCGCGGACTGAGGCCGAGCAAGGGCCGGTGGCCGCACCGCGCGGGGGGAAGAGCGACAAGCCCACCATTACGCTGGTCGGCGAGATGTTCCCCGTGGATCCCGTGGGCATTGGCATGATGCTCGAGCCGATGGGACTGGCTGCCGGACCGGTGGTGCCAACGCGCGAGTGGCGTGAGCTGTACGCCGCTCTCGATTGCGTGGGCGTGGCGGCCATTCACCCCTTCTATACCGCATCGTATCGCGAGTTCACCGCCGCAGGCCGCCCCATTGTGGGCTCGGCGCCGGTTGGCTACGACGGCACCGAAGGCTGGCTCGAGTCCATCGGCCAGATGGCTGGTGTGGCACGCGCGCACATCGATGCGGCCAAGAACAAGTTCCTTCCCGCCATCAAGGGGGCGCTGTCGGCCAAGCCTATTCAGGGGCGAGTCACGATGTCCGGCTACGAAGGGTCCGAGCTGCTCGTGGCGCGCTTGCTCGTGGAGAGCGGCGCCGACGTGCGCTATGTGGGCAGCGCGTGCCCGCGTACCCCGTATAGCGAAGTGGACTACGCGTGGCTGACGGCACGCGGTGTGCACGTGCAGTTCCGCGCGTCGCTCGAACAGGATCTTGCGGCGATGCATGAGTTCAAGCCCGACCTGGCCATCGGCACAACGCCGGTCGTGCAAAAAGCGAAAGAACTCTCCATTCCCTCGCTCTACTTTACCAACCTCATCTCGGCGCGTCCCCTCATGGGTCCCGCCGGCGCCGGTTCGTTGGCCACGGTCATCAACGGTGCGCTTGGCAACAAAGCCCGCTTCGATACCATGAGTGCCTTCTTCGATGGCGTCGGTACCGGCTTTGCCAGCGGCGTCTGGGAAGACGTGCCGCAGGATCATCCCGAGTTCCGCGAGCACTACAAGCGCCACCTCGCCAAGCTCGCCAAGAACCGCAAAGCGCAGGAGATGGTCTGATGCTGGTGCTCGATCATGATCGCGCTGGTGGGTACTGGGGCGCGGTGTACGTGTTTACGGCCATCAAGGGATTGCAAGTCGTGATCGACGGCCCGGTGGGGTGTGAGAACCTGCCGGTCACGTCGGTGCTGCATTACACCGACGCCTTGCCGCCGCACGAGTTGCCCATTGTGGTGACTGGCTTGGGCGAAGACGAACTCGGTCGCAACGGCACCGAGGGCGCCATGCGCCGTGCCCACAAAACGCTCGACCCCGAACTGCCAGCGGTGGTGGTGACCGGTAGCATCGCCGAAATGATCGGCGGTGGCGTGACACCCGAAGGCACCAACATTCAGCGTTTCCTTCCGCGCACGATCGACGAAGACCAGTGGCAGGCCGCCGAACGTGCGCTGTACTGGTTGTGGACCGAGTACGGGCTCAAGAAAGGCGTCGCCCCCAAACGGCGTGAACGGAAGGAGGGCGACAAGCCGCGCGTGAACATCGTCGGCACCATCTACGGCTACTTCAATTCACCCAGCGATCTGGCAGAAATTCGTCGGTTGGTCGAAGGGATTGGCGCCGAAGTCAACATGGTGTTCCCGATGGGCAGTCATTTGGAGAATGTGCCGCGCTTGGTAGATGCCGACGTGAACGTCTGCATGTATCGTGAATTCGGCCGCATGTTGTGCGAAGCGTTGGAGCGTCCGTATCTCCAGGCTCCGATCGGTCTGCATAGCACCACCAAGTTCCTGCGCACGCTCGGCGAGATGCTCGGCCTCGATCCGGAGCCGTTCATCGAAAAGGAGAAGCACACCACGATCAAGCCGTTGTGGGATCTGTGGCGCAGTGTCACGCAGGACTTCTTCGGCACCGCGAGCTTTGCGATTGTGGCGAACGAAACGTACGCGCGTGGCGTGCGACACTTCTTGGAGACGGAGATGGGACTCCCCTGCGCCTTCGCCTTCTCGCGACGGCCGGGCGTAAAGCCAGACAACGAGGCCGTGCGCGAGGCAATACGCGCCAATCCGCCGCTGATGATGTTCGGCAGCTACAACGAGCGGATGTACCTGGCGGAGGTGGGCGCACGCTCGATGTATATCCCGTCGAGCTTCCCGGGCGCGATCATCCGGCGACACACCGGCACCCCGTTCATGGGGTACTCGGGCGCGACGTATCTGATTCAGGAAGTGTGCAACGCGCTGTTCGATATGCTGTTTCATATCCTGCCATTGGGCACGGACATGGACAAAATCGACGCGACACCGTCACGGTTGCATCAGGAGCTGCCGTGGGATGACGAGGCGATGAGTTCGCTGGATGAGTTGATGGAGCAGTATCCGGTGCTGATCCGGATCTCCGCCGCCAAGCGTCTGCGCGATCTGGCCGAACAGGACGCCCGCGAGCTGGGCGACACACTGGTCACGCGGGATCACGTGCTGGCGTCAAGAAGGGCGCTTAAATAGCTAAGAGCTAAGAGCTAAGAGCTAAGAGCTAAGAGCTAAGAGCTAAGAGCTAAGAGCTAAGAGCTAAGAGCTAAGAGCTAAGAGCTAAGAGCTAAGAGCTAAGAGCTAAGAGCTAAGAGCTAAGAGC
>JBBQUH010000002.1:0-117098 GCA_038212625.1 Gemmatimonadales bacterium | reverse complement strand
GTCGCGCTACATTGGATCCATGGCGCCTACGGCAGACGTGGTAATTTGCGGAGCAGGCATTGCGGGAATCGCAGCGGCGCATGCGCTTGCGGTAGGGCAGGGCGTGCCGCGGGTGGTGCTGGTGGACCCGGAGCCGCCGCTCACCCTCACCAGCGATAAGTCGACGGAGGCCTACCGCAACTGGTGGCCTGGGCCCGACGACGCGATGGTCCGGCTGATGAACCGCAGCATCGACCTGCTGGAGCGGTGGGCAGATGGGAGCCGCAACCGCTTTTTGCTCAACCGTCGTGGGTACGTGTATGCAACGGCCAACCCCGCGCGCGCTGCACGGTTTCTCGACGAGGGCGCGCTCGCGTCGGCGCAGGGCGCCGGCCCGTTACGCGTGTATCACACGACCGAGCAGGCGGCGGGCTATCAGCCCAGTGCCGCGTCGGGCTATCGCGACCATCCTAACGGCGCGGACCTGTTCCTCGATGCGGAGAGTATTCGCGAACGGTTCCCATGGTTGTCGCCGGACATTGTGGCAGTGCTGCATGCCCGTCGCTGTGGCTGGCTCAGTGGGCAGCAGCTCGGGATAATGCTGCTGGAGGAGGCGAAAGCGGCAGGGGCGACAGTGGTCACCGGTCGCGTGGAGGCGGTGGAGCAATTGGACGGGCGTGTCACCGGCGTTCGGATTTCCGGTGCCGATGGCAGGTCGCGGCGCATTGGCACGCCGGTGTTTGTGAATGCGGCTGGTCCATATGCCCGCGCCGTGGGGACGCTGGTTCAGGCGGAGCTACCGCTCTTTTCCGAAGCACACTACAAGATCGCGATCGAGGATACGCTCGGCGTGGTCGACCGGGGCACGGGACTGGTGATTCTCGACGACGCGCAGTCGTTTGATTGGGACGACGAGGAGCGTGCCGAATTGGCGGCAGACGACAGTACACGGTGGCTGACGGCGGAAATGCCAGCGGGTATCCATCTGCGCCCGGAAGGGTACGGAGCGAGCCGCACCGTGCTGATGCTCTGGGACTATCACTCCGCGCACCGATATGATGCGCCGGAATTTCCGATGCCGGACGATGCGCTGTACCCAGAACTGGTGCTGCGGGGCATGACCCGCTTGGCGCCGGGACTGGCGGCGTATCTGAAGCGGCTGCCGCACGCATATGTCGACGGTGGCTACTACACCAAAACCAGGGAGAACCGACCGCTGGTCGGGCCGTGCGGCATTGATGGCGCGTATGTCATCGCCGCGTTCTCTGGCTTCGGCCTGATGGCCGCACCGGCTGCGGCGGAGCTGCTGGCGCAGCAGATCACCGGCGCCAGACCGGCCACCTACGAGTCGGCGTTCTTGCCGTCTCGTTACGCCGACCCATCGTATCAGGCGCGTCTTTCCGCCTGGGGGTCAACGGGGCAGCTCTGATTGGCTCGTCGCCGTTGTCCGGTGTAGCTTCTGCGGGCCTCCATGCACTGCCCAGGTCCGTCACACCCGACGAGTGCGCGTTGACGACTACCGCGTGGGGCCGGGCGCCGTGCTTTCCGGCGTGTCGGACAGGTGCTCCTGCACAATCATCCAGCGGCCGCGCTGTCGGCGCCACACGGTGGTCCAGGCTCCACTGACCACGTGCGGAGCATTGAGAGGTGTCGTGTGGGGAATGCGGTACGTAAATGTCATGACGGCCGCGTCGCGGGTGAGGACGTCGACGTACGACGACCCCAGTGCGAAGCGTGGGCCCCGCATGTTCTGGCCGACCCGTTCCCAGAAGCCCGCGATATCCACCGCCAACTGCTCGCGGGTGGTCGTGACGCGGCCGCCGGCCGCCGAGATGACGCGGCCGCTGTCCGGGTACAGGCTGAGGAGCCGTTGCGGGGCATCGGGGGAGGAGAAGTCGTAGGCCGCGACCACCAGGGCGCTGAGCGAGTCCGCGATGGCGCGCCGGTCGGCCGTCGATAAACGCACGGGATCCGTACATGCCACGCTCGCCAGCGTCGTACTGATGAGTCCGGCGTAGATACCGGTACGGACAACGGTGCGCATGGGAGGAGTCTACGGCCTGCTGTGAGTTCGCACGAGTGGTACAAATTCAGGACAGCCGTTGTCACCAAAGAAGGACGCGCTCCGTAGTGTGCCGTATAGCCCAACGCGAGGCGATCCAGCCAACGGGCAACCAGTCGTCGCCTATCGAGCGTGGCGCGGCTTTTGCAGAATACTCCAGTTGGAGACTCGCGCTCGCTTTTCGGCGTATCGGGAGATCCAGTCAACGGACGGCCACAGCGGCCAGGAGACAAGCGTGCGCAAGGCGATGACGACGGTGGCGATGTCGGGATTGGCGGTAACGCTGGCCTTGGCCGGCTGCGGCAGCAGCAAGGGGGACGACGGGATGACGGCTGATCTCGAGCGTGACCTCAGCCTCGCACTTGCCGCCGAGCGACCGCGCACGGCAGTGGTGTCGGCGTTGGAAGGGGGCCCGACCGGAGCCCCGAGCGGCACGGCGCGTGGGCGGCGGGACGCTGTCCAGACACCACGCCGTGCCCCGCGCCCCACCTTGCAGGCCGAGGTGCAGGAGACGGCCACGAGTGAGATGATCGGGGAAGCGCCCATCCCGGCCGAGGTCGTAGCAGAAGCAACGCAGGCCCCGGCTCCTGGTCCCGAGTCGGAGACGCCGGCGCCCAGCGCGACCGTCATCGACATGTCGCCCGGCTCAGGAACCGTGACTACCACCGCCGCTGGTACTGGCCGCGATCGCGGCGAGAGTGGAAGGCGCGGCGGTGGGATGGGGGGCATGATCGGCGTCATCATCCGTGGTGGTGGGGCGGGTGAAGATCATTGCGAGATCCATGATCGTCGTCGCGGTCGGAACGGCGGAATGGCCGGCGGCATGATTGGCACCGTGATTGGTCGCGGTGGCATGGGTGGGTACGGCGGCGGCATTATGATGCCCAACGGGCGCCGCTGACCGCCGAACGTATTGCCGTCTCACCGCTCGTCTTTTCAGCTCGGCAGCCTTGGTTGCCGAGCTTTGACGTTGCTAGGGAGTCCGTGCGCCTACTAGGATTCCCCTATGGAAGGGGCCACACTCACACCGTTTGACGCGCTTGGCGGCGAGGCGGGAATTCGCGCGCTTGTTGATCGCTTCTACGATCTCATGGACTCGGCGCCCGAAGCGATAAACGTGCGGGCGTTACACGCCACCAGCCTCAAGGTGTCGCGCGAGAAACTGGTGTTGTATCTCACCGGCTGGACCGGTGGCCCGCCCGTGTACGAAGAGAAGTTCGGCCATCCCCGGCTCCGCATGCGGCATTTCCCCTTTGCCATCGGCGAGCGCGAGCGCGACGAGTGGCTCTGGTGCATGGACTGCGCGCTCGCCGAACACGCCATGCCCGATTCCCTACGGGCCATGTTGCACGGAAAACTGCATCATCTGGCCGATCATATGCGCAATCAACCCGAGTAAGGCGTTCCCATGCGCATTGTTGGCGGTACGTTCGCTGGTCGCACGCTCACTTCGCCCAACGACTTCCGGGTGCATCCCACCGCCGAGCCCATTCGTGTGGCGATGATGCGGTTACTGCGGGCCGATATCGAAGGCGCGCGCGTGCTCGACCTGTTCGCCGGTACCGGGGCCATCGGTCTCGAAGCGCTATCTCGCAAGGCCAAGTACGTGGACTTTGTGGAGTCCCGGCCTTCCAGTCTGCATGCGCTCAAGGCAAACATTGCCGCGCTTGGCGTGCGGGAAAAGACCCGCGTGTACAAGAAAGACGCGCTCCCCTTCGCGGATATGCTGCTCCCCGAACGCTACGATCTGGTTTTCGCCGACCCGCCGTATGAATCGCGCATGCTGGATCGGCTGATCGAACGCTGGCAGGCGAAGCCCTACTCGCGTGTCCTCGCTGTGGAACATGCGCGGGACCATGTGCTCCCGAAGGGTGCGACTGAACGACAGCTCTTCGAAGAAAGCGGTATCACGGTGTATCGCGCCACCCCGTAACTCCCCCCTATGCGCTCGATCTTTCGTTCGGCCCTGCTGGCTGGCCTGATCCTGGCCCCCTGTCTGCTTTCCGCCCAGACGGCCCGCTGGAAACAGCAGGCGAGTCGCGTTACGATCGTGCGCGATCAGTGGGGAATCGCGCACGTCTACGGCAAGAGCGACGCCGATGCGGTGTTCGGTATGGTCTACGCGCAGGCCGAGGATGATTTCCATCGCGTGGAGACCAACTACATCACCGCCATGGGTCGCACGGCGGAGGTTGAGGGCGAGAAGGCGCTGTGGCAGGACCTGCGCATGAAGCTGTTCATTGACACGCTCGACATGAAGAGGCAGTACGCCGCCAGCCCCACGTGGCTCAAGGCGCTCATGAACGCGTTCGCCGATGGCCTCAACTACTATCTGGCCACGCACCCGCAGGTGAAGCCGCAGTTGATCACGACGTTTGAGCCGTGGATGGCGCTCACGTTTACTGAGGGCAGCATCGGCGGAGACATTGCCGACATCGAAGAGCGCGGACTCGAGCAATTCTATGCGCCGCGCATGGGTCTCACGCCAACGAGGCCATCGCCTGACGAGCGTGACGCCGAGTTTGAACCGAAAGAACCTGCCGGATCGAACGGATTCGCGATTGCCCCGCAGAACACCCAGAACGGCCACGCGCTGCTGCTGATCAACCCGCACACGTCGTTCTATTTCCGCCCGGAGATTCACGTGGTCAGCGAGGAGGGGCTCAAGGCCTACGGCGCGGTCACGTGGGGGCAGTTTTTTATCTATCAAGGCTTCAACGACAAGAACGGCTGGATGCACACCACTGGCGGTGGTGATGTCATCGACGAGTATCTCGTGTCGGTGGTTGAGCGCGACGGCAAGGTGCTGTACCGCTACGATGGCGCCGAGCGGGCGATGACGGCCAAGCGCATTGTGTTGCCGTATGCCACCGCCACGGGCATGGCGCGCCGTGAGGTGACAGCGTATTTCAGCCACCACGGACCGATCGTGCGTGCCGCCAATGGACAGTGGGTGGCGGTGCGGCTCATGCAGGAGCCGATCAAGGCGCTCCAGCAGTCGTTCCTGCGTACGAAGACGTCGGACTACGACGGCTTTCTCAAGGTGATGGATCTGCGCACCAACTCGTCGAATAATACCGTATACGCGGATGCCAACGGGACGATTGCGTTCGTGAACGGCGATTTCATTCCGAAACGCAATCCGGCGTTCGACTATACCAAGCCGGTGGACGGCAGCACGGCGCAGACGGAGTGGCAAGGACTGCATCCGCTTGGCGAAACCATTCTGGTGCGAAATCCCGCTACGGGCTGGCTGACGAACACCAATAATTGGCCGTTCACCGCCGCCGGTCCGAACAGCCCGAAGATGGCGGACTTCCCCACATACATGGCGAAGTTCCAGTTCGAAAATGCGCGCGGCATCCATGCGACCCGCGTGCTCCAGGGACGCAAGGATTTCACCATCGATGGCCTGATCGCAGCAGCGTACGATAGTTATCTCCCGGCCTTTGAGACTACGCTGCCACCGCTGTTGGCGGCATGGGACATGCTGCCGGGTGCCGATACGCTCAAGCGACAGTTAGCCGAGCCGATTGCCACGCTGCGCGCGTGGGACCTGCGGTTCGCGTTGGGCTCGGTCGCGATGTCGCTCGCCAATGCCTATGGCGAGGAGCTCGGGCGCTCGGCCCGCGGCACCACCGGACCCCGAGCAGGCGCCGACCTGCTCGGCGTACTGGCTAGAAGCGTGGAAATGCTCACGCGCGACTTCGGCTCGTGGAAGACGCCGTGGAGTGAGATCAACCGCTTTCAGCGCCTCGATGGTACGATCGACGCCAAGTACGACGATGCGAAGCCTAGTATTCCGGTGGCGTTTGCGTCGGCGAATTGGGGGTCGCTGGCCGCGTTTTCGCAGAACGGCGTGCGCCGCAACAAGCGCATTTACGGCAATCGCGGCAACAGTTTCATTGCGGTGGTGGAGTTTGGGCCGCGGCTCAAGGCCAAGAGCTCGCTGGCCGGTGGCGTGAGTGGGAACCCGGCCTCTCCGTACTTCATGAATCAGGCGCAGGACTATGCCAACGGTCGCTTCAAGGACGTGAACTACTATCGCGAAGACGTGGTCGCCCACGCCACGCGGACTTACCGCCCGGGGCAGTGATGCACGCGCCTGACCAGGCGCCCACACGCGGCGTCGCGATCGACTTTGGCGCCAGCAACACGGACGTCGTGGCGCGCAACGCCGATGGCACGACCTGGCGGCACTGGACGCTGCCGAGTGTCGGCCAGCCCGATGCCGCCCGAGTACTGACGGCACTGGCAGCTGGCGGATTAGCACCGGTAGATGTGGCGTGGATGGCGATCACCGGGGGGAATCGGCAACTGCTGCCGGCGGAGATCGATGGGCGTCCGCTCCATCGGGTTGACGAAGTGCAGGCCATCGGGCGTGGCGGGTTGGCACTGGCTGGTGTTGAATCCGCGCTCGTGACGAGCGCCGGGTCGGGGACCGCCGTGGTCGCGGCGACACACGAGGGCTCGCGCCACGTAACGGGGACCGGTGTAGGCGGTGGCACCCTGGTGGGGCTGGGGCGCCTGATGATCGGCACCGTGGACCCGCGCGAAATCGATGCGCTCGCGCTGTGTGGCAAGGATACGACGCACAACCTCACGATCGGCGAAGTGCTGGGAGGTGCGATCGGTAGTCTGCCACCGGAAACAACGGCCGTGAATTTCGGACGCGTCGCTCGGCATGAGGTGGAGGCCTCGCGCGAAGACACCGCGGCGGCGCTGGTCAACATGGTGGGGCAAGTGATCGCGGTTATTTCGATCAACGCTGCGCGTGCGGAGCAGTTGGCCAACGTGGTAATCGTGGGTCATCTCGCCGATCTCGCCAGCATTCGACGCACACTCGGCTTGGTGGCCAAATTCTACGGCGCTACCATCCAGACGCCGCTACAGGGCGGCGCGGCGTCTGCACTCGGCGCATTGCTCACCATTGAGCAGCCGTAGCCCGATTATCGGCCGGCCGATACGCACGGACTTTTAGCGTGTGCGGCAGAGATGGTCGAGTGCAACCTTGGGCATCGAGCCGGGCAGCGGCGTGGCGTAGCCGGGAATGCCAACCACCTTGTGATTGCCGATCTTCACGCCCGCTTCGTCGGCGTAGTACCAGTTCTCTTTCACCGCGACGAGCTGCTTTTTGCAATCGAGCATGACGATCGTGCGTGAGCTATACCAGAAACCGGCCGGCACTTTGGTGGGTTTGAGGAATTTCACGCGAACCGCTGCGGTGATGATGCCCGCTGCGCGCGACACCGTCTTCGTTTCGAGCAGCACCGGGTTCCCGCCGGAGATCGTGCCGATCTCCTGACGGGACTGTGCGGAGAGTGGGCGGGCTCCGAGTCCGAGCGCGAGGCTCACGATAGCCAGGCGCCGAAGCGGTTGCACGGTCTGACGGAACGTACGCATTACGGGATGCTCGGCGGCATCATGCCCGCGTCCATCTCAGCCGTTTCTACTGGCCGGATATTGCCGAGCTGCTTGTTGAAGAACAGCAGCAGAGCGAGCACGATCGACCACTGCAGGAGAATGGTGCCGATGTTCTCGATACCGAACGGATCGAGGGCGCCTTCTCCGCGCACCTGCCACAGCCACCAGCCCATGAGCACCACGGCCTCCAGCGGAACGAGAATGCGGATCACCCAGTCCCACCATGCGCCCACGCGAATGTTCGAATACTGATGGTTGATCTGCTCATTGCGGAACTTGGTGGGGCCATAGCGGATGATGGCCATGGCAAAGAACAGCCCCGACATCATGAGGGCGACGCCCCACACCCAGTCTTGATTGTGCAGCACGTTGAGCGAAAAGGCTGACGGCAGGCCGAGCAACAGTCCGAACAGGCCGACCACCCACACGGCGCGGGCGCGTGTCCAGCCCATGTCGAGCAGGACCCGAGTTCCCAGCTCGACCATTGAAATGAGTGACGTGAAGGCGGCGAAGAACAGTGCGAGGAAGAAGAACGCCATGAAGACACCGCCGGCCGGCAGCGTGGAGAACAGCTTGGGAATCCAGATGAAGGTCACGCCCTCGTTGCCGGCGCCGAAGATTGTTTGCTGTACGAGATCCGCGTCGAGCGCGGCGCCACTGGCCACCGCCTTTTGCAGGTCGGGGAAGTCGGCCAGTGCCTGCGGGTTACTGGCGATCGATGCGACGAGTTGTGGCACCACGGTAAAGACGGTGCAAAAGACCATCATGCCGGCGCACAGCGACACCAGGTTGTTGGTGGCCGGCAGGAGAAACGCGTTGAGTGCCGTGTCTTCGTTCTTACGCATGTATGCCGCGTACGTGAGTACAAGGCCCCATCCGGCACCGGTATCCCACGCATTCTGCGTGAGCGCCTGCAGCCACAGGTTGGCGTTGCCGAGCTTGTCCCAGTCCACCCCATAGAAGTACGCCAATCCCGCGCTGGCGCCGGGCAGCATCAGCGCGCGACCGGTGAGCAGCAGAATGATGCCAAGGAGGATTGGCATGAGCAGGCTGGTGGTGCGTTCGATCCCTTTGACGCCTTTGGCGACGATGAGCGTTGCCCCCAACATCGCGAGAATATGCGGGATCACCGGTGCAGTACTTGTGCTGAAGTCGCGCCAGAAGCTGACCGAGTTGTCGCCGTCGACCTGACCGAGCGTTGCGGCGAGTGCGTAGCGCATGGTCCAGCCGCACACCACCGAGTAATACGCCATGATCGCGATGGCCACGAACGCGATGAATCCACCCATCCACGCCGACTTTTTGCCCACCGTGCGCACGAAGGCGCCAACCGGGCCGAGTCGCGTCATGCGGCCCATGCCGAACTCGATGAGAATGAGCGGAATGGACCATGCGAAGAGGCATACGACCCAAGCCACGAGAAATTCGCCACCTCCGTTGCTTGCCGCGATGCGTGGGAAGCGCCAGATATTTCCGGTGCCGACCGCCATGCTGAGCATGGCGAGCATCATGGCCCCGCGGGACGAGAAGCCTTGGGACTGGCTCACGAACGCTCCGTCGGAGGATACGGTGGGGGATCGCCGACGCGCGGCGGGGCGCCGATGCTCCGTTGTGGGGTGTCGAGCACGCGACGTACCGTTTGCAAGAGTGTGGTCACCGCGAACGGCTTGGCCAGAAACGGCGTTCTTGACGAGGCGATGTATTGCACGAGGGCTTCGTCGTCAGCGTAACCGCTCATGAAGAGCACGCGCGCGCCGGGATCGAGGGCGACGATGTCACGCGCGAGATCCACGCCGGATTTGCCGCGCATGACGATATCGGTCAGGATCATCGCGAAGGGTCCCGATGCACCACGGAGCATCTCCATGGCGGATTCGGCGTCCAGCGCGGTGACCACGACGTAGCCCGCCCGCGTCAGCAAGCGGCTGGTGGCAAGGGCAACGGCCGCGTCGTCTTCGACCAGCAGAATCCGTTCGCTGCCACGAAGGCTTTCGCTGGACGGGGGCGCGGCGGGCACCGCGGTTGGCGCATCGTCAAGCGCCGGGAGGTACACGAAGAAGCGGGCACCCTGTCCCTCTCGGCTCTCCACGCGAATGTATCCGCCAGCCTGCTGCACCATCGCGTAGGCGAGCGCCAGCCCCAGGCCAGTGCCGCGACCACGTTCCTTCGTGGAGTAGAACGGCTCGAACATGCGCGCCTGGACATTCTCAGGAATGCCGACGCCCGTATCTGCCGCGCAGATCATGACAAAGTCGCCGGGGAACACGCCGACGTGGACCGGATCGTTGGTCACCACCGGCACGCGCTGGGTGGAGAGTCGGAACTGTCCGCCCTGCGGCATAGCGTCGCGCGCATTCGCTGCGAGATTGACCAGCAGTTGCTCCAGCTGACCGCGGTCGGCGCGCACGGAGCCCGCAAGAACCGGCAGCGAGGTCTCCATAGTGATCCGCTCGCCGAGGAGTCGGTCGAGCATCCTGGTGATCCCGCGAATCACGTCGTTGACGTCGAGCTGTTGCGGTTCGACCACCTGACGGCGACTGAAGACAAGAATCTGTCGTGTCAGATCGGCGGCACGTTCGGCGGACGACAGCACGCCAATAAGATCGTCGCGGGCCGGCGAATCGGCTGGAAGCTCCTGTATCGCCATCTCGGTGTGGCCCATGATCGACGATAGATAATTGTTGAAGTCGTGGGCAATCCCGCCGGCGAACGACCCGAGCGCATCCAGTTTCTGCGTCTGTCGCAACTGTTCGCGCGAGGTGTCGAGGGCGGTGCTGCGCTCGACGATGGTGTCCGCCATGTGATTGAAGGCGCGGGCCAGCGTGCCTGCTTCATCCTGCGAGGCAATCTGCGAGCGACGCGTCATGTCGCCGGCGGCGATCGCGCGCGCGTCGCGTGTCAGCGATTCAATAGGAGCGACGAAGCGGTTGGTTACCCAATACCCAAACAGTAAAACGCCGAGCCCGAGTGATGCGCCGAAGAGCAAATCGGTCAGAAACTGTGAGCGTACCACGGCAAAGGTCTTATCGGTGGGGATCCCCACGTAGACCAGCCACGGGACGCGGGTGGTGAGTCGCGATCCGAAGCTGCGTTCCACCCCATCCAACGACGTCCGGGTGAAAATCTGCAGATTCTCTCCGCGCAAATTCGCGGCCAGTGCCGTTTCGAGTGGAAGGCGCTGTCCGATCCAGCGATCCGGGTCGGCTGATCGGAACACGATCGCCCCGCTGGTATCGATGACCGAAATCACGGACCCTTCCGGCAAGCGTTGGGCGATCTGCATGGCATCCAGCGAGTCGAGCAGGATGGAGGCGCCGACCAGCGCCACGACTCGCCGACCATCGGGCGAGAGCACCGGATTGATAAAAGGCATCACCCACGGCGCGCCACCCAACGTACGCGAGCGCACCATCTCGCCCACGGTAAAGCGCTTCGTGCGGAGCGCATCTTGGAAGTACAATCGGCGTGAGAGATCGACCACGGCTCGGCCACCGGCCGGCAGCATGGCCGCGCCGATATTCCGCCCGGCGGGATTTACGGCGTAAATATTGGAATACGGTGACGGGGCCCCCTCGTACAGTGCGTTGAGCACGGTATCGTTTCGCGCGGGTGTGGCCCCAAAGTCAATCAGTCGACCAATGCTGTTGAGGAGCGTCTGGGTCTGCAGTACGGTAGCGTCGATCGAACGTACGACGGTTTCCGTCACCTCCTGCGCGCGTTCATTGAGCCGCCGTTCTTCCGCATTGCGCCGCTCTCGGGCTCGCGCCACGGTCAGTGCCGTCACCAGTCCGGCGACCACAATCATCGCGACACTGAGCCGAAAGCGCACCGTCCGTGTGCGCTCCGTGAATACCGCAGGCGCCGTCACGTTCGGCACGGCGGGCGGCTTATCGACGCGCGGCGCATCCTACCACCGACTTCCCCGACCCTTACCGTGCGCACTGCGGAAAGCTGAGGTCCGGGCCCGCGATGGCGGGTTTGTCTTTACGGTCGGCCACTGCCGTCATCACGGCGTGCACAAAGCGCCCCAGACGCGCCGCATGATCGTAATCGATATAGCGCGGCTCGTCGGTATGTTGAT
Organism: Gemmatimonadales bacterium; assembly: GCA_038212625.1. GTDB lineage: Bacteria > Gemmatimonadota > Gemmatimonadetes > Gemmatimonadales > Gemmatimonadaceae > Gemmatimonas. The sequence goes on along the minus strand of JBBQUH010000002.1, from coordinate 105,552 downwards.
GGTAGTCCTGCGCATATCCCAGCGACATGTACACCACCGGGATATCCTTGCGGACGTAATTCACCTGGTCGCTGCGGCAGAAACGGTTGAGCGGGTTGGCCGTCACATCCCAGCTCTTGTCGATGGCCATCGGTTCGCTGCTGTTCGCGTTCACCGAGTCGATGATATCGCCGAACTCCCGCGAGAGGCGGCGCGCACCGAGCATCTGGACGGCATTCGGTCCGCCATACTTCACCTGCTCCACTCGGCCTTTCCCCACCATGTCCATGTTGTGCGCCGCCACGATGTTTTCGATCGGGATAGTAGGATTGTCGGTGAACCAGCGTGAGCCCAGCAGTCCGGCTTCTTCGCCTTGATGCGAGATGAAGACAATCGAGCGCGCCGGCTTCTCCTTGGCAAACTTCTCGGCGATTTCGAGCATTACCACCGTGCCGGAGCCGTCGTCGTCGGCGCCGTTCATGATGGAGTCGCGGAGTGGTGCACGGATGCTGCGCGCACGTTTGATGAGTGAGTCGATCTGCCGCTGTTGATCGGCGGTGGGGGTACAGATTGGGTCGTTCGCGCCCTGACGTCGCGTAACAATGTTGACGGCGCGCAGGGAATCATGATCCACCACGGTACTGTTCACGCCCACGTGATCGTTGTGGGCGCCCACCAGCACATATTCGCTGGCGCGCTTGGGATCGGAGCCTGGCAGTACGGCAATCACGTTGCGGGCGGGCGCGGCCGCCATCCGCCACTCGTGACTCCACGAGGCGGTGATCGGCTGGCCGACGGCGCCGACGGTGAGCGCGTTCACCGGCTGACCGAAGAGGCGTTCGGCGGCGGCGCGGGAAATGGTGGCGCTGCCCGGGGCCGTGGTATTCGCGGCGGCGGTAGGGCGCATGCCCATCCGTCCGGTGAACGCTGCTTGTACTGTGGCCGGCGAGAGTGACTCCAGGCCGATTACGAGCACTGCCATCGCGCCGGCGCGTTGTGCCCGCAGGTCGCCAACGGGGCCAGCGGGTGCGGGACGTCGGGCTGCCCCCACGGCTCCGGCGCCGGGGTTGGCGGCGGCCTGGGCACGCACGCGCGCCTCCTCGGCGATGGCGGCGTTGGCGCCGAACTTGTCGGGGACATCGGCGCAGCTGAGAAACGACATGGGGGCACCGCGACTGGCGGCCACGGCGGCACCGGCAGCGGGCGCCACAAAGACGGCCACTTTACCGGCGAACAGGGCCGGGTCCAGCATGACGGCGGTATCGCCGAGGACCCCGGCGAAGATCGCGGGCGTGTTGGTGATGTCTACCCGACTTCCCACACCGTTGGCTGGGTTGGGCGCGGTGGGGATCCAATCCGTGGTGGTGGCCAGTACGCTGCCGCCGATCACCAGGCGGGCTGTGCTGCTGTCGAAGCCGGTTGGACCGTATGGCAGCGCCTGGAAGAACGTACCGTTCTCACCGGCTGGCCTGAGTCCGAGTCGCTTGAACTCCCGCGCGATGTAGTCGGTGCCTTTGACGTTCCCTGGCTCGCCGATGCGGCGCCCCAGCATGGAGTCATCGGCAAACTGGTACAGCCGCGTGCGCAGATCGTTGGCGGTGATGGCCGACGCAGTGGGTCGGGGAGCCCAGGTGCGGGGGCCCTCGTCGGCCCATACGGGGCGGTCGGCGCGCGGTACGCGCTTTGTGGCCGCCTGGTCCTGGGCGACGAGGGCTGGAGCCGCGGTGGCGAGGAGCAGCCCGGCGGCTGCGGCGATACGGGCGGGCAAACGGGACACGGGCAGGTCCTGAGCGTGGGGAGATGCCGGAGGGGTCACGGGCACGGCGGCACGGGTCAGGCGCGCGAGACACCTCAGGTACACAAGTGGAAAAGATACGCGGCGCAGTGGCGAACTGCTGGATCGCGGGCGCACTATTGGCGACATGATCCTTGGCACATTGCCGTATGCGTTCCCCCGTAGCCGTTTTTTGCCGATGCGACCCTCTGGCTTTGTTGTCCCGCCCAGCGCCCTGCGATCGTTTGTCGGACGCTCGATGGCCGTACTCCTCCGCCGTGTCCTTATGGCGGGTACGCTCGCGGCCGGTGCCGCCCACGCGCAGGCTCCGATGGACGCGGCCCACGTGGCCGGGCTCGCGCTTCGGGCCATCGGTCCGGCGTCCATGAGCGGTCGCGTCGTGGACATGGACGTCGTGGAATCGAACCCGTACACGATGTACGTGGCGTCATCCACCGGCGGCGTGTGGCGCACGACGAATAACGGGGTCACGTGGGCCTCGGTATTCGACGCGCCAGTGCATTCCGTGGGAGATATCGCGGTCTTTCAGCCCAACCCGCAGATCCTCTGGGTAGGTACCGGCGAGCGCGCCAACCGCCAGAGTGTGGGCTGGGGGGATGGGGTGTACAAGTCCCTCGACGGCGGCGCGACCTGGACCAACATGGGCCTGCGTACGAGCATGCACATCGGGCGCATCGTGCTGCATCCCAGCAATCCGGACATCGCCTACGTGGCGGCGCAGGGCTCGGTGTGGGGCCCGGGGGGCGAGCGCGGTGTGTATCGCACCACCGACGGCGGGCGCACCTGGGCGCGCACGCTTTACGTGGACGAAGAAACCGGTGCGACCGATATCGCGATGGACAGCAAAGACGCCAGCGTGCTGTACGCGGCCACGTACCAGCGCCGGCGCAGCGCCTACGGCTTTGACGGGGGCGGCCCCGGGAGCGCGCTTTGGAAGAGCGCCGACGCTGGCGTGACGTGGACCAAGCTCGCGGGCAATGGACTCCCTGAGGGCGAATACGGGCGTATTGGCATCGCGGTCTATCGCGCCAATCCGCGCATTCTGGTGATCAGCGTCGAGCAGGGCGCGCGCTACAACGCCAGCACGGCGTACACCCAGCGGAAGGCGGGGGTGTATCGCAGCGAAGACGCGGGAGCCACGTGGACCTTCATGAGCGACTGGAATCCGCGGCCGATGTATGCGAGCCAGCCTACGATCGATCCCAGCGACGACCAGCGCGTGTACATGCTCAACGCGTATTCGTACAGCAACGACGGCGGCAAGACCTTTACCGCGCCGCGGACCACCACGCACGGTGATGATCGCTTCGTCTGGGTCAATCCCACGCAGTCGCGCCACGTGATCAAACTCGACGACGGCGGCATCGGTATCAGCTATGATCGCGGCGTGTCATTCCTGTATGTGGCGTCGCTGCCGCTTTCGCAATTTTATCGCGTAGCGGTGGACAATGCCGTACCGTTCAACGTGTACGGCGGTTTGCAGGACAACGGCTGCTGGGTGGGGCCGAGCGCGAGTTGGACCACGAGCGGCATTTTGAACGAGCATTGGTCGCGGTTATGTGGCGGTGACGGGTTCTTTGTGGTCCCTAATCCGCTCAACCCGCGCACTGTGTATTCGGCGTCGCAGTATCTGGGTTTGCAGCGCAACGACACCCGCACGTGGCAGGTGCAGGATCTACGCCCCGGCGACTCCACGGGACATATCGCGGGTCGTCGCAACTGGACCACCTGGGGCAAGCCCGGCGCGACGCAGGTCCTCGGCAACGCCATGCATCCCGCCAACTGGGACTCACCGATCGTGTTGTCACCGCATGACACGAGCACGTTGTATGTGGGCATGCAGCACCTGTTCCGCTCGCGCGATCGCGGCATCACCTGGACCGACCTGGGCGACATGACCACCGGGGTGGATCGCTCCACCCTGCCGCTCATGGGGCGGAAGCCCGGTGAAGCGACACTCTCGCTGGATGACGGCATACCCTACTTCCCGGGGGTCACCGCACTCGCGGAATCGCCGAGACTGCGCGGCGTGCTGTATGTGGGCTCCGACGATGGACGTTTTCGCGTGTCGCGCAATGGTGGCGTGAGCTGGGATGATCAGGCGGCGCGCTTTCCCGGGTTGCCAAAGGATTCGTGGTTTGCGGGGGTAGAGGCGTCTCGCCATGCCAATGGGACGGCGTACGTGGTGAGCGACAACCATCGCAGCAACGACATGGCCAACTACGTGTACATGACCACCGACTACGGGACCACGTGGCGGAGCATCACCGGTGATCTGCCGGCCGCGCGAGTGGCCCGCACTATCCGCGAAGACCCGCGCAATCCGCAGTTGCTGTATCTGGCCACGGAGTTTGGCGTCTTCTTCACCCCCGATCGCGGGACGCACTGGGTGGCGCTCAAGAATAACATGCCCACTATGCCGTTCAACGATATCGCGATTCAGGCACGCGACAATGCGTTGGTGTTGGGCTCGCACGCCCGCGGAATCTGGATTCTGGATCAGCTCAACGCATTGCAGGAGCTGACCCCGGCGGTGATGGCCAAGCCTACTCATTTGTTCACGGTGCAGCCGGCGTTGCAGCTGCGCACCGCCAATCTGCGGCCACACGCTGGCGACATGATCTTCCGTGGTGAGAATCCGGCAGTCGGTGCGTTGGTGGACTATTGGGTGGCCGCGTCCGGCACGCCGGTGGTGTTGACCGTGCAGGATCTGGCCGGGCGGCTGGTGCAGACGCTAACGCCAACCGCTGCCGTGGGTATCAACCGCGTGGTGTGGAACCTGCGCGAGGCGTCGTTGCCGGTGCGCGGTGGCGGCGGTGAAGACAGCGATGAGGGCCCCAGTGCCACGACCCCCGGCCCGCTCGTGCTGCCGGGTACGTACGAGGTGCGTCTCACCGTCGACGGGCAGGTGCAGCGTCAGCGGGTGGTCGTGCGCGACGATCCGCGACTCACCGTTACCGCCGCAGAGCGGGCCGCGTGGACCGCGTTTCATCGCGATGTGGCGACATTGGTGAGGTCGTTGGCGCCGGTCGCGGATCGCTGGCGTCGGGCTACGGGAACCGATGCCACCACACTTGACTACAAGCGGCAGGCGCAGGAATTGATGGCGCGGTTGTCCGGGTTGTACGGCGAGGTCGGGCGCTGGACCGGTGCCCCTACGGCGGACCAGCGGTCGCAGTTGCGTTACTACAAGCGGATGGCGGCGACGCTGGATCAGGTGAAATAGCACGGGGCCGGCGGCGTGCGGAGAAAAGGGCGACCGTGGTCTGCTGTGCGTCTCGGCGCTAGACTGCACGCATGCTGCACCTCTGGTCGTCCGCGCAATACGCCTTCGCCCTCCCCGAGGGGCATCGGTTTCCGATGGCCAAGTACCAGCTGCTGCGCGAAGGGGTCCTCGCGCAGGGGCTGGTGACACCGGACCGACTCCATGATCCTGCACGTGTGGCCGTGGACGACCTGTTGCTGGTGCACACGCCGGAGTACGTGGAGCAGATCACGCAGGGGACGCTGCCCGACGCCGCGCAGCGGCGGATCGGGCTGCCGTGGTCACCGGCGTTTGTCGAACGCGCGTATCGTGTGGTGCAGGGCACAGTATCGGCCGCCGAGGCGGCGCTCGACCATGGGGTGGCCATGAATCTCGCCGGCGGGACGCATCATGCGTTTCCTGATCGCGGCGAAGGGTTCTGCACGTTCAACGACGTCGCGATTGCCGTTCGGCGACTGCAGCGCGCAGCACGCATACGGCGCGTGGCGATTGTCGATCTCGATGTGCACCAGGGAAACGGCACGCACGCCTGCTTCGCGGATGATGCAAGCGTCTACACGTTCAGTATGCACGGGGCCAAGAATTTTCCGTTTCACAAGACGCCGGGTACGCGGGATGTCGAACTTGCCGACGGGACCGACGACGCGACGTATCTGGCGTTATTGGCCGAACATCTGCCGGTCGTGCTGCGCGAGGCACGCCCCGATCTGGTGGTGTATCTGGCCGGCGCCGATCCACATGAGGGCGACCGGCTGGGCCGCTTGAAACTCACATTCGACGGCCTCGCGCGACGCGATCGCTACGTGCTCGACACCTGTCGCGAAATTGGCTTGCCGGTGTGTGTCACTATTTCCGGCGGCTATGGACGCGAGGTGCACGACACCGTGGCCGTGCACCTCAATACCGTCCGCATTCTCGCCAGTCTGGTCGGCTGATCATCGTGCACGGGCGTGGGTCTACGCGTGACCGGCCCAGCTGGTCTCGCCCTTCACGTAGGGGACGCACGGGTCATAGCGTCCGGGTGACTCGATGTAGCGCATGGCCTGTGTGTAGCCGATCTCGGAGGTGAAGTAGCCCAGCAGCGTGAGCTCCTTCATCATGCGAAAATAGTGCGTGGGCTGGTCTTCTTGGCGTGTGCGCTGGTACTCGTGTTGTTCCTTGTCGAGCGATTCGATCAGGGCGAGCCGTTGTTCCGGGGTGGCCTGCATGAAATCCGTGCGGTGCAGGCTTTCACAGGCGGCATTGAGTTGCGTCATCCCGTTTCGGAAGATCTCCTGGTTCTTCGCGTCGTAACAGTCGGTGACCATAACCGCCATGAACGGACCAACGCCTGCCGCTTTGGCGCCTGGCGTTTTCGTCTCGGGCAGAATGGTGTCTGCGACTTCGGCAAGCAGCATTTGATCGTTGACCGTGAACCTGCCCACGGGGATGAGCGCCGCGCCTGCACCGCCCGCAGCCCGATCGCCGACGCACGCGGAGAGCAGCGAGCTCCCGCCCACGAAGGCGACGCCACCGAGCAGGACGCTCACGCGGCGAATGGCCTCACGGCGGTCGATCCCTCCCTTTGGGCGGTCGGGTGGTTCGGAATCCGTCATGTGTGGCCTCCTAAAGGTTGCGGCGATTGAGTTCGTTCACCGCAAAGTCGACGGCGCGCGCGGTCAGCGCCATGTACGTGAGTGACGGATTCACGGCGGCGGCCGAGGTCATGCACGCGCCGTCCGTGATAAACACGTTGGGCGCATCCCACACCTGATTGTGACTGTTCAGCACCGACGATTTCGGATCGCGTCCCATACGCGCGGTACCCATTTCGTGGATGCCCATGCCGGGAAAGTAGCCGCGGTCGTAGGTGCTCACGTTTTTGACGCCGCTCGCTTCCAGCATCTCGGCCATGTCCGTCGTCATATCTTTCCGCATCCGCTGTTCGTTTTCGCCGATCTCGCAGTCGATCTTGACGACGGGCATGCCCCACTTGTCCGTCTTGGTGTCGTCGAGACTGATCATGTTGCGGTGCGCCGGTAGCATTTCGCCGAACGCCGTTGCGCCGATCGTCCATCCACCCGGCTGCGCAGCTTCGTCCTTGAACGCGCCGCCGACACCTAATTCTGCCACCGCGCGCCCCCAGCCTTCGCGGCTCGCGCTACCTTGGTACCCAAAGCCGCGCGTGTAATCGCGCTTGTCGCCGAACAGATTGCGGTAGCGTGGGATATAGAAGCCCGTGGGTCGGCTGCCGTAGTAGTACTTGTCGTCGAAGCCTTCGAGTTTGCCGGAGGCACCGAGGCGAAAGTGATGGTCCATGAGATTGTGGCCGAGCTCTCCAGAACTGCTGCCCAGTCCACCCGGCCAGACATCGGTGGCCGAGCGCATGAGCAACCACGTGGTGTTGATCGTGGACGCACAGACAAAGATGATTTTGGCCGTGTACTCGGTACTCTGCAGCGTCACGGCATCGACGGCGCGGACGCCGCTCGCGCGCTTCGCGCTTTTGTCGTACACGATTTCGCTTACGATCTGGAACGGCTTGAGCGTGAGGTTGCCCGTTTTCACCGCCGCCGGCAGCGTGGACGACTGCGTGCTAAAGTACGCACCGTACGGACAGCCGAGCCAGCAGGCGTTGCGCGACTGACAGGCCCCACGCCCGTCGAGTGGCTTGGTGAGGTTGGCGGTGCGGCCGATGATGAGTCGTCGGTGGCCACCGAAAAGCTTGGTGAGTTTGCCCGCGACCATCTCTTCGCCGCAATTAAGCGGCATGCCGGGCTGAAACTTGCCGTCGGGCAACTGCGGCAGACCTTCGAGCGTGCCGGAGATGCCGGAGAACTCTTCGACCTTGTCGTACCACGGGGCAAGCTCATCGTAGCGAATGGGCCAATCTACCGCGATGCCTTCCTTGAGGTTGGCCTCGAAATCGATGTCGCTGAAGCGATAGCTTTGCCGACCCCACAACAGCGAGCGCCCGCCTACCTGATAGCCGCGATACCAGTCGAAGCGCTTGACCTCGGTGTAGGGCGACTCCTGCTCGTTCACCCAGAAGTCGAGATTTTTTTCGTTGAGCGGATAGTCGCGCTTGAGCACCGGATAGTCGGCGATCATCTGCTGCGTGCGCTCCCCACGGTGCGGATACTCCCATGGGCCTTTCGTGGCGTTCACGTAGTCTTTGATATGCTCCACGTTGCGGCCCCGCTCGAGCACGAGCACCTTGAGCCCCTTCTCGGTCAACTCTTTGGCGGCCCAGCCGCCCGAGATGCCGGAGCCGACAACGATCGCGTCGAACTCCGTGGTCTGCGCTGCGTGCACTGCGTCCTCCTGAAAGCGAACCTGCAACGAGGTTCGAGCGTTCCGCATGGTCGGCAACGGTGGGACGAGCAGGCCGACACTCTTGCAAACTGGCAGCGGGAACGGCGAAGCGCGAGAGGGGGATTGGAGCTAAGAGCTAAGAGCTAAGAGCTCAGAGCTAAGAGCTGACAGCTTTGAGTTACAGCTCGTAGCTCTTAGCTCTTAGCTCTTAGCTCTTAGCTCTGAGCTCTTAGTCCTCGCCACCCCGAGGGTGACAAGCCCTCCTGCTCCCGCGATCGCGGCGAGGGCCAGGAAGGCGCCGGCACTCGACTCAGTCGCAGTGCGGATGCGACCGACAAGATCCGGGCCGAAGTGCCCGCCGAGGTTGCCCACCGAATTGATCAGGGCGATTCCGGCGGCGGCGGAGGAGGCGTGTAGGAACGTGGTGGGGACCGCCCAGAAGGTGGCGAGGAACGACAGGACGCCGCAGGCGATCAGACAGAGGGCGATAATCGACGGCACCGGCCGGTGTCCCACGACCGCCAGCACGGACAGTCCGGCGGCGGTGACGAACAGCGAGCCTGCCACGTGCCAGCGGCGTTCCCCTGTCCGATCGGAATGGGCGCCCACTCGCACCATCACCACGCCTGCCAGTCCCCACGGGATCATGGTGAGCAGTCCGATCCGCAGATAATCTGTGGGGGCGAGCCCCAACTCCTGCACGATGGTGGGCATCCAGAAGTTGATGCCATAGAGCGCGACGATGCCGGTGAGATACACGAAGGCCAGTGCCCACACACTGCCATTCCGGAACGCTGCGCCGGCGCCACGGTGGGCCGACGACGCGGTGCCAGCGGCGGCGTGCGCCCGTAGCAGCACCTCGTGGTCCGCTTCGAGCGCTCGCTCCACCACGCGGCGCTCTTCGGCGCTGAGCCAGGCGGCCGTGGCCGGTCCATCGGGGAGCCACACCAAGACCATGATGCCGGCGAAGACCGACGGCAGCGCCTCGAGGAGAAACAACCAGCGCCACCCTGGCCACCCGCCCATGCCATCGGCGTACTGCATGATCGCGCCCGATAGCGGTGCGCCCACCACGTTCGCCACGGCAATGGCCGTCATGAACAGCGCCACGGTGCGCGCACGGCGCGCCAAGGGGAACCAATAGGTCAGATAGAGAATGATGCCCGGGAAGAACCCTGCTTCGGCCACGCCCAGCAGCAGGCGCAGGGCATAGAAACTGAACTCCGTGCGCGGCAGTCCGAACCAGGCCGGCAGCGGGCCCCACGGAATGTCGGCCACGAAGGCGAACGCACCGGAGACGATGGCCCACGTGATCATGATGCGCGCGATCCAGAGGCGCGCGCCCACCCGCTCGAGGATCAGGTTGCTCGGCACCTCGAACAGGAAGTAGCCGATGAAGAAAATACCGGCGCCAAACCCGTACACCGTATCGGAAAACTCGAGCGCGGCGGCCATCTGCAGCTTGGCGAATCCTACGTTCACCCGATCGAGATACGCCACGATGTAGCAACCAAACAGCAGAGGGAGAAGACGCGCCGTGACTTTGGCGAACACCGCGCGCTCACTCATGCAAAGCTACTCCTCGTTGGACAGGGCAGAGGTATCAAATCCAGTGGCGCGCAGCTTGGCCGCCATGTCTTTCTTCTCGGCGGATTTGAGGAACGCTTCTTCCGGAGCAACAGTGCCACTCTTCACCAGAGTCAGCAAGGCGTCGTTGAGCGTTTCCATGCCCAGTTTGCGCTGCGTCTGGATGACATTGTTGATCTGCACCGTTTTGCCCTCGCGAATGAGCGCGCTCACCGCCTTGTTCACTAAAAGGATCTCGCGGGCGGCGACCCGTCCGCCGCCGATTTTCTTGCACAGAGTCTGCGAGACGACGGCCTTCAGCGATTCGGAGAGCATCACGCGGATCTGCTCCTGCCGGTCGGCCGGAAACTGATCGACGATGCGGTTGATCGTAGACGCCGCCGTTGAGGTGTGCAGCGTGCCGAACACGAGGTGACCCGTTTCTGCTGTTTCCATCGCGATCGCAATCGTCTCCAGATCGCGAAGCTCACCCACCAGAATAATATCCGGATCTTCGCGCAACGCCGCCCGCAGTGCACTCTTGAACGAGTTGGTGTGCACACCCACTTGGCGCTGCGTAATCAGGCACTTCTTGCTCTGGTGGACGAACTCGATGGGATCTTCAATGGTGATGATGTGATCAGAGCGCGAGCGATTGATGAGGTCCACGAGCGCGCACAGCGTGGTGGATTTTCCCGAGCCCGTTGGCCCCGTCACGAGGACGAGGCCCTTGGTGAGATGGCAGAGTTGCTGGACTTCGGCGGAGATCCCCATTTGCTCCACCGTGACCGTCTCGTTGGCAATCGTGCGGATGACGGCGGCCGTGCCGTTTCGGTCGCGCAGCACGTTGATGCGGAATCGGGAAAGCCCGCCAATCTCGTACGCGAAATCGGTGTCCCACGCCGCCTCAAATTCCGCTTTGTTCTTGTCGGGCATGATCGACCACAGCATCGCGGTGAGCGCGTCGTCGGTCAGGATCGCTTCACCTTCAAGGCGCAAAACGTCGCCCCCCAGTCTCAAAATGGGCGGTTCGCCCACGCGCAGATGCAGGTCGGCGGCACCGCGTGCCACCTGCGTGCGAAACAGCGTCTCCAGGGCAGCGCGCGCCATGTCGTCGGCGCTCGGCACACGCGTCGCAGCGAGCCGTGGCTCGTTGGCTGGTACTGTCGGCGTCTCCGTGAGAATGGGCGCGGCGCTCGCCGGCCGGTCGATCCACTTGCGGATCGTGACCTTGAGCTTGGCCTCCGGGTCCGTGGTGACATCCTGTGCCACCAGCCACCGCTGCGTATTCCACTCGTAGAGAAAGCGAATGCCGGCCCCGGCCTGCACCGATGGCTTGTCGTCGAACCCGGCCACTTCGTTGATTAACGACAAGACCTGCTGACGACTGAGCACCTGCTGGCCCACGGGTTTTGTCCCGGTCGCCGTCACACAATGAATCGGCGTCTCCGCCTCGAGAATGATCTGGCTGGCCGTCCCAGCGTCCAGAAGCTGCAGAATGCGGTCGATTTGAGGCACAGTGTCACGCGTTGGGAATAATCACTCTGGCCACACGGACGGATGTGTCATCCCTGTGGCCGCCGATGGCGTCCTCCAGTGACGACTGGTCAGGGCTTTCGCCACGCTACGTCAGCAGGGGCCAGAGCGCAGCGCTGCATGCCGTCCCCGCCACGGTCAGCACGGTGCGGACGCGCCCATTCCACGTCGGAAGCAAGCCGCGTTGCCCCGCCGCGAGATCCCAGAGTAGCTGCGCGATGCCGGAGCTCATCAGCAGCACCAGCGCCAACCGGGAAGGCGTCTGCGGCAGAAGGGCCATCAGGCCAATCACCGAGGGGGTTGCCGCCAAGACCAAGCGCGCCACGATCGGCGCGTCGGGCGCCCGGACCAGTTCGGCTCCCCACCGCGCGCCCCCGAGGAAGGACAGGGTCAGTGCGGCGTACACGAGAAACGTGTGCACAGCCGCCTCACGGAGGTCGGGACGTGCGTAACCGAGGCCGAGACATGCCAAAAACGGGACCAGCCCCGACACGCTCACGAGCCAGAACGCAAGGGACGGCGCACGTGCGGGGGGCGCGGCTGAGGCGAACGGCGCGGAAGGCATGGAGAAATTCTAGCGCCCCTATGGCGGGTCGGCATCCCCCGCAGTATTTCTGCGCGCATGCCAGCTACTTCCGATCGCGTTGCGGGATTCTCCGAATCCGTCATCCGGGGCACCACGCGCCTCGCCAATCAGTACGGTGCCATCAACCTCTCCCAGGGGTTCCCCGACTTCGATCCCCCCGAGTCCGTCCTGGCCGCGCTTGAAGCGGCTGCGCGGGGCCCCTACCATCAATATGCGATCACATGGGGCGCCAAACCGTTCCGCGATGCGCTGGCGCGCAAGATCACGCACTTCAGCGGCATGACGGTAGATCCGGAACAGCATCTGGTAGTGACCTGCGGTGGCACGGAAGCGATGATCGTGGCGATGATGACGGCCTGCAACCCGGGCGACAAGGTGGTCATCTTCTCGCCGTTTTACGAGAACTACGCGGCCGATGCGATTCTCTGCGGCGCCGAGCCGATCTACGTGCCGCTCGATCCGGTGCATTTCCAGTACGATCCGGCGGTGCTGCGCCAGGCGTTCGAGCAGCGACCGAAAGCGATCATCGTCTGCAATCCCTCGAATCCGTGCGGCAAAGTGTTCACACGCGCCGAACTCACCGAGATCGTCGCGTTGGCCGAGGAGTTCGACGCCTTCGTGATCACCGACGAGCCCTACGAGCACATTGTCTTCGCCCCGTACGAACATGTGCACTGCGCGGCACTCCCGGGCGCGTTCGATCGTACGATCACCTGCAATTCGCTCTCGAAAACTTACAGCATGACGGGCTGGCGCCTGGGCTACGTGCATGCGTCGGCCCGCGTCATCGCGCAGGCCCGCAAGGTGCACGATTTTCTCACCATCGGAGCGGCCGCACCGATCCAGCAGGCAGCGGTTACGGCGCTTGAATTGCCGCCAAGCTACTACGAAAGACTCACCGCGATCTATACGGCGCGACGCGATGTGTTCCTCGAGTCCATTCGCGACTCGGGGTTGTCCTACACCGAACCGCAAGGCGCCTACTTCGTGATGGTCGACATCAGCCCGCTCGGCTTCGCCACCGACACCGAAGCGGTGGAATGGCTGATCAAGGAGATCGGCGTGGCGGCGGTACCTGGCTCAAGCTTTTTCCGCGAGCCAGTCAATCACCTCATTCGCTTTCACTTTGCGAAAAAAGAGGAGACGCTGCGAGCGGCCGGGGCGCGGCTCCGTACGATCACGGCACGCGTGTAGCGGGCGCCGTGATCGGCTCGGCCAGAAAACGTCGAACCTCGGCCACGGTACCGGCGGGATCTTCCTCGTGTGGCACGTGGCCGAGTCCCGGAAAAATGACGCGACGACCGCCCGCAATATCGCGGGCAAAACGGTCGGCGTGGTCGGGTGGAATCAAACGATCGAGTGCGCCCCACAAAATGAGCGTGGGCAGTGTGAGTGTGCGAATACGCAGTGAGTCGGAAGCTGGCGACTCCTGCGCGAATCGCTGCGGGAGTGCCGCGCGATTCCCCGCGCGCAGCGTGAGCAGGTAGTATCGCTCGATCAGTGAGTCCGTGACACGGTCCGGATCACCGTACACGTCGCGAACGCTGGCGGCGACGACGCTGCGTGGCAGGATGCGGGTGGTCAGCCACGCGAGACGCGGCTGGCGCGCGATGCGAAACCCGACCGGGACCGAGGTGGAGATCCGTGGATAGCCGGTGGCATCCACCAGAATCAGCCGCTGCACACGCGCGGGAGCGGCCGCGGCCACGCGCCACGCGATCTCACCGCCGAGCGAGTTGCCGGCAATAGTGAACCGCGTGACGCGCAGACTGTCGAGCAGCGTCAATGTGAACTGCGCGTATCGATCAAGCGCATAGTCATCGGTCGGCGACGGGCCGGTGATGCCGAAGCCCGGCAGGTCCATGCGAATCACGCGGTGGTCTTGGCGGAGCGCATCGGTCCAGCCGTCCCACGTGTGCAGGCTCGCCGACGTGCCGTGCAGCAGCACCAGCGGTACGGAGTCTTGCGCGGGGCCTTCGTCGCGATAGTGCACCCGCATGCCATCGATGGTAATAAAGCGTGATGGCGGTAACGCGTACCGCGCGAGGAGATCTTCGGGCGCTCTGTCCGGCGCCCAAAGCGCCGAGACTCCCAGCAGGCCGACCACCAGCAGCAGAAACAGCAAGATCAACGTACGAGCCAACAGCATAACGATGACGTGTCGGGGTTACGGCGCGCGTCGCGCGGCCGGTGGGAGGAGTGCCTGACGTAACGGAAGGCCATCCAGCGACTCGGACGGCGTGATGCCGAGCAGGGCGGCGAGTGTTGGGGCGAGATCGACGGTGCGGACGAACTCGGCATGCACGCCAGGTCGTATGCCAAACCCCGAAAAGATCAGCGGTACGTGGGTGTCGTAGGGTTGCGGTGAGCCGTGCGAGGCGATGTTGCCGCCCCACGTGCTGCCCGGCGTGAGCGTGACCACGAGCTCAATCGGCGCTGAGGCGGGAAACTGATGCGCCCATTGGCGCGCGATCGCGTCGGTGAGTGTGTCGCCGAGGAGCGCGGAAAAACGGTCGACGCGCGCGACCCCCGGCACGGCGCGGGCCTGCGCGGCGAACGCATCGACCATCGCGTGGAGATCAGACGGATTCCGGAAGGCCGCGCGATCGGCGAGCAGGATCTGCACATCGAGCTCGATGGCAAACGTGTCGAGTTTGGCGGCTTTGAGGCGTGCGCGCGTATCCGGGAGCATGTCGTACAGTGAGACGCGCACCGGGCGCGGCTGCACGGAGTCGGGCGCGATCTCGGGAATGGTGCCGACGCCGTGGTCGGAGGTGAGCACTACGGTGATCTGCGAGGAGTCCCGCAGCGTGTACAGCGAGTCGAGGAAGACGCCAATCGCGCGGTCTACTTGCAGCACCTGATCGTGCATCTCGCGGGAGTCGGGGCCGAAGTTGTGACCGATGACATCGGTGGCCGACAGCGAGACGGCAAGCAGGTCGGTCTGCGGCCCGGCTCCCAACGCCAGCGACTGCACGCCATGCAAGGCAAACGCGAGTGTCATGTCGTCGATAAACGGCGTGAGACGGATTGCACTTCCGGCGTCGATCACATCACTGGAGAGCACGTGGGGAAACGTGTTCTGACGCCCGCCCATCTCGATCGCGACGCTGTCCGGTTCCGTGTACGCGCTGTCCGGCAGGAGCAGCGACCAGCTTTTGCCCGCGTACTGCGCAACCGATTGCCGGTCGTTGAAAGCGCGCACCCACGGCGGCAGGTCCTTGCGGTAGTAGCTGCTGGTGAGGAAGCGCCCGTCGAGCGAGTACCAGTAGACCTCGGTTTTGAGGCGGCCAATGGGGAGGATGGCCCCGCGATCCTTCATCGACACCGAGAGGATGCGCGTCTTGCTGTTGGCCCGGCGCATCCAATCGGCCAGCGTGCTGCCCACAAAGCGCTTGGGGGATGCGCCCGGGCCGTAGCCGTTGGCCACCAGCGGCGCCGACTCATCCTCCACCCCCACGCGGTTGAGCATAATCCCCGTGGAGCGCGGGAATCGGCCGGAGAGCAGGGTGGCGTGGCCGGGCGCCGTTTCGGTGATGGCGTGATCGTGATGGGCGTTGGTGAACTGGGCGCCGGTGCGCATAAGCCGGGCGAGCCCCCCGCTGAGCTGATCCCCGAACCGCACGAGATAATCGGCGCGGAACTGATCAATGGTGATCAGGACCACGAGCGATGGCTGGTTCGCTACGGGCGGGGCTGGTCGTGCCTCGGCTGTCGCCGGCGCAGCGGGGCCGCGCCCGTCGGCGGCCTCCCGCCGCGGCGCCACCCCGGCGGCACAGGCAACGCCGAGCGTCGCCACGAGTCCCATCATCAATCGGGCCATACGTCGAATGTGACCGACGCATGCCCGCGCGGCAAGGAAGGGGCAGCCTTCGCCGCCTCCTATGGCGCGAACGCGCCCGTGGCACGATACTCTGCGCTATGCGTCTGCCCTTTGCTGTTCGCCGATTCGCCCCTATCCGCGTATGACGGTCCCCAGCCGGGTACGACTCGCGCCGTGGACGCGCGTGGTGGCGCAGGTGGTGGCGCACTACGTCATTCTGATTGCCACGACCACGATGGCGTGGCGCTATATCCCGCACGGTGCGCCGCTTGCGCCGGCGTCCCTCGACCAACTGCTCGGCCGCGGCGGCGGCGCGACCGCCCCGGAGGCGGCGCTCGATGACGTCTCGTTGGCGATTACGGTGGCCGTGGCAATGGCGGCTGCCGTACTGCTGTCGCTACCCGTGGCGTGGGTGTATCTGCTCACGCGCGCCAAGCGCGGGTATCAGCAATCGGTGGTGCAGCTGCTGGTCATCCTCCCCACCGTGGTGGCGGGGATCGTGCTACTGGTCAAGTACTCGTTGGCATTGGCGTTCAGTTTGGCAGGGATCGTGGCGGCGGTGCGATTCCGCAACACGCTCGATGACAGCAAGGACGCGGTGTATGTCTTTCTCGCCACCGCCATCGGTCTCGCGTCGGCGGTGAACCTGCCGGTGGCGGCGGTCCTGTCGATCGGTTTCAATGTAGTCGCGCTCTCGCTCTGGTACACCGATTTTGGCAGCGCACCGGTGGAACTGGACGGACGCATTGCGGACCAGCGGCTGAAACGGGCCAAACAGCTGGCGCGCACCGGAACGTTCGTGGCCAAGATCGACGATGAAGTGTTCCGTAACATGACGCGCGAGCAGCTGGAGGGCGTGGCCGAACGCGCGTGGAAACGCGCGAACGCGAATGGGGCGAGCGGCGAGATGACGGCGGTCGCGGTGGAGCACCTCCTGCGCTTGCACACCGGCGATGCGAACAGCTTGCGACGGGCCGTCGAGCCCCGCCTTCAGGAGTTCACCAAACAGTGGCGCTTTGGTGGGCTGGAGCTGACGGATGGCATGACGGTGGTGGAGTATCACGTGCAGCTGCGCAAAAAGACGGGTCCCGAGGAGTTGTTGGCGCTGGTGCGGGCCGCAGGATCATCGCACGTGCACAACGCGGAGTTGAGTTGATATGGCACATGCTTTCACCACGTTGTCCGTTGGTCGGCGTGCGTCCCGCCGCGTAGGGCGCGCAGTGGGGGTCGTGGTCACGGTCGGGGCGACCATGCTGTCGCCGATCATCGCGGCGCACACGTCCGCGCACGCGCAGGGCGCGACGACCCAAAAGCCGAAGGCCGCCAAGGTCGCCAAAACTCCGAAGGTGTCGGGGGGCGACAGTACGTCCAATCCGCCCAAGACCCGGAAGCTGGCGGCACCCCCGCTGTTCACCAGCGACGCCGTGCTCGCGATCACGCTCACCACCAACGTCCGCACGATCAAGCGGGACAAACGCGCGGATGCGCCATGGCGCGCCGCCACGGTGAGCTACGCGACGTCTGACGGCAAGACAGCCACGATCCCCGTGCGCATCAGGACGCGCGGCATCTGGCGGCTGAATCACTGCGACTATCCTCCGCTCCGGCTGAAGGTGGCCAACAAGGACGCCAAGGGCACGCCGTTTCACGACCTCGATGAACCGAAGCTGGTGAGCTACTGTCGGGACCTCGACAGCTACGAGCGGTATGTGCTTCAGGAGTTCCAGCTGTACCGCGTGTACCGGCAACTAACGGATGTGAGCCATCAGGTGCGACTGCTGCGCGTGACGTACGTGGACAGCGCCTCGAAGAAAGTGGAGGCCACGCGGTACTCCTTCATCATTGAAGATCCGAAGCAAGTGGCGGCGCGGGCGGGTGGCGAGATCATGGAACGCAAAGGCGCCACAGCGGAGGATCTCGACCCACGCACGTCGGCCATTGCCTACAGCTTTCAGTATCTGATCGGGAACACGGATTTCTCATTCAGTGGCCTGCACAATGGTCAGATCGTGGGTCTGCGCAACGGTGTGAATCTGCCGGTGCCGTATGACTTCGACTTTGCCGGTGTGATCGATGCGCCGCACGCCGGGACCGATCCCTCGCTGCCCATTCGCCGCGTCCGCGACCGACTCTTCCGCGGTTTCTGCGGGCACGAAGCGGCGTATGCGTCGGTGTTCGACCTTCTGCGCAGCAAGCAAAATGCGATTTACGGTCTTTATGCCGACTCCCTCGGCGCGCTGCTCGCACCGGGGACCGTGAAAAGCACGCTGTCGTACTACGACGGCTTTTACAAGGCAATCGCGACGCCGAAGGACGCACAGCGACAGCTCTTTACCGATTGCCTGAAAGTCGGCGGCTGACGGTCAGGCGAAGTGTGTCAGCCGGCGTCGCTGCGCGGCGCCACGAAACGGTAGCCCACGCCGGGTTCGGTAACGATCAGTGTGGGGGTGCTGGGGTTGGGTTCGACCTTACGCCGCAGATGCGTCATGTGCACCCGCACGTGCGTGGCGAAATCGCCGAACTCTCGCGCCCAGACCAGATCCCACAGTTGGCGCGGGGAGAGTGGGCGCCCACCGTGCAGCACCAGCGCGCGGAGCAGCGCCCACTCGGTGGGCGTGAGGCGCTGCGGCACCCCGTTGCGCACGACGCGCTGCGTAATCAAATCGATCTCGACGCCATCGACGTTGATCAACGCCCACGAGCGTGCAGCAGTAGACACGGCGAGTCGACGGTACAGGCCGAGCACGCGGTCTACGAGCTCGGAATCTTCGCACGGCTTGGTGATGAAGTCATCTGCGCCGGCATCGAGGAGCGCCACCTTCTCTTCTTCGTCCACTCGATCCGAGAGGATGATCACCGGGACATCGGCCGCTGCGCGCAGCTTGAGCAGCAGATCGGCGCCCTCGCCGTCGGGGAGATACAGGTCGAGCAGGACGAGGTCGGGACGCTCGTTCGCGCAGGAGTCGATGGCCTCCGCGAGCGACGACGCCGTACGCACGCGCGCACAGATGCCACTGAGCGCTGCAGAGAGCGTTTCGCGCAATGCGGCGTCATCCTCCACGAGGAGGAGTGAGTCCGGTGTAGGCCAGTCGACCAGCAGTGACGGCGACATTTCCCGTGGTGTGCGAGTAACGCAAATACAGAACGCCCGGTGCGCGGTGGCACGCCGGGCGTTGCTAAAATATCACAGCGGTCACACGACGGCGACAGGTGTACCGGGCAATCAGCGGTCAGCAGGCGTCGGCGTCTGTTCCAGTTTCCGGGCAAGCACGGTGTACGTCATGAGCCGGATTCTGAGACCCTTGGCACAGGTGGCCAAGTGGCCACCGGAGGCCTCGAGCTCTGCGATGACCGCCATGAGTTGCTCGGGGGCTGTATCGGTCAGCAGTCGGTCCACGCCCGCGCGTTGGCAGGCTCCATTCCACTCGTCACCGGCTTCGTCATCGCCGACATAGCGAGCGAGTGCCTCGAGCAGCGACTCATGCGATGGCCGTTCGAGGCGGTACTGCGAGAAAATGGAATCGGTCATCGTACGCCCTTCGTGCTCGGGCGGCGCGATTCGATCAACGCGACCGCTTCTGTGGCCAGTGCACGTAATCGAGTCAGATCTTCCTCACGGAAACTGTGAGTGTCTGTGCCCAGCACACACAGCGAGCCGAGGGCGAAGCCGCGGGAAGAGATGAGCGGAATGCCGGCGTAACAGCGCACCCCGTCTACTTCAACGAGGGGATTGTTGCGCACCAGTCGGTGCCGCGTGGCATCTTCGACCACGAAGGCCTCCTGGGACGCCACGGTAAATCGACAGAACGACCATTCCACGGGCGTTCCACCGGCTTCCTCCATCCAGCCGCCAAGTCCGTAGCTGGACGCGAAGTGCTGTGCCTCGTCGAGCACGATGCTGACCACACTGATCGGTAAGCCAAGCTCTTTCGCGGCCCGCGTGGACACAGACTGCAGCAGCGCCTGGACGTCCGGATTGAGGAGGTCGAGGTCGGTGATTTCCTGCAAGCGGGCCTGATGACGGAGCGCGTCGTTTACCTGCTGCGCTGTCAGGGCTGGGACCGGATAGCCGGCAGCCGCACGTGGGGGAAAAATGTCGGGCGGCACGGCGTCATGCTGTTCGGGCGGTGTAGAAAACATCAAGGTTCCCAGAAAATGGCAAACGATACGTCTGGACTGCCGCACTGAGACGTATCGGTTGCTGCGTTGGAAAACCTGAGTGCCGCCGCCGTCCGACAATGGTCGTACGGCGGCGGAACCAGCGCTGGTCAGACGGCGGCGGGCAAGGTGGACATGTCAATCACGAACCGATATTTCACATCGGACGTGAGCATGCGCTCGTAGGCCTCGTTGATCTCCTCAGCACGGATGAGCTCGATATCTGACGTGATCCCGTGCTCGCCACAGAAGTCGAGCATTTCCTGCGTTTCCGCGATACCGCCAATGAGTGAGCCGGCGAGCGTCCGACGCTTCACGATAAAGGCAAAGGCACTCGGCGATGGGTGCGGCTCCGGCGATGCGCCCAGTAGTATTAGTGCACCATCGCGACGCAAGAGCGCCATTTCGCCCTCCAAGTCATGTGGTGCGCCAACTGTGTCGATGATCACATCGAGTGAGTTGGCCATCGTCGCCATCGCCGCTTTGTCGCGCGAGACCACCACCTCCGAGGCTCCCAAGCGGCGCGCGTCGTCCGCCTTGCCCGGCGAGGTGGTCAGCACGACCACATGCGCCCCCATGGCCGCGGCAAGCTTCACGGCCATGTGACCCAAGCCGCCAATGCCCACCACACCCACCCGCGAACCCGGTCCGACCTTCCAGTGCCGCAGCGGCGAATAGGTGGTAATCCCGGCGCAGAGCAGCGGCGCCACAGCCGCAGGATCGAGGTTGTCCGGCACGCGCAGCACAAAGTGATCGTCCACCACGATGGTGTCCGAGTACCCGCCCTGCGTGGGTCGACCCGTTTGCTTTTCCACCCCGCCATAGGTGCCGGTCATTCCGTTCTCGCAGTACTGCTCCAGCCCCTCGCCGCACGAGCCACAGTCGCGGCAGCTATCGACCATGCAGCCCACGCCCACCAGATCACCGGACTTCCAACGCGTGACCTCGGCGCCGGTGGCCACCACACGGCCCACAATTTCATGGCCGGCAACCTGCGGGTACTTAATCGGACCCCATTCGCCGCGCACCGTATGCAGGTCGGAGTGGCAGATGCCGCAGAAGAGAATCTGGATCTGCACGTCGCGCGCACCCGGGTCACGACGCTCGAAGCGCCACGGGGCGAGCGGGGATGCCACGTCGTGCGCGGCAAAACCGTTGGTCGGAATCATAAAATTGAACGAGGAGGGCCGGTTGGCCGTTTTCAACTGGTAACGGCGTAACGCACCATTGTACCCAGGATTCGCCGCCCGTGTGCCATCGTCGTACTGTTGGCATAGCCCCTCCGCTCTCGCGACTCCGCGTCCCGTGCGGTACCGACCTCAACAGGCTTTTCATGCTTTTCTCACGTTCCCGCGGCCTCCCGCGGTTTGCCGGTGTCGCCGCGCTGATGGCGCTGCCCGCCGTCGGATCGCTCGGGGCGCAAGCGCTCGATTCAGCCGCCATCGCCGGCCTGCCGTGGCGCACCGTCGGCCCGGCCAACTTCATGGGCCGGCTCTCCGACGTGGTGGGCATTCCCAGCCCGTCAAAAACGCTCTTCGTAGCTGCCGCCGCCGGTGGTATCTGGAAGACCACCAACAATGGCATCACCTGGCGGCCGGTCTTTGATGACAAACGGGTAATCTCGATGGGCATGCTGGCGATCGCTCCGAGCGATACACAGCAAGTCTGGGCCGGCACCGGCGAACCGAATTCGCGGAATTCGATCGAGCCTGGCGGCGGCATCTACAAATCCACCGACGGTGGCATTACGTGGACGCTCAAGGGCCTCGAGAAGACCGAAGCCATCGGCCGTATTGCGGTGCATCCGACCAATCCGAACATCGTGTTCGTCGCGGCCCTCGGCGCCACGTGGCGTGCCAACCCGGATCGCGGGTTGTACAAGACCACCGACGGCGGCACCACGTGGCAGCTGGTGAAGTTCGTGAGCGATAAAGCGGGCTTTGTGGACGTGATGATTCACCCCACCAACCCGGACATAGTGTTCGCCACGAGCTGGGAGCGCATGCGCACGCCCTACTCGCTGAAAAGCGGCGGCCCGGGCTCGGCGCTCTGGAAGAGCACCGACGGCGGCGCCACGTGGAGCGAAATCACCGGAGGCGGGTTTCCCGATGGCTACAAGGGGCGCCTGACGGTGGATATCAACAAGGCCAATCCGAACGTCCTGTACATGATGGTCGAGGCGTCGGAAGCGAAGTCGGGCCCGATCGTCGGCGAGCGCAACCCTAAACGCAACGGATTGTACAAGAGTACGGATGGCGGCAGGACGTGGGCGCAGATGAACAACATCAACGTGCGTCCATTTTACTACTCGCAAGTGCGATCGGATCCGAAGAATCCCGACCGCGTGTACTTCAGCAGCACGCAGCTGCAGCTGTCGGAAGACGGTGGCAAGACGTCGCGCAACGCCGCGCAGCAGGTGCACGTGGACGACCACGGCATCTGGATCGATCCGAATGATCCGGAGCGCTGGGCGCTGGCCAATGATGGCGGCATTGCGCTCACGTTCGATGCGGGCGGCAACTTCCTGCAGCTGCAGAACCTGCCCATCGCGCAGTTCTACGAAGTGGCGTACGACATGGCGGTGCCGTACAACATTTGCGGCGGTGCACAGGACAACGGCACGTGGTGTGGCCCCAGCAAGCGGCGGTCGCCCACCACGAGCCTCGGCTACTGGTATACCATTGCCGGCGGCGACGGCTTTTACGCGGCGATGGATCCCACCGACCCGAACATCGTGTACGGCGAGTCGCAGGGCGGCAATGTGTCGCGGGTGAACCTGCAGACCGGTGAGCGGATGGGTTTCGCGAAGCCGAGCTGGCAGCCTGCCCACAAGCAGTGGGAAGACTCCATCGCGATCATTCGCGGCAACCCGCTCACGGCGGTCACCAAGGCGCAGAACCGCGCGATGGACGCGCTGCGCGTGCAACAGCGCCGGGATTCGGTGGATCTCTCGCTCCGCTACAACTGGAACGCGCCGTTCTTCATTTCGCCGCACAATCCGGCGGTGATTTACTTTGCCGGCAACCGGGTTCTCAAGTCGGTGAAGCGTGGTGAAGAGTTACGGATCATCTCGCCGGATCTGTCCAAGCAGCTCGCGGCCAAGCTGGATACGGCGCTGCGTTTAACGGGCGGGATCACGCTCGACGCCACGGGCGCCGAGACCTACGGCACGGTGGTGGCGCTGGAAGAAAGCCCGGTCAGGCCTGGGCTGCTGTATGCCGGCACCGACGACGGCAACGTCTGGAAGTCATCGAACGATGGTACGACATGGGAAAACCTCGCGCCGCGTATTCCAGGACTTCCGAATGATGGTGAGGTGTATGTCACGCGTATCGAAGCGTCGGCATTCGATACCAACACGGTGTATGTCGCGTTCGACAATCACCGCTGGGGCGATTTCCGTCCGCATCTCTTCGTGAGCAATGACGGCGGGAAGAGTTTCCGCTCCATCGCCGGCAACCTGCCGTCGGACGGACCGGGCGACTTCCTGCACGTGGTGCGCGAAGATCCGCATAACCGCGACCTGCTGTATGTGGGGACGTCGATTGGCGTGTTCGTGTCGCTCGATCGCGGCGCGTCGTGGCTGCGGTTCATGGCGAATCTGCCGAGTGTGCCGGTGTATGATCTGCAGATCCATCCGCGTGATCGCGAACTCATCGCGGCCACCCATGGGCGCGGATTCTGGATCGTCGACGTGTCCCCGCTTCAGCAGATGACGGCCGCCGTGGCGGCCAAACCGGTGCATCTGTTCACGCCGCGCACGGGCTTTCAGTGGGGCGAGTCGCCGCTGCGTGGCGCGAGCGGCAACGGCAACGCGCATGGCTTCTTTGTCACGCAGAATCCGGCCTATGGTGCCGCGATTTCGTATCGCATCACCGCACCGGGCTCACCGACGGCGCGGATCAGCATTGTGAACGTCGCCGGAGACACGGTGGCCACGTTGTCGGGTCCCGGCACGCCGGGACTGCATACGGTCACGTGGGGGTACAACGTAATGTCGACGCCGGGGCCGCGCGCGATGCTCTCGCCGAGTGAGAAGCGGGACAGCATTCTGCGCGCCACGCGGATGCCGCAGGTGCTGGATTCGCTGGCGAAGGCCAAGTATGACTCGACGGCGCTGTCGCTCGCGCGCACGCTGCTCAACCCGCCGGCTGGTGGTGCGGCCTTTAGCGGGCGCGGCGGCGGTGGTCGTGGGACACAGGGCGCGTGTGAGCGTCCGCTCACGCAGTGGGAGTCATTCTGCGCGCGCCCAGCCGAATCGGCGCCACCGCGTGCTGGCGCACCGGCTGGCGGCGGTGATCAGGTCGGGCAGTTGCAAGCGCGGGCGGCCCAGCTGCAGAGCGCGGGATCGAATCCAGCGGTGCAAAAGGTGTTTGCACTGATTGGCCTGCCGGTGCCTGCCGGTGGTGGTCGTGGCGGGTTTGGTGGCTTCGGTGACGGCGGAACGGCCGCGACTGGCGACTTCAACGTGGTGCTGCGGGTGGGCCCCACCGTGCTCACAACCACACTGCGCGTGGAGAATGTGGGCGGAGTGAGCGCCGGCGCTTCGGTCGGTGCGCCGGAGGATGAGGGTCGGACGCCTCATCTTTGAACGAATGACGCGGAGACGCAGGGAACGCAGAGCAACGCCTACCAAGTGAGGCCGTGCGCCTCTGCGATCTCTACGTCTCTGCGTGGTGGGGCACTGCGCGCGCCCCGATCTCATGGGTTGCGAGCATGTCACGAACAACGCGGCGTCCGGGCACCTGTGCGGCGGCGCGTCACAGAGCAAGATTACCAGTAGCGTGTGTCAGGCGGTAAGGCTCTGCACTTTGGCGAGGTCGTTCTGCGCGAATATCATTTTCAGGCCACCACGGAATCCACCGACGTGCTGCGCAAGCTGCGTGGTGCCTGGCGTGGCATGTCGGTAGCGGAGCATGCCGTGACGGTGATTTTACAGTCTGGGACCGCCGTCACGATTGAGGTGGACACGGCCGATGTGGAGGGGTTGTTCGACGCCTATCGCCTGCGTGCCACGATCGAGGAATCGTCGGGTGTGCTTGGGGTACCGCTAGAGGAATTCGCCGCCGGCAACAACGACATCGTGCTCTTCACCGGTGTCACGTGGAGCGAGGCGGCAGGCGGTGTTCGCGCAGAGGGGCTGTCGGAGAGCGCCGTGATGCATTTCAGTGGGCATCCCGGGCAGCTCTCGGAGACCGCCGAAGTTGTTTGCATTACCACCGATGCGTTGATCGTGGCGAGCACCGGGGGGACGGGCGTCCTGATGCGCACGGGGCTCAAGCCGGGCACCCTCGAAGTTGAGCGCAATCCGGACAAGGTGCGCGTCTTCCTGCTAGAGCGCGGGTATGGCGCCGAGTCGGCGAAGTAGCGCACGGTCCGACGCGGCGTCGGCGCTCGGGTCAGAACACCGCGTGCTCGCCGCGATCGTCGGTGGCGTCACCGCGTAGCAGCTGGGCGTGGTACGCGCGCAACGTATCGTGTCCGGTGCGCGGGGTCACGGCGGCATCGTAGCGCTGGGCCTTGGCGTCCCAGACGAGCATGGATTCGGTGGCGTAGTAGCGGCCGATGCGTGCCAACTGCGCCTTGTCGGCGACTGCCGGAATCACTCGCCCCACCGTGCTCAGTACCGCGATGATCACATCGAGGAACGCCACCGGTAGCGACCGGAAGCGTGGGGGCTGTCCCAGAAGTGCGAAGAGCTGTTCGCCTTGGGCGCGCGGTGTGAGCGGCTCACCCGGCCCGCCGATGGGGAGAATTTTATTGTGCCGCGTGGCGTCGTCAAGACACTCCACGAGATACTCGGCCAGATCGTCGTCGCTGATGGGTGTACAGGCGGTGAGCGTTCCGTCACCAAAAATGAGGAACGGTTTGCCCTGCTGCACGCGCTGCACTTGGCCCGAGAGTGACTTGAAGAAGGCGGTGGGGCGCACGATCGACCACGTGATACCTGACGCCATCAGTTGCGCTTCAAACGCCAGTTTGGCGTGCTGAAAGGCCAGGAGCGGCTTCTGCACGCAGATGGCCGACAGGAGCACGATGTGCGACACGCCGGCCGTGCGAGCCGCCTCGAGCGCGCGCCCGTGCGCCTGATGGTCGATGGCCCATGCGTCCCGTGGTGTGCCGGTGCGCGAGGCGAGGCACGACACCAGCGCATCGAAGTGCTCGCCACGGAATCCGTCGCGTGCCAGCGAGGCCGGGTCGGACACGTGGCCTTCGCGGACGGTTACACCGGAGAGGCTCTCCAGCGTGCGGCCGGGTCGCACGAAGCAGACCACCTCATGGCCGTGTCGTACGAGCGCACGCAGTGTGGCGCGGCCAATGGTGCCGGTGGCGCCAAGCATGAACACGCGGCGCGGCGGCGTGGGACCGCCAGGAGGCGGGGTGGCATCGGTCGGGGGAGGAGGCACGGCGGTCATGATGCCGAAAGATGCGTCAGGGCGCGCCCATGGGGAATGCGTGGTGACCGATGACCGATACTGGTATTACGACCCGATGTCCGGTAAGCTGTGTCAGTGACCACGCCCACGCTTGCAGGCCCGGATATCTCCGGCCAATCGCACACGCGCCTCACCTTCGTGGATTCCGATCTCACCGAAGTGATCAATCGCGGCGCGGTATTTACCGAGTGCACGTTCCGACGCGTGGAGTTCAACTGCTCGGTGCATACCGATGCGGCGTTTGTGAACTGCACCTTTCAGCACTGCTCGTTTTTTGATACGCGTTTTACCGAGTGCAAGCTGGTGGGCAGTACCTTCGAGCGGTGCACGTACGATCTGATGCAGGTGGCTGGCGGCAACTGGTCGCACGTGGCAATGCTGAACGCCGATTTGCGCAAGGCCACGTTCCGCGGCGTACGCATGCGCGAGGTCGATCTTGGCGGTGCGCGCTGCCGTGCGGGCTCGATGCGCGACTGTGATCTGGCGCGCGCCTCGCTGCAGCGCGCCGACTTCACCGACTGCGATCTGCGCGGCAGCGAACTTGGCGGTATCGATCCCACGCAGCTGACCATGACGGGCGCTGTGATCACGGTGGAGCAGGCGATCACGATTGCCCAGTCGCTTGGGCTGGACGTCCGGGCGGCGTAGCGGCGGGGTATGCGGCGATGCCTCTGCGGTGAAGCTGAACCGTCCACCTTCCCAACACCAGACCGTGGACCACCCACTGTATGCTTGGGCCATCGTGGCATCATTAGCTTTCACCTTCCAGATTGCGCCGTCTCCGTCACCTCAGCCCGTCCGCCATGCAGAAAAAACGAGCCGTTGCCCTGCAGCAGACGTGGGGTGCGCAGTCCTGCGCGCATCCGGGGTTCGCGAAGGAATACGACCTGGGACATCGCACCGGGAACTACGTCTGCACGCAGTGCGGGGCCTCGTTCAGTTTCCGGGAGAAGGCCGAGCTCGTGGCCGCGATGACGCCTGATCGGGGAGTGTCCGGCGGCGAGTAGGGCAGTGGTGGGGTGGCCGTGACGGACTCCGGTGTACAAGTTGGCACCATGCTCTCTCTCACCGCGCGCTACGCCCCCTCAGGGCTAATCGGCTTCGTTCTGCCCTTAGTGGCCGCTTGTGTCGGTGGCGGTGCCGCTGCCCCGCCGAGTGGCGCGGCACCTTTTGCCCTGCGCCCGGCGGTGGCTGACGCCGCAGCGCCCGTCTTCGTGAACGGAATGGCGCAGATCGTGCCCGCTTTCGCGGACAGCGCGCAGTGGATCCGCGAGGAGCTGTGGGTGGAGACGGAGTTCGACTCCGACGGCGACGGACGGCGTGATCGGATGCACGTGGATGTCACACGTCCGCGCCAGACCGCCACGGAGGGGCTCCGGGTGCCGGTGGTCTACGAGTCGTCGCCGTATTTCGCGGGCACGTCGGGTGCGCGCGAGTTCCTGTGGAACGTGAATCAGGAAGTCGGGGCCGAGTCGCCACGGCGCACGTCGCAACCCGAGATCCCTTTCCAGCCGGCACGCCCGCGTATTTCGAATAGTGAGGTCGCCACCTGGGTGCCGCGTGGATTTGCTGTGGTGCACTCCGAGGCGCCAGGCACCGGGTTGTCGCAAGGCTGTCCCACCGTGGGCGATGCCCCCGAGCAGTTGGCGCCCAAGGCTGTGATCGACTGGCTCAACGGGCGTGCGCAGGGCTTCACCACGCGCGATGGCAGCACGGAACTGCGCGCCACGTGGTCCACCGGCAAGGTGGGCATGACCGGCACGTCGTACAACGGCACCATTCCGCTCGCGGCGGCGGTGACGGGCGTGGAGGGGCTGGAGGCGATCATTCCCATTGCCCCCAACACGTCGTACTACCACTACTACCGCAGTCACGGTCTCGTGCGGCATCCCGGCGGCTGGTTGGGGGAAGACATCGATTTTCTCTACGACTTCGTGCACAGCGGCAACCCGGAACGTCGCGCGTATTGCAACGCCACCATTCGCGACCAACTGTACGCCGCAGAGCGCGATCGTGCCGGCGGCGACTACAACGACTTCTGGGCCTCGCGCGACTTGCTCACGAAGGTGCGTGGCATCAAGGCGGCCACGCTGCTCGCACACGGATTGAACGACTGGAACGTGGTACCCGAGCACAGTGTGCGCATGTACGAAGCCCTCAAGGCGCAAGGCACTCCGGCGCAGCTGTATCTGCATCAAGGGGGACACGGCGGGCCACCGCCGTTGGCGATGCGCAACGCGTGGTTCAGCCACTATCTGTACGGGGTCGACAACGGCGTGGAGCGCACGCCGCGGCTGCACATGATGCGCGAGGGCGCCGCGCGGAACTCAACGCCGACTGCGTACGCCGACTTTCCCAATCCGGCGGCATCGTCCGTGGCTGTTCATCCACAGGCTGGTGGCACCGGCGTTGGTGCGTTGGCGCTGACGCCGCTCACGGCCGCCACCCCGGAATCGCTCCGGGATGATGTACGCGAAAGCGGGTCGCGCAGTGCGTCGCGTGCCGCGTCGCCACACCGGTTGCTGTACGCCACGCCGGTACTGCGCGAGCCGTTACACCTGTCCGGTTCGGCGAGGATCACGGTGCGATTGCGTGCCAGTACGCCAGCCGCAAACCTCTCGGTGTGGCTGGTACAACTGCCGTATGACAGCACGAAAATCGGGTCCGAGGGGCGCGCGGGGGTGATCACGCGCGGCTGGGCGGACCCGCAGAATTACCGCTCGCTCATCGCCGGCGGCAACTACAGCGCGCGTGAGGTCGGCGAGCCGCTGGTCGCCGGCCGTTTCTACACCCTCACGTTCGATCTTCAGCCCGACGACCAGATCATTCCAGCCGGTGCGCAGTTGGGGCTCATGATCATGTCGAGCGACCGCGAATTCACCCTCTGGCCGGCACCGGGCACAGTACTCACGGTGGATCTGGCCGGCACTACGCTGTCACTGCCGGTGGTTGGCGGTCGCGAGGCGCTTGTGCGCGCTGTGGGTCTGCGGTAAGCGCGTGCTCACGGCGTGCCCGCGGCACGCACGCGCACTCAGCGACTGCGTCCCGCAGGGAGTGACGACCGCGCGCCGTCGCTGAACATTCCCATCGCCTCGCCCAGGCGCACCGGCCGTCCGGCGTGCCACGTGGGGGAGAAGTGGTGGTGCTCTGCGGGAAACAACACAATCACCGTGGACCCGATGAGAAAGCGACCCATCTCGTCGCCCTGCGCGAGCGTGATGTCGCGGTCGGCGTAGTGCCAGTCGCGGACGGTACCGGGCCGCGGCGGATTGACCACGCCATGCCACGTGGTGGCCATGCTGCCAACGATCGTGGCCCCCACCAGCACCATCACGAACGGCCCGTGTGCCCCTTCAAAGAGGCACACCACCCGTTCATTCCGCGCGAACAATCCCGGCACCCCACGCGCCGTGGCTGGATTCACGGAGAACAGATCGCCGGGCACGTGGAGCATGCGGAGCAACCGGCCGCCGCAGGGCATGTGAATGCGATGATAGTCCCGCGGGCTCAGGTAGAGCGTGGCGAACGTTCCGTTCGCGAAGCGTGCCGCGAGGGCCGCATCGCCGCCCACGAGGGCCGCGACCGAATACTGGTGGCCCTTGGCCTGCACGATCTGATCGCCGACGATCGGTCCGCACTGACTGATCGCGCCGTCTACGGGGCACACCAGATCAGCGGCCGCTAAAGGACGCACGCCGTCCTTCAGCGCACGCGTGAAGAACGCATTGAACGTGGCGTAGGCTGCGGGGTCCGAGTTGGCCGCTTCCTCCATAATCACGCCGTAGCGCCCCACAAACCACCGGATGACGGCGGTAGTCAAACCGCCGGCCGTCGCCGAGGCGAAACGGCCGGCCAACGTGGTCAGCGCCTGCTTGGGGAGCAGGTATTGCGACAGGACCGCCAGCGACATCATAGGTGATCAGGCGTGAATGTACTTCTCGAACACGCCGCTGAAATCGTGCCGTGTGTGCTGGTCGAGTACGGCCGTATTCATGCCGTCGAGCATGGCGCGGTAATACTGCACCACCGCTTCCGGCGAATCGGCCGTGTTGAGTTTGAACATCGACCCGATCACCGACGCGCTGTGCACGGCATGCTGCCGACCGATGTCGTCACGCCGCTGCACTTTACCGATCGTGTGCAACGCCTTATAGATATCCTTGAGCGCCTCGATATAATCTTTGCGCACATCGATGCTGAATTTCTTGTCACCCATGGCGAACTTGAGTTCGATGTCGAGGTCAATCGTGCCGGCCGTCTCAATCGCCACATGGCTGATGGCATTGTGCGAGTAATCGTAGCGCCGGATCGTCCGCTTGCTCGAGATCGCCGAATCGCCATCGACATGCACCAGCGCCAGGTTGGTGAAGCAGTATTCGTCTTTCTTGGACTTGATGAGGAAATAGATCTTTTCCTGGTCTTCATGAAACAGGTAGTCGTCCGCGTCGACCTTGTCGAAATCCTTGGGCGGCACAATGATGCCGATGTCGCTCAGGCCAAACGCTTCGGCCGCAAACTTCTTGAACATGAAGACTCCGTTGGTGGTAGGGGTGCGACGGGTTCGCATCGCCCCTAACAATAACGCGCTCACACGGGCTCGCGCCCCGAAAGGATCTGGCGCGCGATCAGGAACGCCACGGCCACCGTGGCGGCCACCACCGACCCGGACGACGGAATGGCGAGCCAGGCCAGCGATTCCTTGGCCGCACCGGTGCTCCCGAGCCCCGGCGCGCGAAATCCGGCCCACATCCAGAACACGGAATACCCCAACCCGCCGGCACCCAGTGCGGTGCTGATCACCGTGGCGATGCGGGGCGCCGTACGGAGCGCCACCAGCACCAGGCTCAGAATGGCCGCCACCGCGCCCAGACTCCCGGCGTGCAAGTGGGCGCGTTGCATATAAGACCACGACTTGTCCACGACGGCCTTCGCTGCGGTTGCGTCCTGCTGGTACACCGCCACGTCCACCGCCGCCGCCGACGCAACCAGGCGTGACTTGATGGCCTCCTCATTCAGACCGAACACGACGCCTAGAAAGAAGCCGAACAGCAACGTCAGCACGGCGAGGAAGAGGCCGGGCAGTATGGGGCGAATTGAGTAGGTCATACAAAACGCTACTACGGCTAAGAAGGAGCGGCAATCGTCCCTCCGATGGATATGCCGCGCCCCCCGTTGCGGCTCAGCGCGGTGCGCGCGTAAAAAGCACGTAATCGGCCTTGGCCGCGTGCTCACTCCCGTTCGCCTTGCTGAGGTCCTCAACGGGCACGGCGGTGAGGATCACCGATGACGCGCCCGGTGCCCGACGCCGCGCGCGCGCGGCCGTGCCAAGTCCGAAGTCACTGTGAAAGGCGCCGTCTACCTGAAAAATTACGGTGCCCTTGGGCGCACCGGCCAATGCGAGGGCGATGGACTCGCCCATGGCTTCGTCTTTCGCGCACTGCGCTTCGTAAAAGCGATCCGTCATTTGCGCCATCACGGCGTCATCAGCGGCCGTGGGCGGTCCGCCACCGGCGCTGTGCCCCTTCATCGATTCCGCGAAGTTGCGATAATACTGGTCGTCCTTCGGGCAGAGGTGCTCGGCGGCCAGGAACGACCGCTCGCGCTTGTTCAGTGTGTCGAGCAGGACGAGGCCACGGCGACTGATCCCGCTGGCCAGCGCCTTGGGCGCATTGGCCGCCACCACCGGCCATCCCCGCACCCGCGCGAGTTCGATCAGCGGTCGGTAATCGGTGGTGTAGTTGTTCCACGGCCTCGCGCCCGCGAGAAAGTTCTGTTCGGAGATGGTCCCGGCGAGGTACTGGTTGACCAGCGGCTGCACATCGCGCTCGAACATCTCGAGCGTGACAATGACATGCGGTCGTCGCTCGCCGAGTGCCGCCAGTACGGCCAGTTCGGCGCTGTGCGTGGCGGGATCATTATGCTGCTCGCCGAAAAACACGATGTCGGCCGACGCGATGCTGTTGACGAACTGCGGAAACGCGACGAAGCGTTTGGCCTTGCTATCGTAGATGCGGAGCGCAGGCTGCGCTTCACCCACGGTAAGAGGACGCGTGGTACCCGACGACGCACAGGCGCTCACAAGCAGCGCGGCGCCAGAGAGCAGCAGGGCGCGCAGGGACGGTACAGATCGCATCATTGACAGTGGGGGCTAACGAGTGGGAGTGCGCGCAGGCGCGCGTACCGGATTCCGCAGATACTCCACGGCCAGCGAGGCCATGGCGCGCACGCCGGTCGGGAGCGCCGCTTCATCGGCAAAAAACAGCGGGGAATGATTGCTCGGCGCCGTCTTCCAATCACGATCTGCCGGTGTCACGGCGAGATTGAAGAACAGCCCCGGTATTTCGTTCTGATACCAGGAGAAATCTTCCGACGCGGTCCAGAGTGGCGCTTGCTGCGCACCGGCCGCTCCGGCGGCGCGCTCGAGCACCGGCGCCAGACGCAGGGTGAGCGCGCTATCGTTGCGCGTGACCAGGTTGCCACTGTCGATCACCACGCGGGCGGTGGCCCCCGATGCTGCGGCAATCTGCTGCGCGGTGCGCGTGACGCGATCGAAGATATCCCGGCGAATATCGAGATTGAACGTGCGAATCGTACCCAGCATCACGACGCTGTCGGGGATGATGTTGTTGCGCAATCCACCCTGAAAGGCACCAACGGTGAGGATGGCCGGTACGGCGCTGATGTCGGTTTGCCGACTGATCACGGTTTGCAATGCGGTGACGATCTGTGCGCCCACCACGATCGGATCGACGCCGGCCCACGGCATGGCGCCGTGTGCCTGCTTGCCATGCACGACGATGCTGAAACTGTTCGACGCCGCCATCGCGGGTCCGGGCCGATAGTTGATCTGGCCGAGCGGACCGTTGCCCACGTGCATCCCGATGATGGCGTTGACGGCCGGATTCTGCAGCACGCCGGCCTTGATCATTTCTTTCGCGCCGGTGCCGCCGTTGGGGAGTCCCTCTTCGGCGGGTTGGAACACGAACTTGACGGTGCCCGGCAACTGTGCCTTGATACCGGCCAGCACTTCGGCCGTGCCCATGAGCATCGCCACGTGATTGTCGTGGCCGCAGGCATGCATCACGCCAACCGACTGTCCACGGTACGTGGTGCGCACGGTCGACTTGAACGGCAGGTCGCTCTGTTCTTCCACCGGTAGCGCGTCCATGTCGGCGCGCAGCGCGACCACCGGGCCAGGCTTGCCGCCCCTGAGCACCCCCACCACGCCGTGCCCGCCAACGCCGGTCTGCACCTCCAGGCCGAGGGCGCGAAGATGGTCGGCGACGAGCTTGGCGGTGCGGACCTCTTCACCCGACAGCTCCGGGTGTTCGTGGATGTCGCGGCGCCAGGCGATCACCTTGGGCATCACTTGCGTGACGCGGCGATCGACCTCATCGAGCAAGGCGTTGCTGCGGGCGGGCGGTTGGGCGCCCATCGGCGTGGCCGCGAGGAGCAGCGCGGCGACCCATCCGGCGGGCCGCGGCGGACAGTGCGCAAAAAGGGACATCTTGAAATTTACTCAAAGTCAGGGTGGGGGAGTATGGCGGGCCCGCGTCGGTATCCGATTCGGCGTCCGGGGCACATGTTGCCCGACATGCTGCCGCTCATTGGGATTCTGATCGTGGTTGTGGGCTTCGCGCTGCGCCTCAACGCGCTGCTCGTGGTGACGCTGGCGGGGCTGGCGACTGGTGTGGCGAGCGGGAAGTCGTTGCCCGACGTCATTGCGCTTTTCGGCCAAGCGTTTGTGGAGAGTCGCTATGTCGCCATCGTGTGGCTGGTGCTGCCCGTGATCGGCCTCGTGGAGCGCGCCGGTCTCAAGGAGCGCTCACGTGCGGTGATTGGCGGAATTCAGATGGCCACTGCCGGTCGTGTGCTGGTGGTGTACCTCGCCCTGCGGCAGGTCACGTCGGCGCTCGGGCTGGTCTCGCTGGGTGGGCACGCGCAGATGGTGCGCCCGCTGGTGGCACCGATGGCGGAGGGCGCAGCGGAATTGCGCCACGGCGCGCTGCCGATCGCTACCCGCGAACGGATCAAGGCGATGGCGGCGGGTGCGGACAATGTGGGGATGTTCTTCGGCGAAGATGTGTTCGTGGCGATCGGCTCGATTCTCCTCATTCGCGGCTTTCTCGAACAGAACGGCATCATCGTGGAGCCGCTCCAACTGGCCCGCTGGGCTATTCCCACGGCGCTGATCGCGTTTGCGGTGCATGGCACGCGGATGCTGCTCCTGGATCGGCGGGTGGCCCGCGAGGTGCTGGCCGATGCCGCCCGTGTTGAGGCGACCGCACCGGACACGCCGGCGGCGCACCCGTGATCACGCTCGAGGCGATCTACGTGCTGATGGGGCTGATGGTAGGCGGGATCGCGGCCGTGAACGCCCGCGATGCCACCAATCCCAGGCGCTGGCGCACCACCGCGTTCTGGACGCTGTACGCCCTCCTGTTCTTGGCAGGCTCGTACCTCCCGGCGTTGGTTAGCGGTGTGCTGGTGCTCAGCATGGTGGGTGTGGCGGCGGCGGGGCTGGGGCAGGGCACGGCGACGTTTAGCACCACGGAATCGCGATCGGCATCGGCCGCCCGCTGGAAGAACCGATTGTTCGTGCCGGTATTGGTGGTGCCCGTCGCGACATTTGCGGGCTCGGTGGCGCTCAAGGGGCTCACGGTGAACGGTCGACCGTTGGTGGACCCCAAGCAGGCTACGCAGATCGCGCTGGGGCTGGCCACGGTGCTTGGACTGGGCACCGCGCTGGTGATGCTGCGGCCACCCCTGTCGGCCTCGATTACTGAAGCGCGCCGCCTGATGGATTCGGTGGGGTGGGCGGCGGTGCTGCCGCAGTCGCTGGCGGCGCTGGGCGCGGTGTTCGCTGCTGCCGGCGTGGGCACGGTGATCGCTGATCTGTCCACGACGTATCTGCCACTCGGCACCCCGCTCGCGGCGGTCATTGCCTACGCGGTGGGGATGGCGCTGTTCACGATGGTGATGGGCAATGCGTTCGCGGCCTTCCCCGTCATGACCGCCGGCATCGGCCTGCCGCTGGTGGTGCAGCAGTATCACGGCGACGTGGTGATTGTGACCGCTATCGGCATGTTGTCGGGATTTTGTGGCACGTTGATGACGCCGATGGCCGCCAACTACAACATCGTGCCGGCCGCACTGCTGGAATTACGTGACCGGTACGGGGTGATCCGGGCGCAGGTGCCCACCGCGCTGATCCTGCTGGTGGCGAACATCGTGCTGATGGCGGTCTTCGCGTTCCGCTGAGCAGTCGCCACGGTCAAAGGGCGCGGATACGGCGGGTAGGCGCGAGGCGTTAGGTTACCACATGCACCCTCAGACCGCCCTGCTCTTTACGCTTGCCGGCGCCTTCGCCGTCGCGTTTTTGTTTGGGTTTGGTGCGTCGAAGGTCAAGCTCCCGCCGTTAGTGGGGTACCTGCTGGCGGGCATTGTGCTCGGCCCCAACTCACCGGGCTTTGTCGGCGATGTGGAGCTCGCCGGCCAGCTGGCGGAAATTGGCGTCATCCTGCTCATGTTCGGCGTGGGACTGCACTTCTCGCCTGGCGATCTGCTGCGTGTGCGGCGGATCGCGCTGCCTGGCGCCGTGTTGCAAATGCTCATCGCCTGCTCCTTGGGGTATGCACTGGCCAGCTGGTGGGGCTGGAGTGCGCCTACGGCGTTTGTGTTTGGTCTCTCCCTGTCGGTGGCGAGCACGGTGGTGGTGCTGCGCGTGCTCGAAGATCGTGGAATGCTCGACTCGATCGATGGGCGGATCGCTGTGGGATGGCTGGTAGTGGAAGATCTGGTGGTGGTCATCGCCCTGGTGCTCCTTCCGGCCGTACTCGGCGCCCTCGGCGGCGGCCACGATGCGTCGGAGAGCGCGTCGGCAGCGTCGCGTCTGGCCGTGCTGCAGGTTGTGGGCGCCACGCTGGTGAAGATGCTGGCGTTCATCGTGCTGATGGGTGTTGTCGGGCGGCGCGTGGTGCCGTGGCTGTTGATGCACGTGGCGCGGAGCGGATCACGCGAACTCTTCACGCTTGCCGTGCTGGCGGTCGCACTTGGCGTCGCCGTCGGCGCCGCCGCGCTCTTTGGTGTGTCGTTTGCCCTCGGTGCGTTTGTGGCCGGGATGGTGATCGGTGAGTCCGACCTCAGCTACCGCGCCGCCGCCGATGCGCTCCCTATGCAGGATGCGTTCGCGGTGCTCTTCTTTGTGTCCATCGGCATGCTCATCGACCCGGCCATTCTGGTGGAGCAACCGTGGGCCGTGCTTGCCACGTCGCTGGTGGTGGTGATCGGCAATGGGGTCACGGCGATGCTGCTGATGCTGCTGCTGCGTCATCCGCTCGGTGCGTCCATGCGTCTTGGGGCGAGCCTGGGTCAGATTGGCGAGTTTTCCTTTATTCTTGCGGGATTGGGTGTGGCGCTCGGCGTGCTCACTGACGGGCAGCGCAATCTCATTTTGGCGGCGGCATTGGTCACCATTGTGTTGAATCCGCTGCTTTTTACGGCGGCCAACCGAGCGGCCGACTGGATAACCCATCGTCCCAAATGGCTGGACCGTCTGGAGCGACACAAGGCGCCGAGCACGATTGCGTCCGATCTTCACAGCGTGGTGCAAACCGGGCATGCGGTGCTGATCGGCTACGGACGCGTGGGCCGAACCATAGGTGATGCCTTACATCGCTACAACGTGCCGTTCGTGGCGGTGGAGCAGGATCGGCGAGTGGTAGATGCCATGCGCGCGCTTGGCGTGACCGCCGTATACGGAGATGCCACACGACCAGGGATTATCGAGCATGCACATCCGGAGCATGCCATCCTGCTCATCGTGGCGTCTCCCGATCCGTACCATGCTCGGCACGTGATTGAACTGGTGCGCGCCCGGAACCCGAGCATCGAGGTCATCGTGCGGACGCACGGGGATCGGGAAGTGGAGCTCTTTGAATCGATGGGCGTGAGCAAGGTGCTCATGGGTGAGCGGGAACTGGCGTACGGCATGGCATATCACAGCCTGCGGTCGGTGGGCTGCGACGATGATCGGGCCGACGACATCATCTTTTCACTGCGTGGCGGGCAGCGGATGGATACGCGGGAGTTCAGTTCGCTGGTGCCGCAGGCGAAGGCGACGACGAAGCGGACGTAAGTACTGTGTCGGGCGATGCAGGTACGGGTCAGACAATTCTGGTGATACCCGGCCGCCCGTGCTCAACACGCCACGCGGAGGATGTCTGCACGAGGGCATCCGGACGCAGTACGTACGGCACAGTTCGATACTCCGCCGTCCATGCCTGCTCCGTCACCGCGCAGCGGACATAGCCGCGCCGGTTCTGAAACCACTTGAGATGTGAATTTTCGCGCAGCATGTCATCGAGGCGTTGCGGGGCGACGTCATTCCCATCACCGCCGGAGGAAATGCTGGTACACACGAACTCCGCGCCCACGACCGGCTGGTCGGGGCGCGCAAAGTCCGCCCGCAGTTCGTTCACCCAGTTGGAATGAATGTCGCCTGTGATGGTGACTGTGCGATTGGGCGCCTGTTCGGCCACGGCGCGCAGCAGCCGGTCGCGAGCTGCCGGATAGCCGCTCCATTGATCCATCGACACGATGCTGGCGTCGCCTGCCGCGCTGTCGTACGGCGCCATCATCACTTGGTTGGCCAGGATCTGCCAATGAGCGTGTGACGTACCAAGCCCGTTCACCAGCCACCGCTCCTGCGCCGTGCCGAGCATGGTGTGCGCCGGATTCGCCGAGACGCCGCATGCCGCAGGTTTCGAGCCGTCGCCGCAGGGCTGATCGTCGCGATACTGCCGCGTGTCGAGCATCCAGAACCGCGCCAAGGCACCCCAGTTGATGGTGCGTGAAATGGTCAGATCCGACCACGAGGTAACGCGCGGTACTCGTACCGGCTGGTGCTCCCACCACGCCTGGTAGGCGGCGGCACGGCGCGTGCGCATCTGCTCGGTGGATTCCATGACATTCTCGCCGATGGTGCCCGCGTAGTTGTTGTCCACCTCGTGGTCGTCCCAGATCACCAGCCATGGGCAGCGGCGGTGTGCCTCCTGCAGGTCGGCGTCGGACTTGTACTGCGCGTAGCGTCGGCGGTAATCGTCCAGCGTGCGGATCTCGAGTCCGTGGTGCGCACGCACGGCATTGGCCGGACTTGCATACTCGTAGATGTAGTCGCCGAGGTGCACGGCGAGATCAATTTCTTCGTTGGCGAGATGGCGCAGCGGCGTGAAGTAGCCCTGATCCCAGCGTTGGCATGACGCAAACGCGAAGGCGAGCGGAGAGCGCGCGCCGTCGGCCGGGGTGGTGCGAAAGCGTCCCACGTCGCTGACCGCGTCGCCGGTAGTAAACCGATAGAAGTACCACCGGTCGGGCTGTAATCCGTCGACATCCACGTGGATACTGAACGAGAGTTCCGGGGCGGCTGTCGCGCGGCCCTGTTGCACAATGTTGCGGAAGTTGTCGTCGGTGGCCACTTCCCAGCCGACCACCGTGCGCGTGCCGTCCATGCCGCCATCGGGCTCGAAGGGGCGGGGCGCAAGGCGGGTCCAGAGCACGCCGCCGGTGGCGGTGGGGTCTCCGGAGGCGACGCCCAGTTGAAACGGGTTGTCGGCGAAGCGCGGCCGGTGGGTCACGCGCCAGACATTGGGCACGACGGCGCAGAGCGCGGCGGCTCGCGAGAGATCGGTGAGGAACAGGCGGCGGTCCATGATCGGAGCATATCGCGTTTTACGCCGCGGGGTGAGTCCAGAATGATCACGACTCCGTAAAGGTCGCGCACCATTCGGCGGTGTCGGGCGTTGTACTCCCATGACTTCTCCATTCTTTCCCGCTGCCACTGTGGCTCGGCGCGTCACGTATGCCCGGGCACGACTCTACCTTGGTATTACCGGTGTGGGCTCGGCGGTGCTCGCCGCCTTTGCCGTACTGCGCACCGACTTTCCTACGCAGGGATTTTCCAGCGCCGCGAATCAACCGCTGGCTGCTGCGTTGGTCTCGATCGGTTTGCTCGGCCTGTTTACCACGATCGCGTTTCTGATGTTCGACTTGATTGGTGGTGCGTGGCTGGTGCGCCGGCGCACGTGGGCCAATGTGTGGCTCAAGCGCTGGGCGCGTGGGGCGGCGGTGCAATGGTGCGTGTGGATGGTCAGCGCCGCGCTGTTGCTGGTCACGGCCCGCGTGGCCGGTGTGTGGGCGGCGGTAGGAGCCTTTGCTGCCATCCAGCTGGTGTTGGCGGCGACGCGTGGGCGCATGGCGCGCGTGGTGGCGGCGTTAACCGTGCGACCACTGCCTGATGCGCTCCGGACAGCGGCGCAGCGTGCGGGGCTCAATCCCGCGCGGATCACGGTAGTCGATACCGACGACGAAGGCTTTGTCGGCGGATGGTCGGGGATTCGCGCGCGGGAACTGATCGTACCGCTGCAATGGACGCAGCTCCCGGAGCCGGCGTTGGTGGCGGCGCTCACACGGCGGCAGCTGATCGCCACGAGCGGCGCGCACACACGTGGCGTGTTGGGGGCGATTGGGTGGAACACCGCGGGTGTTGCCGTGGTCGTCGCGTTATCGGCGTGGTGGGGAGCGCCGTCGCTGGCCACGGCGGCGGGGATCGTGACGCTCATCGCTGGCATGACACTCTGGGGGTTTCTGGGTGTCCTCCTGCTGCCCACACCGTCGCGGGCGGCGGTCTACGCCATTGACGCCGCCGCAGTGAAGCTCACCGGTGCTCCCGCACTGCGTGACGCGATCGAGCGTCTCGATCGCTGGCAGGACGACGAGCCCACGCGCTCGAAGCAGGTGGAGACGATCTTCCACCCCGTGCCGGCGCGCTCCGGTCGTCTGGCGCGTCTTGCGAAGTCTGACACACCGGTGGCTGGCGCTACGGGGCCGGTCAGCCCGTTGGCGCTGCATCATCTCGCCAGGCATGCGCTGTGGCTGAGCTGGGGCGCGTTGACGCCGCTCTCACGAGTGGTGCACTGCAATGTGGGGCGTCCCGAGCTCTGGGTGATGCTGCCGGGCGACTAACCCGAGGGGAGAAGATGGAACGCGACTTAGGCCCAGCCGTGCCGTTCCCGCCCCCGCTGCTCTTTGTCGGGGGCATCGGCCTGGGCCTGCTCCTCGATCGTTTCTCTCCAACGTCGCTCCAGTGGCCGGAGCCGGCGTGGGTGGAGGTGCTCGGTGTGCTGCTGGTGGTGCTTGGGTTGGGGGTGATGTTCACCGCCATCCTCACCTTCCGCCGGGTACGCACCTCGGTGTATCCCAACCGGCCCGCGAAGGTGCTGGTGGACACCGGGGTCTTTGCGCGCACGCGAAACCCGATGTATCTGGGAATGACGATTGCCTACTGCGGCCTCGTGCTGGCGCTGTCGTCACCGTGGGCGCTGGCACTGTTGCCGGCGGTGCATCTGCTGTTGCGCACGCAAGTGATTGCGCGCGAGGAGCGGCATCTGCAGACCCGTTTCCCCGATGCGTATGCGGACTATTGTGCGCGGGTGCCGCGCTGGGTGTGACATTGCGGCGGCTCGTCCCGCGGTATTCGCAGCGCTGCCGCGTTGCGCGCAGCGGAGGGAGCGCGCCGCCGCTTGGCTCGGTCGCTGCTCACACCAGGCGCAAACCATGCAGGCCGATGCCCGACACCTGGGGCCGACGGACGCTTTCGCCTTTGCTGGCCAGGGGCACGCGTTCAAATGGCGAGCCGTCGGGATTCGCCAGGAACAGCCAGACGGACTTCGTCCGCACCGAGTAATACATCCGCACCATGACTCGCCGGGGCAGCAAGGTGCAGGAAAAAGTAAACGTGAACGTTACGTCGAGCTTTTCTTCGGCCACCCCGACAAGGAAGCGTCCGTGAAATTCCGGAACGTCCGCACAGAGCGCGACATCCCGGAAAAAGTGCTGTCCAAGCGGTGGACGGTCGATGCCGAGATTGGCGGCCTCTGCCCGGTTGTACGACGCGACCGTTCCGTCGGGGTGCAGCCGCACGATGCCATATGGCAGCGCGTCGAGTTCGTCGTCCGTAAGGTGGTCGAGGAACGGGGTGAGCATGCGGGATGTGGTGTCCAACGGCATGGGACGTCTCGTTTAGGCTTGGGTGCGCGCAACCGCCTTTTTCGCCGCAACCGTCCCCCATAACTTCGGAGCCGAGCGGCGCAAACTTGAGCGTCATGCGTTGCCGAGCCACGGTGTGAGCCCCACATTCCCCGCCCATGCAGATGACTTCTCTCGATTGGACGATTGTGGCACTCTCGCTCATCGTCTCGTTCATCCCCGCGCTGCTTTTGTCCAAACGGGCGGGCAAGAGCACCGCCGAGTTCTTTACGTCCGGGCAGTCGGCGCCATGGTGGCTTATCGGTGTGTCGATGGTGGCAACAACTTTCAGTACCGATACGCCGAATCTGGTGACGAATCTCATTCGCGAGAAAGGCGTATCGAACAACTGGGCCTGGTGGTCGTTCCTGCTCACCGGCATGGCCACGGTGTTCTTCTATGCCCGACTCTGGCGCCGGTCGAATGTGCTCACCGACCTCGAGTTCTACGAAATCCGGTACAGCGGAAAGCCGGCCACCTTTGTGCGCGGCTTCCGGGCAGTCTACCTCGGCCTGTTTTTCAATTGCGTCATCATGGCCTCGGTCAATCTCGCAGCGGCCAAGATCGCCAATGTGATCTTGGGCTGGCCCATTGGGCAGACACTGCTGATCTGCGCGGGTATCAACATCGCGTTCGCGGCGACGTCGGGATTGTGGGGCGTGATGGTCACCGACTTCATCCAATTTGGCGTGGCGATGACGGGGTCGGTCGCGGCGGCGGTGTATGCGCTCAAGCAGCCGCAGGTAGGCGGCTTGGCGGGACTCGTGGCCAAGCTGCCGGCGGAGACGCTGGCGCTGGTTCCGGATTTCAGCGACTGGTCGCTGACGCTCACGGTGCTGATTGTCCCGCTTACGGTGCAGTGGTGGTCGGTGTGGTATCCGGGCGCCGAACCGGGCGGCGGCAGCTACATCGCGCAGCGCATGCTGGCGGCGCGTAGTGAGCGGGACGCGCTGCAGGGTACGTTGTTGTTCAATGTGGCACACTATGCGCTGCGTCCGTGGCCGTGGATCATCGTGGCCCTCGCGTCGATGCTGGTCTTCCCGACACTTGGCGATATCTCCACGAAGCTGCCGCACGTGGACCCCAAGCTCATTGGCGACGACATGGCGTACCCGGCGATGCTCACCTTTCTGCCGGCGGGCCTGTTGGGGTTGATGGTGGCGGGGCTGTTGTCGGCCTACGTGAGCACGATCTCGACGCACCTCAACTGGGGAACGTCGTACCTGGTGCACGACGTGTATCGTCGGTTCATGGCGACGGGGCGTGACGAGAAGCACTACGTGATGGTGGGTCGTCTGGTCACGGCCGTGCTGATGGTGCTTGCGTCATTGCTCACGTTGGTGCTGGAGTCGGCGCGCGCCAGCTTTGAGCTGCTCATGAGCGTGGGCGCCGGTACCGGGTTGCTCTACCTGCTGCGCTGGTATTGGTGGCGCATCAACGCGTGG
The DNA here is from genome assembly GCA_038212625.1 of Gemmatimonadales bacterium. GTDB lineage: Bacteria > Gemmatimonadota > Gemmatimonadetes > Gemmatimonadales > Gemmatimonadaceae > Gemmatimonas. The sequence goes on along the minus strand of JBBQUH010000002.1, from coordinate 62,584 downwards.
AGCGAAGTGGTGGCGATGGTGGTGTCGTTCGCGATTGCGGCGGGCTTTTTCGTGGCGGGCAAGATGGGCGTCACGTTGCCGCCGTCGCACATTACGCTCATCATTGGCGTTGCGATCACTACCGTGGCGTGGGTAGTGACGGCCTACGTCACGGCGCCCACGGATCGGGCGGTGCTGGTGAACTTCTACAAACTCGTGCGCCCGTCGGGGAAAGGGTGGGAGCCCGTACGTGCTGAGGCGGGGGTCGGCATCTCCAAGGATCGTACGGCCGACTCGGTGCTCGGGTGGGTGCTCGGCTGCGTGATGGTGTACGCGGGCCTCTTCGGCATCGGTAGCTTTTTATACGGCCGCCTGCCGCAAACGGCGGTGTTTGCGGTGGCGTTCGTGGCTTGTGCGTACGGTCTGAGCAAGTTGCTGCCGCGCATTTGGGAGCGCGCGGCCTGAGGCTGCGCGCTATGGCTTCTTCTTGTCGCCCGCCAAGGCGCGGTAGTACTCGTCGACGAGCGCACGGTACTCTGCGGGGACTGCAGCGCGGGCTCCCGCCGCCGGACGGCCGTCGGCACCAAGACCGACGGCCCGGTACAGCGCGAACTCAAAGGTCTTGAGCCCTTCGATCATCGACGCCTGCAGCTGGGCGAGTCCCTGCGGATCGCCGAATGGCTTACCGGTCTCGAGCTGACGCATCGCGGCGATCGCGCGGTCGAGTTCACGCGTGTCGACGCCTTGCCGGGCGGCGTCACGACGCAGCCCATCTGCGTTTTCACGGCGCAGCTTGAACTCGCGCGTGAACTGCTCCACGTCGCCGCTGGGCATGCCGCCAGGTGAGCCACCAGGACTCATCTGTCCCGAACGCGCACCGGGGGCGCCACCGCCGCGCGTGACCTGGCCACCCATGCCGCCGCCTTGGCCCTGACTCTGGCCTTGGCCTTGGCCTTGGCCCTGCTGGCCTTGCTGGCCTTGGCCTTGCTGGCCTTGCTGCCCCTGCCCTTGCTCACCTTGGCCCTGTCCGTCCTGCCCCTGCTGGCCCTGCGTCCGTGCACGTAGTGACTCCATCCCCTCCACCAGCGCTCGCGTGCGCTCCAGCGCCCGCTCCTGCTGCCGCGCCTCCGATTCTCCCTGCAACGCGCCAGACGCCGCCGACATCCGTTCGGCGACATCACGCAAATTCTCCGCGATCTGTCCTTCGAAGGCCGCTGAGTATTCGGCCGAGCCTCCGCGCATGACCTGTTTGGAGAAGTCGATCTTGTCGCCAAGTCGCGTGTCACGAATCGCGTCTGCCGCCTCGCTCACCTTGCCTGCAGCCTTCGGTTGGTCGCGCCGTGCGTCACGCGCAAGACGATCCGCCTCCGCCTCCAGCTTCCGCACGTCGTTCGCGAGCGCATCTTTTTGCGCGTTGAGCCGACCCATCGCTTCGGCGCGCGGCGCACCGTTGCCTCCCGGCACCTTGCGCACGTCTTCCGCGATTTCCTGCTGCCGCGATTCGAGCTCACGCGCACGATTGGCCAACTGCTGAATGCCGTTGGTGGTGTTCGACGAGCGCGCACCCTCGAGGTTTCGCGCCACGCGATTCAACGCCTCGAGCGCCGCGCTGCCCTGCGCGGCCGAGCCACTCGCCGCGCGCCGCATGTTGTCGGCCGCTTGCTGCAGACGTTGCGCCGCGTTCGCGAGTTCCGGGTTCTGTTGTTCGCGCGAGAGTCGCTCCAGACGCCGCGCTTCCTCTTCCGCTTGGCGAGCAAGTTCGCGTTGCGCCCCACTGGCGCCATTTGCGGGACTGCCCGCGCTCTGTCCCGCCGCGCCGCTCGCACTGCCACCGCCAGCCGCGCCGCCTTGCTGCCCGAGCCGCTGCCGCATGGCTTCGGCCATGCGTTGCAAGCGCTCGTTCTCTTGCTGCTGGCGGCTCGCCAGTTGGCGCAAACGCTCCAGTGTTTCATCCACCGCTTGCTGCGGCGCCTGCTGCGACTGCTGCTGCACCGCTTCGTACTGATTGCGCAGCTTATCGGTTTCGAGCTCGAACAGATCCGCCAGCTCCTCAGCACGCTGCGCGCCGCCACCTCCGCCTCCACCACCGCCGCCTCCGCCACCCATCTGGACCTGCACGTCGCGATAAAGCGCTTCGGCGCGCTGCAGGTGCTGCAGCGCCTGCTGTTCAACCGGCAGCGCCGCCGAGCCGCGCACACGGCCCAACTGTTCCTCAGCGTCCTTCATGGACACTGCCGCCGCCTGCATCTCATTGCGGATCTTCGCAAACGTGCTGTCGGTGCCGGCCACGCCACGCTCGATCAGTCGCCGGACCAGGTTGTTCACGTCGTCGCGTAGTCGGCCTTCGGCTATGGCCAACGTGGTCATATCTTCACGACGCTTCTTGTCGCTGGTGCGTGTGCTGTCTCGCAGCCAATTGAACGTGCCGGCCACCACCTCCTTCTGGCGCGCCACGAACCCTTCGGGTGAATCCCCCTGCTCGCCGCCACCGCCGCCGCCGCCTCCCCCTTGCTGCTCCGACTGCCGATAGTCCTTGGAAAACGGCCGCACCTCCAGGAAGTACACATCGCTGCTACCGGTCTGTCCGCTACCATCTTTGGCCACGGCATGGTACGCCACGAGGTCGCCGGGTTCGAGCCCAAGCTCCTCGAGAAAGAGTGTATGCGCACCACGCGCTTCACGCGGCCGTCGCACGGTGCTGTCTTGGATGACGGCGCGTTGTTCCGGTCCGCCGTTCACGCGAAAGCGTAATTCCAGCCGCGAGATGCCGAGATCGTCGCTCGCCATCACCGCGATGGTCACTTCATCGGTGTTGGACACTTTGGTGTCGCGGCCCGGCTCCTCGATGCTGACGTTGGGTACACGATCCGGAATGGCATCCACCACGTACTCCACCGCGCCGGCAACGGTGCTGCCATCGGTGGCTTGAAGATCCACGCGATAGAAACCACTGCGCGACACGCGGAAACTCCCGGACACGGTATTGCCGGTATCTGGCGCCATCGCGATCACGGTGCCGTCGTCAAAGCGCAGCGCGCCGCCGCGCACGCTACGGGTCACGCGCGCGTACACCGTGACCATGGTGCCCACCACAGCCGCGACATCCCCGCCGTTCTCAATGTGCTCCACGGGTAATCCGCTGTACGCCGGGAATCGCAGGTCGAGCGACACGCGCGACACGGCTGGCAAATCGTTGACGGCGAGGGTGTACGTTGGCGAGCGGACATCGGCCGATTCGACGTAGTACTCGGTCGGCTGCGTGATATCGAACAGCCGCGAGCGGAACTTCGACGAATCCTGCTCGGGGTTCATGGGCAATCGGACCCATTCACTGGTGGAGTCGGCGCGGAACACCAACTCGGCACCATCTGCCGCGAATCCGACCAACGCGGCGCGCACTTCGATAGCACCACCGCGCGGTACACTGGCGTTCCCCGGCTCTATCGCGAGCGCCCGCACCGGGACGGCCGCCACGGCCGTGCCGAAGGGGATGAACAACAGGCGCGCGCCATCACGAACCACCGGCGGTCCGAAAGTGAGCAGTGCGACGGCTAACACGGTCACGCCGCCGAGCGCCTGCGCCGCACGCACCATGCGCGGACGTTCGAGCGTCGCCCGCGCTTGCATGGGCGCAATCATGGCCGTGGCACGCGTCATCAGTCGCGCCGCGAGTGGCGCTGAGGTGCGCTCGGTGGCCGGCGTATGCGCGGCTTCCACGGCGGCGAGCAGCGCCTGTCGGAGTTCCGGGGCGCGCTCCTCCACGTAGAGCGCGAACCGCTGGTCACTTGCACGGCGGAGCAGCGGCCGTAGGAGTCCGCGAATCACGGCGGCCCCGATGAGCCCGTAGCCGAGGACGCGCGCGGCCATCTGCGCCTGTCCCGTACCATCGAACAGCCGCATGACGACGACGGCGGCCAGCACGGCGAACACCACCGCGGCCGCGATCCACACCAACGACTCGAGCAGGATACGCCATCGCCACTGACGCCGGAGTGCGGCCAGCGTCGTCAGTAACAGGCGGTCGGGGGTCATCGCGTGCTCCGTTCGGGGGAAACCCGGTCAGCGGGGACGGCGCGGATTCGACGCGCAATGGCGCGTGCTCCGCGGGTCGCAAGGAACGTTTCAATCGTCAGCGCGAGCGCCACGAGCAGCAGCAGAATGCGCCACGGGTTCTGGCGGCGCTCCAACTCGATGGTCGTGGGCGGCGCACCACTCGCTGCGGCATTGCCCGAGGCATCCCGCGGTGTTTCACGCACGCCCAACAATAATTCGGTAGTATCGATCGGCGTGAGTTCTGATTCGCTGGCCGGTGCGTTGGCGGCCACACGGGCTACCGCGATGCCAGTGGCCGTCTCCGCGAAGACGGCATAGGCACCAGCATTTACCAGCGCCACCGCGCTGCCAAGCGAATCGGCAGTGGGTCGCACGAGCGACCCATCGGGCGTTTGGACAACGGGGTTCGACACGCCGGTAGGGAGCAACCAGCTTTCGCCCGTGGTCCGCCAGAGCGGTGCGGCATCACGCCCCGCCGTGTGCCGCACCAACTGTCGAACGAAGGGCAGATAGGCAGGCTGCACGGGGAAATCGCCGAATTGGGCATCCAACGGCACGGCCACCACGAGCGTCCGTCCGGCGCCCACGCGCTGCTCGAGGACTGCTGGGAGCCCGTCGTCGAATCGCGCGAGCATATCTGGCCCGACGTTGGCTTCAAGGCGCGGATAGCGCAGCACGCGGACCGCCGCGAGTGCATCGGTGGCTTCGCGGAATGGCGCGAACAGGGGATGCTCGTAGCGCACGTCGCGTAGCGTACCCCCGCGATCGGCGAGGCGATCAGCAAGGCCGTTCACGGCAGCCGGCAGCAGCGGCACGTCTCCACGCACCGTGGCAAGGCGACGACCGGCGGCAATGACTACGCCGCCACCCTGTTCGAGCCATGGGGCGAGCGCGCTGGCCGCCGCAGAAGTCGGCGCCACATCCCAGAACATCACCAGCGCCGTGCGGGCCAACTCGTCAGTAGACGTGGGGGCCGTACGCATGCGATCCACGCGGATTACAGGCGACTGGCCGATACTGAGCGCCCGTTCCAGATAAAGCGTCTCGTTCGCCGATACGTCAGGCGGAAGCACGAGGGCTACGCGCAGCGCATCGTCCCGCGGCACCACAAAGTGCAGGGTGTCGTCAGCGGCGAGGGCATCGCTGGTGAGCGACACGGTGCCGCTGACGGCGCCGTCGGGAGCCGGCACGGGCGCAAAGGTGATCACCGTCTCGCCGTCGGCGCTCAGCGTCGTGGACAGCGTAGCCGCCTCACGTCCATTCAGCATCAGCGTCGCCGTTGCGCTGCGCGCCGAATCGCCCTCATGAGACAGGACGCGGGCCTTGACCGCCAGCACTGAGCGGTTCCCTTCCACCAGCCGACGGGCTTCCACGACCCGCACGGCGCTATTGGCGCGCGACGGACTCCCCACGGCAATCCCACGCAGTGTTACGCCGGCCGGGAGATCGAGACCGGCAATGCCTGCGGCCCCTGAGCGCTGCAGGTCGGAAATCATGATGATCTCCGCCGCGGCGAACGGGGCATCGAGCAACATCTGTCGCGCCGTGCGCAGCGCCGGGGCCATGCGCGTGCCGCGTGACCGCGGCGTGAGGCTCGCCAACACACTGGTGGCGGCGGCTTTGTCGGTGGTCAGACGCTGCAGCGTTTCGGCGGCATCATCGAACGCCACCACCCCCACCCGATCCGACTTGCCGAGCTCACGAATCACGGTACGCGCCGAGTCGAGCGCGCGGGCGAAGACGCCCTCGTAGCCCATGCTCAGCGAGCGATCGATGACCAGCACCACCGCACGACTGCGCGTGTCACCACCGGCCAGTGCCCGCTCGGTGAAGACGGGGCGGGCGAACGCGAACACCAGCAGTGCCACCGCCAGCGCACGCAGCAACAGCAGCGGCCAATCGGTGATCCGCTGCCGTTGCGACGTACGGATGGGCAGCTGCTCAAGGAACATCAACGATGGGAAACGGAACGGGGTATCCCGGTCACGATTCCGCAGATGGATGAACAGCGGAATCGCGAGTGCCGCGAGCCCTGCCAGAAACGCCGGAACGAGGAAGCCGAATCCCATTACGTATGCTCCTACCGAACCCGAGTGCGCGAGAGCCGCGCATCGAGGTAGGCATGCAAGGCGCGATCGAGCGGCTCACTCGTGTCGAGCCGTACGTAGTCGGCGCCCGCGCCGGTAAAACGCGCCTGCAGCGCGGCGTGATGTGCGCTTATCAGCTCCTGATAGCGAACGCGCAGATCCTCTGGCCGCAGCGGTAATTGCATACCGCTCTCGGCGTCCTCATACGTCGTGTGCGCGTCGCCCGGCAGGTCGCGCTCGGCGGGATCCACGACATGGAAGACGATCACATCGTTACCGTTCATGCGCAGCGCATCCACCGATCGGCCGAGTGTTTCCGGCTGGTCGTAACAGTCGGTGACGAGCAGCACGATGCCGGTGCGCGACGATAAGTGTCCCACGCGCTCGATGGTGTGCACGAGTTTACTGGGACCGGAAGGCGTGGTGCGGGCGAGCGTGTGCAGCAACAGCTGCAGGTGGCGCACCGAGGGGGGGACCACGTCCACTAGCGTTTCGCGCATGATGGCCAGCCCCACCCGATCGCCCTGCGCCTGCGACAGCCACGCCAGTGACGCCACGAGAAAACGCGCGTAGTCGAACTTGCTCACCGCGCCGCTGGCGAAATCCATGGATCCCGAAGCATCCAGTGCAAAGAGCACGCTGGCGTTGGTATCGGCCTCGTATTCCTTGATGTAGAACCGGTCGGTGCGTCCGAATACGCGCCAATCGATGCGTCGCAGATCGTCACCCGGCTGATACGAGCGATGTTCGGCGAAGTCAAGCGAGGCCCCCTTGCGCAGCGAGCGATGCTGGCCGTGCATGAACCCATCCACGACCGTGCGCGCCAAGAGCGCGAGGTCGGAGATGCGAGCCAACAGTCCGGGCTCGAGGAAGGATGCGGGGGCGGTGGCCATGAATACCTCAGAGCGCCGAGCGAGGACGTGGGACGGTATCCACCAGACGCTTGATGAGCTGGTCGGTGGTGACCTTCTCGGACTGCGCCTGGAAGTTCATCAGCACGCGATGACGAAGCACCGGTCGCGCGAGCGCCTGCACATCTTCGAAGCCGGCACTGGCCCGCCCCTGCAGGAGCGCCCGAGCCTTGGCACCCAGCACCAGCGCCTGCGCGGCACGCACGCTGGCGCCGTACGACACCCACTGCTTGATAAAATCGGGCGCGCCCTCCACGGGCCGTGATGCCCGCACCAGCGAGACTGCGTAGCGCGTTACCGCATCGGCAATCGGTAAACGGCGCACCACGCGCTGATACGACAGAATCTCGGCTTTGCTCACCACGGGTTGGACCGCTTCGGGCGGCAGTGCGGTGGTTGCTTTCACCACCGCCACCTCATCCTCCTCGGGGAGGTAGTCGAGCATAACCTCCAGCATGAAACGGTCGAGCTGCGCTTCCGGCAGTGGGTATGTGCCTTCGAGTTCGATCGGGTTTTGCGTGGCGAACACGAAGAACGGCTTATCGAGTTCGTACGTGCGCCCCTGCACGGTGACGCGTCGTTCCTGCATGGCCTCCAGCAGCGCGGCCTGGGTCTTGGGCGGGGTGCGATTGATTTCGTCTGCCAAGAGGACATTCGCGAACACTGGCCCTGGCATGAACGCCAGGCGACGCTGCCCCGTGGCGGGGTCGTCTTGAATCACGTCCGTCCCGGTGACATCGCTCGGCATCAGGTCGGGCGTGAACTGGATGCGCGAAAATTTGAGATCCAGCGCACGGGCCAGCGTGGAGATGAGCAGCGTCTTCGCCAACCCCGGCACGCCCACCAGCAGACAGTTACCACCGGCGAAGAGCGCGATCAGCGCTTGTTGCACCACCTCATCCTGACCCACAATGACTTTGCGCAGTTCGGTGGCAATCCGCTCACCGGCACCCTGCAGGCGGTCAGCAAGCGCGGCGTCATCGAGGCGATCGAGTTCGGTCTCGGAAATGGCAGGAGCAGTCACGCAGATCCTCGGGTGGAGAGCAGGGCCGGACGGCAGTGGGGAGCAGGCATAGGACGGCTACCGCGTGAGTGCGTAGATGATGTAATTCACGCCGAGCTTGTACGCTTCGTTCGACATGTCGAGTGGAAACATGCCGACGTCGGAGAACTCCCAGTATTCCGAGAGATCGTTGTTGTAATTCACGATGGCCAGCAGACGGCGCGACGGATCGTTGTCCTCGAAAATGCCGTAAAACACCGACTTCATGCCATAAATGGGATGCGCGTAGTCGAGCGAGTTGATGCGATAAAACGAATCGAAAATCGGATGCGCGGTGGTCAACACCACCGGTCGCGACTGCGGAAATACGCGACGCATCTGCGCCTCGAAGTTCATCCAGTGTTCGCCGGCGAAATCATCAAAAATGATGAATCCCCCTTTGTTCAAATAATTGCGCAGTCCCACCACTTCCGCGTCGGATGGTCGCCAGAAGCCGGCCTCGGCCATATAGGCGATGGGATACTTGCCCAGGTCGGGATCGTCGAGGGTGAGGATGTTGCTGGCCGTCACGCGCACGCGCGTGGTGGAGATCTCACTCACAATCTTGGTGAAATGTCGCTCGCCGCGAGGATAGTCGTGACTCCACGGCAGGTCGCGGCGGTAGCCGCTGAGGTCGGGCACCGTGTATTTAATACGCACGAAGGTGAGGCGGCCGTCGTACGCCACGTTGGGCTCAAACTCGGGCATCCCGCGCCGCTGCGCCTCGACGGTCGCCGGCAGCAGCAGGCTCAGGCCAAGTCCGGCGGCCGACCACACTGTTCGCATCATCCGAAACGTGCTCATCGCGTTCCTCCCGCCGTGCCGGTTCGACCGCGCAACGACAATAATAGTGCCTGCGCCTTCTCAAACGACGGCGCCTCTTCCAACAGCTGCAGCAGTTCGCGACGGGCACCGGCTACGTCGCCGGACTGCGCAAGCGCGTCGGCCAGTTCGTACCGCGCCGCGAGCAGATCGGCCGGCTGTGCGGCAATCGCTGCTCGCCGCTCGCGAATCGCTGTACGGTAGTCGCGTTGCGATGCGGCCAAGGTGGCGAATCGCGCGTGCAATACGTCATCGTACGGCGCAATCCAGAGCAGTCGGTCCAGCGCGGCCATCGTGCCCATCGCGTCGCCTCGTGCTTCGCGCAGGGCGGCCTCCTGCACATTGGCCTCCCACGCCGTTTCGTTGCGGGATGTGATCTGCGTGAGCAGCGTCAGCGCGCGCGTTGTATCGTGTGCCGCAATGGCAATCTGCGCGAGATACCACGCCGGTCCATCGTCTCCGCTGTAGCCGGGAAACATCTGTTGCGCCCGCTCAAGCAGCACGCGCGCCGAGTCGGGTCGCGCACGCAAAAGCGGCATGGCCGCACGCATCGCGGCCACGAACGGCCCGCCGCTGCTGTCGGCGGACGTGGCACCACGCACCGCCGCCAAAGGCAACGCAAACTTTTTGGCCGTCCACGCGTCGAACGTGCTATCCACCTGCGTCGGGGACATCCTGAGCACTCGTTGAAAGACGGCGGGTGTCCCCAAGCCATCGCGGTATGCCACCAGCATCGCCGGCAAGGCGGCCGGCCCCGTGGTGGTCTCCACCATCTCGCAGAAGAGCGACGCGAGATAGTAACTGTACATCGTCTCTTCAGGATACCGCGGTCGCAAGAATCCATCGTTCAGCTGACTGATGGGGCGTAGCTTGCCCGTCGTCATCGCTACGAGGTACGGCACGGTCACGTCGGCGCCCCAGCCGCGGCCCACGCGCCGTTCCTCAAGCACCGACAACCCTTCGGAGAGCCAGCGCGGGACGCGATGCGCCGACGCTCCCAGCGTGAACGCATGGGTGAGCTCGTGCCATGCGGTCGATCCCCAATTGAAGGCGCCCCGCTCGCGCGCACTCGGCGTGTCCATGGCCAACAAGCTGCCGAAGCTCACACCCAGCGCCCCGAGCCCGGCTAGTCCCACCGTACGCACCGAAAAATCGGCGTGCTGACGGTAGAATTCCAAACGCACCGGTGTGGGTGGCGCATAGCCGTAGCGCTTGGAGAGCGAGTCGAATGCCTGCTCGAGCAGCGGAATTACATACATCGCCAGCAGTTCGGCTTCTTCCGCCGGCGCGACGACACGGAACCGCCCCTCGTCGATCACCCGGAAGCCGGCGAGCTTGTCGAGCAGGTCGAGCGTATTCTTATGCCAGAGATTGAACGGATCGAGCTGGAAGGCCCGATCCAGCGACGTCTGACCCTCCGTCATACGTCCGGTGCGCAACTGGTTGGTGCCCAGCACGCCCCACGCCTGCACGGACTGCGCATCAAGCGCCACGGCGCGTTCGGCCAGCGTGACCGCGTCGGCATACCGTCGGTTGCGCACGGCCGCTTCGGCGATAGCCGTATAGAACGTAGCAGGCGCTGGTTGCAGCGTGGTCGCGGCGCGCAGTGCGTGCTGGTACGTGGCGGAATCACCGGCGAGCCACGCCGTAGCCCCCAGCACCGACCATGCCGCGAGTGAGGTGGAATCGGCCCGCAGCGCCCGCTGCGCCGTGACCGTGGCTGAGTCATACGCCTCGCCTTCCAACTGCAGGCCGGCCACAAACGCGAGCGCATCGGCGTAGGAGGGGTCAGCCATCAGACTGCGCCGCGCGGTGGCGAGTGCCGTCCCTCGACCTTCGAATTCTTCGACACGAGCAAGACCGAGCAGCGCTGGGGCATCCTGCGCACGGCGGCGGAGCACCGCCTCGAACGCGGCGCGCGCATCCGGTGCGTTGTACTTGTCGAGGAAGAGCGCTCCCACGCGACGCTGCGCCTCAAGATTGCCGGAATCTGCCGCGATCGCTCGATCAAATGCCGCCAGCGCAGCACGGGTCGCTGCGGCATCGCCCGTGCCCAGCAGCACGTACGCGCGACCGGCTGATGTGTGCTCCGTCGTCGACCACGTGGAGCCCTGCTGATAGGCCCGGACAATGGCCGACGCGCGCTGTGTGGCGTCGGCGCGATCTCCGCGCTGCGCCGCGGATTCCGCCTGCAAAATAGCAGCGCGCCACCGGTCGGGCGGCGCGGGCCGTTCCTGCGCGCACCCGGTGGATGGCGCGAACAGCGCCAGCGCGAACATGGCGGAGCGCACGCAGCGATTCATGATGCGCCACCCGCCGCTTTGATGGCCTGTGTCTTTTCGGCGATGGCCAGCAGCAACGTCTCCAGTGCAGTGTCGTACTCCGCGGCTGACATCGTGCGCTTGCGGGCACGCAGTGCCGCCACCTGTGACTCCAGCGCCTGTCGTTCTGCGATCAACGCTGCGATGCGCGGGCTCGCCACGGTCGCCGTCGTGCCAAAGGTGATCGTGGCCGCGCGCACGGAATCGCTCACCACGGCATGCTCCGTCAACATGCGGTTGGTCGTTTCGTACGACGTCGCCACGGCCGAACGCGCATAGCGGAATGCTTCCATGACCGACAGGCGCCCATTCTTGTCCGCGTCGGCGTTGTCGCTGCCAATCGCCTCTGCGAAATACTGCCCGAACACCGACGCGTTGCGCTCCACGGCGCTGCGCGTGGCGGTGACAATCACACGGCCAGGCCCGGCGAGTACCGGCACAAAATCGCCACTGCCGCTGGCAGCGTTCACGAACACCACCTGTTGCGCCGACAAGCCGCGGATCCATGCCGCATACTCCGACGCGGTCGCATCGGGCCCGGGCAAGTTCACTTTCGACGTAGGTCCCTCACCGCTTCCATGTCCGACGAGAAACACGAACACCACATCGCCCGGCGCCACGCGCCGTGACAGGCGCGTGAACGCCTGACCGATGTTCTCCCGCGTGGAACGGCCGCGCGACCACGAGGTGGCCACGGAGTCTTCCGTGAGAAGGAACAGGCTGGAGTCGCTCACGCCCCACTTGGCGCTCGCTACGGCCGCTGTCGCCTTGACCCACGCATCAAAAGTCTGGCGGAACGCCGGGTCGCCGGATAGTCCGGCCACGATCAGCACGTGCGTGCGTTGGGCCGACAGTGCGGCCGGCAGTGCCAGCGCGATCAGCGCGGCACCAGCATGCACCAGGCGCTGCCACGTCCTCGTGCGCGTCATGACAGCCCCCGCCACCGACGATATCCCCACTCTGTGCTCAAGAGCAGCGCCAGCACCAGAAACACGGCCGGCATATCCCACAGATCTTTCGCTTCGCGCACCGTGACACCCGCCTCGGTGAACACGGCATCGTCGGCAAGTTGCCCGATGTTGGCGAGCGGGTAGTACCGGCCGCCGGTTTCCGTCGCGATACGCTGCAACAGCGCGGTGCGCAATTCTGCGTTCGCGACATCGGCTCCGCGCTCGTCCACCAGCAGCGTGGTGGATGCCGTGATGCTCGAATCGCGGCCGCGCTGCGAGACGGCTTCGATCAGGTACCGCCCCGTATCGGTCGGGGTAAAGCGCGCCGCATACGAGCCGTCGTCACGCAGCGACCATTCCAGCGGCACCGTCTGTGTGACACCGGTGGGCGACGTGACGGTGGTCGTCACCGTGGCATCGTTCACGTCGGCGAAGAACGGCGTGCGCACACTCGCGCGCACGGTCACGGGTTCGTCAGGCGCTACGCGCGCAGGTACGGCCGCGAGTTCGAATGGGGCTGGGGCGTCGTCCACCAGCCAGCGAATCATCTGCCGCCAGAGCGTCTGATGCGTGATGTCGTCCACCGGAATAGTGGTGTCCATGCGCCAAAGCCACGAATCCTGAACCGCAAACACCGCACTCATGCCACGGCCATAGCGCTGCCACGCCAGAATGGGCACATCGCTCCGGCCGCCCTCTACCTGCCCCGCCAGAAGCACTGTGGCGCCTGCCCGCGGCGAACCGATCTGATTGACCATCGTCAACGCGGGCAGTGAATCCCAACGCGCCTTGGAACGAGACAGCGTTTCGCGCAGCTGCAGCGCGGCGTGCGCCTCGCCAGCCCGGGTGGGGCGAATACGCACCGGCTGCGCCGGCCCCTCGATGTTCACATCACCACGCGCCACCGTGAGTGGCAACACATCGGCCAGCGGGGTGCCTGCGTAGCCACCCTCCGCCAGCGACGCCCGTCCACCCAACACCAGCAACCCACCACCACGCACGCTGACGAAGTCCGCGAGCATTCGCAGCTGATCGGCGGTGAAAAACGCCGCCTCGATACTGCCCAGCACAATGGCGCGATAGCGGAACAGCTCGTCACGGCTCGTGGGGAAACCTCCCAGGAGCTCGAGACTGTCGCGCACGCCCAGGCGCAGGAACTTGCGTTCTGCGCTGCGCATCAGGCCGACCACTTGGACTGCGCTGTCGGACGCCACGGCGCGACGCAAAAACGCAAACTCAGGACGCGGTTCGCCTTCCACGTACAGCACGCGGTCGGGACCATCGCGCACCTCGATGCTCGTTTGCCATTCATTGTTTTCGGTGACGGTCTCGTTGGCCAGCGGTGCGGCACGTACCGCGATACGGTGCACCCCAGCCGGCAACGGTGGAATCCGTACGCGCAATGTGGCGCCGTCTCCCTGGGTCGGAGCGCGCACCGACTCCGTCGCGACCACGCGCCCATCGGATTCTACGGTCACGACCACCGCATCGCGCCCAACGCCGCGCAAGCGAATATCGGCCTCCACGATCACCGTGGCCCCCGCCAGCACACGGCGCGGCGTCTGCACGCGCTCAATCGCTACATCTCGCGCAAACTGCTCCTGTCCGACGCCCACCGTGAACACCGGGATGCGTCGTGCCCGCAAGGCCAATAGCGCGTCACTGAGATCGGTGCTGCCGTTGTCCGCGCCGTCCGACACCAGCACCACCCCGGCCAGCGGCATGCCATTCAGATCTTCGCGCACATCGGTGAGTGCCTGTGCGAGATCCGATCGCGTACCGCTGGCCCGCAGTCCCGCGGTGCTGGCCAGCGGTGCAGCCGACGCCGAAAAGCGAAAGCGACGCACCGCAAAGCGTTCGGCCAGACGACGTGAGATCGCACTGGTGTCGTCGAATGCGCGCTGCACGGCGCGCGATCGTGTGGTGTCGGCGACGTCGCGAATACGCATGCTGCGTGAGTCATCCACCATCACCGCAAGCACATTGCGCTGCGGAACGGCCGACGCAATCACCAAGCCCGGACGCAGAAGGCAGCCAAGGACCACCAGCACGGCCGCGGCACGGAGCGTGCCGAGCAGCACGCGATCCGATGGACGCAGCGTCTGTACGCGCAGATACGCTACAAAGACGAAGACGAGCAGGACGCTGGCAATGCCGGCCAGGAGTGCCACGGGAATCACAGGCGCCAACACAAAATCACCACGAGCAAACACACGTGGCGGATATTTGAAGAGCAGCGTGGTCACGGCGTCGAACAAAGATCCCACGAGGCGTCGGGAGGCGGGAGGAGAGCGTAGTGCAGCGTAGAATGCATGGCGTCTACCCCGCTGCTTAATGAACAGCCCGACGGACGATTCCGTTCGCGGCATCGCACGCGATCACCGCACCGCCAGTGCGGCGATAATCCGGATCAGCGCCTCCACGTCGCGCAGATTTAGCACTTCGCCCGGGGCGTGGGAATACCGGCCCGGCCAGGACAGGCCCGCGTTGGAGGCGCCGAATGGAGCGATCGCGGACCCGTGCGTCGTCCCCACCGGCACCGGAATCGCCAGCGTACGTGCAATCCGGAGCACCCGGGCACGCTCGGCCGGTGGGGTGAAGAGCCATCGTCGAGTCCCCGCAGCACAAAGACCCGCCCCAGCGAAGCAAACGCAAACATGGGCGGCTCCAACGGCGTATCCCATGACACAAGCGTGTCCACGCTGTAAATTTATGTTAGCGAGCGCCTGTGCGTCGCGCCAAACGCCGCCGCGCCTTGCAGGCCCCCCTCTTCGCGCACCGACCATACAAAGAGCACTTTGTGTGGAAGGCGCGATCACGCGCACGCTATCCACACCGGCGCCACGCCCGGCACATCGCCACCTGCCGTCAGAATCCGCACTGGATGCGCTTCGTGGAACTGCTCCCACAGCGGATAGGTGGCGGCGCCCACCCGATGCAGACGGAGATATCCCTCCGGCGTAATCGCGCTCACCACGAAGCTCGGGGTATCCATGGCACACGCCATCACCCGTCGCGGCTCCCCCGAGCCCCGCGGCGAATCCAGTTGCCAAAGCGGTCACGACGCCAACCCATCAGTTGTGGCGCGAGCGCGGCCTCTCAGGATTCAGTCGCCGCGGAAGCCGAAGCGACGACCGAGCTCGCCCAGGTTACCGAACCGCTGGTTGACGATCGTGTTGTAGATGGAGCCGAACGTGTAGCCGATCCCGACGTTCATGTTATAACGGAAGTTCGTCTGCAATTGCTGACGCTGCGTCAGGATGTCTCGCTCCGACTGTACCGCGCGCGCAATGTAGATTTGATCGCGCACACGCGACGCCGAGCCGCGGAAGTTGAGTGAAAAGCCACGGCCGATACGAAGATCGACGAAGCCGGACAGCGTCACGTGATTTCGCTGCGGATCGTGCAGATAGTGCGAGCCTTCGAGTGTGAGGTTGGTATTGCCCCACTTCTGCCGCTGGGTCAGGGCGAGCAGCAGCGTCTGGTTGAAACGCGTTTCGTCGTCCTCATCGAACACGGTGGTGCCGTAGTAACGGTAGTAGTTTGGCCCCACGTAATACAGCGCCGTGAGCTGGTGACGCGTAGCCTCCGACCATGGAAAGTAGTTGTACTCGATGGCCGGTGACACACGGATGGCGAGCTTCTGATTCAGCACCTCGCTGAATCCCGTGGACACTTTGACGCCCGCCGTCCAGTGGGCGTTGATCGTGCGGCCGAACAGTGCGTTGGTGTTCGCGGCACGCTGCAGGACGACGACAGAAATCGTGTCGCGCTCTGCCGGGTTGGACGCATTCCGCTGAAAGATCGTGAAATCACGCTCGTTGTAGCTGCCGGTGGCACCAAGATTGATCTTCCACGTGTCGCTGGTCCGTGCGGCCGAGATCGATGAGGAGAGATTCGTGGAGCGCACCAACTGCTCACCCGACGCCGCCATGTTGCCGTCAATCCGGTACAGCCAGAGGTTCCAGCGATCCTTGATGTTGCGCGGGTTGATCGTTGGCGCCA
This sequence comes from Gemmatimonadales bacterium, assembly GCA_038212625.1. Lineage (GTDB taxonomy): Bacteria > Gemmatimonadota > Gemmatimonadetes > Gemmatimonadales > Gemmatimonadaceae > Gemmatimonas. The sequence continues at coordinate 46,414 of JBBQUH010000002.1, read as the reverse complement.
CAGCGCCGCCGGCGATGGCGAGGCTCAGTCGCGAGGCAATCGGCGTGCGTGCCACATACGGGGCGAGACCGAGCTGGAAGTTCCGCAGCAGATCGCGCCGCACCCGGTCGTCGGCATCGTTGGGCAGCGTCGTCACCACCAGGGTATCCACCTTGCCCGTATAGCGCTTCTGACCCAGAAAGTTGATGGTGATCTGGCGACCGCCATTGGCCGCGTTGAGGCTGGTGAGCAGTAGGTGGACGTCGCTGTCGAAGCGGTCGCGGACCCAGTTCACGTACCCCATTTCCTGCACGAAGAAATTGCGATCGCAGCCGCGCACCCCACCCTGACAGTCCAGGAAAACACGCAGGGAGCTCTGGAGGAGGCTGTCGGGGAGCACTTCAGGCGCCACCGCAGCGGGGCGCGCGCCACCGGGGCGTCCAGCGCCGGGTCGCCCGGTTGCTCCGGCCGGTGGACCGCCGCCGGGCGGTGAAACGGGTCCCTGCGCAGCCACAGTGGCAGGAAGGACAGTAACGAAAAGAAGCAGGGCAACCAGCGAACGCATAAAAAGTCGGAGGGGAAAGCCTTAAGAAAAAAGACAGGGCGACATCGTAGACACGATGTCGCCCGGCCAGAACGCACAGACCGATCTGAGACTATACGGTCCTATACCTCAGTTCGTTGTGCTATCACGTCGGTCACATCGCTTCATCCGCAGACGGGCCGTACAGCCCGGGCACGGACACGTTGAGCATGCGATAGTAGATGGTGAGCTGGGCCCGGTGGTGGATCATATGGCTGATCACCATGCCACGCAGTACGGCCAGCCGGGGCATCGCCATGATCACGTGCGCCCCGCTCGACATCGTCCACGTTTCAGCCAGCGACGCGTCGGAGGCGGCGTCGAGGGCTGCGCGGAAGCGCGCGAGGTCGGCATCAAAAAGTGCCACGAAGCCTTCGGCTGTGGTCGGCATAGGTGGTCGCGGCGGCTGCGGGGCGGCGAAGTCCATCCCGGGCTGGGTGACCGTGACCTCGCCAAACATCGGGAACTCCGCCAGGTGATGTGCCAGCTTGCCCAGCGGCCACGACTTCTCGTGGGGGGTAAAGTCGAGGTGCGCCTCGGGAATGCGCTCGAGCATGCGGCGCGTGTTGGCGAACTCGTGATCGAAGTCGGCGAGGGCGGTTTGCGCGAGGGTCGGCATGGACGGTGTCCCGTATGGAATGGAAGGGGTCGGCGAATTCGTGGCGTTTCGCCCGATGCGGGCCCGCCAAGCCGCCACGTCGTCGGGGGTATCGAGATCAAACATACCGCAACGAAGAAATACCGAAAGTGTTCCCGGGGCCCTGAGGAGCTCCCGGGCGCCGACGTCGCCAGTCAGCGCCGCCAGCGTCGGCCAGTCGCCGCGCGGAAGCACCGCCGGAATGCCGAGGGTGGGAGTCGTCGGGTTGCCGTAAGCCGACGCGACGCGCTGCCGGCCACCCGTGGTGAGTGCCACCAGTTCCCGCAGATGCGAGACGGTCACATCCGGCATATCGCACGTGGCGATCAGCACGGCGGAGGCGGAGTGGGGCAGCTCGCCCACCCCCCGCGCGATGGACGTGCCCATGCCGGACTCCCACGCGGGGTTGTGCACACACCGCACCGGACGCCCACCCAACGCGTGCCGTACCGCAGATTCGACCGCGTCGGCCTCCCCGCCGGTCACCACCACGAGGGGGGTGCACCCAGCGGCCAGAAGCGTGCGCACGGCGCGTACGACAAGGGTCTCGCCGGATTCGTCGAGCATCAGTTGCTTCGGCGTCCCCAGGCGGCGCGAACCACCCGCCGCCAGCACCAGCCCCGCAATCGGCGCCGATCCCGACGACGTCTGTCCGTCAGGGCCACCCTCAGTCGGCGAGCTGCTCACGACCTGCGGGCAGATTGAGCGCCTGCGGCGTCGGCGTCCGCGAGTGAATCGGACTCTGACGTTCGCGGAGTGACCCGCCGGGTCGACCGTGCATTACGGCTTCGATTTCAGCGATCGCGGCCAACGCGATGGAGGCTGGCGACTCACCACCAAGATCGAGACCAATGGGCGCGTACAGACGCTGGGAGAATTTATGCGCCATCTTCAAGTCATCATCAGGACATTCTCCCGTCACCACGTCGAAAAGTTGCGCAGCGCGTCGGCGCGAACCCAGCACCCCCACGTAGGCCACCGGTGCCGACTGCAGCGCCGTCAGCCACGCGGCATCCACCTCGAAGATGTGCGACAGCAACGCCACCGCCGTCCGCGCGTCACCTCCGATCGCCGCGCGGCGATCCGGCGCCGAGGCGTCGCTCGCGACCGCCCGCGTGCGCACACCGTGGGGGACCACGAGCGCCTCCAGCAGCGCCGGCCGATGGTCGACCACCGTGACCGTCCATCCCAACGTATGCGCGATGAGAGCAAACGCTTCCGCGCCGCGTCCCGCCCCCACCAGATACAGCGCCACGGGCGCCACCAGCGGCTCGATGAACACCGCCGGCTGCTCGGGAGCAGCTTCCGGCAGGGTCACGGGCTGCGCCGTCTGCTGAGCGACCTCCGCCGCCCGTACCAGCGCGCGAGTCACCGCCAATGCCCGGCTGCCCGATGACGAAGGCAGGTGGTGCCACCGGCCCTCAGCGGCGGCGCCGGCCAACAGCGCACTGGCGTACGCGCCGTCGGCCGTGAGCACCGTGACGACCGCACCGCCCGCGCGCGCCATGCGGATGTCCTCCGCCCGAGCCAGCCAGCGCCAGTCGGCCAGCGGCTCCAGCACCAGATGGGCCACGCCATCACAGGCCGCGCCAAAGCCCCAGATCGTTTCGAGGTCGGCGCGCAGGTCGTACACGAGCCGCACCCCGCGCCCGGTCGCGCACACGGTGGCGGCACGGGCCGCCACGTCGCCCTCCAAGCACCCGCCGCTGATGGCCCCCGCGAGGACGCGCCCCTCGCCGTCCACCAGCAGGCGCGCGCCAGGTTGCCGATACGACGAGCCCTCCACCTGCACAAGCGTCGCCAACGCCAGCGGTACGCCGGGCCGCTCCCGTCGCGCCAACTCGGCGGCGCCCGCTAGGTCCCCGAAGCTGCTCACGCGCCGACCAGGGCGGTGCGGAGGATCGGCAACGAGCGGATGCGGCGCCCCGTGGCAGCAAAGACGGCGTTGGCGATCGCGGGGGCCACCGCCGGCACCGGCGGCTCCCCAGCGCCGCTCGGCGGGAAATGCGCCGGCATCACGTACGTCTCCATCACCGGCATCTCCGTGAGCGACGTCACCCGGTACTCGCCGAATGACGTGCGCGCTGCCCGCCCACCGGTAAAGGGCATCTCGCCGTGCAGCACCGCCGTCAGCGCCCACGCGATGCCGCTCTCCACCTGACCTACCAGCCCGAGCGGATTGATCATCTGCCCCACATCGATCGCGGTAAAAAGCTTCGTCACTTTCAGAGCGCCGCCCACGATTTCGACCTCGGCCACCTGTGCCACGTAACTGCGATCATCGTACGACAGACACGCGATACCGCGGCCGCGCCCCTTGGGGAGCGGCACGTGCCAGCCGGACATCGTGCCCGCCATCTGCAGCACCGCACGCAGACGATCCACCGCGAAGCGCGGGCCCGTCGCACCCGCCGCATGCATATCGGCGAGGCTTTCCTCGGTCAGCATCTGCAACCGGTACTCGAGCGGATCAACCCCCGCCGCGCGGGCGAGTTCATCCACGAAGCTCTCGCGCGCAAACACATTGGGGACGAACTGAATGGCGCGCCACCAGCCGGTCTTCATCGGCACCGGCACGTGGGAATACTCCGCCCGCACGTTGGGAATCGCGTACGGCATATCGCGCGCGCCCAGCATCTCGGCTTCCATCGCCACCTGCGGGCCGAACGACGCGGTCACCGCCGCGGCCGCTACACGCTGCCGCCATGCCGCAGGCAATCCGTTGGCGCCCAACACGGCCTCGCAGCGCGACACAGACATCGGCTGATACCAGTCGTGCGCGAAATCGTCCTCGCGCGTCCACACCAACTGCACGGGAGCATTGACGCGCTGCGAGAGGAGGGCGGCGTCGGTGGCGTACTCGTTGGTAATGCGGCGCCCGAACCCGCCGCCGAGCAACGGCACATGCACCGTGATCTTCGCCAGCGGAAGCGCAAGCGCTTCCGCAATCTGCCGCTGTACGCCGTTGGGCTCCTGCGTGCCCACCCACAATTCGCACCCTCCATCGCGCACCCACGCCGTGCAGTTCTGCGGCTCCATCGTGGCGTGCGCCTGAAATGGAAACTCGTAGGTCGCCGACACGCGCTTCAAGGCTGCGGTGGGCGCCGCATCGAGGGCTGCCGGGGCGTCACCCACCGAACGCGCCATGATCGCGCCCGGCTTGCGGACCGTGGCCCGCAACTCGGCGCGATGGGCCGCGCTGGTAAACCGCACGTTGGCACCGTGTGTCCACTGCACCGCCAGCGCGCGACGCCCCTTGATCGCCGCCCACGTACTGTCCGCAACGACCGCGATGCCGGTGGGCAGCGTGATCACGTCCCGCACACCGCTCACCGCGCGCGCGGCCGCCGCGTTGAACGACGCGGCGATCCCGCCGGGTACCGGAGGCATGGCCATCACCGCGAAGCGCATCCCGGGCACCCGCACGTCGAGCCCGTACGTGGCCGTGCCCCGCACGATGGCGTTGCCATCCACCCGCTTGACCGGCTTGCCGATGAACTGGAACGCGTCATTGTCCTTCAGTGCTGGATTCGTGGGGACTGGCAACGCGGCCGCCGCCGTCACTAACTCGCCGAAAGCGATCGCCTTCCCGGACTCGCGGTGTCGCACTTCGCTCGCTGCCGTGTGCAACGTGTCCGCCGGTACGCCGAGACGCGTCGCGGCGACGGCAATCAGCATGTCCCGTGCCGCAGCGCCCGCCGTGCGCAGCGGTAGCCACTGCGAGCCGACGCTCATGCTGCCGCCGGTCGAAAGGTCGGCAAACACTGTCGACGGGATAGCCTGCTCAATCGTGATCCGCGCCCAGTCGGCGCCCAGTTCGTCGGCCAGAATCATCGGCAATGCCGTCCGCACGCCTTGCCCCATTTCCGAGCGCGCCACGACGATCGTGACGGCGCCCGTAGTGTCGATGCGCACATATTCGTTGGGCGCGAAGCCCGCAGCGGCGTCTGGTGTCTCAGTCGCGCCCGCGCGGCGGATATCCCGTCCTGCGCCGCGGAGGGAGGCGGGAATCCCCACCACCAGTGCGCCGAGGGCGAGCGACGAGGTCGTGAGGAAGGTTCGACGATCTTGCGGCGTGCTCATGACGGCACCTTGGCCAGCAGTGCGGCCGCGCGATGGACGGCGGTGCGTAGGCGGGCATACGTCCCGCAGCGGCAGATGTTGGTGAGTGCCGCGTCAATCTGCGCGTTGGTGGGAGCCGGCGTGGTGCGGAGCAGGGCCGCGGTGGTCATGAGCATGCCCGCTTGGCAATAGCCGCACTGGGCCACGTCCTCCTCCAGCCACGCCGAGCGGCACGCCTCGGCCACCCGGTCGTCGGCCCCTTCCAATGTGGTAATGCGCAGCGTGGCGACCGCCGAGACGGGCAGCACGCAGCTCCGGGAGGCCGCGCCATTGAGGTGCACCGTGCAGGCGCCACATTGTCCCACGCCGCAGCCGAACTTGGTGCCGGTGAGGTTGAGGTGGTCGCGGAGCACCCACAGCAGCGGGGTGTCGGCGTCGGCCGACACGGTGTGGGGGCGACCGTTGACGGTGAGCGTGTAGCGCGGCATGGCGGACTGTCGGAAGAAATCGGCGGGCTCGGACATACGTTGACCTTGAAACTAGACCGCGAGACGAATGCGTGCTGCAAGCAAGTGAACACTTGCGGCAAGCACTCACTTGCTATTAAGATTTTACAGATGATCGATGACCATCGCCAACGGATCATTCAGGCCGCCGCCCGCGTCTACGCTCAGCATGGATGGCGCGGGGCCACGACGCGTCGCATCGCCGAAGAAGCGGGGGTGAACGAGGTCACGCTGTTTCGGCAGTTTGGATCGAAAGACGCCCTGCTCGAGCTGGTCATGCACGAATGCTCGCTGATCAGCGAATCGGCATTGCTCCCGCCTGAGCCGGTGGCGCCCGAGTTGGAGTTGCTGCAGTGGGCAACTGCGCATCATCAGGCGATCGTGACGATGCGTCCCATCGTCCGGCAAATGATGAGCGATGCGTCCGAGCGCAAGGAAGCGGCCGATTGTGCAACGCATGGACCGAGCAGCGCCTTAGCCCAGCTGCGCGACTATGTCGTGCAGCTGCGTCGGACCGGCCGACTCGACGAGGCGGGTCCGATCTCGCTCGCCGAGGTCAGCGCGGCAGTGACCATGCTCATGGGGGCGCTGTTCGCCGATGCCATGAATCGTGACATCATGCCCACGATGTTCAGCCAGCCCGTACCGGAAACGCTCCGTGCGTACGTCCGGATATTTCTGCGTGGTGTCGGCGCCTCTTCGGAACCGAACATCTTCGCAGACCGTACGACAGCAGATCTGATCACTATCTCCCCCCCCGTGTCCGAATGAAGGCCTTTCTTTTTGCGCGTCCGGCCGAGTCACATGCCGCGCGAGCACTTCGTCCCATCGCGCGCGTGCTGACCGCGGCGCTCTGCGTGGCGAGCTCCACGCTCGGCGCACAGACTGCAGCCTTGGCGCCCGCGCGCGCTCCGACCGGCGCGCCGCTGCCACTCACCTTGGCCGAAGCGCTGCGCCTTGCGTCGGGTGAAAGCGAAACCATTACGCTGGCGCGGGCTGGTGCACAGCGCGCTAAAGGACAACAGGCACAAGCGCGCTCCGCGCGGCTTCCTCAGCTCGCCACCACGCTCAACTGGCAGAAGCAGTTGCAGAATCAATTTGCGGCCATCGCCCAACGCGCGGCTGAGCAATCACCTGGCACGGGTGGAACGGGCGCCGATTCGGCGGCGGCGGACAACCCCATTACCCGAATTTTTGCCTCCGAGTACAATTTCAATTTCGGGCTCTCCGCCTCGCAGGAGCTCTTTACTGGCGGACGTACGGCGGCGAACATTCGCGCGGCGCGCGCTGGACGTGAGTCGGCGGACATCGGCATCACCAGCGCGCAGGCGCAGGTGCAACTCGATGTCACGCAGGCGTACTATGACGCGCTGCTCACGGATCGCTTGGTGACGATCGCCGAGTCGACACTGGTGCAGTCCGAGCGCACGCTACGGCAGGTGCAGCTCACGCGCAGCGTCGGTTCGGCTTCGGAGTTTGAGCTGATTCGCGCACGCGTGACGCGCGACAATCAGCGGCCGGGCTGGCTGCAATCGCGCACCAGCCGCGAACTGGCGTACGTTCGCTTACGGCAGTTGCTCAACGTGTCGCCCGATCAGCCGCTCGCACTGACCGACAGCATCGGGGAGTCGCCGCTCGCGGCGGCTCCGCTCAGTAGCGCGCCGATCACTACGGTCAGCGTGTTGGCGGCCGACGTGCTCGTGGTGGACGACCGCGTGCAGGGTGCGGTAGACCGCGTGCTCGCGAGCAGCGACACCAGTAACCGCCGACGGGCACCGGTGTTGCAGGCCGCCAAGGGCGTGGAAGTCGCGCAGGCCCAACTCCGCGCTACCAAGGCATCGCGCTTTCCCTCCATTGCGGCCACCACCAATTATCAGCGGCTCGCGTATCCGCAGGGTGTGTTGCCCACCAGTCTCAACGACTTCTTCCCCAACTGGACGGTCGGCCTCGGCCTCTCGTTCCCCTTCTTCACCGGCGGGCGCATTCGCGGCGAGATTCAGGCCAGCGAAGCGTCGCTGGTGGAAGCGCAGCAGCGATTGCGGCAGGCCCAGGAAGGTGCGTCACTCGATGCGCGTCAGGCCACGCTGCAACTGATCGAAGCCGAAGCTACGTGGCAGGCCAGTGTCGGCACCGCTGACCAGGCACAGCGTGCGTATGACATCGCGGAGGTCCGGTTCCGCGAGGGGATCTCCACGCAACTCGAATTGTCGGAAACCCGCGTGCAGTTGCAGCAGGCGCTCGGCAATCGCGCCCGCGCTGCCCGTGATCTTCAGGTGGCGCGCAAGCGTCTTGAACTGCTCCCCTATCTGCCGCTGTCGCAGGGCGCTCCCACGCAAACCGGCTTACCCCGATGATCCCCATGATTCGCCCGTTCGCCATCCGAGTTGCCTCGCTGCTGGTGCCCACGATGGTACTGTCGCTGGCGCTCACCGCGTGCGGCCAGAAGCCTGACGACGCCGCTGCGGCGACGAGCGCTGCGGCGCAGAACATCGGACCGGAGAATATCGCAGTGGCCACTACCGATACGCTCAGCGCGGGGCCATCAATTTCCGGTACGCTCGCAGCGGATCGCGAGGCGCGCATCCGGGCAGAAGTGTCCGGCGCGGTGCTGCAGCTGTACGTGGAAGAAGGCGAACGTGTCAGTGCTGGGGACGCCTTGGCGCGCCTCGACGACGCTGCGCTCCGTGATGGCGCGGTCTCCGCGCGTTCCTCAGTCGCGCAGTTTACCGTGGCCGCCGAGCAGGCGGGTCGTGAGCTGCAGCGCGCGAAGACGCTCTCCGCGGCCGGTGCAATTGCCGAGCGCGACGTGGAAGTCGCCGACCGCACCAGCCTGATCGCGCAGGCGCAACTGGACGATGCGAAGGCGCGCCTCGCCACCGCCGAAAAGACGTTGCGCAGCACCACGGTGCGGGCGCCGTTCGCCGGTATCGTGGCGGTGCGCGCTGTGAGTCCTGGTGACATTGTGTCGCCGGGGACGGCCATGTTCACTGTGATCGATCCGCGTAGTCTGCGCCTTGAGGGGGCCGTGCCCACGTCGGCGCTCGGCGAGGTGCGCGTGGGAGCGCCAGTACTCTTCTCAGTGAACGGCAGCGATCGCGTGCTGGAAGGGAAAATCACTCGCGTCAACCCGATGGTGGACGCGCAGACCAAGCAGGTGAAGCTGCTGGCGAGCGTGCCGAATGCGAGTGGTGAACTCGTTGCCGGTCTCTTCGTGGAAGGCCGCATCGCCGCCGATAAGCGCGTGGGTGTGATGGTGCCGCAACGCGCGGTTGATCAGACGGGTATCGTGCCGACGGTCATGCGCCTCAAGAACGGCAAGGTGGAGAAGACCGAGGTGCAGGTGGGTGTGCGTGATGAAGCGGCCGAAACGTTTGAAGTGACCACCGGGCTCGCCGCTGGCGACACCGTGCTCCTCGGCGCGGCGCGCGGTATTTCCGTGGGGACGTCAGTTGTCGTCTCGACGCCGAAGGATGCGACGCCGCGTGCGGCGTCTCCCGTGAAGAACAACTGAGCCGTCCGGCCTCTCTTCAACTCCCGCCTCCATGTTCATCTCAGATTTTGCCATCAAGCGGCCACTCATCACCGTTGTGGCGATGCTCACGCTGGTGGGGTTCGGCTTGGTAGCCCTCACGCAGTTGCAGACGGACGAATTTCCCGAGGTGCAACCGCCCATCGTGCTCACCACGGTCATCTATCCGGGCGCCTCGCCCGAGCAGGTGGAACGTGAGGTCCTCGAGCCGATCGAAGATGCGATCCAGTCCATCGCCGGCGTCAAATCTATCAACAGCGAGGCGCGTGACGGCTTCGCCCAGATCATCACGGAGTTCGTGTATTCGAAAGACCTGCAAGAAGCGACGCAGGACATCCGCGATGCGATCAGCACCAAGCGACAGGATCTACCGCAGGAAATTGAAGAACCGATTTTACGCAAGTTCAGCCCCACCGATGCGCCGATCGTCACGCTGTCCGTGTTCTCGACGTCGCTCACCCCGGCGCAACTGACACAAATCGCCGACCCGACCATCACGCGCGAACTGCGCTCGATCCCCGGTGTGGCGGATGTGCAGGTGTCCGGCGGTGTGAAGCGCGAACTCACAGTCAATCTTGATCCGCTGCGACTGCAGGCCGCCGGCGTGAGTGTGCCGCAGGTGGTGCAGGCGCTTCAGGCGGGCAACATCGCCGTGCCGGTGGGCCGCGTGACGAGCGCCCTCGATGAGCGGACGATTCGTCTGCAAGGCCGTTTGGAGACGCCAGCCGACTTCATGCAGTTGGTGGTGGCGGAACAAGGTGGCCGAGCGGTGCGTCTGGGCGATGTGGCGATCGCGGAAGATGGTGTGGAAGAGCAGCGGACGCTCGCGTTGTACAACGGCAAGGATGCCGTGGGCATCGAGATCAAGAAAACCAAAGGCTATTCGACCACGGCGGTGGCGGAAGCGATCTTCAAGAAAGTGGAGGCGCTACGGCCCACACTGCCGGCCGGTGCGCAGCTGGACGTGGTGAAAAACAAGGGCGAGCGCGTGGAGAACTCGGTGCGCAACGTGCGCGACGCCTTGGTGGAAGGCGCCGTGCTGACGGTGCTCGTGGTGTTCCTGTTCCTGAATTCGTGGCGCTCCACCGTGATCACGGGCCTCGCGCTTCCGGTGTCGGTGCTGGCCAGCTTCATCGCGGTGTGGGCCTTCGGATTCACGCTCAACACGATGTCGTTGCTGGGGTTGTCGTTGGCGATCGGTATTCTCATCGACGACGCGATCGTGGTGCGCGAGAATATCGTGCGCCACGTGGAAATGGGGAAAGATCACTACACCGCCGCGCGCGAGGGCACCGATGAAATCGGTCTCGCCGTAGCGGCCACGACGTTCTCGATCATTGCCGTCTTCATACCGATCGCGTTTCTGCAGGGTGTGTCCGGGCAATGGTTCAAGCCGTTTGCACTCACCATTGCCTGCTCGGTCTTAGTGTCGTTGTTCGTTTCGTTCTCGCTCGATCCGATGCTCTCGGCCTACTGGCCCGATCCGCATCAGGAGGAGCACGAGAAGTGGTGGATTACCAAGCAGCTCGACAAGTTCAACACGTGGTTCAACGGTCTTGCCAATGGGTATCGCCGGTTGATTGGCTGGGCGCTCGATCACACCAAATCCATGGTGGCGCTGGCGGTGGGCACCTTCGCATTTGCGCTCGCCATGCCGGCGATGGGTTGGGTAGGCGGTGGCTTCTTCCCATTGGAAGACAATGCGGAAGTGCAGATGTCGGTCGAGGCACCTCCGGGTGCCAATATCGACTACTTGCGGCAAAAGGTGGTGGAAACGCTGGCGATCGCGTCACGCTATCCCGAGGTGACGTACACGTTCGTCACTGCCGGTGGCGCAAGTGGCGCCGTGGATAAGGCGGGGATCTATCTCAAGCTCAAGAGCAAGGGCGACCGGCTCGACGCCGGTGAGCGTGGTGCCGAAGATCTGGCGGCCGCAATCCGGGAAGATGTGAAGAAAGTGGGGGGCGCGGATATCTCGGTGTTCACCAGCGACTTCGCCGGCCAGGAGAAGCAGATCTCGATCGAGCTTCGCGGGCAGGATAAGGCGGCGCTGCAGGTGGTCGCCAACCAGTATCTCGCCGCGCTCAAGAGCACGCCCGGCGCGGTGGACGTTGGCCTGAGCACCAAGGGTCAGAAGCCGGAGTTGACAGTGCAGGTGGACCGCGCGTTGGCCGGTGCCTTGGGGCTGACGGTGGGGCAGGTGGCGCAGGCGATTCGTCCGGCGTTCGCCGGGCTCGATGCCGGCGACTGGGTGGATCCAAGCAACCAGACGCGGAAGGTGATGGTGCGCTTGTCGCCGGAGGCGCGTGCCCGCAGCGCGGACCTGGCGCAACTGCCGGTGGCGTTGGGTCAGGGTCCCGACGCCGCGCTCATTCCGCTGCAGCAGGTGGCCCGAATCCGCACCGAGCTTGGGCCGGCCATCGTCAATCACCTGGATCGCAATAACGTGATCAAGGTGGAGGGTAACATCGCTGGACGCTCGCTTACCGAAGTGATGGGCGATTTCACCAAGAAGACGGAAGGCGTACAGCTGCCGGCCGGTGTCACGTTGAGTAGCGGCGGGCAGGTGGCGCAACAGAACGAGGTGTTCTCCAGTGTCTTTATCGCGCTTGGAGTCGCGGTGGCGCTGATGTACCTGATTCTGGTGGTGCAGTTCGGCTCGTTCCTTGATCCGATTGCCATTCTCATCTCGCTTCCCTTGTCGCTGATCGGGGTGATGGGAGCGCTCGCGATCACGGGGAACACGATCAATATCATGAGTCTGATCGGGGTGATCCTGCTGTGCGGCATCGTGGCCAAGAACGCCATTCTGCTCATCGACTTCGCCAAGTGGGCCCGCGAAAAAAACGGGATGCCACTGCGTGAAGCGCTGATCGAAGCCGGAGCGATCCGCCTGCGTCCGATTCTGATGACGACGTTCGCCCTGATTGCCGGCATGATTCCGGTGGCGCTTGGCAACGGCGAAGGCGCGCAGTTCCGCGCCCCGCTGGGTGTGGCGGTCATCGGTGGCGTGATCACGTCGACGGTGCTCACCCTGTTAGTGATCCCGACGTTTTATGAAATTTTTGACAACTTGCGCACCAGCGTGTCGCGCCGGGTGGGGCTGACGCCGCCACACACGGGGCAGTTCCGCGCAGTCGACATGGCCATCCCGGAACCGGGGGACTGACTCGCCCGGTTACATTTGGGGTGTATGCTCCTGATGACCGCTGCGTTTTTGCAACGCTTCACGCTCGCTCTCGCGCCATGGCCATCGGTGGAGAGCGTGTTGGCGTCCGGGAGTTCCGTGTGGCCGGTGCTGGGCATGGTCACGGACCTCGGTAGTTGGCTGCAGGGGGTCACAGACACCCTCTGGACGTACGTGCTGCTGGGAGGGTCGGCGATCTTCACGGAAGAGCTGTCGCCGATTTTTGGTGGTATTGCGGTCCACGAGGGCGAGCTGCGCATGGTGCGGGTGCTCATTGCCATCACACTCGGTGGCTGGGTCGCCACCACCCTGCTCTACGCGCTCGGTCGTTCGAAATGGGAAGCCATACGCCGCCGCTTTCCGCGCACCCGGGCCACGGGTACGGTGGCGCTGCGTGTGGTGAGCCGCAATCGGGTCACGGCAACGCTGCTGGTACGCTTCGCGTTTGGACTGCGCGTAATCCTGCCGATTGCCTGTGGCGCGGCGCGGGTACCGCTATTGATTTATCTGCCGATGACGCTGCTGGGCTCCGCACTCTGGACCGTGGTCTTCACCCTCGTGGGCTTCGCCGCCGGTGAGGCGGCGGTGCGGGCGCTGGGGCACCTGGACAGCGTGGGCCAGGGGGTCGGCGCGCTGTTGATCACGGCGGCAGTGCTTGGGTTTGTGCGCTGGCAACGTGGGCGCAACGAACGGAAGGCGGCGCGGCGCAAGGCGGAATAGGCGCGTGCGCTCAAACCACCGCCTGCACCGCTGCCACCGCGGTCCGCAGCTCGCGCCACGCCAGTTCTACATGACTGCGGTCCGTACGAATGTTGCCGATGGCCAGACGCAACGTGTAGCGCCCATTGAGCTTCGTGTGCGACAGATATGCCAAGCCTGAGGCGTTCACGCGTTCCATGATCGCGGCGTTTACCCGCGCGATCTCGTCTTCCGACATACCCTCGGGCGCATAGCGGAAACACACCAGCGACATCGTCACCGGCGCGGTGATCTCCCACCCACCGCTTTCGAAATGCACCATGCCCGCAAAATCGCGAGCCAGTTCACAGTGAAAACGGATGCGTTCGGCGATCCCGTCCGCGCCGTACGCGCGCAACACCATCCACAGCTTGAGCGCGCGAAACCGACGGCCCAGCTGCAGCCCGTAGTCCATCAGGTTGACCGCGTCGTCGCTGTGCGCGGTGACCAGATACTCCGGTAGCAGCGCGAACGCCTGCTTGAGCAGATCCGGCCGCTTCGTGTACAGCACCGAACAGTCCATGGGGGTGAAGAGCCACTTGTGCGGATTCACCACCAGCGAGTCGGCGCCGTCCACCCCATCGAGCACGTAGCGGAGCTCGGGCACCATGGCCGCTACCCCGCCGTATGCAGCGTCCACGTGAATCCAGCATCCGTGCGCGCGCGCGATGCGCACCACGTCGGCCACCGGGTCGATGCTCGTCATACTGGTCGTGCCGACACACGGGATCACCGCCATCGGGCGGTAGCCGGCTGCGAGGTCCGCCATAATCGCCGCCTCCAGTGCCTCAGGCTGCATACGGAACAGCGAGTCGGCCGGAATCCGCACCAGATTCTCGTGCCCCAGCCCTAGCGTGATGACTGCTTTGTCGATCGACGAATGCGCGTGCTCGCTGCAGTACACCCGCAGCCGCGGTGCCGCGCGCAGTCCCTGCGTGCGTACCTCGGGGGCTACGAGTTCGCGCGCTGCGGCCAAGGCGTACAGTGTGCTCACACTCGCCGTATCCGTGATCTCGCCGAACCATCCTTCGCCCAGGCCCATGAGCTGGCGCATCCAGTCCAGCGTGACCTGCTCCAGCTCGGTGACGGCGGGGCTGGTGATCCAGAGCATGCCGTTGGCGTTGAGCCCCGCCGCGAGCAGCTCGCCAAGAATGCCCGGATACGAACCCGAGTTGGCGAAGTACGCAAAAAAGCCCGGATGATTCCAGTGCGTGATGCCCGGAACAATCGTGTGCAGAAAGTCGCGCAGCATCGCATCGAGTGGTTCACCGTGCGTGGGGGCCTGCGTGGGCAGTGCCTCGCGGATCGCCCCCGGCTGCACGCGACTGCGCACCGGAAACCGCTCCGGGTGCTCGAGATAGTCGGTGATCCAATCCACGGCGGCGTGGGCGGCAGTGCGGAATTCGTCGGCCGGCAGGTCGCCGTGCAGAGGCGTGCGGGAAGTCATGGCTGCAACATAGCCGAGAACGCTGCGCGGCACGCGGCTCGGGGTCGGCCGAGGCGTGCCAGGGCCCCGTGCGGGCCTCTGGCGGCGCTATGGAGCCAGCAAGAGGCCCCAGTGCACGCGCAGATACTCCTCGAGCACCTGCGCCGTCACATCGGCGAACCGCTCCCGGTTGGCCGCGGTGTCCCGCACGCCGGTGAAGTGCGCTTCGATCTGCACGCCGCAGATCGGGCCGCCGGTGACGCCGCCCAAACGCGTGGCGTCGGCTCCGCAGCTGTGGCGTCGTGTGTTGTCGCCGCCGTTGAAGTACGGCGCGCCGTTCGGGCTCGGATCGCTGGCGCTCGGTATGGCCGGAATCCCGCGGTTCGCGTAGAGGGTGCCCAGGCTGGAGGCGCCGCGCAGCAAGGCGGCAAACGTGATCGGGGCATTGAGCGACAGCGTCCGGATGCTGGACGTCTGCTCGAACAGCGCCGTGGCATCCAGCGCGCTGTCGGTGCGATTGAGATCGCCGTCCGTCACCAGGTACCCCAGCTCCAGACGCTGCACGGAGTGCCCGTGCCCGTGCATGTCCATGTACCACCCCTTGCCGCTCTGGGTTTGTACCGCCCGTTTCGCTTCGTCGATGAACGCGTGCCACGCTGCGAGGGCAGCGGCCGCCTCCGCGTTGCCGCACGCCGCTTCCGGCGACAGGCGGTTGGGGTCGAGCTTACGCCGCGCGAGGTGCGAGATCACGATGTGCGGATACGTCCCGAACCGCGCGAAGAAGCGCTGCTGCATCACCCGCACCAGGTCGGCGGTGTTGATGTCGGTCGCCGTGGTGGCGGCGCCGCCGCAGGCGGCCGCAGTGCGGTCGGGGATCGTCGACGGCGTCAGCGCCCCGCCATGTGGCGCCGTCAGAATCACCGGCGCGTTGCCGGCGATGTACTCCACGTAGTCGTTGCGGCCGAAGTAGGATTGCCCCGCCACGTACGTGACGGGGGCCGGTGGCGCGGGCGGTACAGGGGGCAGCGGCGTGGTCGGCGGGGTGGTCGCCGTTGGCGACGCACCGCCGCCACAGGCCAGCAGCATCACGCTGGCCAAAAGTACCGCACCGGTCAGTCGCACGCGGGCCACAGGGAACGGCAGCGCAATCCGGAGCATCGGCACGCGGGGCAGGAAGGGGGACACAGCGGCGGACGTTGGCAATGTCGACCGTCGGTCCCGGTTTGACCAGAGACGTAGCGGATTGACGACACCGCGTGCACCTTCGCCCAGCGAGCGCAGCCGCAGCCATGGCGGCCGGCCGTTCCGCCTTCGCGCCCCGTGGTTATCTGCGGTGCCCTCTCGTTCCCCGTCGCGCCTTGAGGTCTCCCGCTGTGCCGTCTTCTGTGCTCGGTGAATTCGTCGGTACCCTGCTGCTCATTCTCTTCGGCAACGGCGTCGTGGCCGGTGTGCTGCTCAGCCAGTCCAAAGCACAAAACAGCGGCTGGATCGTGATTACCGTCGGGTGGGGGCTCGCCGTGACCGTTGGGGTGTTCACCGCCGTGGCGCTCGGCGCGCCTGGCGAGCTCAACCCCGCCGTCACTTTTGCCAACGTGATCCTTGGCGTGCGCACCGTGCCCGATGCGCTCGCTCATTGGGCCGCGCAGATGCTTGGCGCGATGGCCGGGGCCACCCTGGTGTGGCTGCACTACGGGCCCCATTGGGCGCGCACCACCGAGCCCGAGCTCGTCCGCGCCTGCTTCTGCACGGCACCGGCCATCCGCGCTCCCGCCGCCAACGTGGTGAGCGAGGTCATCGGTACGGCAGCGCTGGTCTTTGCCGCCACCGCCATTCTCAGTGTGGCCGGCCAGGGTGTGCAGCCAGCCAGCAACGTGGGACCGCTCCTCGTGGGTGCGCTGGTGTGGGGCATCGGGCTCTCACTCGGCGGCACCACGGGCTACGCCATCAACCCCGCGCGTGACCTGGGCCCCCGGCTCATGCACGCCCTGCTGCCGATTGCCGGGAAGGGACCATCCGACTGGGGCTACGCCTGGGTGCCGGTAGTCGGCCCCGTTCTCGGCGCGACGTTGGCCGCGTTCGCATGGCAGGCGCTCGCCGCGTAGTCGTGACAGAATGCGCGTCCACAGGATTTGCGCGATCTCTCATCCGCCGATAGCCTCCACGTATGACGACTCGTCGAGATTTCCTCCGCCACGCCGGTCTCGCCACTGCCGTGACGCTGGCCCCCACCGGAAGCGCGCTGGCGGCCGGATCGCCGGCGGCGGCCACCGCGTTGCACGGCCTCGCGCATGAACGGCTCACGCCACACCCCGGGTCGCTCGCAGAGGTGGCGCAGGACGAAGCGTACTGGCGCACCGTCGCGGACCAGTACCGCATCACCGACCGCACCACGAATCTCGAGGCCGGCTATTTCGGTATGATGGCCACGCCCGTGCTCGACGCATACCACCGGCACATCGATCGCGCGAATCGCGAAAGCTCGTACTTCGCGCGGCGTGAGTATCCCGCGCTCATGGCCGCGGCCCGCGAGCGCGTGGCGGCCTTTGTCGGCGCCAAGCCTTCGGAAATTGCCTTTTCACGCGGCGCCACCGAGGCGCTGCAGGCGCTCATCGGGCAGTACAATCGCGTGAGGGCCGGCGACACCATCATGTACGCCGACCTCGATTACAACGCGATGCAGTGGGCCATGAATGCTCTGGCCGCACGCACCGGCGCCAACGTCGCCACGCTCGATATTCCCGAGCCCGCGTCGCACGATGCGATCATCGCGGCCTACACCACCGCGCTCGATGCGCATCCGCGCACCACGTTGCTGCTGCTCACTCACTGCAACAACAAGACCGGCCTGCTATTGCCAGTGAAACAGATCGCCGCACTGGCGCATGCGCGCGGCGCAGACGTGGTAGTCGACGCGGCCCACTCGTTCGGCCAGGTGCCACTCACCATCGCCGATCTCGGCGCGGACTTCGTGGGCCTCAATCTGCACAAGTGGATCGGCGCGCCAGTGGGAGCCGGTGCCCTGTACATCCGCGAAGACAAGCTCGCCCGCATCGATCGCGCCCACGCCGACGAAAGCGCGCCCATCTCACGGATTGAAAGTCGCATTCATACCGGTACCACGCCCTTCGCCACCGTGATGACCATTCCCGACGCACTCGACTTTCAGGCACGCATCGGCGTGCCACAAAAAGCGGCGCGCGTGCGCTTTCTGCGCGACCGCTGGGTACATGCGGTGCGCGATGTACCGGGTGTCACGATTCTGACACCGGAAGACGCCGCGCTCACCGGCGCGATTACCAGCTTCCGCTTGCACGGTCGTGGGTCGAGTGAGGCCAACCGCGCCGTCGCGCACACACTGCATGACGAGTTCGGCGTG
This sequence comes from Gemmatimonadales bacterium, assembly GCA_038212625.1. Classification (GTDB taxonomy): domain Bacteria; phylum Gemmatimonadota; class Gemmatimonadetes; order Gemmatimonadales; family Gemmatimonadaceae; genus Gemmatimonas. The sequence continues at coordinate 28,391 of JBBQUH010000002.1, read as the reverse complement.
TTCACGTTTTACCGCACCGGGTTGGCCAAGGGCGACTGCGTCCGTGTGACCCCCACGCTCTACAACACGCCGGCTGATGCCGACAAGCTGGCGCAGGCGATCATCACCATGGCGGCGCGCGGATAGATCCTGCGCTCGCCTTCATTGCGAGGTCGAAAGACATTGTTTGCCTGTGTACGCACGATGGTCACGCTTGCCTTTCCGAGGTCGCTCCTGAAACGCTGTCGGCACAGTGCCAGAGCGCATCAAGAAGCTCCCAGCGCCCGCCACGGTGTGCCGAACGCAGCACCGCGCTGAGCACGCGGTGCCGCGTTACTTCACCCGCAAATGCTGCTTGAGAAACGCAATCGTCTTCGGCCAGCCGTCGGCGGTCGCGGCCAGGTTGGCCTGCTCTTCGGCCTCGTCGCGCACCGCCTTCGGGTCACCCTGTGCCCTCAGGAAGCCGTGTGTGGCGCCGGGGTAATTCACGCCCGCGTACGACTTCTTTTTCGCCTTCATGATCGAGTCGAGCGCCGGCATCACCGCGCCGATGCGCGCGTCTTTCGAACCGTTGAGTAAAAGGATCGGCGTGTTGATTTTCGCCAGTGAGTCGGCACTCACGCTGGCTGGGACAGCCTCCGTGGTGGCCGTGGCCGGCGTGCCGCCGGTGATGTACGGCACTCCATAAAACGCGACGCCGCCGGCAAAACCTTTCACGCCGCCGTGGATCGCATGCATGAACGTGGTCTGCCCGCCCCAGCAGTAGCCGATCACGGCGTACCGCTGCTCGGCGGCCGGCTGCAGCATCGCGTAGTTGGCCGCCGCCAAGATCACGCGATTCCGTTCTGCCGCATCCACGCCGCCAATCAACCCGCGCGCTTTGTCACTCGGCAGCTCTTCCGAGCTCGGCCCACCGCGCGCCCGCGACAGAAAGTCCGGCGCGATGGCGATAAACCCTTCCGACGCCACCTGATCGGCCACGCCGCGCACCCAGCTGGAGAGGCCGAAGATCTCGTGCACCACCACCACCACCGGGGCCTTCTTGGTCGTCGTGGGATACACCACCCACGCCATGATCGAATCGCTCGCCCCCAAGGCCGACGGGAACTTCACCCATTCGCCGTGGCGGGGGGTCGCCGCCAGCCGTGCGGCGACGTTGGCGCTGCTGGCTGGGTACTTGGGGTTGTCCGGTTGCGCCGAAGCCGTACCTGCAGCCGCCACGCCCGCTGCCAGTTCGCTGGCCGGCATATGCGCCATGTGATCATCCAATGGCGACGCCACGCTCGTCGGCATATTGAATGACGTTGGCATCACACCGGGGAGCGGCCCGCGCTGTTGCCACGCGTAGGCACTGAGCAGCAGCGACGACGCGGCAACGGACGACAGGAGAACAAAGCGGCGGGGCATAGCAAAACGCCTCAAAAAAGGGGCCAGAGCACGCGATGGGGAGAGCTTAGCGCGCATTGACGATCAACGCGAGCAGCCAGCCAGTTCGACCCCGTGCTACCTGACAGCGTTCCGGGCATCGCCTACGTTCCTTACTATGGTTTCCTTCCCGCACGCATGACGACGCTCTTTGGAGATGGTTCAACGATGATCCGGACTCGACGCACGCTCGTGGCGATCGCCACCTCGGCGCTCCTCGCCGCGCCTCTCGCAGCGCAGGATGTCACGTACAAGTCGTCCTTGCACGACTATCGCGTGGTGAAGGTGGTGGAGGGGCTCATCAACCCGTGGTCGATGGCCTTCCTGCCAAATGGCGACATACTCGTCACCGAGCAGGCGGGCCGTCTTCGTATTGTGCGTGGTGGCAAGCTGCTCGAGAAAGCCGTGAGTGGCGTGCCCGAAGTGGTCGCGCGCGGTCAGGGTGGACTGCTCGATGTGGTGCTGCATCCCGACTTCGGCAGCAACCGTCTGGTTTACCTGAGCTTTTCCAAGCCGGTGGGTGGTGGCGGCGCCACCACGGCCGTGGTACGTGGCCGGTTCGAGAACGATGCGCTCACCGGCGTGCAGGACGTGTTCGTCGCTGAGACCAAGGGCGCGCCTGGACACTTTGGCTCGCGCCTGGCCTTCGACAAGAGCGGCTTCCTGTTCATCACGGTGGGTGATCGGCAGGTGACACCCGCTGGAAATCTGGAAGCGCATCCGGCGCAGGATGTCACCAACCATCATGGCACGATCAATCGCGTTGCCGATGATGGGAAAGTGCCCGCCGACAACCCGTTCGCCGCGCAGGCCAACGCGAAGAAAGAAATCTGGAGCTTCGGCCACCGGAATCCGCAGGGGCTCGCCTTCCATCCGGCCACCGGTGAGCTCTACGCCACCGAGCACGGCCCGCAGGGCGGTGACGAACTCAACCTCATCAAAAAGGGCGCCAACTTCGGCTGGCCCGTGATTGGGTTCGGTGTCAACTACGGCTCCGGCAACATCATCCACAGCAGTACACGCAAGCAGGGGATGGAACAGCCCATCAACGTATGGGTGCCGTCCATTGCCACGTCGGGATTGATGTTCTACACCGGCGACAAGTTTCCGGCATGGAAAGGCAGCCTGTTCGTGGGTGGCCTCGCGGGCGAGCAACTCGATCGGTTGACCATCGACGGTTCAAAGGCCGTAGTTGCTGATATTCTGGTTCGCAACGTGGGCCGCATCCGTGACGTGCGTCAGGGACCCGATGGCTTCATTTATCTTGCCATCGATAACGCGCAGAAAGCGCCCACGCCGATTCTTCGTCTTGAGCCGGTCACGCGCCGCTAAAACGCAGCGCTTCCGCAGCCAACACACAACGGGCCGTGATCACGCAAGTGATCACGGCCCGTTGGTCATCAGAGGGTCAGCACTTTACTGATTGTTGTTCCCCTTCGGCTGCGCCACCTGCGGACGCACCGTGGGATACTCGATGCCAAGTTGTTCCAGATACGTCTTGTACTTGGTGGGATCGTAGTAAAATTTCGACAGCTGCGACTTGTACCTCGCCATGATATCGGCGTTCAGGTACGTCGGTGGCATGTCCTGCGGGCGAATGAACGGCTGATACGTCACCGTCTTCGTCTGTACGTTCTTGAAATAGTCCCATGCATCGCTCACCACTTTGGGTGTCAGCATGATGTCGAGCATGGTGAGCGCCTGCACCTTCGCGCCGGCCAATGCACCCTTGTGAGCGATCGGAGTGGCCATCGAAATTGCGTTGGCCCAGTTGTGCCCCGGCAACCCCGGAATGTTCGACGGGAAGCGCAGCGTGATCGTGGGCACGTTCCACGACACATCGCCGATATCGTCCGACCCACCACCCATCCAGTTCTGCGGCGTCTCCGCGCCACGCAGCTCCTTGTTGACCTGCTCCGACAATCCGAAGTCCGGCGAGCCCAGCTCCTTCTGAATCCCCTTCGCCAGCGTCTGGTCTTTGTCATCCCACTTGGGCATGCCCACCGTCTGGATATTGGCGTGCATCGCCTCGGCGACCGGTTTGCTGAAGTGCGCCGACCAGCCCGAGCCGAGGATGACTACCGTATCGAGCTTGGTATCGGTCATCATTGCTGCGCCTTCGGCTACCTTCTTGCCGATCTCGAACAATGCCATAGTGCGCGGATAGTCCTGCTCGCGGAAGTAGAACCAGATGCTCGCCGTGCTGGGCACCACGTTGGGCTGGTCACCGCCGTCCTTGATGACATAGTGCGACCGCTGCTGCAGCCGCAGATGTTCGCGGCGATATTCCCACCCCTGTCCCATGAGCATCACGGCATCGAGCGCGCTCTGGCCGCGCCACGGTGCGCCGGCAGCATGCGCGCTGGATCCGCGAAAACGGAATTCGGCGGAGATCAGCGCGCTGGAGCCGCTCGCGCCCCACGACACGCCGAGATCATTGCCTACGTGCGTGAAGAGCGTGACGTCGGTGTTCTTGAAAACGCCCTCTCGCACCAGGAACGCCTTGCCCGCCATTTGCTCTTCGGCGATACCCGGCCAGAGCAGCAGCGAGCCGTTGATCTTGTCGCGCTGCATGAGTTGCTTCACGACAATCGCGGCCACTACGTTCACGGCCTGGCCGGCGTTGTGCCCCTCGCCGTGTCCCGGTCCGCCGCCCACCATCGGGTCGCGGTAGCCCACGCCCGGCTTGTTGCTCGCCTGCGGGATCCCGTCCACGTCGGAGCCCAGCGAGATCTCCGGCTTGCCCGTGCCATAGCTCCAGCGTGCCGTCCACGCCGAGGGGATTCCGGCCACCCCGCGCTCCACCTTGAAGCCCTCTTTCTCGAGCAGGCCGGTGAGGTATTTCTGCGACTCGAACTCCTGGAAGCCCAACTCCTGGAACGAGAAGAGCATATCGACGATCTCTTGCACCTGCTTGGCGCGTCCCTCCACCAGTTGCAGCGCTTCGCCCTTGAGTTTATCAAGACGCGGGTCGGCAGTGGCTACGGTGGCTGCCGGCGGCTGAGACGCTGCGTCCTGTGCCTCCAGTGGCCGCGCGGCCGCGAGCGATGTCGCCAGCGAGGCGGCACAGGCGGTCAACAGGGCGGAACGGACGTGGCGACGATGGGTCAGATGCACAGGGGACTCCAGGGCTGAACGCGGGGCCTTCGACGGTCGGATCATCCCCCCAGCGCGAATTCTCCAACGGAAACGCCGCGAAGCGGGACTATCTGCGAAATTACGTGTGAAACGGGGAAACCGCTCGAAAGGTGGGTCCGTACGGGTCAGAGAGACCACCGTTAGCCGTTTCTTCCTTTTGTCGTGCTGATCATGCGCTGTGTTCGTGTCGGAGCTGTTGCTCTGGTTGGTGTGGTGGTCAGCGGGTGGCAGCCAGCCGCCGCGCAGTCTGGCCGAACGCGGGACACGCTCACTGCCGAAGAGCGCGCGGCCGTGCGGGAGACGTCGCGCGATGCGCGTTCCATGGCACGCAAACAGCTGGCCCCGGACAGCGTCACGCGGCGACTGCGTGCCGACTCCGCGCTGGCCTCGGCGTTCAGCGACCCGGAAGCACGGGCCATCCTTACCCGGGCGCGCGAAGCCCGCGTGCAGCAGGACAGCGCGCTGACGGCCTACCGGGCCACCGCCACGCAGCGCATCTCCATGGGATTGGGCGCGCGGAAGCTGGGGCTCGAAAAGCTGCTCTTTCGCGGTGATAACGTGGCCGAGATTTCCTGGCGTCGCGACGTCGGCGTACGCGTGCGCCCCATCGGGTCTCGGGTCACGGTACCCATGGCTGGCAGTAGCAGCGGCGACTTCAGCAGTGCGATCTCCATTCCGTACTTCCCGGGGCGCGAGGCGCTCTGGTTTCCGTCCAGCAACTTCGGCGTCGTGAAGACGGATATCGATGAGCGCGAAGTGATCCACCCAATCGCCAACGGCGCCGAGGCATACTACAAGTACGCCACGGGCGACTCAATCAATATCACCGTCGATGGTGGGCGCGTGATCAAGCTGCGCGAGCTCAAAATCACGGCGCGCCGCCCGCAGTGGCGGTTGTTTGTAGGATCGTTCTGGTTTGATCGTGACGGTGGGCAATTGGTGCGCGCCGCCTATCGACTCGCGGTGGATATTGAACTCTGGGACGTGGCGTCCGAAGAAAGCGCGTACGACGCGTTGGAAGCGAAAGAAATCGGGCGTTTACGCGACTCGCTGGCCCGGGCGCGTTTGCCGCGCGATCTGTACGTGAAAGATTCCACGACGCGGGCGGCTCGGGCGCGCGCCCAAGGCGACAGTTCCGACGACGAGCCGCCGGCGTTGGTAAAGGCGCTGTTCCGGCCAGCCAAGGCCAAGCTCGACGCCATCACAGTGGAGTACGGACTCTTTCAAGGGAAGTTCTGGCTCCCGCGCGCCAACAGTGCGACCGCCTCGGTGCAAATCGGCTTCATCCGCACGCCGTTCACCATCGATGAAAAGTTCACCTACTCCGAGGTGAACGGTGACTTCACGCTGGCCGCCATCCCGGCAGTCCGGCTTTCGCGGGCGCCTGGTGACTCCACGCCACGCGATTCGAGCTTTACCACGGGTGCTGGATCGGTCAACATCTCGATCGGTGACGATGGAAAGGCGCCCACAGACACCACACGTCTTTCTACCAGCGAGCGCACCCGCCGCCGACTCTGCGCCAACGACTCCACCTTCACGCGCGTGGAATCCCGCTACGACGGGGCGTTGCGTATCGCGTACGACGTGCCCTGTGATTCGGAGAAGCTGAAAAATTCGCCTTCGTTGCCGCCCGCCATGACGTCCAGCGAAGAGCTGTTCGATCTGCGCGCGCGCGACGAACTGCTGTCGGCGCTCGATCTGTCCCTCCAGCCCGAATTTGCCCCGCAGCTTCCCACTATCCGCACGGGTTCCGATCTGATTCGCTATAACCGTGTCGAGGGACTCTCGGTGGGTGTGCTCGCCACGCAGGTGCTGGGTGCCGGCTACACGCTGCGTGCGCAGGGTCGCATCGGCCACGCCGACCTGCATGCCAACGGTGAGCTGTCGTTGGCCCGCTCAAACGGCGCGCGTACGGTCACCGGGGCCGTGTATCACCGCCTCGCCGCGGTGAATCCAGAGTGGGGCGGAGCACTCTCGCTGGGCGCGTCGCTGCCGGTCTTCCTGTACGCCCGCGACGAAGGGTTCTATTTCCGGAATTACGGCGTGGAGCTGACCGACCACCGCGAGATGCGCAAAGGGTCGCTCGATGTCCGCCTGTTCACCGAGCGGCAGTGGACGGCCGGCGACTCCGACGTGGTGAACACCTTTTCGATGGCGCGACTGTTCGGCGACCGTCGATTCCGTGAGAACTTCGGCTCGGAGCCGGCGGATGTGACCGGGCTGTCGGTCACGTATAACCGCGCACTGATTGACCGACCGCGCGGACTGCGCCTGATCACCACTACCCGCGCCGAGGCCGGTACCGGCACGTTCGAGTACGCGCGGGGCTCGTTTGAAAGTACGATCACCAAGCCAGTTGGACCGTTTGCCACGGCACTTACGGGAGCGATCGGTAGTTCGCTGGGCCGCATGCCGCTGCAGCGCGCATGGAACGTGGGCGGCTTGCGCACCGTGCGCGGACAGATCGCCGGCACGCAGAGCGGCGATGCGTTCTGGTTGGCGCGCGCGGAGCTCGGCACGCGGGGAGGCATCATCCGCCCGGTGGGCTTCTTCGACATAGGCTGGGCGGGGGGACGGAAAACCTTCGGGCAGATGCAGCCGCAACGCGGAGCCGGCATCGGCTTCGGCGCACTCGACGGGCTGCTCCGCGTGGACTTCTCGCGCGGACTCTACCCCTCCAAGCGGTGGCGCACCGATTTCTATCTCGAGGCACCTATCTGACGATGCAGCTCGAACCCATTTACGCGACGGCGCTTGCGCTGCTGATCGATCAGCTGCGCAGCGGCACCGATTCCGCAACGGTCAATGTCAGTGTGGCGCGTCTCGAGAGCCTTGCACGACTTGGCTCCGTGCGACTCGACCGCGAGCGACTGACCCGCGAGGCGCAGCAGCAGACGGCCACCGCTGCTGGCGTGAGTCTGCTGCTCGAGACCTTGGCTGAACATCGGTTGCAGGCGATCGATCTGCACTCGTCGATCACGGCACCGGAGTTTTTGCAGCTGGCCCGCGCGCTTACCGCCCCGCCGGGACCGCTCAACGCCAGTATGGTGCGCGACCTTTGGAATGTGCGGTTGCATCCGGCGCGGAGCGCTCGGACAGCCGAGCAGGGGCCGGCGGCGTCTGCGGCGGCGCTGGCGGTACCGGGAAGTCCTTTGGTGACGCCGTCGGTTCTCACGGCGCTTGTGGCGCGCGGCGATGTCCACGGGCTTTGCAAGCAACTGGAGAGCATTTCCGATGTGGCGACGTTCCGGGAGGCTGCGACCCCTGTGGTCCTCGCGGCACTGGCAGAGGCTATCGGCGACCATACGCTAGCGCTGGATGTCGTGCAGCCTGTGCTCGAACGTGCCGGAGATGATGGCGTCCGTGCGGTTTTCGTACAGCTCATGGCTGCCTCCGATCTCCTCGAACGCCGACTGCTGTACGATGCCTGTCTGGCGCTCAAGCGCGGTATGGCGGTGTTCCTTGAACATCTGACCCACCCCCAATGGTACGTGGTGCGTAATGCGGTCTGCCTCCTGGGTGAGTTACAAGCGCCAGGCACCATCGCACCAATCGGCCGCCTGTTGAAACACGACGAAGAACAGGTGCGTCTCGCGGCGGTGGTGGCCTTGGGACGCATCGGTGGCCCGGAGGCAATGAGTCGTATCGAGTCGGTCATGTTCGACCGCTCCGCTGAAGTCCGCGAGCGCGCGCTGGCCACGGTGTTCTCCCCGGCGCAGACGGGCCTCGTGGAGACTGCCATCAATCCGCTCTTCGATATCGAGCGCGATGCGACGGTGAGCTATGCGGTCGTCGCGGCCCTTGGGCGCGTGAGAACCTCGCGAGCCGCGAAAAAGCTGGCGACGTTATGCGAGGCGGCCGGCGATGACGAAGACGTCACACTGCGTATCACCGCGTTTGAAGCACTGGCGGTGGGACATCGCGACGTCGCCCGTGCCCTGCTGCCGCAGTTCAAGGACGACCACAATCCCGCAATTCGCGCCCTCGTCGCGCGACTGCTCACGTAGCCACCAGCGAGGCATCCCGTGCCTGCAGCGCGACCATGCGCTGCGTCCACCGGTCGCGAATCCGGGCGATATGCTCGGACGCGCCCCGTGGCTTCACCTTGCGCCACCGGGCTTCGTGGCCGCCGCCGCCATCGATCAGCCAGCGCGCCCGGGCACTGCCGGTGCGCGCCAGATGCGTCTGCAACATCAGTGCGAGCAACTGCTCATCCTCGCTGTCGAGTTCCGCCAGCAGCACCAGCTCGTGATTCAGTCGGCTCGCAAACGTTTCGGACTCGTCGAACACATACGCCACCCCGTTGCTCATGCCCGCACCGAAATTGCGGCCGGCACGACCGAGCACGGCCACCACGCCGCCCGTCATGTACTCGCACGCGTGATTGCCGACTCCCTCAATGACCGCCGCCGCGCCGGAATTGCGCACGCCGAAACGATCACCAGCCATGCCGGCCGCACAGAGCAGTCCGTCGGTGGCGCCGTACAACACGGTGTTCCCGACAATCATGTTGAGATGACTGGCTCCGCGATACCGCGCATCGCGGAATGGACGAATGCTGATCTCACCGCCGTTCAATCCCTTGCCCACATAGTCGTTCGCCTCCCCTTCAAGCGTCAGATGCATGCCCCGCAGTGCGAACGCCCCGAAGCTTTGCCCCGCACTGCCGGTGAACGCCAGCCGCATACTCTGCGCCGGTAAGCCGGCGTCGCCCACACGCTCGGCGATGGCGCCAGCCACACGACCGCCCACGGTGAGATGGTGGTTCCGGATAGCGTACGAACCGACGAATGGCGTACCGGCGTCGAGGTTCGCCGTGGCATCCGTCAGGATCTGGTCGTCGAGCGACAGCAGCCCCCCGCGCACATTGCGCGCCAGTGTCCGTCGCCGCGGCTCGTCGGTCCGCGGCGGGCTGGCGAGCACCAGCGACAGATCCAGCATCGCCGATCGCGGCACCTCGGGACGCTCCGCACGCTGCAGCCGTTCGGTCTGGCCGACGATCTCGTCGATCGATCGCGCGCCGAGGAGCGCGAGTTCCGTGCGCACATCATCGGCGAGGCGCGAGAAGAAGGCGATGACCTGCTCGGGGGTGCCGCGGAACTTGGCGCGCAGGTCGTCACGCTGCGTCGCGATGCCCGTGGGGCACGTATTGAGATGGCATTGGCGCGCCATATCGCAGCCCATCGCGACCAGCGGTCCGGTGCCGAACCCGTAGGCCTCAGCCCCGAGCAGCGCCGCGATGATGACATCGCGTCCGGTACGCAGACCGCCATCCACGCGCACTTCCACCCGATGCCGCAATCCATTGGCCACCAGCACCTGCTGCGCTTCCGCGAGGCCCAGCTCCCATGGTGAGCCGGCGTACTTGATGCTGGAAAGCGGCGACGCCCCAGTGCCGCCATTGTGTCCGGCGATCAGCACATAGTCGGCAAACGCTTTCGCCACGCCCGCCGCCACGGTACCCACCCCCGACGAGGCCACGAGCTTCACGCCAACTCGCGCGCGTGGGTTGACCGTCTTGAGGTCGTGCACCAACTGCGCCAGATCCTCAATCGAGTAGATGTCATGGTGCGGCGGCGGCGAAATCAACGGCACGCCCGGCGTGGAATGACGCAGGCGCGCGATCAGTTCCGTGACCTTGTGCCCCGGCAATTGCCCCCCCTCACCGGGCTTGGCCCCCTGCACGATTTTGATCTCGATCTCGTCCGCGCGCACGAGGTATTCGGTGGTCACTCCGAAGCGCGCCGACGCGACCTGCTTCACGCGACTGTCGGCCCGCTCGGACACTGGGCGTAGGTAGAGCGCCGGATCCTCGCCTCCTTCGCCGGAGTTCGAGCGCGCATTCATGCGATTCATCGCAATCGAGATCGTTTCATGCGCCTCGGGCGATAACGCGCCCAGTGACATCGCCGACGAGATAAAGCGCGCCCGGATCACCTCCATTGGCTCGACCTCCTCTCTCGCGATCGGCGTGGCGGCGCGGAGCGCCAGCAGGTCGCGCACGGTTGCCGGCATGGTCCCCTGAGCGCGCGTGGCGAACGTGCGCCACGCGTCGTCGGGAGACGTCGCCGCCCGCGATGCGCGTGCACTGCCCACTGCTTGCTGGAGCGCGAGCACGGTGGTAGGCGCCCACCCGTGTGCCTCACCGTCTTTGCGGAAGCGCACACGCCCGAAGTCGGGCAATGCGGTGGTCGAGTGGCTGTCCGGGCCGAAGGCTCGTCGGTGGCGTAGCAGCACATCTTCCGCCAGCTCGCGAAAGGTCAGTCCACCCATCGGTGATGCGGTACCGGAAAAACACCGATCGATCACGTCGGCGCCCAGTCCGATGGCATCGAAGGTCTGCGCGCCGCAATACGACGACAGCGTGCTGATCCCCATCTTGGCGAGCACCTTGAGCAACCCCTTCTCCACCGCCGCCCGATAGCGCGACTGCGCGAGCGCCGGGCCCGGCCGGTCGGTGTCGGCATCCGAGCGTCCGTGCGCTTCCGTGAACAGCGTGGCGACTGTGTCGAAGGCCAGCCACGGATGCACCGCCTCAGCGCCGTACCCCACCAGCGCCGCCACATGATGCTGCTCGATCGCATCACCGGCTTCCACCACCAAGCCCACGCGGGCGCGCAATCCGGTGCGCACGAGATGCTGCCGCACCGCGCCCAGTGCGAGCAGCGCAGGAATGGGGGCGCGTTCCGCGCTCACCTTGCGGTCGCTGATAATCAGCAGGCGCGCGCCTTTGCGCGCGGCCACCTCGGCGCGACGGCACACCGTGTCAAGCGCCGCCTCGAGGCTCTCAGGGCGCGACTGCGCCGCGTAGGTGGCGTCGAGGGTGGCTGATGGAAAACCAGGAAACGCGCGCAACGCGGCCATTTCCTCTGGCAACAGCACCGGATGTTCAATGCGCAGCATCTGGGCGTATTGAGCCTTTTCAAGAAGCGGCGACCCGCGTCGTCCCAGATGCATGCGCAGCGACATCACCATCGATTCGCGCAGCGAGTCCATAGGGGGATTCGTCACCTGCGCGAACCGTTGCCGGAAAAATGCGTATAACGACGGCGCGGACGGCGAGAGGACGGCCAACGGCGCATCGTCGCCCATGCTCCACACCACCTCGGCTGCCGTGGTGGCCATGGGTTCGAGCACCATGCGGAGATCTTCGTGCCCGTAGCCAAAGGCTTGCTGCGATGGACGGAGTTGATCGCTGGAGCGGACGAGCGGTTCGGTGCCATCGCTCGTGGGCAGCGTGGACATGTGCTGCGCGATCCAGCGGCCATACGGACGCTGGGTCGCCACCTCACGCTTAGCGGCAAGATTGCGCACGATCCGCTTGCCCGCAGTATCCACCAGAAATACGCCGCCCGGTCCGAGCTTGCCGGTTTCCACTACATCGCGTGGATCGAAGTCCACGATGCCCACTTCCGAGCCGGCGACCACCATGCCGTCGGCGCGAATCTTGTACCGGCAGGGACGCAACCCGTTGCGATCGAGCGACACCGCCACCTGAATACCATCGCTGTATGCGAGCGCGGCCGGCCCATCCCACGGTTCGATCACGCACTGATGGTATTCGTAGAACGCCTTCACCACCGGCTCCACATCGGGATACTTTTCCCACGCCTGTGGCACCAGCATCATGGCGGCATGCACCGGTGATCGGCCGGCGCGTACGAGCAGTTCAAGGGCGTTATCGAGACTGGAGGAGTCGCTGCCGCGCGGGCGGATGGGATCGCGCACCCGGTTGGCGAGCTCGCCAAAGCGCGGCGCGTCGAGCAGCGCTCCACGCATCGCCATCGCGTTGCGATTGCCCCACAGCGTGTTGATCTCACCGTTGTGCGCCAGCTGGCGGAACGGCTGCGCCAACTCCCAGCGCGGCATGGTGTTCGTGGCGTACCGTTCGTGAAAGACAGCAATCGCACTTTCAAACGCCGGATCGCGCAGGTCGGGAAAGAAATCTCCCAGCTGTCCGCCCGTCAGCAGCCCTTTGTACACCACGGTGCGGCACGACATCGAGCAGAGGTAGAACGTGTCAAGGCCGCGGGCCAGGGCCCGGTGTTCCATCTCTCGGCGTGCCAGGTATAGCTGGCGCTCCCACGTATCATCGTCGCTTCCTGCCGGTCGGCCGATGAGCACCTGGCGAATGGCCGGCATCGCCGCTCGGGCCGACGGGCCGAGGACCTCGGGGCACACCGGCACGTCGCGCCACCCAAGCAGCGGCAAGCCGTCTTCCAGCAGTACGTCCGTGATCAGCGCGATGGCCTGCTCCTGAGCGAGCGGCTCGGTTGGGAGAAAACACATCCCCACGGCGATCGCGGCGTCCGCAGGCAGATGGACGCCAAGGCGCGACGCGGCCAGAATGAACAGGCGCCGCGGAATCTGAGTGAGCAGGCCGGCCCCATCGGCGGAGGTATCGGTGGCCGAGGCACCGCGGTGGGCCAATCGCGCCGAAGCTTCGAGCGCCAGCGCCACCACTTCATGCGTGCGTTCGCCGCTTTGCCGGGCAATGAAACCCACGCCGCACGCATCACGCGCTGCGTAGGCAGACCCGGCATCTTCAGAAAAAAGCGAACCACTGGCACGATGAGCGCGCATGGCAACCACGGGCGAAGGCAATAAGGGCCCGCGTTCACCGGCGTTCCGGGACTTGGGCACCTCGGAAAGACGCATGAGACACGTCTTGTCGAATTGACGCGCAGCATCGGTCCTGTCAATGATCCAGAGGGTCATGGATCACCACGACGGGCTACACAGAGTTAATCTCCATCTACTCCCATGGCCACCGACACGGAAGATCGCGACCGCTCCGAACAGACCAACGCAGAGATTCTGCGTTGGCAGACTGGCTATCGGGTGGGCTTGGCCCTGCTGGCCGCCGTCATCACGGTTGCACTGCGCAGTGCTGATCTGGTGGCGCTGTCCGCGGTGGCAGAGCTGGCCGTCGGCGCCGATGCGGCGGATTGGCTCTTGGGGATGGCCACCTTGGTGTACATCCTGCTGGTGCTGGGTATCCGGGTGCTGATTCAGCGACGCGGACGGGCAGGGCGGACGATGTCCACCCTCATGGTCGTGGCCGATCTGATCATGGTGTTCTGGTTGGTCTTCCTGCTGACTAACCCGCACGACTACGATCGTGGCCTGCTCATCGCGCTCTTCTCGCTCCAGCTCACGCACGTGTACTTCGGCCGTGCCCCGGCGTTGCTCATGCTCGCCGCCATCGCCACGGCCTTCATTGTCGTAAGCGAGCTCGCAATGCGCTTCGGGGGAGACGTGGTCTGGAGGGAAGCGCTGACCACGCTCGCCATTTTTCTGGCCGGGTCGCTGTTGGTGACTCGCGTGCAGAGCAACTTGCACGAGCGCCTCGGCCATCTCGTGCGCGTGTTCGGGCGCGCCGAAGATGGGGACTTCGCCCTCGAATACGACGTGGCGGCCGACAGGCACCCGGACGCAGTCACGGTAGTCGGGCGCGCCTACAATCGTCTGCGGACCCAGTTGGCCAGCATTGTGCAGACCGATTCGCTCACGGGCTGCTTTAACCGTCGAGGCTTCGAGCAACAGTTCCGCCGGGAACTGGCTCGCGCCGTGCGCACACAAACCGATGTCGCACTACTCGCGATCGATCTGGATTTTTTCAAACAGGTGAACGACGCTCACGGGCACCTGGTGGGCGATCGGGTCCTCGCGGAAATGGGCGAGCTGCTCCGAGCCAATGCACGCACCGACGACGTGGTAGCCCGCGTGGGAGGGGAGGAATTCATGGTACTCGCGCCGAATACGCCGGTGGCCGGCGCGCAGCTCCTCGCCGAGCGCATCCTCGACGCCTGCCGCCGCCGCACGTTCGGCGCGCCCACGGCCCGCGTCTCGATGACCCTCAGTATTGGCGTCGTCTCTGACAGCATTCCCGACGACAACGTGGCCGAGGCCATGCGTGCACGCGCCGATGAGGCGCTCTATGCGGCGAAGCGAACCGGCCGGAACCGACAGGTGCTGTGGTCACACGACCAGACCGCCACGCGGCTCGGACGCATCGGCGAGACCCCGATCACACCGTCATCGTCCCTTCGCTGATCAGCACCGAGGCGCCACCTACACGCACGGCCTCGATCGCGCCGTGCACCTTCAGCACTTCGATCGACAACCGACTCGGGCGCCCCATCTCTATGCCCTGAGCGACCTCCCAGCGCAGCAACCCGTCGCGTGGCGTCCGTGCCGCCAGATAGCCCGCCAAGCAGGCGTTGGCCGAGCCCGTGGCGGGATCCTCCGGCACCGTCGATCCCGGCACAAACACCCGCGCACGGATGTCGCAGCCACGCACATGCGAGGCCAACGCGCTCTCCTCCGTACCGCGCGACATCGCAAACACCATCGGCCACGCCGCCCATTTTCCCTGCAGGTGCGCTTCCCAGGCGTCCATCCGCAACCGCGCGCGCTGTACCGCCTCTACACTGGCCAATGGAATAATCTGGAACGGCAACCCACAGCTCACACCAGTCGGTGCGTGCGCGCCGTCGAGCAAATCCTCGGGCGACAACGACAACAACTCCGCGAGCGCCGCGCGATCGGTCACTTCCTGCCGCTCTTCTGGTAGTTGCGCGGTGGTGAGCTGCGCGTGCACCGGTACCCCGTGCGCCATGAGCACACGCACTGGCACCGGCCCCACGTGCTCCTCCAGCACCAGCGTCGCTTCATCACCCGTGACCGGTATCTCGCCGATCGCGACCAGCACGTGCGCCGTGCCGATCGTCGGGTGTCCGGCAAACGGCACTTCCAACTCCGGGGTGAAAATCCGCACCCGCCGCGTATGCGACGGATGCTCAGGTGCGAACACAAACGCCGACTCCGCGTAGTTGAACTCACGCGTGATCGCCTGCAGCGTCTCCGTGGAGAGCCCCTCCGCTCCGAACACCACCGCTAACTGATTGCCGGAGAACCGCGCCGATGTAAAGACATCGGCGGTGACGAAGCGGACAGTGGGCATGGCGGCTTACTGGCCGAGGAAGGGATACTTCCAGTCCAGCGGGCTCGCGAATGTCTCCTTGATGTTCCGCGCGCTCACCCAGCGCACCAGGTTGAGCTTCGAGCCCGCCTTGTCGTTGGTGCCCGAACCGCGCGCGCCACCAAACGGCTGCTGCCCCACCACCGCGCCGGTGGGCTTGTCGTTGATGTACAGGTTGCCCGCGCTCTGTCGCAACACTGCCATCGCCTCGCGTACCGCGCCGCGGTCGCGCGAGAAAATCGCGCCAGTGAGCGCGTAGGGCGATGTCTCATCCACCAGCGTGAGTGTCTCGCGCCACTTGGCATCGTCGTAGGCGTACACCGTCATCACCGGGCCGAAGAGCTCTTCACACAGCATGCGGTGCTTTGGGTCGTCGGTTTCCACGATCGTTGGCTCAATGAACCAGCCCTTCGAATCGTCGTACCCGCCGCCCGCCACAATCGTTGCCGACGTCTTCGCGTCATCGAGATAGCCCTTCAGACGATTGAAGGCCTTCTTGTCGATCACGGCCGCCACAAAATTCGAGAAATCGCGCACGTCGCCCTGCTTCATCTCGGCCATCATCGCTACGCAACGCGCCCTCACATCGGGCCACAACGACGTCGGCACGTACGCGCGGCTGGCCGCCGAACATTTCTGCCCCTGGTACTCGAAGGCGCCACGCACGATACCCACGGCCACCGCCTGCGGATCCGAACTCGGGTGCGCAATAATAAAGTCCTTACCGCCCGTCTCGCCCACAATGCGCGGATACGATCGATACGTGCCCATGTTCGAGCCGATCGTCTTCCACATGCTGTTGAACACACTCGTGGAACCGGTGAAGTGCACGCCCGCCAGATCACGATGCGCCAGCGCGATGTCCGAAATCATCGCCGCGTCGCCCGGAATGAAATTGATCACGCCCTTGGGCAGACCCGCCTCTTCCAGCAGCTGCATGGTGTACCACGACGACAACAGCGCCGTGGCCGATGGCTTCCAAAGCACCACGTTGCCCATCATCGCCGGGGCGCTCGGCAGGTTACCGCCAATGGCCGTGAAGTTGAACGGTGTCACGGCGTATACAAAGCCCTCCAGCGGACGGTAGTCCAGCTGGTTCCACATCGTATGATCCGACAGCGGCTGTTCGGCGTACAAGTCCTGCGCGAACTGCGCGTTGAAGCGCCAGAAGTCGATCATCTCGCATGCCGCGTCGATCTCCGCCTGATGCACCGTCTTCGCCTGCCCGAGCATCGTGGCAGCGTTGATCGTGTCGCGCCACGACGTGGTCAGAAGTTCGGCGGCGCGCAGGAACACCGCCGCGCGCTCTTCCCAGCGCCAGCTCGCCCACTCACGCTGCGCCTCGGCGGCCGCAGCAATCGCCTCGTGCACCAGCGCCGGCGTGGCCTTGTGATAGGTGGCCAACACATGCTGGTGGTCGCACGGCATGGTGACCGTACCCATGTCACCGGTGTGAATGTGACGACCGCCGACCACGACGGGGATCTCCACCGTCTCGTTGGCCATGCGTGCCAGGCGCGCTTGCAGCGCGACTCGTTCGGGGCTGTCGGGCGCGTAGCTACGCACCGGCTCGTTGACGGCAGGCGGCACGCGACGCGTGCCGTCGAAGGCGGCAAAAGACATCAGTCGTTCTCCGAGAGGCTGGAAGGGGAGCGAGGAAAGCTAGCGTCATACCGTTCTTGCAGTACCCTTCAGTATGGTTCGTCTTGCCGGTTCTTTCCGCCCCACCGCCCGCCCAGCGCGCGGCGTCCGGCCCCGCGCCGCGCGCCTCGCCGTCGTCGTCCTGTTGTCCGTGGCATTGGCCGCCTGCGAGCAATCTGCGGTCACGTGGGCTGACCCAGCTGCCGTGAGCACCGGGAGCCCGGCGCCGCTGGCCATGTCGCCGCTCGCGCCAATGGATTCGGCGCTCAACGGCGAATCCGCCGCGGCGCAGTTTCTCTGGATGCAGGATCTGCTGCGCGAGGCCGGGGCCCGTTCACTCCTCGACTCGCCGCTGCGCGCGATGCCCGAGTCGCGGCAAACCGTCGCGGCGCAGGCCAGCCTCCCGGCTGTGAATGTGTCCGTCGCCCCCGATCGCTCGCTCGGCCGTGGCGCCGCGCCGTTGGACAGCGCGCGCTGTGCGCGCTCGCTGCGGGTGATTCCCGCTGGCGCGCGCGGTGAGGTGGCGGTGTGGTGGTCGCGCGCCACCGGCGGTCGCGTGTATTTGTATGCGGCGTGGCGTGATGCTCCGGTCACCGAGGCACCGACGGATTCCCTCGGCAACATCCTGCCCGGCGAATGGCGAGGCCCCATTCCCGTGGACACGCTCGATCAGGGCCCCGGTGATGCGCAGGCGGCCGATCGCGGATCGCACGGATGCGCCCGCCCGGCGCCGAGTGTCGCGGTGGATGCGACCAACGGCTATGTCCACGTGGCGTTTGCGCTGACCGGCCCCGAGGGGGCAGGAGTATTCTACGCACACCAGATGGACCCGCGCTCCGGCTTCGAGCCGCCCGTGGCTATCGTGTACGGCGACAAGCTGGGCACGGCGCGTGTCGCCGCAGACGGCGAGGTGGTGGCTGTGGTCTACGAGGATCCCAACAGCGGGTCACGTACCCAAGTCGGGGTCGCGGTATCACGGACTGCCGGCCACCTGTTCGAGGAGCGACTGCTGGCGAGTACGCTCGTGATGCAGGCGCGCGATCCGTACGTCGCCGTGACCGGGCGCGGTGTAGTGGTCGGTTGGAGCGATATGGGCACGGCCGGCAGCGAGCCCGCCTTTCGCATCCGTCGCGCCCGTGTGCGCTGACTCTTTTCTCTGACTTTTCCGTTTATGCTCTTGCTCGGCGCCCATTGTCTCGATGCCGGCGGTATTCCCATGGCGGCGCGTCGCGCCGGCCGCGCCGGGATGCAGTCGCTGCAAATTTTCAGCGCCATCCCGAAGTTTTACAACGACAAGGTCAGCGTGAAGCCCGAGCGGCTGACGCGCTTTCGTGAGGCACTCGCGGAGGCCGGAATCCGTCCGGAACACGTGATGGTTCACGCGGCATACGTGCTCAACTGCGCCACACCTGATGACGCCAAGTGGGAGCGCGCCGCCGCGGGGCTCGCCAAGGAGTTCGAGCGTTCCACCGCACTCGGCGTTGGTGGCGTGTGCTTTCATCCCGGAGCCGCCACCGATGGTGATCGCGACGCCGCCGTCGTGCGCGTCTCCGAGGCCATGCGTCGCGCCCTCGCGGCAGTCCCTGAAGGCACCACGCGATTACTCATCGAGAACACCGCAGGGGCCGGGACCACCGTGGGACGCACACCGGAAGAAGTCGGCGCCATGCTGGCTGGCATTCCCGCCGCCCTGCGGGCGCGCACCGGGTACGGACTCGATACCTGCCACCTGTTCGCCTCCGGCTATCCGCTCGCCACCTCGCGTGCATCGCTCACGGGGGTGCTCGACGCGTTCGAACAGGCCACCGGCGAGCCCCCTGCGTTTCTCCATCTCAATGACAGCGAAGGGGCACTCGGCTCCAACCGTGACCGGCACAAGCTGGTCGGCGAAGGCCTGATCGGCGCCGAAGCGTTTGGCTGGCTGTTGCAGGATCCACGGGCACAAAATATTCCACTTCTCCTCGAAACGCCGCAGCATCACGAGGAGATCGCGGCAGATGACGACACCCCGGACCCATGGGACGTGCGGTCGATCGCGTTGCTCCGCACACTCGCGGAGGAGACACTGCGGTCGTGAACGCGGTGCGGTGCGCGCTCGCGGTGTGCGCTTGCGGCGGCTCGCACCGCGTGGCCGAGTGGCTGCGGACCACCCGCTGAGGGAGGCGCCGGGCGTTCCTCCAAGGGAATTTACGTTTCTCAGAGGGAAGAACCCGTAAGTCCCTATTGCGCGCGCCTAGGGTGATTGTAGTTTGTGCGCAACCGCGAAGCGTGTCCGCGTCTTCGCGCAATCTGTCGAGCATTGTACCACTCGACCTGACCTGACCGGTCACCACTCCGAGGAGACACCATGGCCGCTGCCAAAAAGTCCGCGAAGAAGGCTGCGAAGAAAGCGCCCGCCAAGAAGGCGGTGAAGAAGGCTGCCCCCACCAAGGCTGCTGTGAAAAAGGCGCCGGCCAAGAAAGCTGCGCCGGTGAAGAAGGCCGCACCGGCCAAGAAGGCTGCTGTGAAGAAGGCACCGGCTAAAAAGGCCGCCAAGCGCACCCCGAACGCCGCGTTCATGAAGGCGCTCAAGCCGAGCGCCGAACTGGCCGCCATAGTCGGTGACAAGCCGCTTCCGCGCACGGAAGTGGTGAAGAAGCTGTGGATTTATATTAAAAAGCACGGCCTCCAGGATGCTGAGAACAAGCGTAACATCAACGCGGATGACAAGCTGAAGGTCGTGTTCGGTGGCAAGAAGACGGTCTCCATGTTCGAGATGACGTCGCTCGTGTCGGCGCACCTGAAGTAACCTCCGCCTGCTGTTTGCGTAGATTGAGGGGCGTATCCCACTGGGATACGCCCCTTCGGTCTTTCCGTCCCATCGGGTTATCCCCCTTTTCCGCACTGTCTGTGGCTTCGAAGCAATCCTCGTCCGAGAAGGTCTCCGATCGTGGCAGCGTAGCGGCGCTCCGTGCCGGCAAGAGCGGTCGCGCCGGCAAAGGCCCCCCCAGCGGCACGTCCGCGTGGGAGAATATCAAGGCCGTCGTCGTCACACTGGCCATCTTCCTCGTCATTCGGACGTTCCTCATTGAGGCCTATCGCATCCCGTCGGGGAGCATGATCCCCACGTTGTTAGTGGGCGACTGGCTCTTCGTGAACAAGCTCGTCTACGGCCCGCATGTGCCGTTCACCAACATCAATCTGCCGGGCTACGCCGAGCCGGCGCGCGGCGATGTGGTGGTCTTCAAGTCACCCAACCAGATCGACCAGCCCGACGATCCGAATCCCACACTCGTCAAGCGCTGCGTAGCGGTGGGCGGTGACACCGTCCACATGCGCGGCGGCGTCTTTCACGTGAACGGCATGGCGCAGCGCCAGGTCTTTCCGGCGTCGGAGAACCCCAAGGGCGAGGGCAGCTTCTCCCATCCGCTCTTCGCCTGGCAACAGGAGTTCATCGTGAAGGGCACGCGCATGGGCGAACCGCCTAGCGCTCCCACCCTTGATGACTGGGGGCCGCTGGTCGTACCCAAGGGCTTCCTCTTCATGCTTGGCGACAACCGCTACGACTCCAAGGACGGTCGCTACTGGGGGATCGTGCCTCGTGAGAACGTGCGCGGACGCCCGATGTTCGTGTATTACACATACAAAGCCGACGACAGCGACCGACCGTTGCCGTTCCTCACGGACATCCGCTGGGGCCGCATCGGCACCATCATCAGGTGATGCACAGGCGGCAGCGACTGTCCCCACGTTCCGTCGCAGTCACTGCCTCTGCGCGTTCCGAGTGCTCGGCGTGCGCGCTGATCGCGCTTCTGCTCATTGCCCTGCTCCCAGTCCGCGCGCTCGCCCAAACGCAAGCGCAACGCCCGCCGCAGGGCACCGTACGTACCGACACCCTCTGGTCGCAGTCGCTCGGCGCGCACAAAGCGCTCACGGTGTACCTGCCGCCGTCGTACACCGCGCACCCCACCCAACGCTTCCCCGTCCTGTTCTACCTGCACGGACTGGGCGGTAACCAGCGCAACTGGGTCGATGCGGGGGCGCTCGATCGGACCATGGATTCACTCGTCGCCGCCGGACAACCGGAAGCCATTCTCGTGATGCCCGACGGCGACGATGGTTGGTACGCCTCGGCAGGATCGCTCCCTGATCTGCCCGCGTGCCTCGCCGACAGCACGCGGCGCGAACCGGCCGCCACCTTCTGCGTACCGTGGCCTCGCTACGATGACTACATCGCCCGCGACATCGTGGCGCACATCGACGCGCGCTATCGCACCGTCGCCGATCGCGCCCATCGGGGCATCGCCGGCCTGAGCATGGGTGGCTACGGTGCCATCAGCCTGGCGCTCGCGTACCCCGACGTCTTCGCCGCCGCCGCGAGTCATTCCGGTGTCCTCTCGCCGCGCTATCTCGGGCCAGCGCCGTATGCGCCACCAGCGCGCTACGCCACCACGCTCGCCGAGTTACGCACCGCCGCGCGGTCGCTCTGGCCATCGCAACTACGAGCGTTCGGACGGGATACGATCGCGTGGATCGCACGTGACCCCGGCCACTTGGCACGGCGCGCCGTGCAACCCGCCGCGCGCCGTGGGCGCGCACCGCTACCCGCGCTGATGGTCGATGTCGGCGTTGACGACCCATGGATCGACCAGAACCGTGATTTTCATGCAATCCTCCAGCAGTTGGGGGTGTCGCATCAGTATGCGGAATGGCCCGGAGCGCACACGTGGCAGTACTGGCGCACCCATGCGGCCGAGAGCCTTGTCTTTCTGCTGGGCCATGTCGCGGACCGGTAATCAGGCTGGCGCCCCTCCCCGTACGGCGTAGCTTGCGAAGATGAGCCGGTTCTTTCCGCGGGACGTCATCCAATGGGGGGAGGAGCGCCTGCATCCGCTGCGCGCCTTCGCCATTCGTGCCGTCGAACCGGCGGGGATCACCGGCATCACGTTGCGGGTGTGGCGCATGTTGGTATTGGGCACCAGCGACGGCATGCTCTTCGTGGGCGGCCTCGTAGTGGGCCTGCTCTTCCTCTGTGGTATGCTCACCTGGCACCTCGGCAATTTCCCCGTCAAGCGCTGGCCGGTGCGGACCGCGATGTTTGTGGCCATCGAGGTCGTCGCGGAACTTGGCATGAGCTCCCTGCTCATCGGCTTCGGGCGCGAGCGGATCGGCTCGCGGATGGCCACGTGGGGCGATTGGTGGCCGATGGCGGCCCAGACGGTGTTTGAACGCGTGCTGATTGTGACCGTGTTTGCGCTGGTGCTGGGGATGGCGGTGCAAGTGGTCCGGCGCGTGGTGGATCGACGACGCGAGCCCGCTATCGGCGGCTGACCGACCGTGGGAGCAAGTTGTCAGTTGGGGGTTTCGGTGTTCAGTTGACGGCATCACCCCGCCCTCTGCGTTTTGACTGACTTCCGGATCGATCGCCATGCGCCATCTACTGTTCCTGCTCGCTTTGCCCTCCTCGGTGGCTCTCGCTCAGCCTGTGGTGTCTCTGCCCACGCCAGGCACCCGCACCTCGGGATCTACGGCGGCAGACTCCCTGCGTCCCTTCGGCACCCAGCGGGAGCAAGCCATGAAGCAGCAGCAGTGGCTGGAATTGCGCATGGAGCGCACCCTGCCCGCGCTCATGCGGCGCGAGGGCGTGGACATGTGGGTCGTCCCAATGCGTGAGTACAACGAAGACCCGGTGTTCACGGCGATCACCTCCCCCACCACCTTCGCCGCGCGGCGTCGCACGATCTACGTATTCTTCGATCGCGGCGCCGAAGGCGTGGAACGGATCGCGCTCGGCGGCACGTCGCAGGGCAACGTGTTCAAGGCGGTGCGCAGCATGAAGGCGGTGCCCGCACCAGCCGCCGGCAGTCGCTCGAATGATCGGCAGGCCGAGTTGTGGGGCGACGAGCAGTGGGGCATCCTCAAGCAGGTGATCGAGGAGCGGAAGCCGAAGAAAATCGCCGTCAACACATCGCGGACCTTCGCCTTTTCCGACGGACTGACAAGCGGTGAGCGCGACGGCATGCTCGAGGCGCTTGGGCCAGTGTGGGCGGCCAAGGTGGTGCCCGCCGAGGCGCTGGCGATAGACATGATCGCTTCGCGCCTGCCCGAAGAAGAAGCCGCGTTCCGTGAGCTCAATCGCGTGGCGTGGGAGATCATCGCCGAAGCGTTCTCCAACAAGGTGATCACCCCCGGTGTCACCAAGGCGGACGATGTGGTGTGGTGGATGCGTCAGCGGCTGAGCGACCTTGGCTTGCAGACGTGGTTCCAGCCGAGTGTGGAGATCCAGCGACAGTTCGGGAGTTCAGAGCTGGTGGGCGTGAATCCCACCATTCTCCCGGGCGATTTGTTGCACTGTGATTTCGGAATCACGGCCATGGGCCTCAACACCGACACGCAGCACAACGGGTATGTGCTCCGCGTGGGCGAAACCGAGGTGCCGGCTGGACTCACGAAGCTGTTCGGCCCGTCCAACCGCTTGCAGGACATCACCATCGACGAGCTGAAGCCGGGACGGACGGGCAATGAGGTGCTTTCCGCGTCGCTCAAGCGCATGCGCGAGGAAAAAATCGACGGCACCCTGTACTCGCACCCTATCGGCCTGCACGGCCATGGGGCGGGCGCCCTGATCGGCCTGTGGGACTATCAGGACGGCGTGCCGGGGCGCGGCGACCACACGATCGTGCCGAACATGTGGTACTCCATCGAGCTGCAGGCCACGATGCCGCTACCGGAGTGGAACAACCAGCGGGTCCGCTCTGCGCAGGAAGAGGACGTCATCATCGACGCCGCTGGCAAGGTGCGCTGGGCGTTCGGGCGGCAGAGCACCTTCCACGTGGTACGCTAAACCTGAGGCGGGGGGCCGGTCGGGGACGGAAACCTGCGCGACCCGCTAGTTTTCACTTCTCAAGCCCGGTAACACCGCGACACACCCCGCTAGCGCTCGTGCGCGAACCGCGCGAAGACATTCCTGAATTCTGAGGAGAGCACCCCATGATGTATCCCGAACACATGATCCAGCCGATGCGCCAGGAACTCACGCGCCTTGGCGTCGAAGAGCTCCGCTCCGCCGCCGACGTGGATGCCAAGCTCCAGAACCTGCAGGGCACGGCGCTTGTGGTGGTGAATTCCATGTGCGGCTGTGCCGCGCGCAACGCCCGTCCGGCCGTAGCCACGGCGCTCGCGCGCGCGGTCAAGCCCGATCTGGCGGTCACGGTCTTTGCTGGCCAGGACCCCGAGCCCACCCAGCGCGCCCGCTCGTACTTCACCGGATACGGCCCGAGCTCGCCCAGCATCGCACTCATGAAAGACGGCGACGTGGTGTTCATGCTCGAGCGCTTCCAGATCGAAGGCCGCAGCGCGCAGGAAATCGCCGCCGACCTGGAAAACGCCTTCGACCAGTACTGCACGCCGGCCACGACGACCGCCTGAAACGTTTCCGCACGGTTGCCGTAAGGGAAAAAGAGCCATAACGTCAGCACGCGCCCCGTTCCGTCCGGAATGGGGCGCGTTCTCGCGAACAGCGCCTGCACGGGCGCACACGGAGTAGTCATGGGCCTCGGCGATTTCCTGCGCAAACAGTTTATCGACGTCATCCAGTGGACCGAATCGGGTCCCGGGGTGCTTATGGCGCGCTATCCCATGCGCGACATGGAAATCCAGAGCGGCGGTAAGCTCACCGTACGCGAGTCGCAGCAGGCGCTGTTCGTCAACGAAGGGGTAGCTGCCGACCAGTTCGGGCCCGGACTCCACACGCTGATCACCGGTAACCTGCCACTGCTCACCAATCTCCAGAACTGGGACAAAGCCTTCGAGTCCCCGTTCAAGAGTGACGTGTATTTCTTCTCTACCCGCGTGCAGACGGGGCAGCGCTGGGGCACGCAGCAGCCGATCACCATTCGCGACAAAGAGTTTGGCGCGGTCCGCCTGCGCGCGTTTGGCGTGTACAGCTTCCGCGTGGCCAATCCGGTGGTCTTTCAGGCACAGGTAGGCGCCACCGACGCCGAGTACACCGTTGAGCAGATCGAACCACAACTGCGGAACGCCGTGATCATCGGTTTCACCACGGCATTTGCGAATGCGCAGGTGCCGTTTCTCGACATGGCGGCCAATCAGGGTGAACTGGGCAAGCAGATCGCCGCCGCCGTGGCGCCGGAGTTTGCGCAGTGGGGACTATCGCTCGAAACGTTCACCGTGGAGAGTCTGTCGCTCCCCGACGAGCTGCAGAAGCGCCTCGACGAACGGATCTCCATGAACATGATTGGTGACATGCGCACGTACTCGCAGTTTCAGGCAGCGCAGTCCATCCCCATCGCGGCTGCTAACGAAGGGGGCATTGCCGGGCTCGGGGTCGGACTCGGGGCGGGCATGGGCATTGGCGGGCTGATGAGCGACGCGATGCGGGCCGCGAATTCACCGGTTGCTGGCGCACCGGCGGCGGGTCTCCCTGCGGCTGGTGGCTTCGGTGCGCCCGTAGCGGATGGTAGCGCCGCGACATCTGGTGAGACGAAGTTCTGCCTCAACTGCGGCGCAAAACTCCCGGTCGCCGCGAAGTTCTGCTCGGCGTGTGGCACCGCGCAGAGTTGACGATCAGTCCTTCGTTCTGCACCGCGATGCAGGGCCACGAATTTGTCGTGGAGGCGTACGGCTGTGATCCCGTGCGCCTGTCCGACATGGCGTCGTTGCACGCCCTTTTTGCACAGCTCGTGCAGGATCTCGCGTTGCATCCGGTGGGCGACGCGCAGTGGCATCAGTTTCCTGCACCGGGCGGCATTACGGGGCTGCTGATGCTGGCCGAGTCGCATCTCACGGTGCACACCTTCCCTGAGCACGCGTCGCTGTGCCTCAACCTGTTCTGTTGCACCCCGCGCGCGGCGTGGCCGTGGGTGCAGCAGTTGCGGGTTCATGTAGGCGCCACCGACGTGCGGGTGCGCGAGTTCGCGCGTGACTACGCGCTGCAGCCCATGCCAACCGCATGACAGTACCGGCACCCTTTGCCAGCAACTGCCCCAACTGCGGCGCCCCCATCCGGTTTCAGTGGGCGCAGGCGGTGCAAACCACCTGCGCGTACTGCCGCGCGGTGCTGGTGCGGCGTGATCTCGACCTGTCGCTGATCGGCAAGCAGGCCGACTTCCCGCACACCGGCTCGCCCATCCAACTTGGCACCGGAGGGTCGTGGCGCGGCCAGTCGTTTCAAGTGGTGGGACGGATCGCGTACCAGTGGGCGCGTGGTCGGTGGAACGAGTGGCACTGCCGGATGGGCGAAGGCCACAGTGCGTGGCTGTCTGATGCACAACTGGAATATGCCATGACCGTGGAAGCCGACCCGCAGGGCCCGCTCCCCAGCGTGCGCGCGGTAAAGGTTGGCGAGCTCTTCACCTGGAACGACATTACTTACGAAGTGGCGTCACTCACCGCGGCCAGCTACCTCGGCACCGAGGGCGAGCTGCCGTTCACCACGGCCGAGCGCAGCGAGAGCCTCTTCATTGACCTCATGAACGATCAGGGTGGAGTTGCCACCATCGACTCGGCCGACGTTCCCGCGACGCTCTACCTCGGCGAATACGTGGAGTTCACCGCGCTCTCGCTCAAGAACCTGCGCGAGTTTGAAGGATGGTGAATGTGTGGTTCGTTCGGTGATGGCCGTATGACCCTCGATCCTGCGCCGCTCGTGCCGCAGTCGGCCTCCCTGTCGTGCCCGACCTGTGGTGCAGGTATCGCGTTGCACGCGCATGGCTGGGCGGTGACCGTGGTGTGTGCGTCATGCCGTTCGGTGCTCGATGCGACCGATCCCAACCTCACGGTGCTGCAGAAGGCCCAGCAGGCGCTGCAGGTCACGCCGTACATCCCACTCGGTACGCGCGGTACCTGGAAGGGCGCCCCGTGGGAAGTGATCGGTTTCCAGCAGGTCACGATCACCGTGGAAGGCGTGGACTACTCGTGGCGGGAGTACGTGTGCTACAACCCCTATCGCGGCTTCCTGTATTTGTCGGAGTACAACGGCCACTGGAACGTCATCGACAAGCTGCGCCGCCGTCCCACGGCGGCGCGCGAAGATGAACGGCCTGTCGTACGCCTCGACGGTACGACGTACAAGCATTTCCAGACCGCGACGGCGCGCACCTCGCTGGCGCTCGGCGAGTTCCCATGGGCATTGCGCGTGGGAGACACGGTGGCGACGCGCGACTTCACCGCTCCGCCCTATCTGCTCAGCGCGGAGGTAAGCGGCAACGAGGTGACGTGGTCGATGGGGACGTACACGCCGGCCGACGTGATCCAGAAGGCGTTCGGTCTCAAGAACGCGCTGATTCGCCCGATTGGCGTATTCGTCAATCAGCCCAATCCGTACCGCGGGCTCGCGACCTCCATGACCAGCCGTATGGGCGTGCTGCTGGTTGTGTTGGTCGTGCTCTTGCTGGGCAACATCCTAGCCGCACGCGGGACGACGGTGTTTGAGAACGCCTATGCGTTTGCGCACGACACCGAAGATTCCTCCGCCTTTGTGACCACGCCGTTCGCGCTCGATGGGCGTACGTCCAGCGTGACGGTGGATATCGCCAGCAACGTGAACAACAATTGGGTGTTCTTCGGCTTCTCCCTGATCAACGAAGCCACCGGTGAGACGCGCGAGGCGTCGCAACAGGTGAGTTTTTACTCGGGGAGGGATTCCGATGGGAGCTGGTCGGAAGGCTCTAAACGCGAGTCGGTCCGCTTCGCGACGGTGCCGGCGGGACGATATTTTTTGCGCGTACAACCTGAGGGTGGCGAGCCAGGTGTCGCCAGCATCGACTATAAACTTACGGTGCGACGCGACGTGCCCCATTTTGGCTTCTACGGAATCGCCCTGCTCGCGCTGCTCCTCCCGCCACTCTTCGCCGCGATCCCGATGTCGGGGTTCGAAGGTCGGCGGTGGGCGGAGAGCGACTATGGCAGCGCTACCGGCAGTGGGAGCGACGATGAATAGGTGCGCCGTGCGGTGCTGCGTATGACGGGAGCACGCCTTTATACCGTGTGGGGAGCGGCCGCGCTTCTCCTGCTCGCCACCGCGCAATATCGCGGATGGAGTCTCACGTCATCCACCGTGACCAAAACCAACCCGCGATCGGTCCGGGACAACCCCGGCGCGTATCGATCCGCTTACTACATTCCGGGGCGTACGCTCCGCGGCAAATGAGGGCTGTGCCATGACCGATCAGTTACTCCCCAACGTTGTCAACTCCGCCGCTTTCGCCTTGCTCGGCGTCGT
>JBBQUH010000001.1:0-299457 GCA_038212625.1 Gemmatimonadales bacterium | reverse complement strand
CATCTTCGAGCTGCCGTTCTACTACATCGAGTACGGACTGGCGCAGCTTGGCGCGCTGCAGGTGTTCCGCAACGCGGTGCGCGACTCCACGCAGGCCGTGGCCGACTACAAGCGGTTCCTGGCGCTGGGCGGCACGAAGCCACTGCCCGAGTTGTACGCGGCGGCCGGCGCCAAGCTGGTGTTCGATGCCGCGACGATGGCAGAGTTGGTAGCGTTCGCCGAGGAGCGGATTGAGGCGTTGCGCAACGGAGCCGACGCGCCGTTTCAGGGCATGCTTCCCGCGTAGCGGGGGATTGCGCGGTGGTGTTCTTGGCACGAAACGGCACTGGAGAAACTCGCCGCCGCCTGCATCCGTACAGTCTGAGTCATCACATACCCGGAGTTTTCATGAACGTTATTCGCAGTGCCGTTGTTGCGGCGTTGGTTGTTGTCTCTGGAGCACGCGTAGAAGCGCAGCTCCCCTCGGCTGCGAAAATTTACGACAAGTACGCCACCGCGGTGGGTGGTCGCGACGCCTGGGCCAAAGCGGTGGGTCGCACCGAAACCGGTACGGCCGACATCACCTTCGCGGGCCTGTCTGGAACTTACGAGCGGCATAGCGCGGAGCCCAACAAGATGCGCATGATCATCGATCTCGGCATGGCCAAGGTCGATCAAGGCTTTGACGGTACGTTCGGTTGGGCCGTACAGCCGATGGGCGCTGCCACGCGCATGGATCCGGCGCAGGAAAAGAACCTCGCCGCCGAAACTATGACCGGCGCGGGCTTTCTCGATCCCTCCCGCTTTGCCAAGGTATCCGTGGATGCCAAAGAGACGTTTGAGGGTGTCGAGTGCTACAAGGTGACCGTGACGCGCAAGAGCGGCGAAACGGCCGTGGAATACTTCGAGGTAGAAAGCGGATTGCGCCGTGGAACGGTCGCGTCAACGCCGATGGGTGAGCAAAAGACTTCCTTTTTCGACTACAAGGATTTCGAAGGAAAAAAGATTGCCAGCAAGATCGTGCAGGCCACGCCGCAAGGTGACGTTGTACTCACCATCGCGGCCGTGAAGTTTGGCGCGCCGGACCCTGCGCTGTTTAAACTGCCAGACGGTATCAAGTAACGACCGCCGGCAGTGCGGTGCAGTGCCCCGGCGGGGCGGCTGTTGATGCGCGTATCATGCGCTCAACACCCGCCCCGCGAGTGCAATGCCGCTGAGCCACGCGCCCTCCACATCGGCGCGCGCCCCCCAGTCGCCACAAGCGCCGAGCTGCTGCGACGCGGTAAATAGGCAGTCGGCAGGAAGCCCCTGCGTCACACGCGCATATCGCCACCGGTGCGCTTCGGCGTGCACCACGCGGCCACCGATCTGCAACTCCTCGCGCAGCGCGGCACTGACGGTGGAGGCGATTGCCTCCGGTTGCTCCTCCAAATGCGCGGCACTCCACGCGCCGCTGGATTGCACCACCCATGCTTCGTGAGTCGCGCGCCCGTCCTTGCTGCCCTCGTACCACGCGGCGGCCAGCATGTCGTGCCCGCGATACGCCGACCCGCCGCATACGGATTCAGCGATCGTCGCCGATGGTGGCGCATCGAACACCACCATGGTGCTCCAGCAGGGAGTCATCGCTACGCCGGCAAGCCGCTCGGCCAGAGCAGTCGTGTGGGGGATAACATGCGTACCAACCGCCGTGCGCAGCAGCGCCGCCGCCTGCGGGGCAGGGAGGGCAAGCAGCACAACATCCGCTTCGCGCACGGTCCCATCGGTCGCACGCACGTGCCAGACCTCGCCCAAACGCTCAATGCCGCTCACCTGCACCGACGTTTCCACCGGCAAGTCGCGGGCAAGATGCTTGGCCACGCCGTTCATGCCTCGTGTGCCGATGTAGCTATCCGCGCCATGCGTTGCCACAACCGCATCGTGCCGCCACGACTCGACGTATCGGGCAAAGCGCGCATCCTGTGCACCGAATGCCGGCGCGCCGTGATCAAATTGCCACACGCCATCGCGGCGGGTACTCATGCGCCCACCCACACCGCGACTCTTGTCCAGCACGGTCACCGACAGTCCGTGATCGTGCAGCGTACGTGCGCAGGCAAGGCCCGAGATCCCGGCGCCTACCACCAGCACGCGCGGCGTACGACCCGCAAGCGTCCGAACAGGTCGTGCCACATGTGCTTGGTAGGCACTCAGGTTCATGCGCTTCGCGTGGTCGTGCGTGCTACGCGGGCGAACCGTGCCGAGCACACGGACCGGGGGAGTGAACGGCCGGTCGAACTGTCCGAGGCACCAGAGCAGGCCACCGTACGACGCTGGATCCCGGCCGTCGAGCGCGTATCGATGGTTGAGATCGATCAGGCGCTCCAGCGCCTGCTCCGCGTTGTCGGACCAGGTGGGGATGGCCTTCCCCCATGTCATGCGCACGTTGTTGTGCAGCTCGCCGTGACGCAGCAATGATTCCTGCGTGGCGTCCCACAGCGCGTCACCGGTTCCCGCGCGCGCGAGTGTCTCCCACGAGTACACGGTGCGCTGATCACGCTCGTGCTCGGCCAGCGTCGCACGCGCCCACGCGGGGATCGCATCGAGAGTGGCCGGCGCGTCGTGCCAGTAACAAAAAGCGTAGCCCAATTCCCGCCACACAAGTAATTCGTCGAGATACTTGTCGGGGCCGGCCCCGCCCAGTGCCACACACTCGCGCACGATGCGGAACGTGGACACCATGCCGTAGTGAAGGTACGCCGACATGCGGCTCACGCCGTCGATGGTGGAATCGTTTCGTTTGGCGGCGTAGCGGCTCAGCCGGCCGCTGTCCACGAACCCGCGCCAGCGCGCGTAGCCGGCCTGCATACCACCGGGCGTGTCGCGAACGGCCGCGACCCCGTGGTCGATTTCGCACTCCGCCACAAGTGCGGCGATGTCGGCGGTGGCGATCGACACCGGCGTAAACGGCAAGTCGTCGGGAACGAACGCCGGCGTGCGCGGCGCGACGTCCAACCACATTGCGTCGATCCGTGCGCGACGCAACGCCGCCGTGTCGTCACGGAACGAGAACGCGCGGGTGTGTACCTTCCCCACCATCGGCATGGGCACCACGCACGCGGTGTCAACACTCCACACCGGGCAACGCACCGCCTCGGCGAGCGAATCCGTGAGCCAGTCGAGCGGTGGCACCGGCATCGTTTCCGTCACCACCAGCGCGGCGCGTTCGGCGAGGGTCCTCAGCGCTGGGCCGCGATGCCCCGGTCGCTCACAATGAAAGGCGTAGCCGATGCCACGAGCCACACACTCGGCCTCTACATCACGCGCACCCTCGAGAATAAAGGTGTGGTGACGATCCGACGCGTACGGGTACTTCTCAGAGAGCGCGTGATACACAAAGACTGGTATCCCGAGCTGGGCGCCCGCCATGAGCGCGACATCCAGCGCGGGATTTTCATGCGCGCGAACAGCCGTGCGCATCCAGTACACGATGAACGCTCCGCCGTTTGGCGTAGCGTGGGGGGCCGAGTGATCGGTAATTCGCTCGGCAAGGTGGTCGGGAAACGCGTCAGGTAGGAGCACGTTGTGCAACGCACTCCTACCCGATGTTGTGCCCTGAATACAGCGAACGATCAGCGCTTCTTCGTGCTTGGCGGCTCAGGCGGTGAGGCCGGCCCGATGCCGTCGGGATCGTGGTGCTTTTTGTTGGTGAGCAGGCGGTAGTACGACCAACTCACGAGGGACAGCACAAACCCCCAACTGATCGCCATGAAGGCGATGGCGCCACCAGACATCAGAGCCCCGCGCGGTTGGAAGGAATTTCGACAAAACCCTTGCGGTCGTCGTAGCCGTTGCGCTTCCAAGCCATCCGGATGGCGAAGAGGAAGCCGATGATCATGAGCACCAGAATGCCGCGTGAAATCGTGATGAACGGCATGTCCACATCCGACACCGGATTCGCGCTTCCGGCCGACCGCTGGTTCAGCAGAATCGGGATTGCTTCATCCTTACCCCACCAAGTGAGGATAATGAGCAGATACAGCGGCGTGACGTACGTCATGATGAACTTGAAGATCTTCGGAATCTGGATGTCCGCGCCCATGTGAATGGACTTCCAGGCGTTCTCCGGCTTGAAGATCCACACAAAGATCACCACCTCCAGCACGGCCACCAGCACGAGGCCGAACGTGCCGACCCAATAGTCCCACTCGTCGAGGAAACCATGGCCGAGCCAATGCACATGCATGAGGCCGATCACAAAGGCCAGTGCGCCGAAGCTCCATGCCACCTTTTCGCGCTGAATCCCGAACTCTTCGCGGAAGAACGCCGTGACCGGCGTCAGCATGGCCACTGACGAGGTGATGCCGGCAAAGAACAACAAGCCGAACCACATGACGCCGAGCAGGTTGCCGATTGGCAGCGTTTTATCGATCTGCTGGAACACCACCGGCATCGTGGCAAATCCGAGATCGAACGATCCGCCTTGCGCAATCTGCATGGCACCCGCCACACCGAAGAACGTCACGGCGGCTGGGATGGCGATCGAACCGCCAAGCACCACTTCTACGGTTTCGTTGGTCGAGGCGGTGGCTAACCCGTTCAATGCGATATCGTCCTTGGTGGACAGATATGACGCGTAGGCCTGCAGCGAGCCCATCCCAACGGACAGCGTGAAGAAGATCTGCCCCGCCGCTGCGAGCCAGATGCCCGGCTGGTTGAGGCGAGACAGATCGGGCGTGTAGATGAACTCCAGTCCCTGTGCGGGCGTGGCACCGATGCCGGGTTGCGCCGGGAGTGTCAGCACCACCCCCGCCAGCACAATCGCAAAGAGAAACAGGATGGGCATGCCGATTTTCGCCAGCTTCTCGATGCCGCCCGAGATGCCCTTCGACAGCACGTAAATATTGATGAAGAGCGTGACTGTGAAGAAGGCGTACGGCGTGTACGAGGCATGGTAGACTGCGCCACCTTCCGGGGCGAGTCCCTGGAACGAGCGCAGGTAGCCGATCATCCCTTCCTGCGTCGTTTGGCCCCAGTAGTCCTTGGTGGCCGAAAAAATTGCGAAGGCCAGCGTCCAGCTTTCGATGTACGTGTAGTAAATCATCACACCCAGCGGCACGACCATCCCCACCACGCCGAAATACTTGGCTGCGGGGTGCTTCCAGATGGCGGCGAACATGCCGGGCAAGTGGCCCTTGCGATACCGGCCGCCATTGCGCCCGATGCCCCACTCAATCCACATGAGGGGGATGCCGAGCAGCAGGAGTGCGATGAAGTACGCGATCATGTACGAGCCACCGCCATTGGCGGCGGCCTGACGCGGAAAACGCAGGAAGTTGCCGAGTCCGACTGCATTGCCCGCCATAGCGAGAATGAGACCGATTCGACTGCCCCAGGCTTCGTTCGAGCCGGAGTTGGACGAGGACAAGCGTGCTCCGATGGGTGGGAAAGGGCAACGGACGGTGGGCCAACGGTTCGAGACGCCAGTCACCAGCCGCTAAGAATTCGCTACTGACCCTCGGATGTCCAGAGAGAATCCCAAGTTCGTTCAGCGCTTGACGATAGTGCCGCCCTTCATCACCAGCCGGACCGCCCGAAGGCGGCGAACATCCTGCGTAGGATCGCCGTCGACCGCCACGAGATCGGCCAACAGTCCGGGAGCAATCCGCCCGAAGTCGTTGCAAAGACCTCGGCGTCCGCAGCATCGCCGTGCTCGATCGTTTCCACACCGGCGTCAATGGCGCGTTGGATTCCTTCGACGGTGCTCGCATGCGCCACCACCGGCCGACCGCTCGCCGAGGCCAGCTGTAGGATGGTCGTCCATTCTGGCGCGGTAAAGGTCGGACGGGCCTCACCGCGAGGTCCCCAGAGGTCGCTCATCCCGGGGATGGGGGTGGTTCCGGGCAGTGCGACCCGCTCCGCGCCTGCCGGAATCCGCAGGGACGCCAGCGGCCAGACTGCGGCGATGCGCTAGCCACGGACCAGCACGGCCCAGCCACGCTGGGAGGCGTCGCCCGTGCCATCAAAAACGGCGTCGGGTACCAAGAGCGTTATCGCCGCAGATGGAGCGGGTAGCGGGGCGGCTTGCGCGTGCCACGAGGAGCACACGCGGAGCGTGCAGGCAATCAGTGCGCATCAGCGATTCTTGATAACGGTGGCGTACTCGCCGGTGGACTGCGCCGCAGGCACCAACCCGGTCACGCCGCCCGAGACCACAAAGGCCATGGCGTCGGCGCTGGTGGCATCGAGGGGATGGATCTGGGACACGTTGACCACGTACAGCTGACCGGAAAAATTGTACGAGTGCGGGCAATACACCGCGACCTGCTCGAACAGTCCGAGATGCCCGAGCGTATCCTGGGTCAGAAACCCAACCAGGCGTACACTGCCATCGGCGGTGAGGGACACGAGCACTGGCTTGTCGAAGCGGCGCTTCTCTCCCACGAACGCGTTGAGCAAGTCCTTGGTGGAGCCGTACAACAAGCGAACAAAGGGGAGTCGGCCAAGCAGGCGTTCCAGAACCGAGACCGCCGACTTGGAGAGCAGGCTGGATCCGAGAAACCCGAAAAGGGTGATGAGCAGGACCGTCACCACAAAGCCCGCGCCGGGATACGGGAGTCCCAGCCACCCGTCGACGCTGGTGAACACCAGCCAGCACACCCACACCGTGACGGCGAGAGGTGCCAAAAGCACCAAGCCTCGCGCGAAGTACCCGATCAACCGTCCCATCACGCCCTCACGCGAGCTATGTCGCGCCGTTAGTCTTTGACTGGAAGAACGCCCCGACCTCAACTTGGGGTCCGCAGCTACGTGCGACCAGCCCATCACACCTTTCGCTCCCACCGCGATGCGATCACCATTGCTGCATCCGTCCCGGGGTTTCATCCCGGCGCTCATCGGCCTCTCCGTCGCGGTGTCGCTCCCCGCACTGGCGCAGAGTGCCAACCCCGCGAATCCCTACTCCGCGGTCTCCCGCTGGACGCAGCCGCCCCTGCCAGCCGGCAAGAAGGCCATCACCCAGGACACCTACGATCAATGGCGGACGATCTCCGGTGCCACGTTGTCCAACGACGGCCAGTGGGCGGTGTACACCGTCAGTCCGGTGGTGGGCGAGGGCGAGTTGGTGGTCCGCTCCACCGCCGCCAGTACGCAGTACACGGCCGCACGCGGCTACACCGGACGACCGCAACTGCAACCGGCCGCCGATTCGGCCGCGCTCTTTTCGGCGCAAGCCGCCCAGCTCAGCGCCGACAGCCGCTTCGCAGGCTTCGTGATCTATCCGTCGCAGGACGTCGTGGAGCGCGCGCGAAGTCGTCGCGGCGCGCCCGCCCCGCGCAATAGTATGGGACTGATGAAGCTCGCCGATGGCACGGTCACGACCGTTCCGGCGGTGCGCTCGTTCCGCTTCGCCCGCCGTGGCGGACGATTCCTCGCGTATCTCCTCGACGACACCACCGCCGCGCCGCGGCCCACCCCCGCCAACGGAACACCGGCAAGCGGCGCCGCATCCGCCGCACCACGCCGCGACGTGGGCACCACACTTGTGCTACGCGAATTGGGCACGGCCGCCGAAACCCGTATCGATGGGGTCACGGCGTATTCGTTCGACGAAAACGAGCAGTGGCTGGCCTACACGGTGAGCGCCAAGGACAGCACCAGCAATGGCGCATACCTGCGCGCCCTCGGTACGGGCGCCGTGACCCCGCTGCTCACCGGCGCGGGCACGTATCGCGGGCTCACGTTCGATCGCAAGGGTGGGCAGGTCGCGTTCACGGCCGATCGCGGCGACACCACGTCACGTCCGCGATTCTCGGTGTACCATGCGTCGCTCTCGCCGGGCAAGGGCAAGGCGATCACGGCGCGGCGCCTGGTGTCGTCAGCCGATGCGCCGGCGGGTCAGCTCGTGGCTGATCGGGGGCGTTTGGAGTTCACGCGCGAAGGCAGTGCGCTGCTCTTCTCGCTGGCGGCGGTCCCGGTTGAGGCCATCCCCGCTGATTCCCTCCTCGATAAGGCCGTCTACGACCTCTGGCATTGGCAGGATACGAAAATCCAGACGCAGCAGAAGGTGGAAGCGAATCGCGATCGCAACCGGACACACGTCGCGATTTACCATTTGGCGGCCAACCGCTGGACACCGCTTGGATCCGACTCGCTGCAAGTGACCGTGAGCGGGGATGCCAAGCGGGTGCTCGGCACCAACAGCATGGAGTACGCGATTCAGCAGTTCTGGGGCGACCGGGCCACCGATGCATATCTGCTCGATCCGATGACTGGCGCGCGCACCCTGATCGCTAAAAAACTGCGTTCGTCGCCGCAACTGTCGCCTGGCGGAACGTATGCCACCTGGTTTGAAAACGGGCAGTGGATGGCGTACCAGACGGCCACCAGCAAAACCGTCAACCTCACGGCCGCGATCACCAGCATCAAATTTCAGGACGAGGAGTTCGACTCGCCCGACGTCCCGCCGCCATATGGCATCGCCGGCTGGACCACTGGCGACCAGCGCGTGCTGATCTACGACCGCTTTGATGTGTGGGAGCTCGACCCGGCCGGACTGGTGGCGCCGCGCAACATGACCGACGGCGAGGGACGTCGCACCGGCATGACCTTCCGCGCGGTGGATCTTGATCGCGAGGATCCGTTCCTCAATCCTGCTGAGCCGGTGCTGCTGCGAGCCGTGGACTCGCTCACCAAGGCCTCGGGCTTCTGGCGCGATCGCATCAGTGCCGACAGCAAGCCGGAGCGCGTGATCATGGCCGATCGCAACTTCGGCGGGCTGCAGAAGGCGCGGAACGCCGAGCAATATCTCATGACCCAGAGCACCTACCGGGAGTTCCCGAATCTCTACACCGGCGCCTCGTTAACAGCGACCACGCGCATCTCCGATGCCAACCCACAGGATAGCGAGTATCCGCGCGGCACCGTGGACCTGGTGTCGTGGCTGAACAGCGATGGCATTCCACTGCGGGGGCTGTTGTACAAGCCGGAAGGCTTCGACGCCGCCAAACAGTATCCGATGGTGGTGTACTACTACGAGAAACTCACCGACGGGCTCCACAACTATGTGTCGCCCACCGGACGCAATGTTGTCAACCCGATGGTGTACAACGCGCTCGGCTATCTCGTCTTCGAGCCGGATATCATCTATACGGACGGCCAACCGGGCCCGAGCTCCGCGAAGTCCATCATTCCCGGCGTGCAGTCGCTGATCGCGAAAGGTTTCGTCGATGCGAAGCGCGTGGGGATCACCGGCCAGTCGTGGGGCGGCTATCAGACCAACTATCTGATCACGGTGACGAACATGTTCGCGGCGGCGGTGCCGAACGCCACCGTGGTCAACATGACCAGCGCTTACGGCGGCATTCGTTGGCAGTCTGGACTGGCGCGTACGTTCCAGTACGAGCGTACGCAGAGCCGACTTGGCGGATCACTCTGGGAGTTTCCCGAGCGATACGTAGAAAACTCGCCGCTTTTTCGTCTTGATCGCGTGACCACGCCCGTGCTCTTCATGGCGAACGACAACGACGGCGCGGTACCCTGGTATCAGGGCATCGAATTCTACGTGGCGATGCGCCGCTTGCAGAAGGAAGCATACATGGTGGTCTACAATGGCGACGAGCATAATCCCACCAAGCGTGCCAATCAGAAGGATATCGACAAGAAGATGCAGGAGTTCTTTGCGGTGAAACTTCTCGGGGCCGACGCTCCGTCATGGATGGTGCGCGGCATTCCCTTTCTCGAAAAGGGACGCGACCAAGTGAAGATGGCTCCCCCTTCCGCGACTGGCGCTGCGCCGTCGCAACCTTCCGGAGACAAGTAATGGCAGCGGACGAGATCGACTACCAGATCATCGGCGATGACCTGCAGGCAGTGATCATCACCCT
This sequence comes from Gemmatimonadales bacterium, assembly GCA_038212625.1. Lineage (GTDB taxonomy): Bacteria > Gemmatimonadota > Gemmatimonadetes > Gemmatimonadales > Gemmatimonadaceae > Gemmatimonas. The sequence goes on along the minus strand of JBBQUH010000001.1, from coordinate 289,615 downwards.
CGATCCCGGCGAGGCAGTCTTCGCCGAGGCGGGGGGGATGATGTTCATGCGTGAGGGCATCACCATGGCCACCACCCTCGATCCGAACGCGAAAGGGGGAGGTCTGTTCGACAAGCTGATTGGCGCGGGCAAGCGCGTGTTGTCCGGCGACTCGTTCTTCGTCACGCTGTTCGGGAACAACGGGTCGCAACGCGCGGACGTCGCGTTCGCGGCGCCCTTTCCCGGGAAGATCGTGCCGCTCAACCTGCGGGACTGGGGCGGCACCGTGCTCGCGCAGAAGGATAGCTTTCTCTGTGCGGCGCGTGGCGTCGACGTGACCGTAGCGTTTACCCGCCGTATCGGCGCCGGCTTCTTTGGCGGCGAGGGGTTCATTCTCCAGAAGCTGCAAGGCGATGGGTTGGCATTCCTCCACGCCTCGGGCACGCTTCACGCCATTGATCTCGCGCCGGGTGAGAAGCTGCGCGTGGACACCGGCTGTCTGGTGGCCTTCCAGCCCACGGTGGACTACGACATCCAGAGCGTACCGGGTATCAAAACGGCATTGTTCGGTGGCGAAGGATTGTTCTTTGTGCAGCTCACCGGTCCGGGGCGCGTAATTCTCCAGACGCTGCCGTTCTCCCGGCTCGCAGACCGTATTATCGCCGCCGCGCCCCGCGCCGGTGGTAAGCGCGTTGGAGAAGGCTCGATCCTCGGCGGGCTCGGCGGCTTGCTCGACGGCGACAGATAAACAGTCCAGACGCGCCGATTGTTTGGCGGCGGCTCGCACCGCCGCCAACAACCGTCTAACTTCCGTGGCCTATGGCCACACGCATTCAGCCCACTGTCGAACCAGCCCCGCCGGCGGCTTGGTCTCTTAACGCCGCTCGCGATCTCTACAACATAGAGGGATGGGGCGCCGGCTATTTCGATCTCAACGATCGCGGACGCGTCATCGTGCGTCCCGATCCGGATCGCCCACATCTGACGCTGGATCTGAAAGATCTGGCGCACGACCTCGAAGGGCAGGGGATTGCCCTCCCGGTGCTCTTGCGCTTTTCGGACATTCTGCGGTCACGCATCGAAACACTCAGTGAGCGTTTCGCCGCAGCGATGAAAGAGTTCGACTACAGCGGGAAATACACCACGGTCTATCCGATCAAGGTGAATCAGCAGCGCCACGTGGTCGAAGAAATCGTCAAGTTCGGGAAGACGCACGGCGTGGGCCTTGAGTGTGGATCCAAGCCGGAGCTGCAGGCGGTGCTCGGACTGTCCGAAAGCACGGAGCACCTGATTGTTTGTAACGGATATAAAGATCACGAGTTCATGCGCCTGGCCCTCATGGGACAGAAGCTCGGGCATCGCGTGTTCATCGTGCTCGAGCAGGTGAGTGAACTCGATGTGCTGCTGGAAGTCGCCGAAGAGCTGGGCGTTCGCCCCATGTGCGGCGTTCGCATCAAGCTTGCGAGTGAAGGCGCCGGCCGGTGGGCGCAAAGCGGCGGCGAGAAGAGCAAGTTCGGCCTCAGCTCCGCGCAACTCATCAAGCTCATCGACAAGTTGGTCGCCGCAGATCGGCTGGACATTCTCAAGCTGATTCACTTCCACCTTGGCAGCCAGATCACCGACATCCGGTTCATCAAGTCGGGGCTGCAGGAAGTGGCGCGGTTCTATCTCGAGTTGCGTTCGCTTGGCGTCGACATCACGCACGTGGATGTCGGTGGTGGGTTAGGCATCGACTACGACGGCACCAACTCCACCAACAACGCCAGCGTCAACTACTCGCTCCAAGAGTACGCGAACGACGTGATCTACACGATCGCGGAAGCGTGCCGGGACGCGGAGTTGCCCATGCCGCATATCATCAGCGAATCCGGGCGCGCCCTGACGGCGCATCACGCGTTACTGTTGGTCAAGGTGATCGACGTGGAGTCGCAGGCCGAGCAGCCGGTACCGCTGTTGGAAGACGACGATCATTCGCTGCTGCACGAGATGCACGAAGACTGGCGCACGCTGACCGAACGTGGTGCCAAGCCCCGCAAGGTCCTTGAGGTGTTCCATGATGCCTCGTTTGATAAGGATCGTGCGCGTCAGTTCTTCAACAGCGGCGTGCTCGATCTCCGGCAGCTGGCCAAGGCTGAAGTGCTGTGGTTGGCGAGCATGAATGCGATCTATCGCATCGCTATTGCCGACACGGACACGTATTCGGACATCGTGCCGGAGCTCGAAGCGGCCCTGGTCGATCGCTACTTCTGTAATTTCTCGTTGTTCCAGTCGCTGCCCGACAGCTGGGCCATCGACCAGCTGTTCCCGATCATGCCGATTCATCGGCTGCTCGAAGAGCCACGGCGTCGCGGCACGCTGCAGGACGTCACCTGCGATTCCGACGGCAAGATCGATCGATTCGTTGGTGGCAAGAACGGACGTCCGAGCCTCGAGCTGCACGAGTTCCGCGATGGTGAGGACTATATCCTTGGCATCTTTCTCACGGGCGCCTATCAGGAGATCCTCGGCGATTTGCACAACCTGTTCGGCGATACCAACGCCGTGCACGTACGCCTGAACGATCAGGGCTCCTACGAGATCACCGATCTGGTGGAAGGTGACACGGTCACCGAAGTGCTGAACTATGTGCAGTTTGGTGCCTCGCAACTTTTGGCCACGTTCCGTCGTAAGGTGAATGCCACCTCTTCGCTGACTCGTGAAGAGGCGAACGCCTTCATCGCGGATTATGTCGCGGGGTTGGAAGGGTACACATATCTCGAAGGCGAAGCCGCACGATGAGTGACGACCTGACAGCAGCACCCGGCAAAAGCAATGCCGTCGAGGATATTCTGGAAGTCCTCGTCGCCCCCGCCAAGGTCTTCGACCGCGCGCGGAACAGCAGCCCCGGTATCTACATCGCGCTGCTGTCAGTGCTTACGATCATCATCGTCTTCGCAACCAAGGGGCTGTTGGCGCCGTATATCGATGCCAACTTCGATCTGCAGCTGCAACTGCAAGCGGCCAAGGGTAAACCCATTCCGCCCGAAGCAGTGGCGGCGGGCCGCTCGTTCGGGATGTACGGATTTCTGGCGGCGTCCGTTTTCACGATCCCGATAGGCGCGCTGATTTCCGGCTTCCTCATCTGGATCGGTGGGAAGCTGGTGCGCGCCGATTTGCGTTTCGGACAGGCGGCGCTGATCGCCACACTGGCGTCCGTTACGCGCCCTCTGAGCTTTCTGGCCACTGCGGTACAAGGAGCGTTTGCGGATCCCCAGTCTATCCGGTCGTTTGCAGACGCGTCGCTCGGGCCGGGGCGATTTGTCGATCCGACCACTACGTCGCCGGCGCTGCAGGGATTGCTGGCCAATCTCGACGTCTTCAACCTGTGGCAGTTGGTGCTCCTCGCCATTGGGATCAGCGTGATCGCCCGTGTGTCTCGGAGCACCGGGGCCATTGCCGCGATCATCGCGTGGGGGATCGGCGCCATTGCGACCATGTTGCCGGCGCTGGTGACCTGAGCGACACAACAGTCGCCGCGACACGGAACAAAAACGGCGCGCCAGTTTGATCACTGGCGCGCCGTTCGTCATTCACCACTGTATCGTGCTTACTTGCCCGCCTCGAAACGCTTGGCGACGCCAGCCCAGTTCACCACGTGCCAGAAGGCGCCGAGGTAGTCGGCCCGACGATTCTGATACTTGAGGTAGTACGCATGCTCCCACACGTCGGCACCGAGCAACGCGTGCTTGCCTTCCATGAGAGGGTTGTCCTGATTCGGCGTGCTCATGATGGACAGCGCGCCGTCCGTGGCGACGAGCCACGCCCAGCCCGAGCCGAAGCGGCCCATGCCAGCGGCTTGGAACTGCTCTTGAAACGTCGCGAACGAGCCGAAGGACTTCGTGATCGCGTCGCCGAGGGCACCGCTGGGCTCCCCACCGGCATCGGGCGCCATGAGCTCCCAGTACAGCGAGTGATTCCAGTGACCGCCGCCATTGTTTCGCACTGCGGTGCGTACGGCTTCCGGTACGTCATGGATTTTTGCGCAGAGCTCATCGATCGACCATGACGCCAATTCGGGCGCCTTTTCAATAGCCGCGTTCAGGTTGGTGACGTATGCCTGATGATGCTTGCCATGATGGATCTGCATGGTCAGCGCATCAAGGTGCGGCTCGAGCGCGTCGGGGGCGTACGGAAGCGGCGGTAAGACAAACGTCATGGAAAACTCCGGGTATATTCGGGGGAAAATAAAGGAAACCAATGGATGATGCACGGGCCACGTTACATGGCGGTCTGCGCCCGACGGTCACGCCACCAGGCAATGATGCCCGGCAAAATGGAGAGGAAAATAATGACCAGAATCAACTTCTCGATATGCTCCGCCACACCGGGTACGGTGCGAGCCAGCACGTAGCCAGTCAGGAGCATGCTCCAGATCCAGAGAAAGCCGCCAACCACGTTGTACATCAAAAATCTGCGGTACTGCATGTTGCCCACGCCGGCCACCACCGGCGCGAAGGTCCGCACAATCGGCATGAAGCGCGCAATAATGATGGTCTTGCCGCCATGCTTTTCGTAAAAGGCCTGCGCCTTCAATAAATGGCTCTTGCGGAAAAACAGCGAATCCTCGCGGGTAAAAATGCGCGGCCCCGCCGATTTGCCCACCTGATACCCCACAGTGTCGCCAACGATAGCCGCCACGGTAAGCAGCGCCCCGAGCAACCACACGTTGAGCCCGAACGCCGGATCCGCCGCTAACAACCCGGCGGTCACCAGCAACGAGTCGCCTGGGAGAAAGAAGCCGAACAGCAGCCCGGTTTCCGCAAAAATGATCAGGGTCAACCCGACGTAGCCGGCCCACTGCACCAGTGCGGGCAAGTCGCGGAGTTTGTTCAGAAGGTCGGAGAGCAGTTCCAAGCAGTGGTCCGGATAGGAAGCGAGCACAGCAACCAGCCACCGATACCAACGCGTATCGGCACATCGGAAGAAAACTCGGCGGGTGTGCCGTCGAGGTCAACTGAGCACTACCTTCCTCCGCGTGCGTCACAACAATTCGCCACTCCCGCTTTCGGCACCCGTTGCGCCGCTGACCGTCTGTGTCGTCGCCCACACCCACTGGGATCGGGAGTGGTATCACGGCGCTGCCCGCTTCCGCCAGCGCTTGGTGGCGCTGATCGACGCGCTGCTCGACGGCGGCGCGTCGCCAGAGGCGCCGTTCCTGCTCGACGGGCAGGCCGTGACGCTCCGCGACTATCTCGTCGTGCGGCCGGAACGCGCCACGGCACTGTCCGTCGCACTCCGGAAGGGAGCGATCGAAGCCGGCCCTTGGTTTGTGTTAGCGGACACGCTGATTCCCTGCGGCGAGGCGTTGGTTCGGAATCTCGAGGCCGGCGCCCGGGTGCTGGCACAACTCGGGCCGGTGCTGCCGCCCCCGATCGCCTACTGTCCCGACACGTTTGGGCACCCGGCCGCCTTACCGCTGCTCGCCACCGGCTTCGGCCTGACCACGGCGATCGTGTGGCGTGGTGCTGGCGGCCCTCGGCATCCTCTCACCGACACGTTCCGCTGGCGAGGGCTGGATGGCTCGGAGGTGCTGGTCCATCATCTGCCACCCGATGGATACGAATTCGGGAGCGCACTTCCCGTGGAACCGGCGGCGGCGGCTGCGCGGTGGGCAACGCTGTGTGCGCTCTTCGCGGCGCGCGCTCACACCGGGGTGGTCCTCCTGTTGAACGGGGCGGATCATCATGCCCTGCAGCCCGATCTGCCCGCAGCGCTTGACGCACTTCAGGTGGCCGCTGAGCGCTCCACGGGCATCGACGCCCCCCACGCCACGATCAAGCGCACCACGCTGACTGCGTTCGCAGCTCGGCTGCACGAGGCGGTGCGCGCCGAGATGCTGCCCACAGTGTACGGCGAGCTGCGCGACTCCTCTGGTTATACCTGGACGCTCGGTGGCACCCTGGCCACCAGGGCACACCAAAAGCGGAGGAACGCGCGTTTGGAGCGCCTGCTGCTGCGCGACGTGGAGCCGTGGCTGGTGCTTGCGTGGCTCCGAGCAACGTCGGTGCGCAACACGGCAGCGCAGAGCGATGCACCGACCGCCGCACATCGCGCGACGAGCAGTCACGCGCCTGTGTGCGCTCGGCTCACACTCGCGCAGCTGCCCGCGCTGTTGCACGCGGCGTGGGAGACCTTACTCGAAACGCATCCGCATGACACGCTCTGCGGCTGCTCCACCGATGCGGTCGCCCGCGCCATGGAGGTCCGGCAAGACAGTGTGGCCACACAAGCCGTCGGACTGCGCCACGCTGCGCTTGAGGCGGCGCTCGGTCACGATCCGATCGCCGCACGTACGGCGCGGCCGTCGCTGGACGGCGCACCTCTCACTCCCATCGTGTTGCGCAACTGCTGCGCTCGTCCCCGCAGCGGACTCGCCGAACTCACGCTCATCGACACCGTGGCCGACGTTCGCGTCGGACCCGGCAGTGACCGTGTGGCACCATCGCCCCTTCGCGCGCCTGCTGCCCCGGCAGCACTGAGCGGGCTCATCGTGCAGACACTCAGTGCGCGCCTGCGACATCTGCGCCGCGAGTCCCCGCAGCACTATCCCGACAACGACCTCGTGCGCGCACATCGGGTGCTCGCGTGGGTGCCAGCGGTGCCGGCGCTTGGTGTGCGCGTGCTTGTTACCCCAGAGGACCTCGTCGCCGACTGCCCGCCGGCGCCATCTGCCGTGACGACCGACCGCGAGGCAGACGGTATCACGCTGCGTAACGGACACGTGCTGCTGCGTGCCGGAGTACAGGGCCTCGACATCACCGTTGGGGAGCGAACCATCCGCGATGCATGCTGGCTCGAGTCACAAACCGATGGTGGTGACAGCTACACCCCTTCGCTGCGCGGCACGCCGATACGCCTACGCTGCGCGTCCGTCACCGCGCGGCTGAATGGTCCACTGCGCGCGAGCGTGCGGATGGTATGGGTGCTCACCCCCGACCGGATCGATGACGGCGTTCGCTCCGATCTCGCGTCGGCGTCCGAAGCTGTAGGTGCCGCGCGTCGCGGCGCACGACGCGGCAGCGTTCGCGCGGTGATGGATCTGGAACTCGATGCTGAGTCCACCGTCGTACGCTGTGTGCTTCGCGGCGTGAACCGGCGTCGCAATCATCAATTGCGCTTGGTATGGCGAACCGATGTGGTAGGTGGGCACACAGTCGCCGATGCCGCTTTCGGCCCCGTAGGACGGTTCCCGATCGAGGCGCCGTTCTCCTCGCACGAACAGGCGGCGCCCACGATGCCCATGCATCGGTGGTGCACCACGGCGAACGAGCAGCGTGGCGTCACCGTCATCGGCGATGGACTCGCCGAAGTTCATGCGAGCGACGGCGCCGTCTCGCTGACCGTGCTGCGCGCGATCGGCGAGTTGTCCCGCGCCGACCTCCCGGAGCGACCAGGCCACGCCGGATGGCCCGTCGCCACCCCGCAGTCGCAGGCGCAAGGTCGCTTCCGCGCGCGGTCCGCACTGCTGCTGCACGGGCCGCTCACGTCGGACACGCTCGCCCTGATTCGTGATGCCGTTGACGACACACTCTTGCCGCTCATGGGGAATACGTGGCGCGACCTCGAGGTGCATGCATTGGCTGCGCCGGATTCTCGCGCAATAGCCGGTCCGGCGTTGATCGGCGACGCGTTCGAGGCGAGTGCCGTCACGCTGGCGCGCGCCGGAAACGCGCTGATCCTCCGCGCAGTGAATCTCACCGACGCAGCCGCGTACGGGGCGTGGTACCTGCCATCAGATGGGCCGTGGCTGGTCACGCCGTGTCGGCTTGATGAAGTGCCGCTCGCACCCACCGAGCGGTGCGGGCGCGAACTGACGTTCCCGGCGGGTCCTCGCGAGACCATAACGTTGCACGTCGCACACGCCGAGCCGTGAAGGCACGAACGTGCCACTACGCCGCAGGGGACGGGGTACGCGACACCGCATGAGATGCGCCACGCGATAAACGCAGTCCGTCACCCAACACGGTGCACGCCACCACCGTCATCACGAGCAACACACCGGGGGAAAGCGCGATCCACGGCGCCACCAGCAGCCACTCGCGTCCGCCGGCAATCATATTGCCCCAGCTCGCCGCCGGCGGTTGCACGCCAAGCCCAAGAAACGACAGCCCGCTCTCCAGCAGCATTGCATTGCCCACGCCCAGTGTCATGGCAACCCACGCCGAGGTCAGGGCATTCGGTAGCACGTGAGCGCGCAGCAGGCGAGGCGATGCCACGCCGAGTGCGCGTGCGCCTTCCACGTACGGAAGTACGGCGACCCCCTGCACCTCGGCGCGCACCAGCCGCATGATGGACATCCAGCCGGTCAGGGCGAGCACCGTCACCACACTCTCCACGCCAGGGCCCCAGAGGGAGGCAATCACCAATAGCAGCACCAGGCGTGGAATTGCGAGCATGGCGTCCGAGACCGCGCCGATGAGGCGGTCGAACCAGCCGCCATACCAGCCGGCGATTGCTCCCAACGCGACCCCCAGCGTCCCACCAAGCAGCGAGCCAGCCAGCCCCACCCCCAACGACACGCGGGCGGCCGACCACAGACGGACAAACACGTCGCGCCCGAATGCGTCCGTGCCGAGCAGATGCCAATGGCCGAGGCGGTCGGTGCTGAGCGGCGGCACCAGACGCGTCGCCAGTACATCGCCTATGGCGGTGGACGGCGTACTCGCCATGAGCGGTACACACAAGGCGGCACCGGCCATCGCGATCAGGACCGCGAGGCTCGCTTTCACGCGCAGATCGCGCGGCATCAACGACCGTAGCGAGGAAGGCATCAACGTCCGCATCAATGTGACCGCATCAGGCACACCGCATCAGGCACACCGCATCAGCGGATCCGCCGGCGAGGATCCAGTCGTAGCAGCAGCACATCGGCTGCCAGGTTCGAGCCGATGACGACGGCGGCGTAGACCAGCGTCAGGCCGAGCACCACGGGATAATCGCGCCCAGCGATCGCACCCACCATGGTGCGCCCCAAGCCCGGCCACGCGAACACCTGCTCCACGAATACTGAACCCGCGATAATACCCGGCAGCGTGAGCCCGGCAAGGACCACGAGGGGCGTCAGGGCGTTGCGGAGGATGTAGCGACGTTCCGCCATCCCGCGCGGTACCCCGCGGGCCATCGCCGTCTGCACGTGCGGTGCATCGGCGGCGTCCCGCAGCGACTGGCGGGCGTACCGGGCCACACCCGCAACACCGGGTACGCTCAGCACGAGCAGCGGCAGCACGGCGTGGCGCAACAGATCGGCAACGTGGCGGGCGTCCGGGCTCACGGCGGGATCATACATCCCAAACGCTGGCAGTCGCAGCCAGCCCGGCAATCCGAGCCACGCCGCTCCCGACGTCGCCAACACCACCAGCGCCAACGCCAGCCAGAAGCTTGGCGCCGCGTACGCGGCCGTCGTCAGCACCGTCAGCGTGGTGTCAGCCGAGCGTGACGCCCGAAGCGCCTGAAACATCCCGAGCGCGGTCCCCACCACAAAGCTGATCAACAGCGAGATCCCGCCCAGGAACAGCGAAATCGGGAATGCGTCGCCGATGATACGAAGCACCGGTTGCGAGCGCACGAGGCTGTCCCCGAGATCGCCGCGCAGCACGCCGCCGATCCAGCGCGCATATTGCAATGGCAGCGGGGCGTCGAGTCCCAACAGTGCACGTTGTCGTTGAACGTCGTCCGCCGAAGCGGAGGGCGCGATCAGCAGCGCCGCCGGATCACCCGGCGCCAGATGGATCAGCAGAAAGGTGAGGGACGTGACAAGCCAGAGCAGGACGAGCGCGTCCACGAGGCGGCGGGCAATGGAGGGCACGCGGGGATGATGGCACCGGATCGCGGCGCGTCAAGCCGTGGGCGCACGATCGCCACGGCGCGCCGGGGCCGTTTGGCGTTGACTGCACTCGGGGTGATCGCCTTGGCGGTCCTGCTGAGCGCCTGCGGCGCGCCACCGCGTCCGCCGAAAACGGCGGTCATCGCGTCCGGTGCGGACCTCGAGTCGGGTAATCCGCTGGTGACGGTGCATACGCTCTCCCGCCAACTACAGCGACACGCGCTCTTCGTCACGCTGGTGCGCCTCGACAGTGCGCTGCGCGCGGTCCCCTACTATGCGAGCCGTTGGCAATGGGATGCGGATCGACGCGCGGTCACCTTCACGTTGGTCCCCGATCTCCGATGGCACGACGGCGTGCCAACGAGCGCGCACGATGTCGTGTTTACCATTCACGCCGCACAAGATGCGTCACTGGGCTCTCCACGGGCGGGCGAGGTGGCGATGATCGCGTCCGTCGTCGCGCCGTCGGACACTACCGTGCGCGTGCTGTTTCGCGCCGCCCGCACTACGCTTCCGACCGTGCTGGCGGAGCTCCCGCTCGTGCCGCAGCACTTGCTCGATACCGTGCCGCGCGCGCGCTGGCGCGAACATCCGTTTTCTACGGCGCCCGTGGGCAACGGTCCGTTTCGATTCGTCGCCCGTACGCCGGGCCAGCAATGGCGCTTCGCGGCCAATCCCGCCTTTCCGGCATCCATGGGCGGTCCACCGCAGCTTGCGCACCTTGTGGTGGCGGTCGTCGATGAAGCCGCCACCAAATTCGCGGGGCTGGTCAGTGGTGCGCTCGATCTCGCCGGTGTGTCACCAACCATGGCGCATCTGGTGGCCCGTGACCCCACCTTGGCGCTGATGTCGCCCCCCGTGCTGTCATCCACCGTGCTGGCGTTCAACACGACGCGTGCGCCGTTCGACGATGTGCGCGTGCGCCGCGCGATCTCACTGTCCATCGATCGTGCGCGGCTGGTGCAGGCGGCCGCCGCAGGGTTTGGGACACCGGCGTGGAGTGCGGTACCGCCAGGATTGCCATTCTCCCCACCGGCGCCGACCGTCGCGCTCGACCCGCGCGCGGCGCAGGCGCACGCAGCGCAATTGCTCGATGCGGCCGGCTGGCGCATTACCGCCACCGGCGGGCGCGCCAAAGACGGACAGCCGCTCCGCATCACGCTGCTCACGGTTGGCAGCGGCGATATGGCCGTGGAGCAACTCGTGCAAGCGGATCTCGCGGCGCTCGGCGTGGATCTTCAGCTCCGCGTGATGGAGATGGCAACGTTTCTGGCCACGGTGCGCGCAAGCGCGAAGACCTTTGATGTGGTGTTGACGGGCCTTCCCGGAGACATCGCGATGGGACATCTGCTCGCCATGTTTCAACAGAGCCAACGCGGCGGTGCGCTGGACTACACCGGCTATCACACCGCCTCTCTCGATAGCGCGTTGCAGGCGGCCACGCAGGCCACCGACAGCGAGTCGCCCCGCGCGTGGGCGCGTGTCTCGCAGGAGCTCGACTTGGCGATGCCCGTGGCGTGGCTTTATCATGCACGGGGCGTACAGGGACGCTCCCGACACCTCGAACACGTAGAAATGGATTTGCGCGGAGAACTCACCAGTGTGGCGCAATGGTCGCGGCGCGATCGCCCGTGAGCGGGCGAGTGCGCGAGCCAGTGCGCGGGAATGTGAGCGGTGATGGAAGTGGACCTCGTCACGCCACGGGGAGTTCCTCACTCTCGGTCCTGCTGCCGGCGAATCGCGTGGACCGGATAGCAGCCGTGCAGCCGGGATCGTCGCTGGCGCCGCTCGCTGAGGCGCTGAGCGCCGAACTCGAACCGTTGGTGCGTGCCGCGACGCTCCCCATTCCACACAGCAAAGCTCGCCTCACCCGGCATGGCGGCCGTTGTCCGACCGACGGCATACCGCTGCGCTTTGATCCGTGGGCGCCGCATCACCATGCGTGCCCCCAGTGCGGGCGTGTGCTCGTCGGTGAAGACCACGACGCCTGGTGGGCGATGGGGGCACAACTCTGGATCGTGGAGCGCGCGGTGCATGCGGCGGCGCTCTACGCGGTTCGCGGCGACGACCGCCACGCACGCCTCGCCTCCCGCATTCTCCGCGAGTTATCGGAGCGCTATCTCTCGTGGCCGAACCGCGACAACGTGCTCGGTCCATCGCGCCCATTCTTCAGTACCTATCTCGAATCCATCTGGTTGCTCAATGCGTGCCACGCGCTGGCGTTGCTGGAGGCGGCGCACGGAGTGCGCGATGCCACGCTCGCTACGCAGGTGCGCGATACGCTCATCGCACCCAGCGTGGCACTGATCGCCGCGTTCAACGAGGGGCTGTCCAATCGCCAGGTCTGGAACGAAGTGGCCATCCTTTCGGCGCATACGCTGCTCGGGAACGAGTCCGAGCTGCAGGCACGCTTGCGTGGTGAACGTGCCCTACCTCAGTTGGCCACACGCGGTCTGCTAGCCGACGGCGGCTGGTACGAAGGCGAGAACTATCACCTGTTCGCGCACCGCGGACTCTGGTACGGCGCGCAACTGCTCACTGCGCGCGGTGAGCCGTTCGACGCCGTCACGGTGGCGCGCTACCACGCGGGCTTTGTTGCACCGTTTCTCGGCGTACTCCCCGATGGGACACTCCCCGCGCGGCGCGATGCGAAGTACGGCGTCTCGCTGCGCAATTGGCGGATCGCTGAGTGGTGCGAGTTGGGACACGCCGCGACTGATGATGCGCGGTTGGCCGGCGTGTTGGCGATGATGTACGCGGCGGATCCGTCTGTGACCCACGGTGATACCGAGCGCTCGCGATCCACCGCCGACGCCGAACGCACGGAGCCTGCCTCACGCCTATCGCGGGCGAGCTTGTCGTGGCGCGCGCTGCTCATGGCCTCTCCTGCGCCGGTGCCCTCGGCGCAGTGGGTGCCGGCGAGTCGTTGTCTGCCGGCGCAGGGACTCGCGGTGCTGCGGCGCGAGCAAGGGCGCGTGTACGTTGCCCTCGAGGGCGGGCAGGAGGGTGGCGGACACGGTCATCCCGACGCCTTGGCACTGACACTCCAACGCGGTGCATCGCGTGTGCTCGATGATCCCGGCACGGGCAGTTATGTGGAGCGTACCTTGCACTGGTACCGCAGCACACTGGCCCACCACGCGCCGTTCGTGAACGGTGCTTCGCAGCAGCCGGCACGTACGTCGCTGCTAGCGTTCGAGGATCGCGGTGGCGCAGGGTGGGTGCGCAAAGCCTTTACCGACCAGGCGTCGGGCGTGCAGTTCGAGCGGACGGTGGTGGTGTGCGACGGCTACGCGGTGGACGTGCTGGAGTGGACACACGCAGCAACCGGCACTCACGATCTCCCCACGGTGACGTTGCCAATCGCCGGCGCGGCCAGCTGCCTGCCAGCCGCCGACTGGCAGCCCGCCGAACGACCGGGAGCCGGTGGGCGCGAAGACGGGTGTGATTTCGTGGAGCACCTGGTGGCCACGCCCATGTCGCCGCAGCTGCAGCTAAACGTCGAGGCGTTCCCCACCACAGCGGAGGCAGCGGCAGATACCGTCGCGCGCTGCTGGTACGCGGTGAGTGCACCGGCGCTGTTGCTGCGTGGTCGCGTACCGGGGCCGCCCGGGCATGCGCCACGTGATCGGCACTGGATCGAAACCACCGCGGCGAGCGGACGCATGGTCGGCGTGTGGACCTGGGCGTCTGCGGACGCCGCCGAATTCCCCGTGGGCAACGTGCATCTTGACGCCATCGGCGACGTGCCGGCGCAGGTCGTCACGCAAGACGGCACGACAGCCGGTCATTCGGCGGCGCTCCACGGATGGCACATCGATCTGCACGTGCGGCATGCCCGCAGCAGTATCGACCTCGAAGGGATTGTTTGCGCCGCGAATGATGCCGCGCGCTCGCCCGCCCATGGTGACGATGAAACGTGCGGCGCCATCGCAGGCACCAACGAGGCGGTCACGGAGGAGCCGCACGCACCACTCGTGGTCCCGTTGCTAAACGACGCCGTCGAGCGCGGCGAGCCGGGCACCCCGATGACCGGCTCGTTGACGTTGTCATTGAGCGAACCGCACTACGTGCCCACGGAGCAGTCGTGGGCCGAGGCTGGTGCGCCCGTCGCGCAAGTCGCGATCGGCGCCACCAGTACCCGATTCGTGGTCGATATCATTGCGCAGACGGGCACGATCACCGTGCCGGCTGACCGTGAGAATCCGCTCGACAACGAACATGGTGACGTCAACGCCGATGGCGTGCAGTGGTATCTGGCACTCAGCGCCGCTGCGTGGTCCGCTGCCGGACTCTGGGTGCCTGCGGCTGGACGGGCGGGACGCGAAACGCGTCTGGAGCCGGGCAATTGGCCGTCGCCCGCGGTCCGATGGTGTCGGCGCGACAACGGGTGGGCGGCACGCTTCTGCTGGTTCCGGACCGCTATTCCAACCGATCGAAACGGCGTTGTGCGCTTTGACATCGTCGTGAACGAACGTCCGCCTGAACGGGAACGGCGCCGCGGTCAACTGGTCGCCAGCGGCGGTGGTGGCTTCGGCTACCTGCAGGGCGATCGGCGCGACCCGGCGCTCGCCATGCGGTTGCAACTCCCACCGCACGGCAAGGATGAGCCGGCAACGCTGCGCTGACACGAAACCGCTATCTTTGTAGAAGGTGGACGCTCCGTCCATTGCGCGCCTTGCCGGTCGGCGGGCGTTTTCCCGTATGCCCGACGAATGTCCAGCTCCGTGTTGGCCGCCGCCACGGTGGTCTTGTACGAATCTCAGGATCCGATCAACATCGGCGCTGTGGTCCGCGCCATGAAGAACATGGGGGTCCTCGATCTGCGGCTCGTGCGTCCCTGCGCATACGACCGGAATCGTATCGAGCAGATCGCCCACGACACCCGCGACGTGGTCGAGCGCATCCGCCATTTCGATACGCTCGAGGAAGCGCTCGCTGACTGCGTGTACGTCGTCGCGTTCTCGGGACGCCGTCGTGCGGCCAAGTGGGATCGCCATACCCCGCGCACCGCCGCCATCGATTTGCTCGCGCACGCGGAACACGGACGGGTCGCCATCATGTTCGGTCGCGAAGACCATGGCTTGCCCAATGAGGCCCTCGATCGCGCCCATGCGGTGGCCACCATTCCCACCACTGAGCATTTCTCGCTCAACGTGGCGCAGGCCTGCCTGCTGGCGCTGTATGAAATGCACGTCCTCGCTGACGATGCCACCAAACGCATCGCTGGCCCCAAGCACGCAGCGCCGCCTCCGAGCATGCAGGAGTTCGAGTTCACGTTCCGCGACGTCGAGGCAGCGCTCGACGCCATTGCGTATTTCAAGACGCGCAACCCCGAGCTCATCATGCGCGCGGTGCGCTCGCTGACGTTTCGCGCCAAGCCTGACTCGCGCGAGCTGTTGCTGCTCCGCACGGCGAGCATCGAAGTGCTCCGCACCATCGAGCGCGAAACACGACTCGCCGTCACCAAGGCGCTCGGAGAGACGGCGGTTGTCGAGGCGAGCGATCCGGCGTGATGCCGCCCGATGCCGCACACAACGCGACGCGTGATACGTGGCGCACGCGAGCGCTCGATGCGATTCCCGGTGGCAGTTCTACCGGGAGTAAGCGTCCCGAGGTGCTCTACGGCTCGCGAGCCTTCGATGACCGGCTGCCGACGCATTTCGAGCGGGCCGAAGGCTGCACCCTGTGGGCGCCCGACGGTCGCCGGTTTCTCGATTGCGGCATGGCCCTTGGCGCGGTCGGCATCGGATACGCCGACCAGGCCGTCACACGCGCCGTTCAGGAGGCGGCCGCGAACGGCAACGTCAGCGCGCTCCCGCACCGGCTCGAAGTCGAAGTGGCGGAGCGGCTCATTGACGTGATCCCGTGCGCCGAACAGGTGCGCTTCCTGCGCACGGGCGCCGAGGCTACGGCGGCTGCGGTGCGGATCGCACGTGCCGCCACGGGCCGCGAGCATGTCGTGGCGTGTGGCTACTTCGGGTGGCTGGACTGGTGCAGTGACGCCGACGGCGTTCCGGCGTCGACGAGCGCCGCGATCAGTTGGGTGCCATTTGATGACATCGCAGCGCTGACGGCGGCGTGCGCGGCGCTGCCCCACCCGCCCGCAGCCATCATCATCGAACCGCTGGTGCACGATATCGCCAATCGCGAGTGGCTGCAGGCTGCACGGGAACTCGCGACAGCGTATGGCGCCGTGCTTGTCTTCGACGAGATCAAGACGGCCTTTCGGGTGCGCACTGGTGGCGTGCAGGAGTTGCATGGCGTGTTGCCGGATTTGACCACGCTTGGTAAAGCGATGGCCAACGGCTTTCCACTCGCCGCAGTGGTTGGGCGGGCGGAGGTCATGGCCGCTGCCGCGCGCTCGTGGATCTCCTCAACGGCCGCGACCGAAAGCACCGGGCTGGCCGCCGCACGAGTGGTGCTCGATTGGCACGATCGCGTTGATGTCCCCGAACGGATGGCCATCGCCGGCGGTGCGTTGCAGCAGGTGATCGGGGCCGCGCTGGCCGAGTCGCCATGGGTTGGCGTCCGCGCCGAAGGACCGCCGATGATGTGGCGTCTGGTTGCGGAATCACCGGAGTCTCTTGATGCGCTGGTCGCGGTTGGTGCGCACCACGGACTGTTGCTCAAGCGCGGTGCGTATCAATTTGGCGCAGTCGCACACGACCATCGCGCTATCGAGCAAGTCGCACAGCTCATGCCCCGCATCACCGAGGCGCTGCGCCCCGGGCCCCGACGCACCAACGACTAACCCTTCCCCCCATGACCGCGCTTGACTCGCTGGTCGGCCACGAGCCGTTGCACGAGCCGTTAATTGATGTGCATGCCCACTTTCATAGCCCATTTACGAACCGGGCGGATTGGGCCGGCTACAACGCATCGCGTCTCGCTGCCGGCGCCACCATGGGCGTGCGTGCCCACGTCGCGTCCGTGCTCGGCACGTGGGGGTACACCTCGCCCACATATTTTTCCTCGCCCGAGGATCAGTCGCGCGCGAATGCGTGGATGCTCGCGTACGCGGCGCAGCACGGTCCGCTGGTCCACGCGTATGTGGCGGTGAATCCCAATTTCACCGAGCATGCACTCGCCGAGTGTGCTACGGGCATGGCGGCCGGGGGCATCGGGATCAAGCTCGCGGCCGGACGTCGCGCCGATGATGTGTTGCTCGATGACATTGCCGATTGCGCGGCGCAGCACGGAGTGCCGGTGCTCCAGCATATTTTCCAGCATCGTCGCCGTGATTGGCCCAACCAGGACGCCTCTGACGGCATCGAGCTCGCGCGGCTCGCCGCGCGGCATCCGCGCACCACGTTCTTGCTCGCCCACATCGGCGGCGGTGGCGATTGGGCGCATACCTTTCCCGCGGTTCTTGATGTGCCGAATATCGTGATGGACCTGTCAGGCAGCGGGATCGACCGCGGCATGATCGACGAGGCGCTCCGTTGGGTCGGTGCGTCGCGCCTGCTCTGGGCGGCCGATGTCACACTGTGTACCGGCCTGACCAAGCGGCGGGCGCTCGCGCACCTCGATGCCAGCCCTGACGAACTGCAGGCGATGTACTGGGGCAATGCCGTGCGGATCTTTCCGCCTGGAAGCTTTACCGCCGTCCTCGGCCCCGATCGCGCCCCCCGCCCGACCGCCTTGGAGGCACAGTGACGCGACCAATCGACGTCAATGCGTGGATCGGCGGGTATCCGTTCCGCGAACTCCCACATCCCGAGCCGGACATTCTCTGCCGGGTGCTCGATCGCGAGGGGTTCGACGGCGCGTGGGTCGGGCACCTGCCCGGCGCATGGCATCGCGATGTCACGCCGTCCAATCGGGCGCTGCTTGCGGCATTGGCGCCGCATCGGGATATGCTGCAGCCGGCCCTTATGGTTCGCCCCGATTGGCCCGGCTGGGAGCGTGCGCTGCGGGATGCCGTCTCGGCCGGGGCACCGGCCATTCGCGTGTATCCTGCCCAGTGGGGTCTGGCGCCCGGTCACTCCGGATTGACCGAGCTCGCGCTGGCTTGTGGCGAGCAGGGGGTCGTCTTGCACGTTACGGTGCGATTCGAGGATTTGCGCCAACGTCATCCCATGGATGGCGTCGGGGACGTTCCGGCCGCCACGCTGCGCGCGATCGCCCGCGCGACGGGCTCCGCGTGCCATCTCGTGGTGGCGGGCGCCGCGCGAGAGCTCATCGAGGAAACACATTGGGGGCTGACCGTCGGCGAGCAGGCACGCGTCTGGTACGACTTCCACTGGGTATGGGGACCACCGGAGGAGCACTTCGCGCATCTGGTGCGCACGCTCGGACCGTCTCGGCTCACATGGAGCAGCTGGTGGCCGCTCCGTCTTACGCAGCAGGCCGGCGCCTTGGTGGATTTGCTTCCCGATGACCTGCAGGCGCGTGTTCGGGCCGTACCGTTCTTTGGTGGTGGTGAAATTTTGAGTTTAGCCCAGCGAGCGGCTTCTTTGTGCATCGGGAACTCGAAAGGAACTTCCGCCGTGTTGAATCGTTGACAATATGTTTCAACCGATAGGTGAAATTGTGTCTGTGGTGCCGACATTAAGACACACGTTTCCCCTTGCATGCTGGTGTGCTGACAGACAACTTACCGCCTTGCAAAAAACTGGTGGGCTTCAACTTACACGCATGACCTCGGCTGCGAACGGCATCCTGCCGGTTCGACCTCCGAGATCGTGCGTATCGCGCGCCCGCCACCACCCTTGCCATCCCGGCCAAAGTCGATGACGGTCAAGAAAAAGTGGACAGTGATTCCTGGTTTCCTCGCGCTAGCAGCAGCGGCCACGCTGTTGTCGGCCTACAGCGGCGCTTCGTCGTCGCAAGGCCTGCTCGTGGAACAGCCAGTCAAATTCGTCCACGCACCGCACGTCCAGAAGGCAGGCATGAACTGCCTCTATTGCCACAGCGCGGCGAACAAGTCGCCCGATCCAGGGAACGCGTCCGTGTCCTCGTGCATGGGTTGCCACACCTTGGTGAAACCGCAGGCGACCGAGATCAAGAAGATCGCCGCCTACTACGCCAAGGGGCAGCCAATTCCGTGGAATCGCGTGCACAAGGTGCCGGACTACGTGCAGTTCCCGCACATGCGCCACGTCAACGCTGGCGTCACCTGTCAGACCTGCCATGGGCAGATCCAGAATCAGGGGGCGCAGGGTCCGGATACGAACTATGTGCCCGTGCAGCAGGTGAACTCGCTCAACATGGGCTGGTGCATCAACTGTCACGTGGCCGGCTACAAGCCGGCTGAGGGCGCTCGTCTTGCCGGCATGCCGGTGACGCCCGAGTTGGAAGCCGCGCCGCCCAAGAAGGCGCGGTACGATTGCTCGACCTGCCACTACTGATCGTCAGCTGACCCTCGACCACGGGGCTATGGTGCGCAATCAGCGCGCCGGACGCCTCGTGCAGCCGCCCGGAGCGGAGTGACTGCATGAGCACTGAAGCGGGTACCGGCGTCAAGCGCCGAGATTTCCTCAAGATCCTGGGCGCCACGGGCGCCACGACCGCCGTGGTGGGCTGCTCCTCCGAAAAGGTGGGCAAGCTCATCCCGTATGTTGTGAATCCTGATAACACCGTACCTGGGGTGTCGCAGTACTATGCGACCACCTGTCGCGAATGCGCGACCGCGTGCGGTGTCATGGCCGAGGTTCGTGAGGGGCGTCCAATCAAGTTGGATGGCAATCCTGAGCACCCCCTGAGCCGTGGAGCGATCTGCTCCACGGGCTTGTCGGCGCTGCAAGGCTTGTACAATCCGGATCGCTATCGGTCCCCGATGGTGCGTCAGGGCAATGCCCTCACGCCCATCACGTGGGACAAGGCCTACGAACTCCTTGCGCAGAAGATCGGCGAGGTGAAAAGCAGAGGGCAGGCGGGCAGCGTCGTGTTCATCAATCAACACGAAAGCGGCACCTTCCCGGGCTTCCTCGACCAGTGGCTCTCGGCGCAAGGCATGCCGGCGCATTTGAGTGTCGATCCGCTCGCGCCTACGGCCACGCTCGCGGCCAATCAGAAAGCGTACGGTGCCGCATGGCCCGACCTCGATTTCGGTGCGGCCAAGCTGATCGTGAGTTTCGGCGCCGACTTCCTGGATGGCTGGGGCCACAACGTGCCGCAGCAGTTGCAGTGGGCGGATGCCCGCGCGAAGCTGGAAGGCGCGCCACGGCTCGTGTACGTCGGCGCGCGCCGCTCACTCACGGGTTTGAACGCGGATCAATGGATCGCGGCCAAGCCGGGCAGTGACATGGCGATCTGTGCCGCCCTCACTGGGCAGGGCACGATGGCGGCCGCCTCCGACTCGTCCGGCGTGTCAGTCGCTGTGCTGGAGGCGCTCGCCAAGGCGATCGCCGAGGCGGGCTCCGGCGTCATGGCCATCTGCGGTGTCACCACGGCGGACGCGGTGGACTGCGGCGTGATGGTGGCGGAGATCAATAAGAGGGCGGGGTCGGTTGGTACGACGATCAAGCCAGCGTCGGCGCACGGGGGTTACGCGGGCTTGTCCTCGTACGCGGAGGTGATCACGTCGATGAAGAAGATGGCGGATGGGAGCGTGCCGCTCGCGTTCGTGCGTGGCGCCAACCCGGCACACACGACGCCCAAGTCCGCGGGCTCGTTTGCTGAAGCGTTCGCCAAGGTCGGGTTCAAGGTGTCGTTCTCGTCCATGCCGGACGAAACTGCGCAGTTGAGCGACCTGATTTTGCCCGATAACCACTGGCTGGAAAGCTGGGGTGATGCGGTCAGCACGGTCGGACAGCTCGGGCTGCAGCAGCCCACGCTCGACCCGGTGTTCGATACGAAGTCCACCGGCGACGTGCTCCTCGAACTCGCCAAGAAGGATCAGGCGATTGCGGCGAGCTACAACGTGGCTGATTACCGCACGTGGTACATCAGCAAGTACCCGGGCGGAGCGCCGGCGTTCACCACGGCGTTGACGAAGGCCACGGTAAGCGTCTCACCGCTTGTGACCGCTACCCCGCGCACGCTGAGTGTAACGGCTGCCGCGCCGGCAGCAGGATCCGGTGATTTTTACGTGCACGTGTTCCCGTCGCCCACGCTGGGTGATGGGCGCGGCGCCAACAAGCCGTGGCTCCAGGAACTTCCGGACCCTGTGTCCAAGATCGCCTGGCAGTCCTGGGTCGAAATTCATCCGTCCACGGCCAAGAAGCTTGGCGTAAAAGAAGGGTCGCACCTGACGGTCGAAACGGCGGGTGGTAGTGTCACCGCACCCGCGTACATCTACATGGGCGTGCGCCCCGACACCGTCGCTATTGCGCTCGGTCAGGGACACACCGCCTACGGTCGCTTCGCCCAGAACGTCGGCGTAAATGCCTTCGATCTCGTGGTCAACGGCTGGGATGCCTCAGGCGCTTTGGCGCTCAACGGCTCGCTCGCCAAGGTCACCGTCCTGGTGGACAGTTCGCCGCTCGTGACCACCGAAGGCTCCGCGCGCCAGCATGGACGCGGCATCGGTCAGGCCATGACTCTCGCGGCGCTGCTCGGTCAGGAAGCGGAAGATGATCATGGGCATCACCCCATCCCGGGTATGCCGTCGCAAGATTTCCGGAGCGGGCTCAAGGCGCCGGTCGCGGCCGACGCCCAAGGTGAATTCGCCGATCCGATGTCGAAGGACAAGGGCATGTACGATGCCGACCACGTGCAGAAGATGGAGAAGCGCCGCTGGGCGATGACCATCGATCTTGCGCGTTGCACCGGCTGCTCGGCATGCGTGACGGCGTGCTACAGTGAGAACAACATTCCCACCGTCGGTGCGCCGTATCAGGGTCGCGCGCTGAGTCCGGTCAAGTGGGATGAGAATCCGGGCGCGAACATCATCAAGGGCCGCGAAATGGCCTGGATCCGCCTCGAGCGGTACTACGAAGGCAATGAGAATTCGGAGAACGAGTTCTCGTCCGACTTCGATACGCGCTTCGTACCGATGATGTGTCAGCATTGCGGCAACGCCCCGTGCGAACCGGTGTGCCCGGTGTACGCCACGTATCACTCGCCCGACGGCCTCAACGTGCAGGTCTACAATCGTTGCGTGGGAACGCGGTACTGCAGTAACAACTGCCCGTACAAGGTGCGCTACTTCAACTGGTTCGGATACGGCGAGCCGGAACGTCGGCAGTACGCATGGCCGGATCCCATGCATTGGGCGCTCAATCCCGATGTCACCGTGCGTGGCAAGGGTGTCATGGAGAAGTGCACGTTCTGCGTGCAGCGTATCCGTGAGGCCGAGCATCGCGCGAGGGCCGAAGGCCGCGAGGTCAAGCCGGACGAATTCACGGTAGCGTGTGCGCAGGCGTGCCCTTCGCGTGCCATCGTATTCGGTGACGCAGCAGATGAAAATTGGACGGTGTCGAAGCTCGCCTACGACCGACGTGCCTACCATGTGTTCGAGGAACTGAACACCTACACGGCCGTGGTCTATCTCAAGAAGGTCAACTATCCGGCGCCGGCCTTGCCGGCGCAGGCCTGAGGCACAGCGCATGGCGACAATAGCGCGACCGACACGCGGCGTAGGCATTCGTGGGCCGAACATTGCGTCGGCCGACGTCCAACTCCCGGCCGTCGAGAGTTACGAGCAGGTTGATCGCGAGATTATCGCGACCTTGGGTTTTACCAAGAAGTGGTTCATGGGCCTCAGCGTCTCCGTCGCGGCGATGCTGATCGGTGCCTCGGCATGGATCTATCAGATCTACTGGGGACTCGGCCAAGCCGGCTACGAGCCGCCCGTGATGTGGGGAAACTACATCATCACGTTCGTCTTCTGGGTGGGTATCGGTCACGCCGGTACCCTCATCTCGGCCATTCTGTTTCTGTTCCGCGCCGGCTTCCGCACCTCGATCTATCGAGCGGCTGAAGCAATGACCGTGTTCGCCGTCATGACCGCCGGCCTGTTTCCGATCATTCACATCGGGCGTCCGTGGAAGTTCTTCTGGTTGCTGCCGTATCCGAACTGGCGCTTGCTGTTCCCCAACTTCAAGTCGCCGCTTGTGTGGGACGTGTTCGCCATTTCCACGTACCTCACCATTTCCACGACGTTCCTGTACATCGGGTTGATTCCCGACATCGCCGTGCTCCGCGACAAGGAAACCAACCCGACGCGCAAGCGGATTCTCGCGGTCCTTTCGCTCGGCTGGCGGAACAGCGATCGTGAGTGGCGCCATTTTGCCAAGGCGTATCTATTCCTCGCGGCCTTCAGCACGCCGCTGGTGTTGTCGGTACACTCGGTCGTTTCGTTCGACTTTGCCATGGCGTTGACCCCGGGTTGGCACGCGTCGATCTTCCCGCCGTACTTCGTTGCCGGTGCCATTTTCTCCGGCTTCGCCATGGTGTGGACGATTGCCATCCCCATGCGAAAGTGGTTCAAGCTTGAGCATTACATCACGCTCAACCATCTCGACGCGACGGCCAAGGTTGTGCTCTTCACGTCGTTAGTTGTCGGTTGTGCGTACATGATCGAGTTCTTTATCGCCTGGTATTCCGGCGTGCGTGCGGAGCAGGAATTCTTCTGGAACCGCGTGTTTGGTCAGTGGTGGTGGGCGGCGTGGATCATGCTGCTGTGCAACATGGCGCTACCCATGTCGCTGTGGTCGCAGAAGCTCCGTCGGAACCCGACGTGGCTGTTCATCCTCAGCCTGTTCATCAACCTTGGCATGTGGTTCGAGCGCTTCGTGATCGTGGTGCCGTCGCTGTCGCATGAGTTTGAGCCGTGGCAGTGGGGTGGATACACGCCGAGCTGGATCGACATGTCTTTCCTGATCGGTTCGTTCGGCTGGTTCTTCATGTGGTTCCTGTTGTTCGTGAAGCAGTTACCTGTGATGGCCATCGCCGAGCTCAAGGAAATCGTCGCGCCGCGTGTCAAGCATGGTCATAATGGAGGGCATCACTGATGCAGGGTGTCGTTGCAGCATTCCATGAGATAGACACCACATGTGCGGCGATCGAAGACCTCAAGAAGAAGCGGTTGGGCGACGTGACGGTTTACTCGCCCACCATCCGTCACGAGCTTGAGCACGCGATTGACGCACCGCAGAGTATCGTCCGACGCTTCACGTTGATTGGCGGCCTGCTCGGTGTGAGCTTCGGCTACTGGGTCGCCATCTGGTCATCCAACTACTGGCCGCTGGTGGTCGGTGGCAAAGCTATCGCGTCGTGGATTCCTTACACCATCATCGGGTTTGAGATGATGGTATTGGTGGGTGCACTTTCCACGGTGGCTGGCATGTTCATCAATTCGCGCATTCCACGTCTCACGTCCACCGCAGGTTACGATACGCGGTTCTCTGGCGGCTACTTCGGCATCTTTGTGGCCTGTGATGGCGCAAAGGCCGGACAGGCTGAGGAGCTCCTGCGTCAGCATGGCGCGGTGGAGGTGCGACGTGAGGCCTGAACCCTCGGTTCCCATGACTTCAGTGGTTTCGCGCGTCGCTCGCCTTGCAGTGGTCGTCACCCTGCCGATGTCGCTCGGCGCCTGCTCGTGGTTCACAGATTTCAAGAACCAGCCTCGCATCGAGCCGTGGGAGGCCGCCTCGCAAGATCCGGCCGACTCGCTCACCCCGCCGCGTGGTCAGCCGATGTACAGCGTGCCGGTGCAGGGTACGGTGTTGGCGGGATACCAGATCTCCTATCGTCCGTTGCCGCCTGTCATCGATTCGTTCAATCCGGTGCTCAATCCGCACGCCGCAGACGAGCGCTCGCTTGAAAACGGTAAGAAGAACTACCAGATCAACTGCGCGGTATGTCATGGCAACTCGGGTGATGGCAACGGTGGTCTCAAGAAGGTGAACCCAGCCTATGGCTGGAGCCCCAGCTTGCTGGCCGCCTCGGCCATGGGACGTTCCGACGGCTACATCTACGGCATGTTGCGCAACGGGCGTGGTATCATGCCCAGTTACAACCGTATCGAGGAGCCGGATCGCTGGGATGTTGTGAACTATGTCCGTGCGCTTCAGGGTAAGCTCACGGTGGTGGCCGATACCATGCTCATCGGCTACCCGGGACAGAACGGCACGACCGTGCCGGGGCCTTCGCTGACTGCGCCGAATGTGCCGTCCCGATTCCTCGCTCCGACGTTCATGCCGACGCCAGGATCTGCTGGTATCAATTCGGCCACGTTCAAGGGCAACAACGAGTTCGACACGATGCGGCAACTGCATCTCGGATTGCCCGCTGAAAAGGGCGCGGCGGGTGAGACCTCCAAGGAGAAGCACGAGTGAGCCAGCATTATTCTTACCCTACGCGTGAAGACTTCGCGCGTCGCTTGGCCGCCAAGCCGGTCCCCAAGGGACTGAAGATGGCTTCGCTGGTGTTGGCGCTGGTAGGCATTGTCACGTTCGTGGTCGGTCTGTTCGTCAACGCCGACCGTGCGTGGCAGTCGCTGCACTTCAACTGGATGTTTTTCGCCACCATTTCGACGGCTGGTGTCGCGTTTGCCGCGGTCCAGCGGATCGTCACGGCCCGTTGGTCGCGGCCGATCGTCCGCTTCACCGAAGGCTTCGTTGCCTTCGTGCCGGTGGCCTTCGTTATTCTGCTGGTCATTCTCTTCGGCAGCGGTGACCACGTCTTTACGTGGGCCGGTCGCGAGTCGGTGGAGATCGCCGAGAAGGCCCGCTACCTCTCGTCGGGTTGGTTTCTGACGCGCGGTGTGGCGTTTTTTGGTCTGATAACGGTGTTGCAGTTGGCGTTCGTCTGGTACTCGGTCCGGTTGGATGTGGCGGTATTGCCGGAGTACGGGGCGAAGTGGGCGGCCGGACTGCGCGCCAAGATGCGCTCGGGCTTCGGTGACGAACGTCGCGAACTGCACACGCAGCATTCGTTGATGGGAAAGCTCGCGGTTGCTGTCTGCATCAGTTTCGTGGTTGGGTGGTGCTTCATGGCATGGGACTATTCCATGACGATGTCACTTCACTTCCAGCAGACCATGTACGCCTGGATCGTCTTCATGGGCGCGTGGCTCAACATGGTCATGATCACCGCCATGCTGTCCATGTGGTGGCGGAAGCACCTCGACGCACCCGATGTGGTCACGATGAACCACTTCTGGGACCTCGGTAAGCTGGGTTTCGCGTTCACAGCATTTTTTGGCTACATCAGCTTCAGCCAGTACTTGGTGATCTGGTACGGCAACTTGCCGGAAGAAACCCACTTCTATCGGCTGCGGCTCTCGGGCGTTTGGAAGCCCGTCACGCAGATGATTCCGATCCTGGTGTTCATCCTGCCGTTCTTCGGTTTGATCTCCAAGGCGGCCAAGGTCTATCTGCCCACGTTCGTGCTCTTCGCAACGTGCAGCATTCTCGGCATCTATCTGCATCGCTACATCGAGATTTATCCGTCCATTTACGGCGAGGCTACCAGCCTGCCGTTTGGACTGCAGGAAATCGGCACCACCGTGGGCCTGCTCGGCCTCTGGGGTTTCTGCTACCTGTCGTTCATGGACGCCTTCCCCGTGATGCGCGTGTTCATGATGACTACACCGTACCGTGATGAGGTGCAGGTGCCAGTGGACGCTCGCACGATGGAGCCGCTGCCGGCGCACGAGTAGTCGAGTGCTGCCTGCTGCACCGGGCGAACGGGCGGACACCACGACTTGGTGTCCGCCCATTGCCTTGGGGGGTGTTGGACTCTGATGGTGATCTGATTATTGTTGGGGGTACGGCCAACATCGGGGCGTTAGCTCAGCTGGGAGAGCGCGCGCTTTGCAAGCGTGAGGTCATCGGTTCGATCCCGATACGCTCCATACAAGAAACGCCAGTTGCGGCACATGCCGCGCTGGCGTTTCTTGCGTCGGTGACCGTCGCTGATCGTCGGTGGTCGGTCGGTCGCGTCAGGTGCCGCGTGACGTGGGCTCCGGCGAAGGCCGCGTTGGCGCAGCAAGCGCCATCCCGCTGATACGCGTTTGTAGCAGGGCGCCAAAATCACGCGCCGTGAGCGCGTCTGCGAAATGCCGGCCCTGCTGCACCACGCACTGCAGCCGCGCGAGGCGTTGGGACTGTGCCGCCGACTCTACGCCTTCGGCGATGACCGCCAAGTCGAGTCCGTGCGCCATCCGGATCATCGACGACACCAGCGAATGGTCCCTTGGGTCGACGAGCAACCGTGTCACAAAGCGGTGGTCGATCTTGATACCGTGTACGGGCGCCTCGCGCAGGAACGTGAGGGAGGCGTGACCGACGCCGAAATCGTCCACCACCAGTCGTACGCCCAGTGATTTGATCGCGTGGAGCGCTTCCAAGGCGAGCTCACCGTCCACCACGGTGCTGCTCTCGGTGAGTTCGAGGGTCAGCGCGTCTGGTGGACAGTCGGTGCTCGCTAAAATGAGAGCCAAGCGCTCCGCGAAGCCTTTCTCGCGTAGCTGCACGGCCGACAGGTTCACATTCATGCCCAGCGAGCGCCCCCACGGGGTGCTCCGCCACCCACCCACCGCGCGACAGGCTTCCGCCAGCACGCGCTCGCCGATCGGCACGATGAGCCCCGTATCCTCCGCCAGCTGCAGGAACTCCGCTGGCGCGAGTAGTCCCCGATCCGGATGCGCCCAGCGCAGGAGCGCTTCCGCGCCGACCACGCGGTCGGCGACGACATCGACGATGGGCTGGTAATACACCACCAACTCCCCGAGCTCCTCCGCCACTCGAAGCCGCGTCTCCCGGCGATGGGCCAGGGAATCGATCCCTCGCGGCGGCGCAACGGCGTCCCAGCGGCCGGTCTCGCCTGCGATGTTCTCGACTGCGATGCTCGCGCCTGCGGTGTTCGAGCCGTCGCGACGGCGGAGCTCCTTGTCGCGATACATATCCTGATCCGCCGCTTCCATGATCTCCACGACCGTCACGCCGTCGAGCGGAGACATGGCACTACCGATACTGGCTTCGATGGGCATCACGACGCCGCCGCCCAGATCAACCGGCTCCTGCAGGCAGGCGAGAATCGTTTCCCGAACCAGTGCCACGTCCCGACGACTGGTGACGTCGGGGAGCAGCACAACGAATTCGTCGCCTCCCAAACGGGCCACGCCATCCGATCGACGCACGCTTTCGAGGAGACGGGCGGATGTCGTGCGGAGCAGGAGATCGCCAGTGGCATGTCCCAACGTGTCGTTGATTTCCTTGAAGCCATCGAGATCAACGAAGAGCAAGCCGGTCTTGCGTCCGTAGCGTTCGCCGAAGGACAGCGCGCGCTCCAGTTGCGCCACGAACAGATCGCGGTTGGCCAGTCCGGTGAGTGGATCATGCGTGGCACGATGGGCAGCCTCGACTCGCGCCGCCTCCAAGAATACGATGCGCCGCTGACGCTCGATGGCAAAGATCAGATGGCGCGCCAACTGTGTCGGCGCCGTCGTGGCCTTCTCCAAACATTCCTGCGCCCCAGCACGCAGAATCCGCAGGGAAATCGATTCGTCGATGCTGCGCGAATACACCACCACCGGCACCGTGGGTGCCGCACTGCGCACGCCGGCAAAGGTCGCAGCACCCGATGCATCCGCAAGCTCCAGCTCAAGCACGACGACATCCACCGTGTTCTCGAGCAGCGTGCGGATGGACTCCGTCAGCGACTGCGTGCGCAGCAGCACCAACTGATCGCCGAACCGCGAACGAAGGGCTTCCTCGGATCGCAGCGCGGCGGACTCGTCGTTATCGACCAGCAGAATCCGTAGAAGGCTTGGCATAACCGTGGGTTGAAAAGCCAACGGTGGCGCGCGGCGAGCTGTTGGGCGAACGGGTGGAAAATTCGGACCTGATTCCATTGTATAGTTGAGGTTACGCGCTGTCGGCACGTTTGCCAAGCCCCAGTTCCATGCCGCCGTACTCATCCGCTCACCGGCGTGTCATGTCGGCGCATACCCTGTCGTGTTGACAGTGTGCCATTCCCGGCCTGAGGCCTTCCTATTCGGTCAGCTTGTCCGAGCGGTCGGGCGGACCTACCTTTCCACGATGCCTGATCGCCGATCATCCCCGTGTTGACGTCGTCATTGAGCACGACGACGGCGAACCCCGCCGCTTCGTTCGCCGATCTCGTGGGATTGCTCGCCCACGCCCCGACGTTAGAGCACGGGATGCGTGCGGTACTGGCCCGGCTTGGCGCGTCTCTACCGGCCACCCGCTTGGCGGTGGAGTTTCCCGCGATGTCCCAGCCACCGCTGGTGTGGGCGACCGCCCATGGCGACGCGCAGGCACGGCGGGTTGAGGCGTCGGTGCCGGCACAGTGGCCGCTCAGGGCCGCCGGCGAAGCCGTGGGGACGTTGGTTGCGCATCGCGAGGCCGCATGGACCGAGGCGGAGCGGGCGGCCATGCAACCAGTGGCGGAACTGCTCGCGGTCGCAGTCGCGCGTGAAGCGCATCTGCGCGACCTCGAGCGCGAGCTCATGGCGCGGGTGCGCGAAGTGGCCGAGCAACGCGCGTTCATCGAGTGCATTGTGGACTCGCTGCCGCATGGGCTATACGTGATCGACCGCGAGTACCGGATCCACGCGTGGAATCATAAACGGGAAACGGGACTGCAGGGTGTGTCGAGAACTGATGCGATCGGGCGCACCATTTTTGATGTCCTGCACCGGCAGCCGGCGGCGCTACTGAAGCGTGAGTTCGATGAAGTGTTCGCTTCGGGGAGGCTGCAGCAGTTCCAGATGGAGAGCAACGCATTCGGCGATACCCGGACATTCCGCATATCCAAAATCCCCATGCGGATGGGGGGAGCCGTGGTGACGCACGTGATCACCATCGGGGAAGACATCACCGATTGGCGCGCGGCGCTCGACCGCACCGCGCAGACGGAGAAGCTCGCGGCGCTGGGGCAGTTGGCCGCCGGCGTGATGCATGAGATCAATAATCCTCTGGCGACGATTGCCGCCTGTGCGGAGTCCATCAGCCTGTTCAAGGAACTGGGCGCCGCCGCACCGGCTCCCGATGAAATGCTCCGGATCATCGATCTCGAGGTCCAGCGCTGCAAAAAAATCGTCAACGGTCTCCTCGATTTCTCGCGCCCCAAAACGGATCATCGGGTGCTCTTCGACGTCAACGCAGCGGTGCAGCAGGGGCTGTTTCTACTGCAGCATCATCCTCGCTACAAGCGTGTGCGCATGGTAACCGAGCTTGACACCACCGAGGCGTTCCTCGTGACCGGCGACGCGGATCAAATCGTGCAAGTGCTCATCGCGCTGGCGATCAATGCGCTCGACGCCTCCCCGGAGGGCGGTCGGGTGGTGATCCGCACCGGCGCAACGGTGGGCGTGGATGGTCGGTCGCAGGCGCTCATTGAGGTGCAAGACGAAGGGCCCGGCATTCCCCGCGCGCTGCAGGCGAAGGTGTTCGAACCCTTCTTCACCACCAAGCCGCCTGGTCAGGGCACTGGCCTCGGCTTGGCGATCTGCTATGGCATCGTGGCCGACCACGGCGGGCAACTCGATCTGATGTCCCCCGAGCACGGAGGTACAACGTTTCGGGTGACGTTGCCCCGATCGGCGGCCGACGCATGACCGATGGAGCGCTCCAACCGTCCCGCGCCGTGCCGGGCGCGCCGATTCGCGTGCTCATCGCGGAGGACGAGACGCATCTTGGCATGATCCTCGAGCAGTTTCTCAATGCGCGCGGCTTTGCGGTGTCGATCGTCCGAAATGGTCGCGATGCGCTCGCGGCGCTGCGCGCGGAGACGTTCGACGTTGCGTTGCTCGATGTCGTGATGCCTGAGATTGACGGTCTCGAAGTGCTACGGCTCGTGCGCGAAGAGCCGACGCCTCCCGAGATCATCGTGATCACCGGCAACGGGACCATCGAGACGGCCATCGCCGCGCTGAAGCTCGGCGCTTACGACTTCCTGACCAAGCCGTATCGCATGGCCGAGATCGAAGCGCTCGTGCGCCGTGCCTGGGAGAAGCGTGTGCTTGCACGCGACAACGTGCTGTTGCAGTCGCGGCTCAAGCGCTCAGCTACGGTACCGCGCTTCGTCACGCAGTTCGCGCCGCTGATGGCCACGCTCTCCCTCATCGAGCGTGTGGCGCGTGGTGTGTCGCCAGTGCTGCTTACCGGAGAATCGGGTACGGGCAAGGATCTGGTCGCGCGCCTGTTGCACGCGCAGGGGTTACATCCCGATGGCCCGTTCGTGGATCTGAACTGTGCGGCACTTTCCGATGCCTTGCTGGAGACCGAACTGTTCGGCGTGGAGCGCGGCGCGTATCCGGGCGCCGATCAGCGAAAGGTGGGGCTGATCGAGCTCGCCACCGATGGGACGCTGTATCTCGATAACATCGGCGACCTCGACCTGCGGCTGCAGGGGAAGCTGCTGCACGCCATTGAGCATGGCAGCTTCTATCGAGTGGGCGGAACGCAGAAGGTGCAGGTGCAGGTTCGGATCATGGCGTCGAGCACGCACGACCTGTCGCGCATGGTCCAGCAGGGGACGTTCCGCGAAGAGCTCCTGCACCGCATCAACACGATTCGGATCGTGCTGCCGCCGTTGCGCGATCGGTTGGTCGACGTGGTCCCGCTCGCGCGCCATTTTCTGCTACAGTTCGGTGGCAGTGCGCCCCCCGTGCTCAGCGCCGACGCGGAGCGTGCGGTGGAGCGGTATCGCTGGCCGGGCAATGTGCGCGAGCTCCGCAACGTCATGGAGCGTGCGGTGCTGCTCGCCACCGAGGGGACCGTGGGGGCGCAGGACCTGCCATTGGGCGTGGACGTCGGGGCGGCGGCCCGTCCCACGCCAGTCATGGTCTACTCGCTCCAGGAGCTGGAGCGGCGGCACATCGCCGACGTGTTGGAGCGCACGGCGTGGCATCAGGGGCAGGCCGCCGACATGCTGGGGATTTCGCCCAAGACGTTGTATCGGAAGATTCGGGAGTACGGCTTTCGCCGCCCATCCGGTCGCTCCGTATGATCGCCACCTCGCAGGCGCCGGAGTGACCGTATGAAAATTCTCGTGATCGAGGACGATCCCACGGTGGGGGAGTTTGTGCGCCGCGGGCTCGAGGAGCAGCGCTGGCATACCGATCTGGTCAACAACGGGCTGGAGGGGGAGCGCTTGGCGATGACGCAGCCGTACGACCTGATCGTGCTGGACATGCGCCTGCCGGGCCGTAACGGCTTGGATGTGCTGCGGTCGCTGCGCGCGCGCGGATTCGAGCGGCCGGTGCTGGTGCTCACGGCGCAAGACGCGGTCGACGCGAAGGTGGAAACGCTGCGGGCCGGCGCCGATGACTACGTCACGAAGCCGTTCGCGTTCGAGGAGTTGCTGGCCCGCGTGGAAGCACTGTTGCGGAGACCGCGCGCCTTGGCGTCGCCGATGGTCAAGGTGGCCGATCTGGAGCTCGATCAGGGCACCCGGGAGGTGCGCCGAGGCGAGGAGCTGATCGAGCTGACGCCAAAAGAGTTCGCGGTGCTCGAGTATCTCATGCGTCACGCGGGCCGCGTGATGAGTCGGACGCTGATTACCGAGTACGCGTGGGGGTATCATTTTGATCCGGGCACCAACATCGTGGATGTCGTGATCAATCACCTGCGGAAGAAGATCGACGCCAAGTTTGAGAAGAAGCTGATCACCACGGTTCGTGGCGTCGGCTACATGATCCGCGGGTAGGCGGCGTTACGCGTGGGCTCGATTCGCGCCCGCCTCACGGCGGCGTACACGGCCGCCTTTGTCGGCACCCTCGTAGTCTTTTCGATCACGCTGTTGGCCGTACGTCGCGAGGTGATGCTGCGCGATTTGGAAACGCGTGTGCAGACGGAAGCCGATCGGGTGGTGCGTGCGGTGAATCTGGCGCGGACAGCAGGCACCGAGCCCGTCGTTGCGCAGGACGATCCGCTGGCGGGACCGCGCGTCTCGCAACGCATGGGAGCGTTTCTGGCGATGCTGGACGCGTACGTGCTCGTGCAAGACAGCACCGGCTATGACATCTACGCGTCGCTGTCCGTCCAGCGTCTCTCCGCCTCGGATCGTGATCTCCTGAGTAGCGCCGCGCGTGTGGCGCAGCCGGGGAGCGCGGGATCGCGCGTGCCGATGCTGTCGGGCGAGGTGCTGCTCGCGACGCGGATGGTCCCGCTCAGTGATGAGGCGCGCTATCGCGTGGTGGCGGCGCTGAGCACGAAGGAGATCAGCATGGCACCGCGCGATCTCGTGGGCACCATGCTGGTGGTCACGCCCTTTCTGTTGGCGCTCTCGATGACGTTTGCCTACATCATCGCGGGACGGGCGTTCCGCCCCATTGATCGGATGATCGATCAGGTCGAAGCGATCACCGATGGGCGATCGCTGCACCGGCGACTGGCCATCGGCGCGGCCGGCGATGAGCTCGCGCGTCTCTCCGCGACGCTGAACGCGTTTATCGAGCGACTCGAAACGTCATTTGGTGCGCTACGTCGGTTTACCGCCGACGCGAGCCACGAGCTCAAGACCCCGCTCACGGTCATGCGCGCCGATGTCGAGCGCGCGATGTCGCCGCTCGCGAGCGCCACCGAGCAGGCGATCGCGCTGGAGGAGGCGCTGGAGCAACTCACGCGGATGGCGGATCTCGTGAATTCGTTGCTCACACTCGCGCGGGCTGACGAAGGGCGGTTCGATCTGTATCGGGAGCCAATCGAGCTGGCACCGCTGGCGCGTGAGGTCGTGGAAACGGCACGGCTGCTGGGCGAGGACAGCGATCTGCAAATCGTGGCGTCGGTGATCGAAGAGTCGGAGGTGCTCGGTGATCACACGCGATTACGGCAGCTCTTTCTGAATCTGGTCACGAACGCGATCAAGTACACACCGCGTGGTGGACGCGTGGATATTGCACTCGTGCGCGGAGCCGAGCATGCCACGCTGTCCGTGAAGGACACCGGCATTGGCATTGCGGCAGCGGACCTCCCGTACGTGTTCGAACGATTCTGGCGCGCCGATCGCGTCCGGTCGCGCGGCTCGGAGCGTGGCGGCTTCGGGCTGGGCCTCGCGATCTGCCAGTGGATCGCGCAGGCGCACAGTGGGACGCTCAGTGTTCAGTCGCGACTGGGGCGTGGCAGCACGTTTACCGTGACGCTGCCGCTTGCTGGCGCGCCGGGATCCGGGATGACCGGTGAGTACCCGTCGATTGTCAATGGGCCGGACGCAGCCGGTAGTAGCTAAGAGGCGTCGCGGTGGATTAATGCGATCCTAATGTTTTTTCCATTGCCTGGTCATTTTTGCGACGTAAACTCGCGGTAGTCAGATCTCGGGCCTTTTGTCCGGGACTGCGCAGTGTCGCCCGCACCCGGACTAGCGAGATGTTTAATAACCTCGTTGAATCGCAGGCCAAGACGCAAAAGCGCCTGGGTGGGTCCATCACCTCCATCCTGCTGCACACGGCTGTGGTCGTTGGTCTTATCATTGTGACCAAAGAATCCGGCCTCGTGGCGGAGAAGACGAAAGAAGAGAAGGTCGACTTCGTCGAGGTGAAGAAGGACGAGCCCAAACCGCCCGAGCCGGAAAAGGCACCACCGCCACCTGACGCGGTGGCCGCGCCGCCACCGCCCAAGGGTTTCCAGGTGCTGACGGCTCCCATCGACATCCCCAACGTCATCCCCGATATCGATCTGTCCAAGAAGGTCACGGACGAAGCCGATTTCACGGGTAAAGGCGTTCAGGGTGGCATCGCCAAAGGTGTGGAAGGTGGCAAAGGCCCCATCCCACAAGGTGATCAGCCGTATTTCGATTTTCAGGTGGAGAAGATGGTCGTGATGGCGCCTGGCGCCAGCGGTCCTGCCTACCCCGACATGCTCCGGTCCGCCGGCATCGAGGGCACCGTGTTGGCGCAGTTCGTGGTGGACACCACCGGACGCGCCGACATGAGCACGTTTAAAGTGCTCAAGTCCGAGAACGATCTGTTCTCCAACTCGGTCAAGAATGCGCTCCAGCGCATGCGTTTCCTTCCTGCTGAAGTGGGTGGACGCAAAGTGAAGCAGCTCGTGCAGCAGCCGTTCCAGTTCTCACTGAATCGTTAACCCACCCCGTCCCACTTTCCGGAGATCCGTTACATGAATATGTCGATGACCGAGCTGTTCGAGTCGATGGGCTGGTTTGCCAAGGGCATTGTCTTCACGCTCCTTGCCATGTCCGCCTTCTCGTTCACGGTGCTCATCCAGAAGTGGTGGGGCATGCGCAAGGCGCAGGCGGAAACGCGGAAGTTCGCGCCCGAGTTCTCGCAGTTCCTCGAAGAGGACAACCTTGGCGAGGCGATCAAGCTGGCCGAAGGATACAAGAAGTCGCATGTCGCCCGTGTGCTCGGTGGCGCGCTCACCGAAATCCGCCCGCTCATCCAGGATGGTTCGGTGACGGTGTCGGACATCAACTCGGCCGAGCGTGCCGTGGAACGCGAAATGCTGATGACCGTTGTTGACCTCAAGCGTGGTTTGGGCGTGCTGGCCACGGTGGGCGCCACGGCGCCGTTCGTCGGACTGCTCGGCACCACCATGGGTATCGTGAACTCGTTCACGGGTATGGCCACGTCGGGCGCGGGTGGTATCTCCGCCATCGCGGCCGGTGTCGCGGAGGCGCTCATCACCACGGCTATCGGTATCGGCGTTGCCATTCCGGCCGTGTGGGCGTTCAACTACTTCCAGACGAAGATCGACAATCTCACGGCCGAGATGACGTACACGTCCAAGGAAATGATCGACTACCTCATCAAGGGCGTGTCGGGTGAGTTCGGTCGCTCACGGTTCACCCGTGAGTTCAACACCGCCGGTCAGCAGTCGATCTCGCAGTAATCCTGATCCGTCGTTCGGGTGGCGCTCCCTACGGGGCGCCCATCCGCTGGTCTCAACGCAAGGAGTTCCTACATGGGTATGAGCGCAGGCGGCGGTAACGGCGTGAAAGCCGAGCCGAACGTCACCCCCATGATCGACGTGATGCTCGTACTGCTCATCATCTTCATGATCACCATCCCGCAGATCAACGCGGGATTCAAGGCGGTCCCACCGGAAGGGCAAAACCTCAAGCCCCATCCGGAAGTAGATGGTGATCAGGTACTCGGCATCGACGATCAGGGTCGGTACTACCTGAACAAGAAGCCCATTCGCAACGAAGATCTCGAAACACTCGTTCAGGGGATCTACGGACAGGAACGCGAGGACTACATCATGTACGTGAAGGCCCATAAGGACCTCCAGTATGTGAAAGTCGTCGACGCGCTCGATCGGTTGTCGCGGTCCGGCGTTCGTGTGGCGGCGCTCATTACGGAGCAGTCACCGGGCACGGAATCGCTCCTCGAAAGCGATAAAATTCTCAGCGGGGGCAAGTAGCCATGGGAATGTCTGCAGGTGGTGGTGGGAGTAACCTGAACAACGACATGAACGTCACGCCGATGATCGACGTGCTCCTCGTATTGCTCATCATCTTCATGATGATCATTCCGATGAGCCGGAAGGCCATCGACACGCAGTTGCCGGATCCGACACCGCAGCCGTTCGCTTCGGAGCCCAATCCTGACCAGATCGTCCTGGAAGTGCTGCCGGACGACAAGTATGCGATCAACAAGGAGCCGGTCGAGAAGGCGCAGCTGTTCACCCGGCTGAAGGCGATCTACGACCCGCGCCCCGAGAAGATCATTTTCGTCAAGGGCGACACTATGGTCACGTATTCGTACGTGATCTGGGCCATGGACCAGGCGCGCGGCGCCGGGGTAAAGGTCATAGGCGTTCCACCAAAGTAGTCTGGCGTCGGCAGGGGATCGACAGGCGTTCGCGCTTCTCCGGTCTCTCCGCGTATTGCGGCGGACGAACCCAACGGGCTCGTCCGCCGTATTACGTTTCGAGTGTCTTACCTCAACGATCGCATGGACCAACTTCCCGCTCACACCACATCCGCCGATCTGCCGCCGCCGGAACGTCCTCGGTACCGGCCACCCATCGGCGTGCCGTTGCCCAAACAGCGCCGCGTGGCGAGCCTCGTGCTCTCCATTGCCGTGCATGTGCTGCTCTTGCTTCTGCTGATCGTCCCCTTCACGAAGCCGGACTTGGTGCGGGAAATGCTCGGGGCGGGCGGCATCGGTCCGGCAGGCGGTGGCGGTGGTGGCAGTCGTGGCACCGGCGGCGCGCCCAAGACTGAGCGTGTTCAGTTCGTACGGATAGCGCCAACGCCGCCGGCTGTGGTGGTCCCACCACCGATCGTGCGGCCTCCCGAGGTCAAACCCGTCATTCCACCCCTCGTAACGCCTCCGCCCACCCCCACGCCGCCTCAGCCGACTCCCCCGCCTACCGCAGGCGCCGTGGCGGCCGACGCAGCGTCGGTGGTGGCCGGCACGGGCGGCGGTTCCGGCACCGATGGGAGCGCGGGCACCGGACCGGGCAGCGGAGGTGGTGTGGGAAGTGGTGTCGGGACCGGGAAGGGCAGTAGTGTCGGACCGGGCACGGGTGGCGGACCCGGGACCATCTACCCGCCCGCACCTACTGAATTGTTCTTGCCGCCGATTCCCGTTCCCAATAAAGCCAAAGGCATCGTCGTCGTCATCTTCGACGTCGATTCCACCGGCAAAGTGCTTGACCTCCAGTTTACGCCCACCAAAGATGGGGCGTACAACCGGAAATTGCGCGAGGCGTTGTCCTCCATTCGCTTTCGTCCTGCGGTCAATGCGCAGGGTGTACCCGTGCGCGCCAAAGCCGAGATCACCTACTCGCTTTGAGTCGTCAGCTGGCTCTCGCTCTGCGAGTAGCTGAACAGTACCTTGCGCGGCATCCAGATGTAGCTCGCGTCTCTCCTCACGCACCGGGTGCTCATGGGGCTGTTCGATCGTAAGCCGATTGCCGCGGAGACCGACAGTGAGTCCGGGATGCACCGGACCCTCGGCGCCGGGGATCTCATCATGCTCGCCATCGGTGCCGTCATTGGCGCCGGCATTTTCTCGTCGCTCGGTACTGCCGCAGCCGGCGAGGTGCTGCCCGACGGAACGATCGTGCGATACGGCGCTGGTCCGGCTCTGGTCCTCTCCTTTATTCTGCTCGGCGCAGTGTGTGGACTCGCTGCGCTGTGCTACGCCGAATTAGCGTCGATGATTCCGCAGGCCGGCAGCGCCTATGCGTACTCCTACGCGACCCTCGGTGAGATTATCGCGTGGATCGTCGGCTGGGCCCTCATCCTCGAATATGCCGTTGGCAACGTCGCCGTGGCGATCGGTTGGTCAGGGTACTTCAGCTCGCTGCTCTCCGGCTTCGGTATTTCGCTGCCCGGATGGTTGACCCACGGCTACTGGAATGTGAAGGCGAGCAGTGATCCAGCGATTCGGGCGCTGCTTGAAAGCGCGCCGCATGTGGCGGGGATCCCCATTCTCGTGAATCTGCCGGCGTTCGGTATCGTCACCGCGATTACCCTGTTGCTGCTGCGCGGCGTCAAAGAGAGCACGCGCGCCAACAATATCATGGTCGTGATCAAGCTGTTGGTGCTGGCCCTCTTTGTCATTGTCGGTGCCCAGCATATAGACACCGCCAACTACACGCCGTTCGCGCCCAACGGGTTCCGCGGCATTCATCAAGGCGCGGCCATCGTCTTCTTTGCCTACATCGGCTTTGACGCCATCTCGACGGCCGCCGAGGAGACTAAAAATCCGCAACGGAACCTGCCTATCGGTATTCTGGGCGGATTGGCGGTGTGTACCCTGATTTATGTCATTGTGGGCTTTGTGGCGACCGGTCTGGTGCCTTACGAGCAATTGCGCAGCAGCGATCCGCTGGCCAGGGCGCTGTCGCTGGCCGGGCTCGATACGGCGAGCTGGATTGTGGCCGCCGGTGCGGTGGTCTCCATGTCGGCGGTGCTGCTGGTATTCCAGTATGGCCAGCCGCGCATCTTCTACGCGATGGCGCGGGACGGCCTGCTTCCAAAGTTTGCCGCCAAATTGGATCCGAAAACCCGCACGCCCCATGTCACCACGAAGATCACCGGCGTGGCGGTGGCGCTCGGTGCGCTGGTGGCCGACGACGCCGCCACCTATGATCTCACAAACATCGGGACGTTGGCGGCGTTTTCCGTGGTGTGTATTGGTGTGTTGGTGCTGCGTATCCGGGAGCCCAACCGTCCGCGTCCGTTCCGCGTACCGTTTGTGTGGGGGGTGACCCTGCTTGGTGCGGGGGCTTGCGTCTTCGTGATGCGAGGACTGCCGTCGAGTGCCTGGAAGGCGTTCGCCATCTGGATGGTGATCGGGCTCGTGGTCTACTTCGCGTATGGCTATCGCAACTCGGTAGTACGGCACCCCGGCAAGCGTTTCGACGCCTCGTAACGACGCCTCGTCCCGCCATTACATCGCCTTCCCGCGGCGCGCGTTGTGCGCGTGGCGTTCTGATTCCGTCTTTCCCTCCCCATGGCTCAACTCTCCGCCAACACCGCCAGCGCACCAGCGCCGAAAAAAGGATTTCTCGGTATCGGGTTTTCGCAGTGGATTCTGATTTCGATGGTGGTTGGCATCCTGATCGGCTGGCTGGCCCCGGATTTTGCACCGAATCTGAAGCCCTTCGCGAACATCTTCCTGCGTATGATCAAGTCGCTGATCGTGCCACTCCTCTTCAGTACGCTGGTGGTCGGCATCGCCGGACACGGCGATGATATGAAGAAGGTGGGGAAGCTGGCGCTGCGCTCCTTCATCTATTTCGAGGTCGTCACCACGGCGGCGCTGGTCATCGGTCTGGTTGCCGTGAATTGGGTCAAGCCGGGCGTAGGCTTATCGATCGCTCCGGATGCGAGCAGTGAGGAGTTTCAGGCCCTCGCCGCCAAAAGCCCAACGTTTGCCTCGGTGCTCGAGCACACGGTTCCGCAAAGTTTCTTTGAAGCGGCCGCTCAGAACGAAGTGCTCCAGATCGTGTTCTTCGCTATCATCTTCGCCGTCGCGCTGGCGCGGGTGGAAGGGCCGTCGAAAAAGATCATGCTCGATGGGCTGCAGTCACTCAGCGATGTGATGTTCAAGTTTGTCGGAATCGTGATGGTCTACGCGCCGATCGGGATCGGAGCGGCCATTGGCGTCACGGTAGGAAAGAGCGGGCTTGATGTCATGAAGAATCTCGCGCTGCTCGTGGGCACGTTGTACGTATCACTGATCGTGTTTGTGCTGCTCGTTTTGGTACCGGTAGCGCTTGTGGCACGTATTCCGATCAAGCGTTTCTGGCGGGCCGTGAAGGAGCCTTGGATCATTGCGTTCACCACCGCGTCCAGCGAGGCTGCGTTCCCGCAGGCGATGCAGGCGATGGAGAAGTTCGGCGTTCCACGCCGCATCGTGTCGTTCGTGTTGCCCACCGGCTACTCGTTCAATCTTGACGGCAGCACGCTGTATCTCGCGATCGCCTCGGTATTCGTGGCGCAGGCGGCCGGGATCGATATGCCGCTCAGCCAGCAATTGCTGATGATGCTCACGCTCATGCTCACGTCAAAAGGCGTGGCGGCGGTACCTCGCGCCTCATTGGTGATCCTCTCCGGCGCCCTGGCGCAGTTCGGGCTGCCCCTTGAAGGCATCGCGCTCATTCTCGGTGTCGATGCCATCATGGACATGGCGCGGACATCGGTGAATCTGCTGGGCAATTGCCTCGCCACGGCCGTCATGGCGCGTTGGGAGGGCGAGTTGGGCGAACCGGCCCCAGAGGGAGCGGTGGCGTAAGCCGCCGCCCTTTCAGCGTACTACACTTCCACGCCTAACAGGCGCCGTGCGCGACGGATGGCACCCCGCGCGGCGTCCACATCTTCGGTACGCACCGTGGCTCCCGGCACCGCACTCTTGAGCCGCTGTTCGAGGCGCTTGCGTACCAGTGAGCCCCGCGAAAGGAGCCCTCCGGCGAGCGCCACCGGAATGGCCGCGCGTTCGTCCATGAAGCAGCGTCGCGCCAACGTGCGTATGTGCAGCGACAGTTCTTCCACGCAAAAACTGATCAGGGCGTTCGCGCGCAGATCGCCCGTCGACGCCACCTGTGCCACCACCGGGGCGAGCGTGGCCAGCTTGCCGGGGCTGGCATCGGCGGCCCACGGGATGATGTCGTCGAGCGTCTCGAACTCGAGGAACGTCAGGATCGCGCCCGTGAGCGCAGTGTCGGGTTCGCGGCCGTCGTGGGCGGCCGTCACCACGCTCAGTGCCCGTTTGCCGAGCCAGGCGCCGCTTCCTTCGTCGCCGACGTTCGGTCCCCAGCCGCCGCAGCGCTCCAGGCGCCCATCGGGGGCGCGGGAATAGGCCACGGAGCCCGTGCCGGCGATGAGCAGCACGCCGGCGGAGTCGCCAAAGGCATCGTCCATGGCGATCGTGGCATCGGCTTGCACGGACACATCATCGGCCACCCGACGCGACGCGAGCGCCGACCAGAGCGCTTGTGCGGCCCGTTCCTGACCCGCACCCGCCACGCCGACGACACACACGGCTGGCCGTGTTTCGGACCGCTCAGCCGCCGCCAAGGCGTCGGCAATGAGTGACTTGATGATGTCGGCTGCGACGCCTTCGTGGCCTGGTTGCAGCGCACTGCCGGGACCCTCGGTCCGGGCCAGCACCAGGCCGGTGGCATCGGCCAGCACGACACGTGTGCGACTGCCGCCGCCATCGACACCGACGACCAGTGGTGTCGGATCAAGAGGTCCGGCGCTCATGAGCGATTTCCTGTGGACTGATGCGACGCCTTCGGAGGCGTCGCGTGCGTGAACGACGACAGCATACCCGTTACGAAAGTAAGCGATGTGCCGATCAACACATACCACGGCCACGCGATGCGAGCGAATGGCGCAAGCGTCGGCGCCAGAATGGGAAACCAGCCGCTGAGTGCCTTGGCGAAGACCACAAATGTCATGGTCCCGATGCCCACGGCCATGCCGGTAATCGCGTCGCGCTGTACGGCGCGCGGCAGCAGCATGGCCAGGAAAAACGCGCCCAGTAGTCCGCCGTACGTGAACGACGCGACCGAGAGGGCGATCGTGACCACCGGTGTGCCCTCGTTTTTATAAAGCATCGCGCCACCAATCAGAATGGCTGCCCAGAGAAGCGTGAATCGCTTGCTGATACGCAGAATGCCCGGGTCATCGGCGCGTTTTCTGGTGAGCGGCAGATACAGATCATGGAGCGTGGCTGCCGCCAGCGAATTGAGCGCACCACTCACGGTGCTCATGGCGGCCGCAAGAATGGCCGCAATGACCAGGCCGGTGAGGCCGGCGGGCATCACTTCCACGATGAAGCGCGGGAAAATGGCATCGGGGCGCGGAAACGCGACCCCCTCGTAAAAGGCGAACAACCCCACACCGATCATGAGGAACAGCGCAAACTGCGCCATCACCACGAAGCCGCTCCCGATCAGCGACCAGCGCGCCTCGCGCAGATTGCCCGAGGCGAGCAGTCGCTGCACGATCAGTTGATCGGCGCCGTGTGATGCCATGCTGAGGAAGGCACCACCCAGGAGTCCAGCCCACAGGGTATGGGGACGATCGATGCCGGTATACAAATCGATGAGCTGCAACTGGCCGCGGCTACGCGCGCCTTCGAGAATGGTCTCCCATCCGCCAGTCACGCCGCGCCCGATCAGCCACGCCGCACTGAGGCCACCCACGAGATATACGCCCGTCTGCAGCACGTCGGTCCATACCACGGCCCGCATGCCACCGTGGTAAGTGTACAGCACAGTGAACGCGCCGAGTATCAGAATCGACAGCGGGCCGACATACTCGGGCGGCACAATCGGTCCGATGATCAGCCCCACGGGAATGGCCGTGGCGAACACACGCACCGAGTCGCCGAACGTGCGCGTGACCATGAAGACCACCGAAGCAAACCGACGCGTGGCAAGACCAAAGCGTTGCTCGAGCAGCGCATACGCCGTGACCAACTCGCCCTGGTAGTATCGGGGCAAGAGCGTGTACGCGATGATTATCCGTCCGATGATGTAGCCGAAGGCCACCTGCAGAAACGACAAATTGCCCACATACGCGAGCCCGGGAATCGAGATGAACGTCAGTGCGCTCGTCTCGGTGGCAACCACGGAGAACAGAATGGCCCACCACGGGATGCTCTTGCTCGCGACGAAATAATCACGCGCATCCTTCTGATCGCGTCCAAGCCAGACCCCGAGCAGTGTCGTGCCAATGAGGTACGAAATCAGCACCCCCCAGTCGAGGAGCGTGAATCCGCCGCTCATGACCTCCCGCCCGCGCTAGGCGAGAACATAGGCTTCCATGGCGAAGTATTCGGCGAGTCCGAGTTGATCGAGGGTGGCGGCAGTGGCCTTGTTGCGCTGCTCCACTCGTTGCCAGAATTCCCGTGCATCCTGCCCGGGAAAC
This sequence comes from Gemmatimonadales bacterium, assembly GCA_038212625.1. Classification (GTDB taxonomy): domain Bacteria; phylum Gemmatimonadota; class Gemmatimonadetes; order Gemmatimonadales; family Gemmatimonadaceae; genus Gemmatimonas. The sequence goes on along the minus strand of JBBQUH010000001.1, from coordinate 246,555 downwards.
GGCGCGGAGTCCTTTTGCGACTGGTGCTTGAAGATTGCCTGGATCTTGATGGTCAGCTCTTCCTGCGACAGCGGCACCAGCACGGTGGCTTCGGTAATCGGCCACTCCTGCCACGCGCCGCGATACAGCCATACCTGTGGGCGTGTCAGTGTACTGCCCTCGCCGTAGACGTCGAGCAAGGCGCGATCAATGGCTTCCTTGCACATGCGGTGCGTCCCGTGTGGGTCCGACAGGTCGCCAGCCACGAAGATCAACTCCGGCTGCAGTTCGCGCAGCAGATCGGCCACGATCTCGACGTCGCCGGCCCCAATGGGATCTTTGCGGACCTTGCCCGTCTGATAGAACGGCAGGTTGAGAAACCGCGCGTGGTCTCGCGACATCCCAATGACCTCGATGCCGCTCACCGCTTCCGATTCACGGATGATGCGCTTGATATCCTGGACCTCGGCGATGTCCACGTCACCGGCCTGCTTCTTCGCGAGAAACGCGTGGACTGTCGCGGCCAGCGTCCGGATCGCGGGTGTGTCCCCCGTGCGCTCGTCGTCAAGGCGCACCAGAAAATCGAGGTAGCGACGCACGTCGTGATCGAACACGGCAATGTTGCCGCTCGTCATGTAGGCGACGGTCACATCGTTGTCGTTCTCCACGAACTTGCGCAGAATGCCGCCCATGGAGATGACATCGTCATCGGGGTGCGGCGAGAAGCAGATGGTCCTGAGCCCGGTGGGGAGCTTGCTCTTGCCGCGGATCTTGGCACCGAGCGTATTGAAAACGAGGCCGTTGACGGCGCCCGGCGAGCCATGGCGCGCGACCAGCGAGGAGAGGCTGTGCTCATCGTAGTCGACTTGCGTGAGCTTGAGGATCGCCTTCCGGCACTTCCCGGCCAGCCAGGTCACCGCCCGCACGGTCAGCGCATCGTCCCAGCGCACCTCGTCGATGAGCCACGGGGTGGCCACGCGGGTGAGATCGACGGCGGCGGCGTCATCCACGTAGAACGTGGTATTCGGGTGTCGCTGCAAAAACGTGGCGGCCACGGCCCGGTCGATCTCGCCTTCCACCGCACGGCGCACCACGCCGGCCTTGTGCTCCCCGGTGGCGAGAATCACGATCTCGCGCGCCTGCAGGATAGTGGCGATGCCCATCGTAATGGCTTCGCGCGGCACATTCTCTTCGCCGAAGAAATCGGCCGCCGCATCACGTCGCGTGACTGAATCGAGATGCACCACCCGTGTGCGACTGGCCTCACCCGATCCCGGTTCGTTGAAGCCGATGTGCCCGGTTTTGCCAATGCCGAGCAGCTGAAAGTCGATACCGCCGGCGGCCACGATGGCGGCCTCGTAGCTGTCGCAGGCCGCGTCGACATCCCCTCGCGCGAGCGCGCCTTCGGGGATGTGGACCGCTGCCGGACGAATATCCACGTGCGCGAAGAGATTCTCCCACATGAAGCGGTGGTACGAGTGAATGCTCTCGGGGTGCATCGGGTAATACTCGTCGAGATTGAACGTCACCACGTGCTGGAAGCTCAACCCTTCCTCGCGATGAAGCCGGATCAGCTCCCGATATACCCCGATAGGCGTCGATCCCGTCGCCAACCCCAGAACAACCGGTCGATCGGACGTCGCGCGCTCGCGAATGAGCGTGGCAATCCGCGCCGCCACACGCTGAGCAATCACGTCGTGCTCATCAACGACGATGGTGGAAATGTGTTCGCGCTCGGTACCGGTTGTGCCGGCATGCAAGAACGGGGAGCCACCGACGCGCACAGGCCCGCCACTCGTTGCGAGTGTGCGGGCCTGCGGGACGTCAGTGACCGCCGACGGATCGGAGGTCAATGACATAGACGTTGGTTGTCGGGAAGAATCAGGCGGAGAACGAACTGCCGCATCCGCAGCCGCCCGTGGATTGCGGGTTCTTGAACGTGAAGCCCGAGCCCTGCATCGATGTGACGTAATCGATCGTCGTACCGCTCAGGTACTGCGACGAGAACGGGTCGACGAACATCTTGATCCCCTGCAGCTCGATCACGGTGTCGTCTTCGGCATGTGCATCTTCGATGACTAACCCGTACTTGAACCCGCTGCATCCGCCCGGCATCACTGATACGCGCAAGCCACCCGTTTCCGGCGTCAGCCCTTCGGCTTCCATGAACTTGCGAACTTCGACTGCGGCGTCGGCGGTGAGAACCACCATGACGTCCGGCTGCTGCATCGTGCTCATTGCTGCCCTCCGAGGGAGCCGGCAGACACACCGGCGGTGGAAAAACGCGCTGTCATCGTGGGGTCGCAGACACGACCCACGTCTATGCCAACGTCGCACATAATACTACAACGAATAATAACGAGTAGATCACTCCCCTTCAAGATTTCTGCGAACCGTGGTTGGTTACTGGCGCGGTGCGCCACCCCGCGGTTCCGCCGCCTGTGCCCGGCCGGCGTCCAGCGCTCCGACCACGGCGTTCGCCAGGCTGACCCGCACGGCGCCGATTTTCCGGTTTTCACGCGTCGGGTTCACCCGGTTGGTGAGCAGCAGCACGTACATCCCCCGTGCGGGGTCCATCCAGAGCGATGTTCCGGTAAAGCCGGTATGGCCAAAGGCTCGCGCGGACATTAGGGTCCCGCTCGAATTGCCGCCTGTGGGGGTCTCCCAGCCCAAGGCGCGTCGGGACACGCCCGCGTTTTGCAGGGTGGTAAACGCGGCCACCGTGACTGAGTCAAAGACGCGCGTCGCGCCCAGCCGCCCCCCGGCCAGGAGGGACTGCGCAAAGCGCGACAGATCATGCCCTGAGGCGAATAACCCCGCGTGGCCGGAAATCCCGTCCAGGCGGGCCGCGTTCTCATCATGAACCTCGCCCCGGATTTTCCGCTGTCGCCACGGGTCGATTTCGGTGGGCGCGATGCGCGCGCGCCACCCGGCGGGGGGCAGGTACCGCGTGTCACGCATCCCCAGCGGCTCGAACACATGGCGGCTGGTGTAGCGATCAAGTCGCTCGCCGGTGACCTGTTCCACCAGCTTGCCAAGCAGAATGAAGCCCAAATCGCTGTACAGATACCGAACGCCAGGTATCGTGTCCGGTGCGGTAGCGAACAGCTGCCGTTCCGCCTCCGCCGATGTAGCGGCCTCCTTGTACAGTGCCCGCCACGCCGGCAGTCCGGCCGAGTGGGTGAGGAGCTGACGCACTGTGATCCGCTCCGCGCCCGACGCCGTCCATGCCGGGAGGTAACGGACCACTGGCGTGTCCAGCGCCACGCGCCCGGTGCCCACCAGTTGCATCACCGCCGACGTGGTGCCAACCACCTTGGTCAGCGACGCCAGATCCCACACCGTCGACGCGTCGGGTCGGGTGGCGTCGTCGGCATCGAGACGGCCCGCGCCATACTCCGCGAGGACGCCATCCGCGGTGCCGACGGCGGCATACGCGCCAGGAAAGGCCCCGTCGGTGATGGCGCGATCGAGCACCACGCGCAGCGAGTCGGCGATCAGGGCCGCGGCCGCCCGATCGGCTGCGCTCCGTGACCGCAGATCGAGCGTTGCCGTGTTTGGGCGGGATCGGAGGGCGCACGACGTGGCCACGCTGACGGTGAGGGCGCCCGCGAGGAGCACCCGCCCAACGCGGAGCATCACCACGGGACGCGGCCGCAGGGTCGGGCTCATCGGGCGCCTCCTGCGGACGGCAACGGGCGTTGCAGGCCATCACCGCGGGCAAAGAATCCCGGCAGTGTCACCGGAATGGTGCCCGTGATGGATTGCGCGCCGAACACGGCCCGCGCGGCGGCCCGCTCGAGCGCCTCGCCGCGACCGTACGTGACGAGATACGTCGATACGCCGGGCATCTGTCGGAGCTGATAGGGATTCCCACCCGCCACCACCACGAGTGTGCCCGACTGCGCGAGCTGTCCGATAAAGGCCGCAACCGGTGCGGGGATGGCCAGCCGACCGGCGCCTTCGAGGGTGCGCGTGTACGTGTACACGATGCTGCGCGACGCGCGTGCGGCGACCCGGGTGAGGGAGTCCAGTTCACTCTGGCTGGTCCGCGGCGACAGGCGCACGCTGCGGACATTCGCCGCGAGCGCGCGCACTTCATTCACAAAGTCCGTGCCCGCCGCCAGCTCGGCGTCGGGCGCATACGTGAACACGGTCACCGATCCGTCGCGCGCCAGCGGAATCGATGACAGGCTATCGCGCAGTAGCGTGATCGCTTGCTCGGCCACGGTGCGGGCGGTCTGCCAGTGCTCCGGCGTCGCAACCTGGTCACGCAGCGAGTCGAGCGAAACGATCGGCCGTGCAATGGCTCCTGTGCGGAGCTTTAGATCGAGAATGCGGCGGACGCTGCGGTCGATCCGCTCGGCGGGAATGCGCCCCGACTCCACGGCTTGCACGATGGCGTTGACGGTGCGTGCCACGTCGGGCGGCATCAGCAGCACATCGTCACCGGCCGTGACGGCGCGCACGGCCCGCTCTTCCACCGTGTAGCCTTTGGAGAGGCCGTCCATGGTCATCGCGTCGGTGACGGTGACGCCGCTGAAGCCCAGAGTGTCCCGCAGCAGCCCCTGCATGACAGGCGCGGAGAGCGTGGCGGGGGTGCTGTCGCCATAGGCGGCCGGGAGGGCGATGTGCGCCGTCATCAGACCGGCGGCACCGGCATCGATCGTCGCGCGGAAGGGGACGAGCTCGACCGAGTCCAGTCGCGCGCGCGCCACGTTGATCACGGGCAGTCCGAGATGCGAATCGACATCGGTGTCCCCGTGGCCGGGAAAGTGCTTGGCCGTGGCCGCCACTCCCGCGGACTGCACCCCGCGGACGAACGCAGCGGAGAGCGCCGCCACGCGCGCCGGATCCTCGCCGAACGACCGCACGTTGATTACCGGATTGGCGGGATTATTGTTGACATCGACAACCGGCGCGAAGGCCATGTGGATGCCAACAGCTCGTGACTCGACCCCAATGATCCGGCCAACGGCCTCGGCATTTGCCAGACGGGCACTCTCGTCACTGGCTGCGCCGATCGCCATGTTTGTCGGGAGCACCGTGGCCGTGCCGCCGCTCATGAGCGACGGTGCGAACACGCCACCTTCCAAACGGCCGAGCCCGGGCTCCACATCACTACCGACCAACAGGGGGATACGGGCGCGCGACTGCAGGTAATTGACTTTGGCGGCGACTTCGATGGGCGAGCCAAGCGACATGACAAGGCCCCCGATGCCGTCGCGTTCGACCTGCTCTACGATCTTGAGAAAGCCGGCGTCCCGTGCGTTCGTAAAGTCACCCAGGACCCACACCATGATCATCTGACCCACGCGCTCGCGCAGGGTCAGAGATTTGAGAGTCTGATCGATCCAGCGCCGGTGGGCCTTCGGCAGGGGAACGCGCGGGTCAAGCGACAGGGGGCCGGGTTGACGTTGGGCATCGGCTACCCCTGCGGCGCACACGAGCGTGGCGGCCAGCAGGACGAGGGAGCGGCAGGTGTAGGGAAGGCGTCGCATGAGGTGTTCGCGGTGAAGCAGGACGAGGCGCGACAGGAGCGCCGCGGGATCTTCGGGAGAGCGCGCGTGATGGCACACAAGACGATAAAGCTGGTACTGCTGCTGCTCGTGTCCGGCGCCTTCAGCGGCTGCGCAGGACGCAACGCCCAGGATGGCGGGCCGACGTCTGATGATGAACTTGACGGTCGGATGCGGCGGGTTGCTGACCTGAAAGTCCGCCCCGGTATTACGGTGCTGCTGGACGATAGCATCAAGCTGGTGGCGGGCAAGCGGGTGGCGCTCATCACCAATCAGACGGGCGTGGACGAGCGGGGGCGCCGCTCCATCGATCTCTTGGCCACGGACCCTCGCGCCCAGCGCGTCGGCGTCAAGTTGGTGCGGCTCTTCGCCCCCGAGCACGGAGCACGTGGCACGGCGGACGTCACCAATCTCGGCGACGAGATCGATGAAAAGACCGGGCTGACGATTCACTCGCTCTACCAGCGCACCACGATGCCGCCCCCAGACAGTCTCCTACGGGATGTCGATGTGATGGTGGTCGATTTACAGGACATCGGCACCCGTACCTGGACCTACGTCGGGGTGATGCTCTACGCCCTGCTGGCCGGCGAGAAGCTTGGCCTGCCGGTGGTGGTGCTCGATCGTCCCAACCCGATTACCGGCGCGCGCACGGAAGGTGCACTGCTGGATTCTGCGCTCGCCAATGCCGACTGGCCCACGGCAGAGAATCGCGCGAACGGGTTTGCGCTGTATCCCATGCCGCTGCGCCATGGCCTGACCATGGGCGAGATGGCCCGCCTTTTTCAGGCCCAACTCAAGCTGGGGACGCGCCTCACGGTGGTGCCGATGAAGAACTGGCGACGTGCGATGTGGTTTGACGACACCCAATTGCCGTGGGTCCGTCCGTCGCCGAACATGCCGAATATCACGTCGGCCCTTCTGTATCCCGCGCTGGTCCCCTTCGAATCGAGTAATGTTTCGGTGGGGCGGGGGACCGACGAACCGTTCCAGCGGTTCGGGGCGTCCTGGCTGCGCGCCGACAGTGTGGCTCGGCTGCTTGAGGACCTCTCGCTGACCGGCGTGCGGTTCAAGGCCGAGCGCTTCACGCCGGTCCAGCCGGGCGACAACAAGTTCGCAGGACGTGCCATTCCGGGGGTCCGGATCGAGATCACCGACCGCGATCGGGTCCAACCGGCCCGCGTGGGGGCGGCTATTCTCTGGGTCATTGCTCGGACCAGCCCGGACTCCCTGCGGGTCACAGCGCGAGGCTTTGACCAGCGGTTGGGCAGTGCGCGGGCGCGTGAGGCGCTGCTGGGCGGGGCCGACCCGGATGCGGTGATCGACCGGCTGTTGCCGGGGATCATCGACTTCGAGAAGGACGCCCGACGCTTCTATCTCTACCGTTGAACCGAGGGGAGTTCTAGCTTTCTCAGGTTACGGACTTTCAGGTTCCTTCAACATCGTCGGCATGCAAGCTTTGTGGAGCGCCATCATTCGTGGGTACCTGCAAGTCATCGCCCCCGTGGCGGACTGGTTGGTGGCCCGTCGGGTGCGCCCCAACACCATTACGACAATTGGGACGATCTGCACCTGTGCGGCCGGGGTAATCTTTGCAACCGGTCACATTAGTATTGGCGGGTGGTTTCTGGGCCTGACTGCCATCTTTGATGTTTTGGATGGGACAGTGGCCCGGCGCACCGGCACGAGCACGGTGTTCGGCGCCTTTTACGACTCCACGCTCGATCGGGTCGCCGATGGCTTTCTCATGGGTGGCTTGCTCCTGTTTTACGCCACCCACCCAGTGCATGCCAACCAGACGATGGTCATGGTGACTCTTGCCGGGTTGATCGCCACATTTCTCACGTCGTACACACGAGCCCGTGCGGAAGGGCTCGGCGTCGATGCGAAAGTTGGCACCCTGCAGCGACCGGAGCGCATCACCCTGCTCGCGGTTCCACAGGCGTTTTTTGGTCTGGCGCTCGATGGTTGGGTACTGGCCGGAATCGTGATTCTGCTCTCGGTCACCGCGTGGGTTACGGTGTTCCAGCGCATCTCGTACGTATACCGCACGACCACCACCCCTGGAGAATAGACGAAGTGTCCGAAACGACTCGCGGGACGTCCGCGCCCATCCCCCCGGCAACGGGGAAGCTCGCCATTTTTACGCCGGGTCTCGGCGCGGTTGCGACCACCTTCATCGCCGGGGTCGAGCGCGTGCGCCGCGGCCTGTCGGTGCCGATCGGGTCGCTGTCGCAGATGGCGACCATTCGGCTTGGCAAGCGTACCGAGGGTCGCAGCCCGCTCATTAAGGACTTTGTCCCGCTGGCGAGCCTCGATGATCTGGTGTTCGGCGCGTGGGATCCCATCCCGGATAACGCGTACGAATCGGCCGTCAACGCCGGCGTGCTCGAGAAGGCGGACCTCGAACCGATTGCCGACTTCCTCAAGAGCATCACGCCAATGCCGGCGGTGTTCGAAAGTCGCTACGTCACGCGCATCACGCGGGCGACGAACGTGAAGACGGGCAAGAACAAGCGCGACCTGGCGGAACAGATCCGCGCGGACATCCGCAACTTCATGGCCGCCAACGGCTGCTCGCGCGGCTCGATGGTGTGGTGTGGTTCGACCGAGACGTACATCAAGGCGGGCCCGGTCCACGAGACGATCGAAGCGTTCGAAAAGGGCATGGAGGAGAATGACGATTCCATCGCGCCGAGCATGCTGTATGCGTATGCGGCCATCATGGAAGGCGTTGCGTATTGCAACGGGGCGCCCAATCTGTCGGCGGACTTTCCGGCCATGCTCAACCTCGCCATCGAGAAAGGTGTGCCCATCTCCGGCAAGGATTTTAAGACCGGCCAGACGTGGCTCAAGACCGTGCTCGCGCCCGGTATCAAGGCCCGTATGCTCGGCCTCGAGGGGTGGTACTCCACGAACATCCTCGGCAATCGCGACGGGGAGGTGCTCGACGATCCTGCGTCGTTCAAGACGAAGGAAGAGTCCAAGCTCTCCGTGCTGCACACCATTTTGCAGCCCGAGCTCTACCCGGAGCTGTACAAGGGTTTCTCGCACGTCGTACGCATCAATTACTATCCGCCGCGCGGTGACAACAAGGAAGGGTGGGACAACATCGACATCAAGGGATGGCTTGGCTATCCGATGCAGATCAAGGTCAACTTCCTGTGCCGCGACTCCATTCTGGCCGCCCCAATCGTGCTCGACCTCGCGCTGTTCTCGGACTTCGCGAACCGTGCCGGCATGAAAGGCATTCAGGAATGGTTAAGCTTTTATTACAAAGCGCCGCAGGTTGCTGCGGGACTTCAGGCGGAGCACGATCTCTTCATACAGCAGACAAAGCTGAAGAACACGCTCCGCCACCTCATGGGTGAGGAGCAGATCACCCACCTCGGTCTGGAATACTATCAGTGACGTTTACGCGCGTGCGTCGAGCGGCGGCTTTCCTCACGGCCGGTCTCCTGCTGACCGGCTGTGGGGCGGGAGCGCCACCCAAGAATGAGTTGCGGTTCAAGACCGATGACTTTGTGATCCGGGTGACGCCCGAAACTCTCCCCACGCGCGCGCTCGAATCGACGTACTGGCGCGTCACGGTGCACGATCTGGAAACCGGCCTGCCCATCCAAGGCGGGCAGGGGCGAATCTTTGCCACCAACCGTGACCGCAAGACGGTCGCCAATGGTCTGGAAGAGACCGGAGAACTCGGTACCTACCGCAGCAACTTGATGTACGTCACTGCGGGTATGTGGGCGATGGCGATTCAGTTTCGTCGTGACTCCACGCAGGTCCTGCAGAAGACACAGGATTGGACGCAGGACATTTTATCGGCCGATGAGCCTGGCGACTTCACGACGCCGCAGTCAACGCGTTTACCGGAGCCGCCACCAGGCGCGTCGGCCGACACGACGCCTAAGGCACCCTGAAATGCGGCATTTTCACCGAACGTCGCTCACGCCCGATGCGGTGCTGGTGGCAGCTGATCAGCACTTCGGCGCCGTCGGACTTACGCGCGGCAGCGCCGATGCGCGCTCAAGACGATTTAGCGGGATACTGGGCACCATGACGGTCACGGTCAAGATGGAAGGTGGGCACTACACATTCGTGGAGGTGCACACCGATCAGGTCGGCGAGAGCCGTCTCGATAAAAACGTCAAGAAGTTTTTCAACGCGCTGCACCGCGCGGCCGACCCGCGTCACACCATCGAGGCCGGATACTGATGGCGCGTGCGCCGCGCGCCACGACTGGTGGGGCCACATCGCAGCAGACACGGCCAAGCGATGCGCTGACCCGCGCGCAGAAAATCGAGCTGTTCTACTGGATGCGACTCACCCGGCAACTCGAAGAACGCCTGGTGAATCTGTACCGGCAGACGAAAGTGGTCGGGGGGCTCTTCCGCTCACTCGGGCAGGAAGCCGATGCGGTCGGCAGTTGTTTCGCCCTCGAACAGCGTGACGTCATGTCACCGCTCATCCGCAATCTTGGTGCGATGCTGGTGAAGGGGGCCACGCCGCTGGAGGTCCTCAAGCAGTACATGGCCAAGGGCGACTCTCCTACGCGGGGCCGCGAGTTGAACATTCACTTCGGTGACATCGGCGAAGCCGGTGTCACGCGCGGCTTTCTCGGGCAGATCTCGCCACTCGGCGACATGGTGCCGGTCATGACCGGCGTGACCATGTCGTTCAAGATGCGCGGTGAAGATCGCGTGGGCCTGGTGTACGTGGGCGATGGCGCCACCAGCACGGGGGCCTTTCACGAGGGCATCAACTTCGCGGCAGTGCAAAAGTGCCCACTGGTAGTCATCGTGGAGAACAATGGCTACGCGTATTCTACCCCCACGCACAAGCAGACGGCCGCCAAACACTTCGTTGACAAGGCAATTGGTTACGGCGTGCTCGGCGTGCAGGCCGATGGCAACGACGTGCTCGCCACCTACGATGCCACGAGGCAGGCGGTCGATCATGCCCGCGCCGGCCACGGCGTGTCGCTCGTGGAATTGATCACGTATCGCCGCAAGGGGCACGCGGAGCACGACAATCAGTCGTACGTGCCGGACGGCGAAATCGCGCGCTGGGCTGCGGCGAACGATCCGATCGATCGCTACCGGGCGGTGCTGCGTGCTGAGCTCGCAGTCAGCGACGATGAATTCGCGGCCATCGATGCACGCATTCAGCGCGAGATCGACGAGGCGACGGACGTCGCCGAGCGGTCGGGCACGCCCGACGCGCGCGAAGCGTTGCTCGGCGTGTACTCCGATCCTTCGTCGGAGCAGCCGCTGTGGTTTCGGCGCGATGCCGACACCGACGCGTACGGACAGGAGCGCCCGGAGAGTTGGGGTACCTGGAACGCCGACGGAGGCAAACGCTGATGGCGGAGATCACGTATCTCGAAGCGATCCGCGAAGCGCTGTTCGAAGAGATGGCGCGTGACAAGAACGTCTTCTGCATGGGTCAGGATATCGGCGCCTTCGGCGGCGCGTTCAAGGTCACCGAAGGATTGATGGCCACGTTCGGCGAAGCGCGGGTTATCGATTCACCGATCAGTGAAATCGCACTGGTTGGCGCGGCAGCGGGTGCTGCGCACATGGGGTTGCGGCCGGTGGTCGAGATGCAGTTCATCGACTTCATCGCCAACGCCTACGATATGCTCACCAACTACGTCGCCACCGCGCGCTATCGTGCCTTCCTGCCGTGTCCGATGGTGGTACGCGGGCCCAGCGGTGGCTACGTGCGCGGTGGACCGTTTCATTCGCAGAATCCCGAAGCCGGCTTCCTGCACACACCTGGGCTCAAAATCGTCTATCCGTCCACGGCGACCGATGCGAAGGGGTTGATGAAAGCCGCCATCCGCGACGACGATTGCGTACTGTTTTTTGAGCACAAGTATCTGTATCGGCGCATAAAAGACGTGATGCCAGACGGCGATCACGTGGTGCCGATCGGCAAGGCACGCGTGGCGCGTGAAGGCAGTGACGTTTCCATTGTGACGTACGCCAGCACGGTGTGGAAGGCGCTCGAGGCCGCCGAACAGATGGCGGCCGAGGGCATCTCGGTGGAAGTCATCGATCTGCGCTCGTTGGCGCCGATGGACGACGAAGCCATTTTTCGCACGGTAAAGAAGACCAACCGATTATTGATCGTGCACGAAGACACGCGCACTGGTGGCATCGCCGGCGAGATCACGGCTCGGGTCAACGAGACCTGTTTCGAATGGCTCGATGCGCCGGTGTTGCGTGTGACTGCGGCAGATATCCCGCTGCCGTACGCTCCGGCCCTTGAGGATTACGTGCTCCCCCAGACTGCGGACATAGTGCGAGCAGTGCGGCGGCTCACGGCGTACTGACTATGGCAGATTCTCCAAATACTCCACTCCCGGAAGACCGGGTGGGACGCAATATCGGCGTCGGTTGCTTCACCTGTTTCATCGGTGCGGCGAGTGGTGCGATGACGGGCGTCGGGATCGGCAAGTTGGTAGGTTTCTTCACGCGCTGCAGCGCACTGCCGGGTCTGCCCGCGTGCGAGTGGTGGGTGTTCGCCGGCTACGGCGGTGCCTTTGGCGCGGTGACGTTGCCGGTGTTGGCTTTGTGGCGCTTGCGTCGCGCGGATCGCGCGACGGATGCCGCCGCTTCACTTCGAGGATGACCGAGTGGCTCGTATAGACGTGATCATGCCGCAGATGGGCGAATCCATTGCGGAAGGCACCGTATCCCGTTGGCTGAAGAAGGTCGGCGACGCCGTGAAGCGGGACGAGGCGCTGTTCGAGATCTCCACCGACAAGGTGGACGCGGAAATCCCGTCCCCGTCAGCGGGCATCCTGATGGAGATCCTGATCGGCGAAGGGCAGACGGTGGAAATTCAGACGGTCGTCGCGCGTCTGGAAACCGACGCGGCGGCGGCGGCCGCAGCGCCGGCCCCGGTGGCCCCTGCTCCGTTGCCTGCCACGATCACCGCACCGGCTGCTACGCCGTCGCCTGTGGCGGCCTCCGCCACCGCGCCGACGGTGCCTGCCGCGTCCCAACCCCCCGCAGGGTCGCTCGAAGACCGGCTGCGCACGAAGTCCTCACCGTTGGTGCGCAAAATGGCCGCCGAACACGGTGTGGAGATCGCCGGGGTGTCGGGCTCCGGAATCGCCGGACGCGTCACGCGCAAGGACCTTGAGGCATATCTCACGGCCAAGCCGGTGACCACGGCGGCCGCGCCAGTGCCGGGCGCTTCCATGCACGCGCCGGCTGGCGTCGAGCAACACGGCCCGATGCCCACGCCGTGGGCGGGTGATGTTGTCGAGCCAATGAGCAAGATCCGTCGGTTGACGTCGGATCACATGGCGATGGCCATCAGGGTCGCCGCCCACGTGACGTCGTTTTTCGAAATCGACCTCACGCGCGTGGCGCGTATTCGCGCCGGCATGCGGAAAGACTTTGAAGCGCAGTCCGGCCAGAAGCTCACGTACCTGCCGTTCATCCTGCAGGCCGTCTGTCAGCAACTCAAGCGCCACCCGGTGCTCAACGCGGCGGTCGCTGGCACCGACGTCATCCTGCGCAAGCAAATCAACCTCGGCATCGCGGTCGCCCTCGAGCCCACCGGCCTCATCGTGCCGGTCATCAAGCGGGCCGATGAACTCTCGCTCACCGGGCTCACACGGAGTACGAACGATCTGGCCGCGCGGGCTCGCAGCAAGAAGCTCAGCCCCACCGATGTCCAGGACGCCACGTTCACCATCACCAACCCTGGTGTCTTCGGCTCCCTGTTCGGCACCCCGATCATTCCGGTGGGTACCACCGCGATCCTTGGTCTCGGAGCCATCGAGAAGCGCGCCAAGGTGATCACCGGCCCCGACGGCGAAGATACCCTTGCGATTCGAACCTGCGCCTACTTCTCGCTGTCGTTCGATCACAAGGTGGTGGACGGTGCGGACGCTGATCGGTTTATGGCCGACCTCAAGAAAACGCTCGAATCCATCCCGGAATCGGGGGTCTGAGGCACATATGGCACGAGTGCTCAGTGTGCAGGAGCAGCGCATTGCGACTGCAGATCGTGCCGCGTATCTCGCCGCACTCCCCGAGCGGCGCCAACGCGCAGCGGCGGTGCAGGCGCATTTCTGGGTCTTTGAACACGCCGGCGACCCCGGACGGTTTGTGGAGTTCACGGAGGCCGCGAGCGAAGGCATGCTCGCGACGGCCTCCGGGAGTGACGCAACGCCCGACGTCTGGCGCGAAGTGCAAGGAGGTTAAGATGCCCGCGCGGCAGATTACGATTGGTGGACGCGAGTGGCAGGTGTATCCCTCCGGTTTCCTCACCCAGTACGTGGGCGACGAATTCGGGTTGATCTTCGTGAGTGGCCACGGTGAGGAACGCCAGGTGCGCGTGACGCGGTACTCCCCGGTCACGACCCGGGCCCGCGAGCAGTCGTTGGCCGAACTCGATGACGAGCAGTTGCGTGACCTCCATGCGATGTCCCAGCCTGGCGCACGCTCTCCCGAAGCCGGGTATCGCTCGTGAGCACCGTCGTCGTGGAAACCGGTACGCCCGGCACGGAACCGGCACCGCGGTTCGTCGATTTGCAGGTGCACACCACCGCCTCTGACGGTGCACTGTCGCCCACCCGAGTGGTTGAAGCGGCGCGCGACGCGTTGCTCTACGCCATCGCGATCACCGATCACGATACGGTGGACGGTCTCGACGAGGCCACGGTCGCGGGCACTGCGCTCGGTGTGCGGATTGTTCCCGGCGTTGAGTTGAGCACGCACTTCGACGAGGACGAACTGCATCTGCTCGGACTGCACTTGTCGAACCGTGAGGTCATGCGGTCGGCGTTGGCGATGCTGCGCGCCGGACGTATCGAGCGCGCGGAAAAGATTGTCGCAGTGCTCAATCGGTATAGCGTTCCGGTCACGATGGACTCCGTACTCGAGGCCGCAGACGGCGGCGCCGTGGGACGTCCGCACATCGCCCGGGCGATGGTCGCCGGTGGCTGGGTACGCGACTTTCGCGAGGCGTTCGACAAGTGGCTGGGCTGGAATCGGCCGGCCTACATGGCGAAGGACCGATTCGAAGTCGCCGCCGCCATCGATCTCGTGCATCAGGCCGGTGGACTCGCGGTGTGGGCACATCCGGGCGAATCGGCGACGCCCTCGCGCATCCAGCGACTCGCTGAGGTGGGCCTCGATTCGGTCGAGGTGCTGCACCCCAGCCATCCACCATCGTTGTCCCAACGATTGTTCACGCACACCGAGGCCGCGGGGTTGCTCCCCAGTGGTGGGTCCGACTGGCACGGCACCCATGACGGCGCGCGGCGCCTGGGAGGGCAATTGGTGCCCAAGGTCTGGCTGGACTGGCAGGATGAGCGCGTGATCCGGCAGGCCGCCGAGCGGGCTGTTGTGGTGCCCGGCGCGTGAGCGGGCGTCGTGTCGCGCTCGTCACGGGCGGCGCGCGTCGGCTCGGGGCGGAGATCGTGCGGAGATTGGCGGCTCGAGATTTCGATGTGCTGCTGCACCACGGCCATTCGCCGCGTGAGGCAGAGGCGCTGGCTACCGAACTGCGAGCCGCGCACGGTGGACGCGTGGACATCGTGCAGGCCGATCTTGCCGATCCTAATGCGCCGGCCCAGATCGTCCACGCGGCGATTGAGCGCTTGGGTGCGCTCGATGTGGTCGTCAGTTCGGCGTCCGTCATGCACGCCCGGGCGTTTGCCGAAGTCACGGCGGAGGAGTGGCAGCGCACCGAAGCGGTGAATCTGCGGGCGCCGTTTTTCCTGATGCAAGCGGCGGCAGCCGCGATGCGTGATGGTGGCGTGATCATCCAGCTGTCGGATCACCTCGCGACGGAAACCGGCTCTGGGCAGCTGATACCGCATGCGGTCACGAAGAGCGCGCTCACGCAGCTCATCCGCACGGTGGCGGTGGCCGTGGCGCCGCGACTTCGTGTCAACGGCGTGGCCCCGGGGCTCGTGCTGGCGCCGGATGGAATGTCTGAGGCGGCCATCGGGCGTTTCCTCCGCGACGTGCCGTTGGCACAGAGCGGGACGCCGCAGGCCATCACGCGCGCCATCGACTACCTGATCGACGCCGACTACGTCACCGGAGAGATCCTCACGGTGGACGGCGGACGCCATCTCCGTCGCTCACCGGGGACCGCATGAGCGAGCGGTTGCCGATGTTCGCGCCGGCGGGTGCGGGCGAGCGACACCCGCTCTCGGAGCGCGCACCGCTACGGTTCGGACGGATCGTGATTATCGGTGGCGGATGCTACGGCTCGTGGTACAGCCAGCAACTCACGCGGGCCGTCGCGCGCGGCGCGCTCACAGCCAATGAGATTGTCGTGGTCGATCGCGATCCCGCCTGTCAGGCAGCGGTCGCACTCGGCGTCGGCGCGTATGCGACCGCGCCCGTTCGCTTCGTGCACGCCACGTGGGATGACTACGTCGCGGAGTGGCTCGCGCAGGGGCCGGATGAGCTCGCGCGCGACGCGATGGTCCCTTCGCCGCTGATGCCGCATCTCTGTCTCGACTGGCTGATGCTGCGAGCCCGCCAGCGCTGGCCCGACCGGAGGCTGCGCGTAGAGCCACTGGGCACCACGCCGCCCACCCCCTGGGAGCGCGGGGCGCCCGACGGTCGGCACTACGTGTCGTTTGCCACCTGGATCTGTCCGACCAACTGCATCGAGCCGGCCAAGTGCCCTGCCACCAAGGGGCCCCGCGACTGGAGTCTGCCGCCGACACTCCATTCGTTCGTGGCTGACAACCCGACGCTCCAGGGCCCCGTTATCTTTCATTGTACCCATCGGACGTACGGCGTCGGGATGATCGACGCCGATGCGATCGCCCGTGCCGACCAGCAGGTCGCGCACTGGGGAACGTCGGGGCCGTGCCGCGTACTGATCGGCACAGTCTCCCACTGCCATGGAGCCCTCGGCGTGCTCGCCGTGGACTGAGCTTCTTCTTCCTTCTGTCGTCATGTCTGAAACCCGTCCCGAAAACGTCATCATCATCGGCTCCGGCCCGGCGGCCTGGACGGCCGCCATCTATGCCGCGCGCGCCAATCTCAAGCCGCTTGTGTTTGAGGGGGAACCCGTCGGGACCGAGTTGCCAGGCGGGCAACTGATGCTGACCACCGATGTTGAGAATTTCCCCGGCTTTCCCGAGGCAATCAGTGGCCCGGATTTGATGGACCGCATGAGAGCGCAGGCCGTGCATCATGGCACGCGGGTGGAGTCCGAACTGGTGAAGTCGGTGGATTTGTCGCAGCGGCCGTTCACCATCACGCCCAACTATTCGGCGTCACGGCAGGCGCACACGGTGATCGTGGCGACCGGCGCGGCGGCCAAGTGGATCGGACTCGAAAGCGAAATCCGGTTGGCACAGGTGGGCGGTGGGGTGTCGGCTTGTGCCGTCTGTGATGGCGCCATGCCATTCTTCCGCAACAAGCGGCTCGCCGTGGTGGGCGGCGGCGACACCGCGATGGAAGAGGCCATGTACCTCACGAAGTTCGCCAGCGAAGTGGTGATCGTTCACCGTCGCGACAGCTTTCGCGCGTCGAAGGTCATGGCCAATCGTGTGCTCGCTCACCCCAAGATCCGCGTGATCTGGAACGCACGCGTGACGGAGGTGCTCGGTGAGGACTACATCACTGGTCTGGCACTTGAACACACCCTGACCGGCGTACGCAGTGCGCTCGAGGTGGGCGGATTGTTCGTGGCGATCGGGCACACGCCGAATACGAAGTTTCTGAACGGTCAGCTCGCCACTACGGAGTTTGGTTACCTCACCACCGCCCCATGGCGCACCGCGACTGAGATTGAGGGCGTCTACGCCGCCGGTGACGTCATCGACGATTACTATCGGCAAGCGATCACGTCAGCGGGCACCGGCTGCATGGCCGCGCTCGAGGCTGAACGGTGGCTGATGCATCATGGTATCGGCGACGGCGATGAGGTGCCGGCGGTGGTCGGTGCTGCCGACCACGCCTGATCATGCTGCGTATCCAGCAGTTGACGGTCGGCCCCTTGGCTGAGAATGCTTGGCTGCTCTCGGACCCCGAGTCACAGCGCGCGGTCCTGGTCGATCCCGGAGACGAGCCGGACCGATTACTCGCCGCGGTGGATGCTTCAGGGTGTACCCTTGAGGCGATCTGGCTCACCCATGGACATTTCGATCACATCGGCGGCATCGCCGGCGTGCGGCGCGTGCATCCGGTGCCGGTCCTGATGCACCCGGCGGATCAGTTCTTTCTCGACAATGCCACGCTCAGTGCGGGGCAGTGGGGTATCCAGCTCGAGGCGCCAGACGTCGTGCCCGAGCCGCTCACCGACGGCGGGGTGGTGTCGCTGGGTGCCTACACTTTTACGGTGTGGCACGTGCCCGGGCACTCGCCGGGTCAGGTTGCGTTCATCGGCCACGGGCTCTGCGTGTCCGGTGACCTGCTCTTCGCCGACTCGATCGGGCGCACAGATCTTCCGCTCTGTGATCCGGCGGCGATGCAGCAATCGCTCGAACGGGTGGCCACGTTGGACGAGGTGACGCGCGTCCTGCCGGGGCACGGCGTACACACCACCATCGGGCGCGAACTCGCTTCCAATCCGTTCCTGCGTGGTCCGGCTCGACCGCGCGGCGCCTGAGCCATCGCAGCGCGCGTTCCCTCCTCATTCTGACAGCGACCATGAGCTCTGTTCCGCTTCTCCGCCAACTCGCACGTGCTGCGGCCGCCTGCTCGCTGGTGTCGGTCGGTGCCTGCTCCGGCATCACCGACTCGACGCCGACCATCAACCGGTATGGGGCGGTGAACATTACGGCCCGCTCCAACAGTGCGACACAGGCGACCGCAGCGGCCACGGTGATCTTCTTCGACGCCTTTTCCATCGCCATTCCGAACAGCGCCCTCCAGCAGACCGACCAATGCGAATTTCTCGGCGCGGACTCAGTCTTCACTGAGGTGCGCGGACAGAAGCGTGCCGGCGCGGCGATTGCGCTGACGGCGGGTCCCAATACCTTGTCGCTGGACTATTCCGTGCTGCTGTTCCGGTACGCAACGCCGCGCAACATGCCGTTTACGTATACCGCCGGCGATGTGGCAGAGATTACAATACCAGGGGATCCCGAGAACTTTCCGGCCATATCGATCGGCGTGAAACTGGCGGAGCCGATCGTGCCCGGCGCGATTGCGACACCCGCTGCAGGCGAACCGTTGACGGTCCGATGGAACGCGCTGAATGACCCAAGCGCCGCAGTGATTATCTCGCTCAAGTACGCCTCGTCGCCAACGGCGCTGCGGGCCAACGCGCAAATCTATTGCGCTGCCAGGGACGATGGAGAATTCGTGCTGCCAGCGAGCGCGCTCACAGCCTTTCAAGCGTCGCCCCCCGCGTTGCGCTCATTGCAACTCACCCGCTGGCGCACCAATGAACTGTTGATCGACGCGGCCACGATCCTGCACATCGCGTCGTCGGTGGATACGGTCATCGTTCTTCCGTAGCGGAGTCGGCGGGTCCCCTGAACCACGGTGGGCGAACCATGGAAACGCGACGTGAACACGATCCACTGGGGCCGCTGGACGTGCCGGCGTCCGCCCTCTACGGCGTGCAGACCCTGCGCGCCGTGCAGAACTTCGCCATCAGCGGTCTTCATCCGCTCGAGCCGTTCGTGGTGGCGCAGGTGTGGATCAAGCAGGCCGCTGCCATGACGCATCGGGACACCGGGCGTCTCGATGCCGCGCGCGCCGATGCCATCATCGCCGCCGCCGACGAAGTGTTGGCGGGCCAGCATCGTGACCAGTTCATCGTCGATCCGTACCAGGCGGGAGCCGGTACGTCGCACAACATGAATGTGAATGAGGTGCTGGCCAATCGCGCGAACGAGCTCCTCGGCCACGCGCGCGGCACGTACGTGCCCGTGCACCCGAATGATCATGTGAACATGGCGCAGAGCACCAATGACACCATCCCCACCAACATCCGACTCGCCGTGCTGCGACAGTTACCCGCGTTGCTCGCGGCGACAGACGGACTGGCCGACGCGCTCTCCGCCAAGGGGGTGGCGTTCGACGGGATCGTGAAGGCGGGCCGGACCCATCTACAGGATGCCATGCCCATCCGGCTCGGGCAGGAATTCACGGCCTACGCCGGCTCGTTGCATCGCTGTCGCCGACGAATCGCAGAGGCCGCCGAGTACCTCAACGATCTCGGCATCGGCGGCTCGGCGGTAGGCACGGGTGTGAACGTAGAGCCCGCATTCCCGGCTCGTATCATCGCGCATCTCATCACCATTTCCGGTATTGAGACGTTGCGAGTGGGCGAAGATCGGATCCAGCTCATGCAAAGCATGGGGGACCCTGCCGCCTTTTCGGCCACGCTGCGTGGCGTGGCGATCGACCTTTCGAAAATCGCCAGCGACTTGCGACTGCTCGCGTCCGGGCCACGGACCGGACTTGACGAAATCAGGTTGCCGGCGGTGCAGCCGGGCTCGTCAATGATGCCGGGCAAGATCAATCCATCAATCCCGGAGATGGTCAATCAGGTGTGCTTCCAGGTGATCGGTTGCGACACCACGGTGGCGATCGCGGCCGAACACGGGCAGCTCGAACTCAATGTCATGATGCCGGTCATTGCCCACAACGTGCTGTTCGCCATGCAGATCCTCACCAACGCGATGACCACGCTCTCGGTGCGTTGCGTGGCTGGCATCACGGCCAACGCAGCAATGTGCGAGTACTGGGTGGAGCGGTCGGCCGCGCTCGCCACAGCCCTCATGCCGCAGATCGGCTACGCAGCCGCCGCCGATGTTGCCAAGCGGTCGGTTAACGAGGGCATACTGATTCGTGCACTGGTCACGCGCGACGGCGTCTTGTCACCAGAGGACGCTGAGGCAGTGCTGGATCTGCGGAAAATGACGGAGATCGGGGTGCCACGCGCCGCGCATGGCCGTTCCGCCGAGAGCTGACGGCGTGTAGCGCTTGTCCTGCGACCCCTCGCGCCGTAGACTCACTGGTATGCGCATTACCACGTGGGCGGAGTATGGACTGATTTGCGCGCTGCATTTGGCGCGTCGCTCGGGCGCGGGGCCCGTCACTGGACGGGACATCGCTGCGCGTGAGAAACTGCCCGGCGACTACGTGGAGCAGATTCTGTTGAGAATGCGGCGCGCAGGGATCGTGGCCAGTACCCGTGGTGCGCGCGGAGGCTACGCGCTGTCCCGCGAGCCAGTGGCCATCAGCGTACGCGACGTCATTCAGGCCTCCGAATTGACCACCTTCGATTTGCACTGCATCTCGCATCCGGTAGATGCGGTGCGCTGCGGCGAAGCGGAAAACTGCAGCATTCGGCCCGTCTGGCTGCTCCTGCAGCAGCGCATCGACGAGGTGCTCGAGAGTGTGAAGTTGAGCGACCTGCTGACCGACGAAGCGGGGGTCCGCATTCGCGTCGGGTTGCCGCCCTACCAGCCGTCGCCGGACATCCCGGGCTCTCTCCCGATTTTGCAGGGCTGATCAAGCGTGGGATTCTGGCAGGAGTGGCAGATCGCCCGGCAGCGACGGAAACGGGCGGCCGCGTATCTGGAGGCGCTGCGTTCGCCTGCCGCCGATCCCGACGTTGTCTGGCTGACTGCACTCGGTGTACCGGCCGACCTCGCGGCTCGGGAAATGCTGTTTGCGCGACGGGCGATCGGGCTAATCGTGGCGGAGCGCGACGCGTTGGACGATCAGACCGCCGCAGACGTGGCCCATGCCTTGAACGCCTCGCTCGCCGCTACACCGGCCAGTGCCGCGCCGCTGTGGCAGGCACGGTGGCGCGCGTATGCCGCCGCGCTCGCCACGCGTGGCAGCACGGAGGTGCCGGCACGGCGGATGGCGCGTGTACTGCTCGAGGGGGCCGAGGTGCCCACGCCAACGGTTCCGCAACTCGCGGCGGCGACCGGCGTCATGCAGGCGCTGCGCGGTCGAGCCAACGAGGCGCTCCGGGAGATCTTCGGAGTGGCGTCGCTTCCTGAGGATGTCCGCCCCTCAGCGATGAAGGGCTGATCCGCGCA
Organism: Gemmatimonadales bacterium; assembly: GCA_038212625.1. Taxonomy (GTDB): domain Bacteria; phylum Gemmatimonadota; class Gemmatimonadetes; order Gemmatimonadales; family Gemmatimonadaceae; genus Gemmatimonas. The sequence continues at coordinate 225,051 of JBBQUH010000001.1, read as the reverse complement.
CGCGGGGAGGGTCACCTCTTGAAGGGACCAACAACAAACGAGCCCGCAAACCGGTCTCCCGGCGCGGGCTCGCTCGTTGCGGTAGTGCCGAAGGCCGGACTCGAACCGGCACGTCCTTGCGGACACTGCGACCTGAACGCAGCGCGTCTACCAATTCCACCACTCCGGCGGTCTTGCGAGACCCTTCACGACAAACCGTCAAGGATCCTTCAGGGTCGGGAAGAATAGATCAACGACGTACCGGAAGTCAACGCCAAACGCGGCACTTCGCACAACTCGTGTATTACGTTACCCCTAGCATGGCCACCGCGGATACCGACCAACCGACCGAACTGATCGCGCGCAACAAGCGTGCGCGCCACGACTACGAGATCCTCGACACCTGGGAAACCGGGATCGTCCTCGCGGGGACCGAGGTTAAGGCGCTGCGCGAGGGGCGCGCCAATCTCACCGACGCCTTCGGAATTGTGAAGGATGGGGAGGTCTTTGTGCTGAACCTGCACATCGGGGCTTACACGCAGGCCAACATGTTCAATCATGAGGCCACGCGCACCCGGAAACTCCTCATGCATAAGCGGGAAATCCGGCGCCTCATTGGTGCTGTCGAGCGCCAAGGCCTGACGCTCGTACCGCTCGACCTCTACTTCAAGACGGGACGGGTGAAGCTCCGCCTGGCGCTGGTACGCGGCAAGCAGCTGCACGACAAACGGGAAGACCTGAAGAAGAAGGACGCCGAGCGCGAGATCGCGCGGGCGCTCCGCAGCCGGTAATCACGGCCGTGCTGCTTTCCTTGGCCATGGTCTGTCAGCTCGTCACCGCCGGAGGTGCGCAAACGGTGCCAGTGCAGGACACTAGTGTGCAGGGGCCGCTCACGGTGCGCGCCGGCGATCGGGTCAGCGCCGTGCCCACGATGGCGCATCCGGAGGGGGGACGTGCCGTGCGTGCCGATTTGCTGGCGCAGGCCCTCGGCGGGCAGCTGCTGGCGACCGCCGTCACGCCGCGCCGCTACCGATTCGAAGTGGGCACGTCCGGCGTGGATCTCGAAGCGGGAGGAACGTTCGCCGTAACCGCCGATGACACCATCCCCATGCAGCGGCCCGCCTTTCGCCATCGGGGGGAGGTCTACCTCCCAATGGCGTTCGCCACTGAACTGTTGCCACGACTGGGCGCTGGCGTGTTGTTCGACGTCCAGAAGCGGGAGCTCCGACGCTTTACCACGGTCGTCGCGACCCGCCGCGCGGCACCGACCGTGGGGCCGGTGCGAGGCGTGCCAGCCGCATCTACCGCGACGCGTCCGGCGCTTCCTGCGACGACCAGCGAATCGGTGCCACGCACCAGTACACGGCAGCGTATCGTGGTCGTCGATGCCGGACACGGCGGCCGCGACAATGGGATGTCGGGGCCCATCGGCTCGGCCAGCAAGGTCTACGAGAAAAACATTACGCTGGCAGTCTCCAAACAGCTGCGGGCCGCCCTCGAGGCGCGCGGGGTCACGGTCGTCATGACCCGCACCACGGACACGCTCATTGCACTCTCCGACCGCGGTCGCATCGCCAACAAGGCGCGTGGAGATCTCTTCGTGTCGATCCACGTGAATGCAGCCAACCCGCGGTGGACGAATCCCGGTGGCGCGCGCGGATTCGAAACGTATTTTCTGGCCGAAGCCAAAACGGAAGACGAACGTCGCGTCGAGGCCATGGAAAACGAAGCCATTCGCTTCGAAACGACGGAGGACTCGTCGCGCGATGATCCCCTCGGCTTCATCATCCGTGACATGGCGCAGAATGAACATCTGCGCGAGTCGTCGCGGCTGGCCGAAATGATTCAAGCGCGAATGCGCGCTGTGCATCCTGGACCGAATCGTGGGGTGAAACAGGCTGGCTTCCGCGTGCTTGTCACCGCTTTCATGCCGGCGGTACTCGTGGAGATCGGTTTCGGCACCAATCGCGCCGAGGCGACGTACATGACCGACCTCGCGAAACAGCAAGAGCTCGCAGCGTCGCTCGCCGACGCCGTGGTGGGGTACCTCTCCCAATACGAGAAGAAGGTCGGAGGCGGAGAATGACGCGCGCAGGGCGGCGGCTGGTGCTGCTTGCGGCCACCTGGGCCATCGGCAGCGGGTGCGTCTACTACAACGGCGTTTATAACGCGCAGGAAGCGGCTCGACTTGGTGAGCGTCGACTCCGCGCCGATAACGAAACCGAGGCCGCCACCCAGTTCCAGCTTTCCGCGGCCAAGGCGGAGAGCGTCTTGGTCCGCCATCCAACGTCCAAGTGGCGAGCACGCGCGCTCTATCTGGCAGGGCGAGGCGCAGCGCTCGGTGGACAGTGCGAACAAGCTACCGTCCGCCTGAACGAATACCTGACTACGCCAGGAGAGCCCGCCGTCGATCGGGATCGGGCCCGTGTGGCACTGGCCTCGTGTGAGGTGCGCAGCGCGAAGCTGGCCGAAGCCCGTGCGCGGCTCGACTCGCTGGTGGACAGTCCCGATGCGCCTACCGCGCGTCAGGCGCGACTGTGGGCGTCACGCGCGGCGCTGGCACAGGGGGATCGCGATGCCGTGGAGCGCTATCTCGGATCACTGGACGGGGGGGCACTACCGTGGGAATTGCTCTCCGCGTCGCTGAACGCGCGTGAATTTGTGCGCGTCGAGTCGCTGCTGGTGCAGCGGGCCTCGCGCGGCGACTACCGGGATGATGTTACACGTGTACTGCGCGACTTGTGGGCCGACGGCCGCGTTGAGGCCGCCGAACGCATCGTCGCCACCTACGATGCGGCGCGGATTCGCGATGCAAACCGGGCCGCCATGCACTTCGCCTTGGGCGACCTGAGTCTTCGCAGCGGCCTTGATTCGGTCGCACGTCGGCATCTTTTCGCGTCGCGCACGCTGGCCGGGCGTGACACGGTGATGGAGCGGGAGTCCGCCGCACGGCTGGCCTTCCTGCCGTTACCTCGCGTGGCGTCGGTGCGGGAACTGGATACGCTGCTCGCCCGACAGGACAGCGCCGTGCTGCGCACCCTCTACGCACGACGTACCACCGAGCAGGTTCTTCTGCTGCGGCTCTTCGAGGCCCAAGAGGATGTCACCGGGGCCTCGACGTATCTCGCCGCCGAGGTGGCGCGCGACTCGCTCCGCGCCCCGGTGCTTGCGCAGTCGCTGTTTCTTCGGGTGGCGCGCGAGGTGCGCGCGTCGCCGCTGGTGCCGCACGCCTGGTACGCGGCCAGCCTGATCACGACCGATAGTGCCGGGTCGTGGCGACGGCGGATCCTGGCAGAGTATGCAACTTCGTCCGTCGCGGCGCGGTTACGTGGGGAGGATCCGGCTGCGAGCTCCGACTATGTTTCGGCGCCCGCGCTGTTGACCTTGCGTTGGACGGAGACCGTCCGGACGTGGAGCGATAGTGTACGTAAGCTCCGCCTGCCGCCAAAAGCGGCGGGACCGGTGCGCGCCGTCACTCCATGATGCGGGTCCTCGCGGGCGTTTGCCTTGGCCCATTCACTGGTTCACGCCCCCCAGTGTGGGTCGGTTTCACTTCGTCCGGACGCACGTGGTAGACATGCGGATGCAGGTCGCGGGGCTTGAGTTCAGAAATCCGGTCGTCTTGGCGTCGGGTACGGCCGGCTTCGGCGTTGAAGTGGACGACGTCCTCGATCTCTCGGCACTTGGCGGTATCGCCACTAAGGCCGTGAGCGTCGCGCCCCGCCATGGCGCCCCGCCGTTGCGGGTGAGTGAGTTCGCAGGCGGGATGATCAACGCGATCGGTCTCGCGAATCCCGGTCTGGATGCCGTGAGGGCTGACTACCTGCCGTGGCTGCCGGCCACGCACCCCGGCACGCGCGTGATCGTGAATGTGGTGGGAAACAGCGTCGATGACTTTGAGACCGTTGTTGCGGGGCTCACCGCCGAGCGTGGCGTGGACGCCTTCGAACTCAACGTCAGCTGCCCGAACGTCAAGGCTGGCGGCCTGGAGTTCGGCGCCGATCCGGTGGCCTTGGCAGCGCTCGTGCGCGCCGCCCGCGCGTGCACGTCGCGCCCGATCTTTGTGAAGCTGTCGCCGGCGCTGGGGGCCGGTATCGTCGACGCGGCCCGGGTCGCGATGGAGCACGGGGCGACCGGACTGACGCTGGTGAATACGATGCCTGGTCTGGTGATCGACGCAGGGAGTCGTCGTCCGAAGATCGGCTTCGGAAGCGGCGGGGTGAGCGGGCCGGCGCTGCTACCGCTGGGACTGCTCGCCACATGGCGTGTCAGCCGCGCCCTCCCCACCGCACCGATCATCGGGCTCGGTGGCGTCAGCAGCGGCGTGGACGCCGCGCAGTACCTGCTGGCCGGTGCGAGCTTGGTGGGCGTGGGAACCGCAGCGCTGCGCGATCCGCGGGCCCCGGTGCGCATCGCGCGTGAATTGGCGCAGTGGGCGGATCGCGAAGGCGTTCGCGATTTGCGTACCGTCATCGGCACGTTGCAATGGCCGTCCTGATCACTTGTCCCCTCTGCGAATGACCACCACCCAGTTAGTGCCCATGGCCGTGATTCCGATTGTCGCGCTTGACGTCGCTGATGCCGCGGCGGCGCGGGCCGTGGTGCAGCGACTTGGCGGCGCGTGTGGCTTCTACAAGGTGGGTCTCGAGCTGTTTTCGGCTGAAGGCCCCGCCATGGTGGGCTGGTTGCGCGATGCCGGGAAGTCGGTGTTCGTGGATCTCAAGTTGCACGACATTCCGAACACGGTGCGCGGCGCCGCCCGTAGCGTGGCTCGTCATGGCGCGTCGTTGCTGACGGTCCACGCGTCCGGCGGCACGGAGATGGTGCGCGCGGCCGTCGAGGGGGCCGCCGAGGGCGGTTTGTCCAATGAGCCCGTGTGCGGCATTTTGGGGGTCACGATCCTCACCAGCATGGACGCAGCGGGCGTGCAGGCATCGTGGGGTCGTCGTGACGTTGACGTACCCACCGAGGTGTGCCGGCTGGCCGGCCTGGTGCGGGAAGGAACTGGCGCGGGCATCGTGTGCAGCGGCCACGAAGCGGCGGCCGTGCGGGCCGCACACGGGAACGCGTTGGGGCTGCTGGTGCCGGGCATCCGGTTGCCGGGCGGCGCGGCCCACGATCAGCGGCGGGTCATGACGCCGGCGGCGGCCGCTGCGGCGGGGGCGCGGTGGCTGATTCTCGGTCGCGCCGTGACCGGGGCGGCGGATCCGGTGGCGGCGATGGCGGCGGTGTATGCCTCCCTGGCGGAATCACGGGACGACTCCCTTGCGGGTGGCGCCTAAGTTCGCTAAGCTGAGGGTCTTGCCCTTTTTGGGCGGGAAATCTCTCGGCCAATCCGCTGGCCACATTTGCTTCGCTCGTGCGCGGAATCGACGGTGTACCGGGAAATCCGGCGTACCCGCGATGCTTCATGAGCGATGGACGCATGGGGAGTCCAGCCGGCCAACGGAAGTTGGTGCGGGAGACTCCGTCGGCGCGGAAGCGCCGAGGTGACCCGTGAAAGTTCGGAGCAGCGTAAAGCCGATCTGTGAGCACTGCAAAGTCGTGAAGCGACAGGGCGTGACTCGCATCATCTGCAAGCGCAACCCCAAGCACAAGCAGCGTCAGGGCTGAGGGGAAGCGTAACACATGGCACGTATTGCTGGCGTCGATCTCCCGCGTGACAAAAAGGTAGAGATCGGCCTGACCTACATCTTCGGTATCGGTCGCAAGACCGCCCAGAAGATTCTCGCAGCCGCGGGCGTTTCGCCCGAGCAGCGGATCCGCGATCTGAACGACGTGGATGTCAACAAGCTCCGTCAGGAAATTGAGCGCAATCTTCGCGTGGAAGGTGCCCTGCGCACCGAAGTCGCGATGAACATCAAGCGCCTGATGGACATCGGCTCGTATCGTGGCACGCGCCACCGTCGCGGCCTCCCCGTGCGCGGTCAGCGCACGCACACCAACGCGCGCACCAAGAAGGGGCCGCGCCGCGCTATCGCGGGCAAGAAGAAGGTGACCAAGTAAGCCATGGCTACCGCAAAGAAAAGCAAGCGCGTCGTCGAGGCGGAAGGCATCGCCCACGTCAGCGCCACGTTCAACAACACGACCATCACGATCACCGATATGCACGGCAACACGGTGTCGTGGGGCTCGTCCGGCAAGGCCGGCTTCAAGGGGTCGAAGAAGTCCACGCCGTTCGCCGCCACCGTGGCCTCCGAACAGTGCGCGCGCGAAGCGCTCACGCTCGGTGTGCGCCGCGTGCACGTGCGCGTGCAGGGTCCGGGTTCCGGTCGCGAGTCGGCCATCCAAGCGCTCGCCGCTGCCGGTCTCCAGGTGAAGTCCATTCGTGACGTCACCCCGATTCCGCACAACGGTTGCCGTCCCCCCAAGCGCCGGAGGGTTTGATCCATGGCCCGTTATACTGGTCCCAGCTGCCGTCAGTGTCGTCGGGAAGGCACCAAGCTTTTCCTGAAAGGCACCAAGTGCTTTACCGAGAAGTGCCCCGTGGAGCGTCGTCCGTACGCGCCCGGTCAGCACGGGCAGGCCACGGCGCGTCGCAAGAAGATCTCGGAGTTCGCCAAGCAGTTGCGTGAGAAGCAGAAGATCAAGCGCATCTATGGCATCAGCGAGAAGCAGTTCCGCAACACGTTCGAGCGCGTGTCGTCCGCGCCGGGCATTACCGGTCACAACCTGTTGGCGGCGCTCGAAACGCGTCTCGACAACGTGGTGTACCGTATGGGTTTCGCGCCCAGCCGTAAGGCCGCGCGTCAGCTCATCCGCCACCGGCACATCGAGGTGAAGGGCCGGTTGCTCGACATCCCGTCGTACCAGGTGCGCCCGGGCGAAGAAGTGCGCGTCAAGCAGTCGTCGCGTGAACTCGTGCTCGTGATGTCGGCGATGGAACAGTCGGCGCGCGGTGGAGCGCTCTCGTGGATCGCGGTGGACAAGGAATCGTTCAGCGGTCGCGTGCTCGAGAAGCCGCAGCGTCAGTCGATTCCGTTGGCGGCGCAGGAACAGCTCGTCGTCGAACTGTACTCCAAGTAACACGTACTATTCGGCCGGTGGCGCACAGCGCGTCACCGGCGGTCGGGGCCCGAACCCCTCTACGGGGCTACCACGCGTTCGGGGCGAGGTAGCGCGTCATCGGCGATCTGCCGGTGTGACCTTTCAATCTTTCGAAATTCATGGCAACGATCGATCTCTCTGGGCTGGTTCGCCCGCAGCTTGTTGAAGCAACCAAGCGCGAGGACAGCCCGAATCTGGCCGAATTCCGACTGCAGCCACTGGAACGCGGCTTCGGTCACACGTTGGGCAACGCGATGCGCCGACTGCTTCTGTCGTCGCTCCGGGGCTCCGCCGTGTGGGCATTCCGCATCGATGGCGTGGTGCATGAGCACCAGACCATCGGCGGCGTGGTCGAAGACGTACACCAGATCATCGGCAATCTGAAGACGCTCACGCTCGCCCTGCCCGACGAAGTCGAGCAGGCGGTGCTCCGCATCACCAAGTCCGGCCCGGGTGCGGTCACGGCGGCTGATATCCAGGCCGTCGGCGGTGTGCGCGTCGTGAATCCGACGCATCACCTGTTCACTATCACGGATGACCGCGATTTCAACGTCGAACTGTATGTGAACAAGGGACGTGGCTACATCGAGAGCGATCAGCACCCGGCCGACAAGAACCTGTCAGTCGACGTGGTGCGTATCGATGCCATCTACAGCCCGGTGCGTCGCGCCAACTTTGCCGTCACCGAGACGCGCGTCGGTCAGCGCACCGACTACGATCGTCTCGTGCTCACGGTAGAGACCAACGGCACGATGTCGCCCGAAGAAGCCGTCAGCTACGCGGCGGCGCTGGCCCAGACCCACTTCCAGTACTTTGTGGGCTTTGGCTCGTCCGCCTCGGCGCAGCCCGGCACGGCAGGAGACGGCGCGAACAGCGACGCACTCCGGCTCGCCGAACTGTTCCGGACCCCGATCGACGACCTTGAACTGTCTGTCCGGTCGGTCAACTCACTCAAGAACTCCAACATCCGCTCGCTCGGCGATCTGGTCCGCCAGACTGAGGCGCAAATCCTGCAGGTCAAGAACTTCGGGAAGAAGTCTCTGCAGGAAATTGCCGCGCTGCTCGAAAAGGAAGGGCTCAACTTTGGTATGCGCTATGAGGAGAGCACGGACGGTGTCCGTATCCTCGATATGGGCACTCCGCCCAGCCGCGCTGCCGAAAACGCGCCCGATGACGACGAAGACGAGGAGTAACGCTCATGCGCCATCGCAAGGCTAACCGCCAGCTCAGGCGGACCAGTGAGCAGCGCCTCGCGCTGCTCCGCAACCTCGCCACCTCGCTCATTGAGCAAGGGGCGATCGAGACGACCGAGGCGAAGGCGAAGGAACTCCGCCCGTTCGTCGAGAAGCTCATTACCAAGGCACGCACCGGCACGCTGCATGCGCGCCGGCTCGCGGGCAAGCACGTCCACAAGCGTGAGGCCGCGGACAAGCTCTTCCAAGAGATCGGTCCGATGTTTGCCACACGCCCGGGCGGATACACGCGCATTCTCAAGACCGGCCACCGCAAGGGTGACGGCGCGGAGATGGCGCGGATCGAATTGATCCTCAGCTGACAGGACGGACGACATGGCTATTCAGCGCAACCGTTGCTACAGCTGCGACAAGGGTGTCGCGTTCGGCAACAGCGTCTCGCACGCAAACAACAAGACGCGCCGCACGTGGAAGCCCAACCTGCAGGTGGTCCGAACCCTTAGCGGGGACAAGATCATCAAGGTGAAGGTGTGCACCCGTTGCATCGCGGCTGGTAAGGTGCCCCGCGCACCGCGCGGTCAGGTAGCTGTCGCGTAAGTGATGCGTCACGTAGGGAAAGCGGGGAGCTCGCATTGGCCGGGCTCCCCGCTTTGTACGTGGAGATGCCGTCTGATACCGCCTTCTTTTCTCATCGACTGAATCGGATCACCGTCTAATGAAGACCGCACTGATCACCGGTATCACGGGCCAGGACGGCTCGTACCTCGCCGAGTTGTTGCTGGAGAAGGGCTATCGCGTCGTCGGCGTGGTCCGTCGCTCCTCCACGACGCCGTATGAGCGCATTGCGCACCTCGTGGATCGCATCGAACTTGTTTCGGCCGACCTGCTCGATCAGACGTCGCTGACCGACGCCGTGCAGGCCACCGCACCCGACGAGATCTACAATCTCGCCGCGCAGAGCTTCGTGCAGACCTCGTGGACGCAGCCGGTGCTCACCGGCGAGTTTACGGCGCTCGGCGTCACGCGCATGCTCGAAGCCCAACGGAAGGCGGCGCCCAAGGCGCGGCTCTATCAGGCCAGCTCCAGTGAACAGTTCGGTAAGGTGGTCGAGACCCCGCAGCGGGAATCCACGCCGTTCTATCCCCGTTCGCCGTACGGCGTGGCCAAGGTGTACGGGCACTGGATCACCGTGAATTATCGCGAGAGCTTTGACCTCTATTCGGTGTCCGGCATTCTCTTCAATCACGAGTCCCCACGCCGCGGCTTGGAGTTCGTGACGCGGAAGATTTCTGACGGCGTCGCGCGCATCAAGCTTGGCCTGCAGCATGATCTGCGCCTCGGGAATCTCGAGGCGCGACGCGACTGGGGCTTTGCGGGCGATTATGTCGATGCCATGTGGCGCATGCTCCAACAGGACACGCCCGATGACTACGTGATCGGTACCGGCGAGACCTACTCGGTACGGGAGTTCTGTGACGCGGCGTTCAGCGCGGCAGGGCTCGACTACCGCAACTTTGTGGTGCAAGACGAGCGATTCTTCCGACCGGCCGAGGTCGATCTGCTCGTCGCTGATCCCACCAAAGCCCGCGAACAGTTGGGCTGGACTCCCAAGGTGGCCTTTGCGGAACTTGTGCGCATGATGGTCGAGGCTGATCTCGCCCGTTACGAGCGTGCGCGATGAGCGGTGCCTGTCGTTGAGCTGGTGGCGACGCTGTCATGCGCCCGTGATGTGCCTGTGAGGCACCGGTGATGCGCCGCGTCTTGGTTACTGGTGCCGCCGGCTTTGTGGGGCAATGGCTGCTGCCAGCACTTGAGCAGACGGGCGCCTCAGTCTTTGCATTGGCGACGGAGCCGCCAACCGCTGCCATGCGTACGGCGCACCAGGCCGCGTGGCTGATCGGCGATCTGCGTGACGACGCGTATGTGGCCGGTGTGCTCGACGCCGCGCTGCCGGATACCGTCATCCATCTGGCCGCGATTTCCCACGTGCCCACCGCCGAGGCGGATCCGGCCACGACCTGGGACATCAATGTCACCGCCACGGCGCGCCTGCTGCGACACACCGAGCGCGTACGCGCCGCCGGCCTGATTGACCCCACGGTACTGGTGGTCGGGAGCGCCGAACAGTACGGGCGCCACGAGCAGATGCCGCTGCACGAAGCGATGGTTCAGCAGCCGCGTACGGTCTACGCGGCCACGAAGGCCGCGCAGGAGCTGCTCGCGCTGCAGCGCTGGCGCGCCACGGGGCTTCAGGTGGTGGTGGCACGAAGCTTCAACCACAGCGGGCCGGGGCAGGCGCCGCGCTTTTTGCTACCCGCGTTGGTACAACGCGCGGTGCTCGCCCGCACCGCCTCGCCGGGTACGCTGTTCCCGATCGGTAATCGGACGCCCGTTCGCGACTTTCTGCATGTCAGTGACGTCGTGGCTGCGTATATTGCGCTCTGTCAGCGGGGTGCGCCTGGCGAGGCGTACAACGTGGCCAGTGGCAACGGATGGTCGGTCCAGGCGCTGGTGGAACGGGTTCTGGCCCGCGCCCAGGTGCAAGCGGTACCGACCGAAGATCCCGCGCTGGTACGCCCGGTTGATGTCCCCGCGTTAGTCGGGGATTCGCACAAGCTGCAGCGCGCCACGGGATGGCGTGCGTTGCGTTCACTCGACGACATCATCGACGACCTTTTCCATGCCTCGACGTTCTGACCTGCACCGGATTCTTGTGATCGGCTCCGGGCCGATTGTAATCGGGCAGGCTGCTGAGTTCGACTATTCCGGCACCCAGGCCATCAAGGCCCTGCGCGAGGAAGGCTACGAAGTCATTCTCGTGAATTCCAATCCGGCCACGATCATGACGGATCCAGAGTTCGCCGATCGTACGTACGTGGAACCGGTGACTGCGGAATTTGTGGAGAAGGTGATCGCCAAAGAGCGCCCCGACGCCGTGTTGCCCACCATGGGTGGACAGACCGCATTGAACGTGGCTCTCGCGCTCTACGACAGCGGGGTGCTCGAGAAGTACGGCGTGGAGTTGATCGGCGCCAACGCGCGCGCGATTCGCGTGGCCGAAGATCGCAAGCTGTTTGCCGAAGCGATGGAGAAGATCGGCCTGCGCTGCCCCACAGGGCGTACCGTGACATCGCTCGACGAAGCGATTGTCGGGGTCGAGCAGACCGGCTTCCCGGCCATTATCCGCCCGTCGTTTACGCTCGGCGGCACTGGCGGCGGAATTGCCTACAACCGCGAAGAATTTGAGACCATGGTGCGTCGCGGGCTCGATCTATCGCCGGTGGGATCGGTGCTCATCGAGCGGTCGCTCTTGGGGTGGAAGGAGTACGAGCTCGAGGTGATGCGCGACTGCGCCGACAACGTGGTGATTGTCTGCTCTATCGAGAACCTCGATCCGATGGGCGTGCACACGGGCGACTCCATTACCGTGGCGCCCGCCATGACGCTCACTGATCGCGAGTACCAGGTGATGCGTGATGCCGCCGTGGCCATTATTCGCGAAATCGGCGTGGATGCCGGTGGTTGCAACATCCAGTTCGCGGTCAATCCGCGCGACGGCCAACTCATCGTCATCGAGATGAACCCGCGCGTTTCGCGTTCCTCGGCGCTGGCCTCGAAGGCCACCGGCTTTCCAATCGCGCGCATCGGCGCCAAGCTCGCCGTAGGCTACACACTTGACGAAGTGCCCAACGACATCACGAAGACCACACCGGCCAGCTTCGAACCGGTGCTCGACTACGTGATCGTGAAGTGCCCGCGCTTTGCATTCGAAAAGTTCGTGTCGTCCGACCCGGGGCTCACCACGCAGATGAAGTCGGTGGGCGAGTCCATGGCGATTGGTCGCACCTTCAAGGAGGCCTTCCAAAAGGCGCTGCGCGCGCTCGAAACGGGACGGTCCGGGTGGACGGTGAGCGAGCGGCTGGCTGATGATCGGCTCACGGAAGGCTCGAAGGAAGAACTGCGTGGCGCCCTTCGGCGCCCAACGCCGGAACGCATTTTCCAGCTCAAGCGCGCGATGCTGCTGGGGATGAGTACCGAGGAGCTGTACGAGATTACGGCCATCGATCCGTGGTTCCTCGAGCAGTTGCGTGAGCTGATCGACGCCGAGGCGTGGTACACGGCGGAGCCCCACGTGGATGCCGATGGCATGCGCCGCATGAAGCGGCTCGGGTTTTCCGATCGTCAGCTGGCCACGCTGCGTGGGCAGACCGAGGCGGACACGCGTGCGCTGCGCTGGTCGCTCAACGTGCGGCCGTCGTACAAGATGATCGACACGTGCGCTGGCGAGTTTCCTTCAAGCACGCCGTATCTGTACGGCTGTTACGACGAAGAGAGCGAAGCCGCCACCGACGGGCGTCGGAAGGTGATCATTCTGGGCTCTGGACCCAATCGGATCGGGCAGGGCGTGGAGTTTGACTATTGCTGCGTGCGCGCCGTGCTGGCGCTGCGCGAGCAGGGGTACGAAACCATCATGGTCAACTCCAACCCCGAAACCGTTTCCACCGATTTCGATATTTCCGACAAGCTGTACTTCGAGCCGCTCACGCTCGAAGACGTGCTCGAGATCGTGCATCGCGAGAACCCGATCGGCGTGATTGTGCAGCTGGGTGGCCAGACGCCGCTCAAGCTCACGCGCCCACTGGAGGCAGCCGGCGTACGGATCCTCGGCACCTCACCTGACGCCATCGACACCGCCGAAGACCGGCGGCGCTTCGAGGCGATCGCCCGCGAACTCGGCATTGCACAACCGGCCAACGGTACCGCCACCAGCGTGGACGAAGCGGTGGCCATCGCCGATGGTATCGGGTATCCCGTCCTTGTGCGCCCGTCGTACGTACTTGGCGGCCGGGCCATGGAAATCGTGCACGACGCCGTGTCGCTGCGCGACTACTTCGAGCGCGCGGCGCGCGTGAGCGAGGACCGCCCGGTGTTGGTGGACCGGTTCCTCGAAGACGCGTTCGAGGCCGATGTCGACGCACTCTCCGACGGAACCAACGTAGTGATTGGGTCGGTGATGGAGCACATCGAAAGTGCGGGCATTCACTCCGGTGATTCCGCGTGCGTGTTGCCGCCGTACCTCATTCCGCAAGCCGCCGCCGATCAGATGCGGGCGCACACGGTGGCCTTCGCCAAACGGCTGGGGGTGGTGGGCCTCATCAACGTGCAGTACGCCTACAAGGACGGCGTGGTGTACGTCATCGAGGTGAATCCCCGCGCCTCGCGCACGGTGCCGTTCGTCTCCAAAGCCATTGGTGTCTCGCTCGCGTCGGTGGCCGCGCGACTCATGCTCGGCGAGACGCTGGAGCAGACCGGGTTCACCAAGGAGATCGTGCCCCCCTACTTCAGTGTCAAGGAAGCCGTGTTCCCGTTCAACAAGTTCCGGGAATTCGATCCTGTGCTTGGTCCGGAAATGCGCTCCACCGGTGAAGTGATGGGGATCGACGACGATTTTGGCTCGGCGTTCCTCAAGTCACAGCTGGCAGCCGACAACGCCCTACCGCGAACCGGGGCCGTATTCATGACGGTCAACGATTCCGACAAGCCGGCCGCCGTCACGCTGGCGCAGCGCTTCCACGCGTTGGGCTTCAAGCTCTACGCCACGGATGGCACGGCGAAGTACCTGCGGGAGCGCGACGTGCCGGTGGAAACCGTACTCAAGGTGCACGAGGGCCGACCGCACGCTGTCGACCTCATTCTCAACGGCGAGGTGCAACTGCTCGTGAACACGCCGCTGGGCAAGCACGCGCAGGTGGATGACGAGCGCCTGCGGCAAGCCGCCATCACCAATCGCGTGCCGTACACCACCACGCTATCAGCGGCCAGTGCAGCCGTTGAGGCGATCGCCGCGCGGCAGTCGCGTGAGCCCGGCGTGCGTTCCTTGCAGGAGTGGCACGCGCAGTTGGGCGTACATCTCGCCGGTCTGTTTCCGTCGGTTGAGGTGGCGTGAGTACGCACGGCATGATTGCGACGCCCGGTGAAGGGCACGTGGGCTTGCGCGTCGTCCTTGGCGAGGGCGCGCTCGTTCATGAATCGGCCTACGTGGACGATGGAGCCGTGATCGGCGCCGGGTCGCGCGTATGGCACTTTGCGCACGTGCTTGGTGGTGCGGTGATCGGCACCGGATGCTCGCTGGGGCAGAATGTGGTGGTGATGAACGCCGTGCGCCTTGGCAACAACGTGAAGGTGCAGAACAACGTGTCGATTTACGAGGGCGTCGAACTCGAGGACGATGTGTTTTGCGGACCGTCCATGGTGTTCACCAACGTGCACAATCCGCGCAGTGCGGTGTCGCGCAAGCATGAGTATCGCCGCACGCTGGTGCAGCGCGGGGCGAGCATCGGCGCCAACGCGACGGTGGTCTGCGGCGCCACCATCGGCCAGTACGCGTTTATCGGCGCCGGCGCCGTGGTGACGCGTGACGTGCCCGATTATGCACTGGTGGCCGGCGTGCCCGCCCGTCGCGTCGGATGGATGTCGGAGGCCGGACATCGGCTCGAGTCGCTCGGTGGATCGCCCGACGCGGCGGTTGAGCCACTGCGCTGCCCGGAAACCGGCGTCCGCTACGAGCGGCGCGGCGAGCACGTGACACGAGTACAGGAGTCGGCGTGACCGAGTCGATCATTCCTGAAGGCCAACCGATTCGTATTGCGCTGCTGGGCTGCGGACGTATCAGTCGCAACCACTTTGAGGCCATCGCCCGCATTCCGGACTTTGTGCTCGTGGCCGTTTGTGACAGCATGGCTGAGCGCGCGCGGGAAGCGGGCACGCAGTACGGGGTGCCATGGTTTACGAATTATGAGCAGATGCTCGCTGACGTGCCGAGTGATGCCGTGGTAATTGCCACGCCGTCGGGGTTACATCCGCAGCACGGCATCCTGGCCGCCCGCGCCGGTCGTCACGTGATTTCCGAGAAGCCGATGGCGATTTCGCTGGCGGCCGCCGATGCGCTGGTGCAGGCATGCGACGATCATCACATGCATCTGTTCGTGGTCAAGCAGAATCGCCTCAATCCCCCCATCGTGCTGCTCAAGCGCGCGATCGATCGTGGGCGCTTCGGTCGCATCTACATGGCCAACTGCACGGTGCGCTGGACGCGCCCGCAGGAGTACTACGATCAGGCGCCCTGGCGCGGCACGTGGGAGTTTGACGGCGGTGCGTTCATGAATCAGGCGTCACATTACGTCGATTTGATCCAGTGGTTGGTGGGGCCCGTGGAAAGTGTGATGGCCAAGACCGCGACCATGGCACGCCGCATCGAGGCCGAAGACAGTGGCGTGGCGGTGCTCAAGTTCAGGTCCGGGGCCATCGGCACGATCGAAGTCACCATGCTCACGTTTCCGAAAAACCTCGAGGGCTCGATCACGATCCTCGGGGAAAAAGGGACGGTAAAAATAGGCGGCACCGCGGTGAACAAAGTGGAGCACTGGATGTTTGCCGAGTATGACGACGACGACAAGCTCGTGGAGCAGTCGAACACCAATCCGTCCAGTGTGTACGGATTCGGACATGAAGCCTACTACCGCAACGTGGTGGCCGTACTGCGCGGCCACGCGCACCCGGATACTGACGGACGGGCGGGCCGCAAGTCGCTGGAACTCATCCTCGGCATCTACGAATCGGCCAAGACCGGCCGTGACGTACCGCTACCGTTGCGCGTGAATCTCTGACTTACCTCTCGATCTCTTTTTGCCATGGCCGTCCCTCTTCTTGACCTGAAGGCACAACACGCCACCATACGCGACGACGTCGTTGCGGCGGTGATGGATGTCGTGGATCAGCAGGCGTTCATCCTCGGCGATCCCGTGGCAAAGCTGGAATGCGAAATCGCCGGCTACTCTCACGTGAAGTACGCCGTGGGCTGTGCGAACGGTACCGATGCCATTTTGATGGCGCTCCGCGCACTTGGCGTTGGGCCGGGCGACGAGGTCATCGCGCCACCGTTCACGTTTTTCGCGACCGCTGGTGCAATTCACAACGTGGGCGCGCAACCAGTCTTCGTGGACATCGATCCGCGTACGTACAACGTGTCGCCCGAGGCCGTTGCCGCCGCAGTGGGCCCGAAAACCAAAGCCGTCATTGCCGTAGATCTCTTTGGGCAAATGGCGCCGATCGAGCAGATCGTCGCCGCCGCGAAGGGACTGCCGGTGATCGAGGATGCTGCGCAGTCCATCGGCGCCAGTCGTCTGATTAACGGCCAGTCGGTCATGGCCGGCGAGGCGGCGGCCATCGGCACGTACAGCTTTTTCCCGTCCAAGAATCTCGGCGGGTATGGCGACGGCGGGATGATGGTGACGCAGGATGAGGCGCTTTTCGAGACGCTCATGAAGCTGCGCACGCACGGCAGTCGTCGGACATATTTCCACGAGATCGTGGGGTACAACAGCCGGCTGGATGCGCTGCAGGCGGCTGTGCTCCTTGCCAAGCTGCCCCATCTGACCTCGTGGAGCGAAGCGCGCCGCCGGAATGCCGAATACTACAACGCGGCCTTCGCGGATCTGCCACAGGTGGTCACACCCTATATCGATCCCGCCAACGGCTCGATCTACAATCAGTACACCATCCGGATCGCCGAGCGTGATGCGTTGCAGGCGCACCTCAAGGCGCGGGGGATCGGCAACTCAGTCTATTACCCGCTCCCGCTGCACCTGCAGCCCTGCTTCGCGTACCTTGGCTACCAGGCGGGTCAATTCCCGGAGTCGGAACGGGCCGCCGCTGAAGTGTTGTCGTTGCCGGTCTTCCCGGAACTCATCACGGCGCAACTCGATGAAGTGATCGACGCCGTTCGTTCGTTTTTCGCTCGCTAAGGAATCTGCGCCCCATGGCTGACGTTGTGTCGATGAAAACCCACCTGCTGTCGCAGATCCACGACCGGTCGGCCGTGATCGGCGTCATTGGATTGGGCTATGTGGGGCTGCCGTTGGCCATGGAATTCGTCCACGCCGGCTTTCGCGTGATCGGGTACGACGTAAATGAGCGGGTGGTTGGGCAATTGATGGCCGGCCAGTCGCACATTCAGGATGTGCCCACTGCCCAGGTGCAGGCAGCGGTGGCCACAGGGCGATTTACGGCAACTGCCGTGGAAGCGCGACTGAAAGAGTGCGACGCGATCTCGATTGCGGTGCCCACCCCGCTTTCCAAAACGCGCGATCCTGACATGGCCTACGTGCTGAGTGCCGCCGACGCCATCGCCCGCCAAGCGCATCCGGGGCTCTGTGTGGTCCTTGAAAGCACCACCTATCCCGGCACCACGCGGGAACTGCTGCAGCCGCGACTTGAGGCGATGGGGCTCACGGTGGGGCAGGACGTGTTCGTGGCGTTCAGTCCCGAGCGGGTAGATCCGGGCAACCCGGTGTATAGCACTAAGAACACGCCGAAAGTGGTAGGCGGCATCACGCCGGCGTGCGTGGAGATCGCGAGTGCGCTGTACCTGAGCTGTATCGACTCCGTCGTGCCCGTGTCGTCGCCGGAAGCGGCCGAACTGGTGAAGCTGCTGGAGAATACGTTCCGGGCGGTCAACATCGGCCTCGTCAACGAATTAGCCATCGTCTGTGACAAACTGGGTGTCAACGTGTGGGAGGTCATCAACGCGGCGGCCACGAAGCCGTTCGGGTTCATGAAGTTCACCCCGGGGCCGGGAATCGGCGGGCACTGCATTCCGCTCGATCCGCACTATTTGGCGTGGAAGATGCGCACGCTCAACTACAAAACCCGCTTCATTGATCTGGCCAGCGAGATCAACTCGGCGATGCCTGAGTGGGTGGTGCAGAAGGTGGCCGACGCCCTCAACGAGGAACGGAAGGCCGTGCGTGGTAGCCGAGTGCTGGTGCTCGGCGTGGCCTACAAGCGGGATATCGACGACGTGCGCGAGAGTCCGGCGCTCGATGTCATCCGACTGCTCGAGGAGCGCGGGGCGCATGTCGAGTTTCACGATCCGTTCGTGCAGGAATTCCGCGAAGAGGGCCACGTCCGCAAGGGGGTGGAACTGAGCGGCGAGATGCTCGCGTGGGCCGACGCGGTGGTGATTGTGACCGATCACCTCGGCGTGGACTACCAGCGGGTGGTCGACCTCGCGACGTTAGTGGTGGACACGCGCAATGTCACGGCCGGTTTGACACCGGGGCGCGCGCAGGTGGTCGGACTGGCTTCCGGGTCCCGGAAAGTCGGTGCTGTTTCATGAACCGGGGCCTCGGTGGCGGATCGGATCCGCAGCATGGGCGTCGGGTACCAAGGATCGTATGAGTCCACGTCTCTCCCGCGTCGAATGGCGCCTGTTGATGCTGATCGGCGTCGCCGCAGCGCTGGCGGGCTGTTCGCGCGGTTTTCAACCGCGCGACTTCGCCAACCCTGAAGCGCTGTTCCGCGCCACGCTGCTCGAGTTCCAGCGCGAGAAATGGGACAACGCGCAGCTCGGCTTCGAGCGGCTCACCAACGATCTGTCGGCCCGCGACCCGTTGCTGGCGCCGGCGTATTTCTACCTCGCACTCACGCATGAGCGTCGGAGCGAGTATCTGCTCGCCGCGCAGGCCTTTGAGCGGGTCACCGACGGGTTCCCCGACGACACGCTGGCCCCTACGGCCATGCTGGGCATCGGACGCAGCTATCAGAATCTCTGGCGGCGTCCCTCGCTGGATCCCGAAAACGGTCAGAAAGCCGCCTCCATCCTACGGGCCCTGCTGTCGTCGTATCCGGAATCGAAGGAAGTCGAGGACGCCAAGCAGCGGATCCTGCGGCTTGAAGAATGGTTCGCACAGAAGGACTACGACACCGGCGTGCACTACGTGCGGGTGCGGGGAGCCATCGATCCGGCGATCATCTACTTCAAGGATGTCGTTACCACGTATCCCACTACGAAGGCGGCTCGCCTCTCGTGGCTGAGATTACGGGAGCTGTACACCAAAATTCGCTGGAAGGAAGATGCGGCGGAGACCTGTGCCGCGATGTGGCGGGCGTATCCGGGCGACGCCGACGTGCAGGCGGCGTGTGGAACCAAGCCCGCGGTAGACTCCACGGGCACCGTGCCCGCCGACACCGCGCGTGCGGCGTTCGCTCCAGGATCGAGCCTGTCCTCGCCCGCCGGGTACGCCCGGCCGGGACCGCCCCCCCTCTTTCGCTGACCAACCCGCCCTCCGGGCCTCGCATGCGTGTCGGAATCTTTGGTGGAAGCTTTGACCCGCCGCATGTCGGCCATTTGCTGGTCGCGCAGGACGCCCGCGAGGCGCTGGCGCTCGATCGGTTGGTGGTCATCCCCGCTTCGCAACAGCCGTTGAAGGGCCATCACGCCACACCCGCCGAGCATCGGCTGGCAATGGTGCGGGCGATGTTCGACGGCGTACCGGGGATGGTCGTGGACCCCATCGAAATTGATCGGGGCGGGTTATCTTTCATGGTTGACACCGTGGAGTCGCTGCAACGGCGCTGGCCGTCGGCAGCGCTTCATCTGTTGGTCGGAGACGACGTGGTGACCACGCTCTCTCGTTGGCGCGACGTGGATCGGTTGTTGACGCTGGTGCAGCTGGTGGTGCTGCAGCGCGCATTCTCCGAGGCACCCGCGTTCGCGGCGTCTTTGGGCCTGCAGGACGGCACTGGACTCACCACCGGGCATCGACTGGCGACCCGCCGTGTCGACGTCACGTCAACCGAGATCAGGGCACGGGTTCAGCAGGGACGCTCCATCAAGGGGTTCGTGCCGGATTCCGTGGCGGCATATATCGCGTCCGCCGGTTTGTATATCGAGAAGACCCGGGCAGCTGTGGTGGTGGAACGCTCCGCGCGCGACTGATATCGCGAGGGGCACCAGCGCTGCGGTGCCCTTGCCAAGAGGTTTGCATGCTGAAGGGATTGATCGGTCGCGTGTTCGGCACGCGCCACGAACGGGAACGCAAGCGGGTGCAGCCGATTCTCAACGAGATCCACGAGATCGAAGCGCGCCTCGCGACACTCTCCGATGAGGAGATTCAGGGGCAGACCGCGAAGTTCCGCGCGCTGCTCGCTGAGCGTATAGGGCCTATTGAGGCCCGGATCGCCGAACTGAAGGCGGCCAAGCACGACACGGCCGATGCGGCGGAGCGCGAGCAAATCGACGGCGAGCTGCAAGGCGTCGATGGACGGGGGGGCGTCGAAGCCGAGCTGCGGGAAACGATCGCCGCCGTGCTCGACGAGCTGCTCCCCGAAGCGTTCGCCACGGTACGCGAGGCCTGTCGGCGCCTCAAGGGCTCGGTGGCGCCCGTCACCGGCCACGAAATCGTGTGGGACATGGTCCCGTACGACGTGCAGCTGATCGGTGGCATCCAGCTGCACCTCGGGCGGATCGCCGAAATGGCCACGGGCGAAGGCAAGACGCTCGTGGCCACGCTGCCCATGTATCTGAATGCGCTGCCTGCTCGTGGCGCGCACTTGGTGACCGTCAACAATTACCTCGCGCGTCGTGATTCACAGTGGATGGGCTACCTCTACCGGTGGCTCGGCCTCACAGTGGCCTGTCTCGACGATACCGAACCCGGCTCGTATGAGCGGCGGGAGGCCTACGGCAGCGACATCACCTATGGCACGAACAACGAGTTCGGATTCGATTATCTGCGCGACAACATGGTCAACTCGCTCGACCAACGGGTGCAGCGACCGCATGTGTTCGCGATCATCGACGAGGTGGACTCCATCCTCATTGACGAAGCGCGCACGCCGCTGATCATCTCGGGTCCGGTGGGGAACGACGGCGATACGCAGTATGCCGAGTTCAACACGATGGTGGAGCGGTTGGTGCGCCGTCAGTCCGATCTGGTGAACGCGCTGGTCGGCGACGGCGAGCGTGCCATGGAGGCGGGAGATCAGCAGGCGGCCGCCGCGGCACTGTATAAGGCGCAAATGGGCGGCCCGAAAAACAAGCGGCTCATGAAGGCGATGCAGGAGTCGGGGGTCAAGCAACTCGTGCAGCGTGTAGAACTGGACATCATCGCCGATCGCAAGATCCCGATGGCCAAACGGCAATTCCGGGAGATCGAGGACGATCTACTGTACGTGCTCGATGAGAAGGGGCACACCGTGCACCTCACGGAGCAGGGGCTCGATTGGATGTCGCCCGAGCAGCACGAAGCGTTTCTGCTGCCCGACATTGCGGTGATGATCGGACAGCTCGATCGCGATCAGGAGCTGTCGGTGACCGAACGCCTCGAGCAGCGGAACGCGATTGAGCGCGAGTACGCAACGAAGAGCGAGCGGCTGAACATCATTCATCAGCTGCTGCGCGCCCACGCGCTGTATGAGCGCGACGTCAACTATGTGGTTCAGGAAGGGCAGGTCCTCATCGTCGACGAGTTCACCGGGCGCACCATGCCCGGTCGTCGCTGGAGCGAAGGCTTGCACCAGGCCGTGGAAGCGAAGGAGCGCGTGCAGGTGAAGGGTGAGACGCAGACACTCGCCACGATCACGATTCAGAACTACTTCCGCATGTACGAAAAGCTGGCCGGCATGACCGGGACGGCAGAAACGGAAGAGGGCGAATTCCACGAGATCTACGGGCTCAGCGTGTCGGTGATTCCCACCAATCGCCCCATCGCCCGTGATGACCGGCAGGACTACGTGTTCAAGACGCGGCGTGAGAAGTACAACGCGATCGTCGACGAAACCAAGCGCCTGCACGAACTCGGCTTTCCGGTGCTGGTTGGCACAGCCAGCGTGGAAGCGTCGGAAACCCTGTCGCGCCTGTTTACGCGCGGTGGGCTCAAGCACGCGGTACTGAACGCCAAGTATCACCAGCGGGAAGCCGAGATTGTGGCGGCGGCCGGGCAGCCAGGCGCGATCACGATCGCAACCAACATGGCCGGCCGCGGCACCGACATCAAACTTGGTGCCAACACCACCGAGTCGCAGCCGTCGCGGGTCACCGATCCCGATGGCAAGGAGATCGATATCTCCGAGATCGGTGGCTTGCACATCGTCGGCTCCGAACGCCACGAATCGCGTCGCATCGATCGGCAGTTGCGCGGTCGCGCAGGCCGTCAGGGCGATCCCGGGGCGTCGCAGTTCTTCCTGTCACTCGAAGATGACCTCATGCGGCTCTTCGGCTCGGAACGCATCGCCAAGCTCATGGATCGCATGGGGGCCCAGGATGGCGAGGTGCTCACGCATCCGCTCATTACGCGCTCCATCGAGCAGGCCCAGAAGCGCGTGGAGTTGCAGAACTTCCAGTCGCGGAAGCGCCTGCTGGAGTACGACGATGTGATGAACCAGCAGCGCGAAGTGATTTATTCATTGCGTGCGTTTGCGCTTGAAGGTGGCGAAGAGCTCAAGGGCGAAGCGCTCAAGATGATTGATCGCGGCGTGCAGCGGCGGGTCGACCAAGCGCTGGCTACCTTCGAGAAGCCTGAGCTGTGGGACTTCGAATACGTGCAGCAGGATCTCCTGATGCACTACATGCTGCCGGTGGCGGCCTTCGCCGACGAGACCTCGCGGCCACTGACGGTGGAAGAGGCGCAGGCCATGGCCACCGAAGCCGGGCGGGCCGCGTTCGCGCAGAAGCTGGACGGTCTCAATGCCGTGACCGATGAGGCGGGGCAGGGCTTTGCCGATCGCCTGCTGGCGCTGGTGCTGCTCAACGTGATCGACGAAAAGTGGAAGGATCACTTGTACGATCTCGACCAGCTGCGGGCGTCGATTCACTACCGCTCTTGGGGGCAGAAGGACCCGCTGGTGGAGTACAAGCAGGATGCGTACAGCATGTTCGTGGATCTCATGCACGATCTTGCGAATACGTTCTCGGAGCGGTTCCTCAAGGCGCAGCTCGTGTTCGAGCAGGCGCCGATCGAGACCTTCGCGCCCATGCCGGTACCGGGCGAGTTCGGGCGTCCGCCCGAGGGTCGGCCGACCAAGCGCTTCAACGCGCTCGGTATCCTCGAGGATATTCCACCCGAGGAGTACGAGACGGACATCGTCGACGCGGACATGTCGGACGAGGCAGGAAATGAGGAGCCGGCGCGTCTGGTCGCGCAGGGGATGCCGGCCATCGTGGGAGCGGGCGCGGTTCGCTCCCTCGATGGTGGCGGAGCGGGCCTGCCGGCAGGATGGGAGCTCACGCCGCGCAACAACACCTGCCCCTGCGGCTCGGGGAAGAAATTCAAGAAGTGCCACGGGGCGAACCTCTGAGCACCGCGCCCTGCGCGAGCACATGACCTGACGGCAAGGGCTGATCTCCGGATCGGCCCTTGCCGTATCCGCCCTGTCGGGTGATACCGCGCTGACAGCGCGCTGCTAGGCTGGTGTCATCCCACGAGCGGGGCACGGGGGGTCGGCGCGAGCGAGCGGAGCGGAGAACGGACGATCTCGCGTCGACACCCCGGCCCGTGTGGAGCGCTGGGGAAGGGTGTGGCTGGCCTCGGTTAGGCCCGGGCGCGCGTGGCATGGATCCGAATGGCTCGGATTATGGTATAATCTTCTGTATGCCAACGGAGTCAGCCATTTGACGTCTCGACGTGTTCGGTTGTTGGCGCTTGCCGCGGCGGGTGCCATGGGGTGGACCTTCCCGATCGCCGCGCAGTCGGGCGGCGGCGACGGCTTCTCCTTTCGCCGACCGCTGGGGTCGTTCACTCTGCGCGGAGGTTTCGCGCGGCCGGGCGCATCCAGCGACGTATTTTCAGAACTGATCGAGCGGTTGACCATCGCTCGCAAAGATTTTGCGGGGCTCAATGGCGCAGCCGAGTTCGGCTATTCGGTATCGCCACGCCTCGATCTCCAGGTCGGTGCTGCCGTTGCCTCGCGGCGGACGAATTCAGAGTACCGGAACTTCGTGGGTGATGACGACCTGCCGATATCTCAGCGCACGGCGTTCCGTCGCATTCCTTTCACTGCCGGCCTCAAGTTCAATCTGCTGCCGTCGGGGCGCGTCCTGAGCCGCCTGGTGTGGGTTCCCACGCGGTTCGTACCGTACGTGGCGGCCGGCGCCGGTGTGATGCACTACCGGTTCAATCAAACGGGGGAATTCGTGGATTTCCAAACGCTGGATGTGTTCGAGAACTCCCTCACCTCGGCCGGCTGGACGGGCACTGCGTATGGCGCAGTCGGTGCATCGTGGATGGTAACGCCCAGCGTTTCGCTGATTACGGATGTGCGCTACGATCGCGCGAGCGCTACCATGGGTGCGGATTTTCAGGGCTTCGATCGTATCGATCTTTCCGCCGTCGGTCTTACCGCCGGTTTACTCTTTCGCTTTTGAGGACGTACCGATGATCTTCTCACCGATCTCACCATGGCGAGCGCATTCAGGGTGGCGCGCCATTGGCGTGTTCCTGATGGCGTCCGCCCTGACCATCTCCTCGGCGTCTGCGCAGATACCTCTCCAAGCATCGGCGGAGCGACCCGTGGATCCCCGCTTCCAGCCGTGGCTGGGGTGCTGGTCGCCGTCTACCGAGGCACTGCTGCCGCCGCCGGATGGCGCGCCGGCACCGTCGGCCATGGCATGTCTTGTGCCGTCGCGTACGATCGCGCGCAGCGTGGACGTGGTGCTCTTCGATTCCGCCGGTGTGGCGAGTCGCTCGGCGATCCCGCTTCCTGGCTCCCCCACCGCGAAACGGGTGGACGATTGTACCGGAGCGGAGACCGCCACCTGGTCGGCCGACGAACGTCGATTAGTGCTGCGCGCCGATCTTGTGTGCGAAGGTGGCGTGTCACGCGTGGAAACCGGATTGCTCACCATGGCACCAAGCGGCGAGTGGCTACAAGTGCAGCACCTCGCGGTTGCCGGTAATGCCGTCACCACGGTGTCGCGGATGCGTTTCCGCGACGATGCGGCGGCGCGCTACGCGACGTTAGGTGGCGGACGCGCGGTGTCTAGGCCGTCGCTGCGCCTCGCGACGGGGGCGCCAGTAACGGCAGAGAAGGTGCTGGACGTGGCGAACAAAACGCCCGAGGCACTGACCGAAGCGTGGCTCGCGGAATTGGGCCAGCGCTTCGCGTTCACCGGGCAGCAGTTGCGCAAGCTCGCCGACGGCGGCATGCCGGCCCGCATCATGGATCTGATGGTGGCGGTGTCGCATCCGGAGGCGTTTCAGTTGCGCACCGCCAGCAACGAGTTCGCGGGCGACCGGTTTGTTGGCAACCAGATACAGAACAACATGAGCGCGATGGGCCGATGCGGCGGCTTAGACGACTTCTGTTACGGGCCCGGTGGTATGGGCGCGTGGGGACTGGGGATGGGTCGCTTCGGCGGTTGGGATCCCTACATGCTCGGGTTCGGGCAGAATGCGTGGGGATTCGGTGGCTCGCCGTTCGGCGGCGGTTTTGGACTCGGCAACGGCCTGTTTTTCGGGAATGCGCCGGTGATTATCGTCAATCGTCCCAGTGGTGGTGAGGCGTCGGCGCAGGGGAGGCTTGTGCGCGGGCGCGGATATACCCGCGAGCGTTCCTCGGAGATTGGCAGTCCGAGCCCCACGCGAGCGACAGGTGGATCGTCCGGTGGCGCGTCGGGTGGGGGGAGCGCAGGTTCCAGCACGGGGCGTACCGCCAAACCGCGGGGCGGCGGCGGACTCTGAGGCGGCGACAGCTGCGCAGTGCGCGGTGACGCATACTGCGAGGAGCCACGAGGCGAATCCACTGGTTCGCCTCGTGTCACGTTCACTTTGGAATGAGGCTATCGGATGCTTGGTGTAACACGGTGGTGCGGCGTGGCCGCAGTTGGCGCCATGCTCGCCTCAGAGGCACAGCTCGGCGCGCAGCAGGCCGCGCCTCGCACGTGGCGTGTCACCGAAGAATGGCGGGTGGATGGCAGCGAAAACGGCGAACCGTTCGGTGACGTGCGCGATCTTGTGGTCACGCGCGACGGCGCGGCGTGGGTGCTCGATTTCAAGGATCAGAAGATTCGGCGTTTCAGTGCCGCGGGTAAACCGCTGCCGACGGCGGGGCGATCTGGCAGTGGGCCGGGCGAGCTGCGCAACGCGAATGGCATGGTGCTGCATGGCGACGGCAGCGTGTGGGTCAACGATCCTTCGAATAGCCGGCTCACGGTGTTCGGTGCGGATGGCAAATATCTGCGACAACACATCGTGCCCATCACGGGCTTCGTGTACCGCTGGGAGGGTGTGTATGACAGCGCCTCCGGTGATGTGCTCGATCCGGCCTTGCTGAAGCAGAACGCTACCTTCGCGTTCCTGCTGCGCCGCGTGAAACCGTCCGGCACCGTGGGTGAGGTGCTTCCTCGTCCTTCCTGCCACAACGGGGGCACACCAAGCGCGGGGTGGGAGGCCGAGACGGCGGGTAAGGGGGTCTCGCGGGGCCTCTATCCCTTTACGTCCGGCGGTGGACTGGCGCTTGATGGACGGGGCGGTGCTTGGTGCGCCACACCGAACTCACGGCAAGTGGCGCTTGTACGCTTCGGACAAAACGATACCATCGCCCGCACGACGCTGGCGCTGCCGCCGGTTGCGGTCTCGAAGGCCGAGCGGGACTCGATCATCGCGCTGTTCCGCACGCGCCTGGCCACGTACGCGACGTCGACCTTTGATCCCGCCAAAGTTCCAACCAGCAAACCCGGGATTGAGGCCCTGCACGTTGATGACGACGGGCGGTTGTGGGTACAGCATCCCGCTGCGTACGGAAGCGTGAGTACGGTGTTCGATGTACACGATGCGCGTGGCGCGCATCTCGGACGTGTCACGGTTCCGTACGCTTCGATGACGGGACTCCCCGTGCGCGCACGCGGAGCGGCGGTCTGGATGGCGGTGCGTGACGCGGATGAGGTCGTGTCGGTGGTTCGCTTTGCCATCGCACGCTAAGCGCTGCCTGCTCGCGTACCAGAAGTGCTTGCCTGGCGGACACGCAATGCGTGTGTTCACCGCGACAGCATGTGGTACTCACCAAGCACCTCGGCGCCGATCTCAATGACCGAATCGGCGAGCAGCGTGATATCCGAGTCGGTGGTACGGTGATTCACATGTGCCACGCGAATCGCGAACCGCCCG
This sequence comes from Gemmatimonadales bacterium, assembly GCA_038212625.1. Lineage (GTDB taxonomy): Bacteria > Gemmatimonadota > Gemmatimonadetes > Gemmatimonadales > Gemmatimonadaceae > Gemmatimonas. The sequence goes on along the minus strand of JBBQUH010000001.1, from coordinate 197,888 downwards.
TCAAGCACTGTGCTTGACGGAATGGCGATTCCGCGCTCCTGCAAGCGGAGCAGCACCTCCTGATTCACGGCGTTCAATGTGTCGTCCGACGCGCCCGGTGTCGTGACCCGGAAATTTGCGATATTGAGTGGCGCCGGTGCCAGGAGCTCAAGCGACGGCTCGCGCTCGATGCGCCGCACCAGATCACGCACTTGTCGTACGTTGCCGTCAATCACGCGACCAAGCTTGGTCACGCCATCGGCGGTGAGTTGCATCCACACCTTGAGCGCCTTGAATCCGCGTGTGAGATCGAGTCCGCGCTCAGCGAAATACATGCCGCCCTGACTGACACCACGCGTGGCACCGGTGAGATAGCTCGCGGTGGTACGGAAGGCGGCGTGATGCAGCGCCGGATCGCGCACCAGCACACAGGCACACTCGAAGGGCATGGAGCCCCATTTGTGCAGATCGAAGGCAATCGAATCGGCGCGTTCCATCCCGCGCACTTGATGCTGCACCGTTGGCGCGAGCGCGGCGAGTGCGCCGAACGCCCCATCCACATGAAACCAGAGCGACTCGCGCACGCACAGGTCGGCGATGGCGCGCAGATCGTCGGTGGCCCCGGTATTTACGGTCCCGGCCGTCCCCATGACGCAAAACGGATCGAGCCCGGCCGCGCGGTCTTCGGCGAGCATACGCTCGAGCGCCTCGAGGTCCATCTGCCACTGCGCGTTCACCGGCACGCGGCGGAACGCCCGGTCGCCCAGCCCGAGCCACTCGGCGGCCTTCCGCGCCCAGCCATGCGTTTCCGCTGAGCCGTAGAACACTAACGGCGCACGCGGCGCCCCCGACGCGTCGGGCCACGCCTGCACTCCTTCGGTTCGGATATTCTGACCGCGTGCCTCCGCGGCGGCAAAGCGCGCCACCGCCAGGGCGTGGGTGTTGGCCATAGTACCGCCGGTTACCAAAAGGCCGCCGGCGCCTGGCATGCCCAGCAATTCCGCGAACCACGACACCACCTGCTGTTCCACCAGTTTCGGCGCCTGGTTGAAACCCCCGAGGTGCGGATTCATCCCGGCGGCCAACATGTCGGCGAGCATCGCCAGCGGCGTTCCGTTGCCTTGCACCCAGCCGAAGAACCGGGGATGGGCGTTGCCACCGCCGTACGGCAGGATGTGATGCCGAAACATTTCATACGCAGCCTCGGCACCTACGCCATCGCGCGGCGCTGGCGCGTCGAACACGGCCCGCTTGGCTGCGGGCAGTTCGCGCCACACCGGCGTGTGGGGCAACGCGATCGTGGCATCGAGGATATCGTCCAGCATGCGGTGGCCGAGCGCACGGAGTTCCGCCCACGCAGGCGGCGTGGCGGGATCGAAGCTGTCACTCGGCAGGTCATTCGAGCGGTCGTGATCGGTCATGCAGAATCCGGAGGAAGACGGGGGACACCGAATAAATGCGCGAGTGGGCACGATCATGGTACCGGGATTTGCTGCGGGTTCGGGCATCGTGGAGCGCGCGCGGAAAATGGCGCGGTCTCTTTCCCAGACTTTCAGGAGCAGTTCTGTGACTATTGCGACTAGCCAGCCTCCCTCGTCCGGCCTTAGAATCCGTGAGATGCCGCACGCCGAGCGTCCGCGCGAGCGACTGCGGGCGCTTGGGGCGCAGGCGCTGAGTACCACTGAATTGATCGCGACGGTGCTGGGAACGGGGGGGAAGGGCGGTTCGGCCCTTTCGTGTGCGCAGTTGGTCCTGGAGCAGTCCGGCGGGTCGTTGGGGCGGTTGGCGGGTATGCCAATGGCGTCGCTCACACGGGTACGAGGGGTTGGGCGGGCACGGGCCACGGCCATCCATGCGGCGCTCGAGTTGGGGCGGCGGATGGCGGGCGAGGCGCGGGAGGCCGGAGTTCCGTTGCGCGGGCCGCGTGATGTGGCGGCGGTCTATGCGCCGCGGTTGCAGGATGCGCCGGTCGAGGAGTTTCACGTGGCCATTCTCGATGCGCAGCACCGATTGGAGCGGGACGTACTCATTACCCGGGGTCTGCTCAACTCGTCGCTTGTTCATCCGCGCGAGGTGTTTCGGGAAGCTATTGCCGAGCGGGCGGCGGCGGTGATTCTGGTGCACAACCATCCGAGTGGCGATCCCACGCCCAGTGCGGAGGATCGGTCAGTGACGGAGCAGTTGGTGGCGGCGGGGCGCTTGTTGGATATCCCCGTGCACGACCACATTATCATAGGCAGGGGACGGTACGTGAGCTTTGCGGAGGCTGGACTGTTGTGACAACGATCGCGCTGCACGAAGTGATTCCAGGGTTCGGGCCTGGCGCCGACGGCGCCTACGAAAGGCTCGACCATGACCTGCTCGTGCGCGCGTACAAGTTCTCCGATGTGGCGCATGCGGGGCAGGTGCGCCACTCCGGCGAACCGTACGTGTCACACTGCGTGGAGGTCGCGCGCATCCTCGCCGACTTGCAGCTCGACACGACCACGGTGACCTGCGGGCTGCTCCACGACATCGTGGAGGACACCGACGTCACCATCGAAGATGTCGAGCGCGAGTTCGGGCCCGAGGTGGCGCAGATCGTCGATGGGCTGACGAAGATCGCCAATCTACCGCTTTCCTCGCGTGAAGAACGCCAGGTGGAGAATTATCGCAAGCTGCTGCTGTCGATCGCGAAAGATGCACGCGTGATTCTCATCAAGCTGGCCGATCGCCTGCACAACATGCGAACGCTCGATTGGCTGGCGCCCGAAAAGCGTCGGCGCATCGCGCAGGAAACGCGTGACCTCTACGCCCCGCTGGCCCATCGCTTCGGCATGGCGAAGGTCCGCTGGGAGCTCGAGGATCTGGCATTCAAGTACCTGGAGCCCGAAGCGTACAAAACGCTCGCCAAGCTGGTCGCGGCCAAGCGCGGGGAACGCGAAGAGCTCATCTCCCAGATGCGCGAGCCCCTCGGCAAGCGCCTCACCGACGCGGGCATCGCCGATGTCGATGTGACTGGACGCCCGAAGCATCTGTGGTCGATCTACAAAAAGATGCAGCAGCGTGATCGTCCGTACGAAGACATCTACGACTTGCTGGCGATTCGCGTCATCGTGCCGAATGTCCTGGAGTGTTATCACGCGCTGGGCGTGATTCACGACGGCTGGACGCCGGTGCAGGAGCGCATCAAGGATTACATCGCGCAGCCCAAGTCCAACGGCTATCAGTCGCTCCACACCACGGTGTTCGGCCCGGGTCGGCAGCTGTTCGAGATCCAGATTCGTACGCGGGATATGCATCGCACCGCCGATTTCGGAATTGCAGCGCACTGGTTGTACAAGGAATCCACCAAGGGCAGCGGTGAGCTTGATCGGCATTTGGCGTGGTTCCGGCAAGTGCTGGAACTGCAGATGGACGCCGAGACTCCGGGTGAATTTCTTGAATTCCTCAAGCTCGATCTGTATCAGGACGAGATCTTTGTCTTCACCCCCACCGGTGATGTGATTCAACTGCCGAAGGGGGCGACGCCGCTCGATTTCGCGTTTGCGGTGCATTCGCAGGTCGGTGCGCGCTGTTCCGGCGCCAAAGTGAACGGCCGCATCGCGCCACTGTCGCGCGCGCTCAAAAATTCGGAAACGGTGGAGATTCTCACCAACCCGAACGCCAAGCCCAGTCGAGACTGGTTGGCACATGTGCGCACAGGCAAAGCGCGGCACAAGATCCGGCAGATTCTGCGGCTCGAGGAGCGGTCGTCGGCCATGCGGCTCGGACGCGAGATCCTCGAGCGGGAACTGCGGCGTCGGCGTTTGCCGAAGGTGGATGACGCCGGGTTACAGCCGGTGGCCCGACTGCTCAAGTTTACGGATGCACTGCACCTGATCGCCTCGGTCGGCGCGGGCGACGTGCATGTGCTGCAGGTGCTCAAGGCGCTGCATCCAGAGCTCGATACGTCGCCTGAGGCGGCCAAGGAGCCCAGCACCCTCGAACGCATCGTCGATCGGGTCCGGGGCACCGGAAAGGGCATTCGCATTCAGGGGGCCGACGGCCTGCTGGTGCGCTACTCCCAGTGTTGCCAGCCCGTGCCTGGTGACAAAGTGGTGGGATATGTCACGCGCGGCCGCGGGGTGAGTATCCATCGCGGTGATTGTCCGAATCTCCTGCATCTGGCGCACGAGCCGGAGCGGCGGCTCGAGATCGACTGGCGCGAGATGGCCGGCGAGCGCTTTATCGTGCGCCTGGCGCTCGATGGCGTGGATCGCCGCGGGCTCTACGCCGATCTGGCGGCCGCCGTGAGTGCCACTGGCACCGACATCAAGAGCCTCGAACTGAAAACCGTTGACGGCAAAGTGTCCGGCGCCGCGATGGTTGAGGTGGAAAATCTGATGCACCTTGAGCGCATCATGAAGGCGGCACGCCGGGTGAAGGGCGTCGGTGCGGTGAGCCGACGAGAGAAGATCACGGCCGACGAGTAACTCCTACCGGCCCGCCGCGCAGGGGCTGGTGGTTGCCCGAACAAAACCCGACGCCGGTATTAGATTTCAGCAATGACCGCTTTTGAACTGCAGGCGCCGTTTGTTCCGGCCGGGGATCAGCCTCGGGCAATTACCGAGCTCTCCCGCGGCCTGCTGCGGGGGGATCGCATCCAGACGCTGCTCGGCGTCACCGGCTCGGGCAAGACCATGACCATCGCCAACGTCATTGCCCAGTGGGGGCGCCCCACGCTCGTGTTGTCACACAACAAGACACTGGCGGCGCAGCTGTACGGCGAGCTCAAGTCGTTCTTTCCCACCAACGCCGTGGAGTACTTCATCTCGTACTACGACTACTATCAGCCGGAGGCGTACGTTCCCTCCAGCGATACGTATATCGAGAAGGACGCCAGTATCAATGAGGACATCGACCGACTGCGGTTGCGCGCTACGTCCTCGCTGATGGAACGGGACGACGTGGTGATCGTGTCCACGGTGTCGGCGATCTACGGCCTCGGGGATCCCGTGTCGTATCGCGAACGGATGGTCGCGCTCACGCGCGGGCAGCAGATTCCGCGTGACGATATCCTGCGCGCGCTGGTGGGTATCCAGTATCTGCGCAACGATGTGTCGTTCGACCGTGGCACCTTTCGTGTGCGCGGCGACACGATCGAAGTGTTGCCGGCCTATGAGGAGCAAGGGGTGCGGCTGGAGATGTGGGGCGATGAGATTGAACGAATCTCGAAGATCGATCCCCTCACCGGGGACACCATAGCGACGCTCGAGCGCATGGCAATCTATCCAGCCAAGCATTTCATCACCAACCGACCCACCATCGAACGCGCGACCACTGCGATCCGCGAAGAACTGGCCATGCGGTTGGGGGAGCTCCGCCTGCAGGGTAAATTAGTGGAGGCGCAACGGCTCGAGCAGCGCACGCAATTCGATATCGAAATGATGATGGAGATTGGTACCTGCGCCGGGATCGAGAACTACTCACGGCACATCAGCGGTCGAGATTCCGGTGAGCGTCCGGCGTGTCTGCTCGACTATTTCCCCGACGATTATCTGGTCGTGGTCGACGAGTCGCATGTGACGCTGCCGCAGATTCGCGGCATGTACAACGGCGACCGCGCGCGCAAGCTCACCCTGGTGGACTATGGCTTCCGGCTGCCCAGCGCACTCGATAATCGGCCGCTTGTATTCGACGAGTTCATGACCTTGGTGCCGCGGCTGATCAACGTCTCCGCGACACCGGGTGAGCTGGAGCTGGAGCAGTCGGAAGGCGTGGTCGTGGAACAGGTCATCCGGCCCACCGGCCTGCTCGATCCCATCATCGAGATTCGGTCGGTGAAGGGACAGGTGGACGACCTCCTGCATGAGATCCGGCTACGCGAGCGGAAGGGCGAACGGGTGCTCGTGACCACGCTCACCAAGCGCATGTCGGAAGATCTCACCGACTACTTGCAGCAGATGGGTGTGCGGGTGCGCTACATGCACTCGGATATCGACGCGATCGAGCGCGTGGAGATTATTCGTGGTTTGCGGCTTGGTGATTTCGACGTGCTCGTGGGCATCAATCTGTTGCGCGAAGGGCTCGACATGCCGGAAGTGTCGTTGGTGGCAATTCTTGATGCCGACCAGGAAGGGTTTCTCCGCAGCGATCGCTCGCTGATCCAGACTATCGGTCGCGCGGCGCGCCACCTCAACGGCCTCGCCATTCTCTACGGCGATCGGATCACCGGCTCGATGCAGCGCGCGATCGAGGAGACTGACCGTCGACGCACGATCCAGCATGCGCACAACCTCGAGCACGGGATCACCCCGCAGGGCGTCATCAAGAGCGTTGAGGAGGTGCGCTTCATTACGCGAGTGGCCGACGCGCGCGTGGAACGGGAAGGTGAGGCACCGGCCCCCAAGCGGCTGCCAAGCGAGAGCACGGCGCGTTCGCGTGACGAATTGCAAGTGCTGGTGAGCGAACTCGAGATCGCGATGCGTGAAGCCGCCACGGCACTCGACTTCGAAGCCGCCGCTCGCCTCCGCGATCAGCTCTTCGAAGTGCGGACCGCACTCGGTGAGGCACCGGCGCAGGCGCGTGGGAATGCGCAGGCGCCCAAGCGGCCCCCGGGTAGTGCGCCCATGCGCGGTGGCAAAGGCGGACGACGTGGTCGCTGACGCGCTGGTGCACCTCATGGGCCGCGGCGCGCCACGCGCGCCAGACCGGGATTCGCTCGAAGCGTGGGGACGTGCCGTAGGTGTGCTGCTGCCGCGACCGTCGGTCATCACGCTCGAGGGCGACCTCGGGGCGGGCAAGACGACGCTCGCGCGGGCGCTCTGCGCCGGACTCGGGGTTGGTGATCTCTCGGTGGTGACCAGCCCCACGTTTTCGCTCGTGCAGCAGTATGAGGCCCCACGCGGACCTATCGTGCATGTGGATCTCTATCGGTTGCGCAGCACCGCAGAGCTCGATGCGCTGGGATGGGACGAAATCGTCGAGACATCCCCGGTGCTCCTGGTGGAGTGGCCCGATCGCGCCCGTCATACGTTGCCTCGGGACACCATCGGCATCGTGCTGGAGCGCCACCCCACCGACGACGAACGCCGTCTGCTGCGTGTGCTGATGCCCGGCGCGCGCGGGTAGTGCCATTGTGCGGGCAACGCTGCATAAGTGATTTGCCGGTGCGCGCCGGTGGAGGGGTGCTGATTCGGCCGCTCTCGGGCTAGACTCCTCATGTGACCACCTTCTCCGCCTCCGCGCTGTTCCTCGTGTTCGAGGCGGCCACTTCCGCCGGTTCCGTGGCGATCATCCGTGTGGGCATTGCGGGGAACGGTGAAGTCCTTGCGGCATCTGACGTCGCGATGGGTGTGGGACGCGACGATCACCTCTTTCCTGCGGCGTCGGCAGTGCTGGCCTCGGTCGGCGTCCTCGGCCGAGATCTGGCAGGCATCGTCTGCGGCAGCGGACCGGGAAGTTTCACATCACTGCGCATCGCCGCGTCGCTGGCCAAGGGGCTGGCCAGTGGCTACGAGGTCCCGCTATACGCGGTGTCGTCGCTGTTGCTCGCGGCGGCAGCGGTGCCCGACGATCTGGTTGCGGCCCTGCACAACCGGCACCTCGTGATACACGCCGATGCCCTGCGCGGTGAACGGTATGTGCAGGCCGTCTTGCGATCGGCTGACGGCCGCATCGCAGCAGCCGGATCCGTGTCTCGCGTCGCGACGGAAGCGCTGGACACCGTGGCTGCGGGCGGCGTGCTCATCGGGGTACGCGGCTCTGCGTCCGCTGCTGATCCTCCGAACGCGTCAAGCATCGCAACCATGGTGACCCCGCGAGCGGCCGCGCTGGTTCGGGTGGCGCCCGATGCGTGGCACACCCCGGTATCCTTGGACGCGTGGGAGCCCGAATACGGGCGGCTGGCCGAAGCGCAGGTGCAATGGGAGGTCGCGCATCAGCGCGCGCTGCCGACCGGCGGCGAGCCCCGCGAGGACTCGCCATCGTGACGCCGCTCAGTGTCGATCCTTTACCCGCGCCCTTCCCGACGTCTGATTCGCTGCCGGTCACGTTGCGTCGGGCGCGCGTGGCCGATGTGCCATCAATGGCGGTGATCGAAAGCGGCGCGTTCAGTGATCCCTGGCCGGCCTCGGCGTTCCAGGCGCTGATGGCGCGTGACTACGTGATCACCACCGTCGCGGTGGATGACGGGGGCGCGGTGCGCGGGTACTGTGTGCTACTCCGCGCCGCCGCCGAAGCCGAAATTGCCAACATCGCCACGGACTCTTCGGCGCGACGGCAGGGCATTGCCCGACGTTTGTTGGCGCACGCACTCGACATTGCGCGCGCCGAGGAAATTCACGCGGTGTTTCTCGAAGTGCGCGTGTCCAATCGCGCGGCGCAGGGGCTCTACGGGTCGTTGGGCTTCGAGGCCGTGGGACGACGCAAGCGGTACTACCAGTATCCCGATGAAGATGCCCTCGTGCTGCGCTGCACCTTGCACCCGCTCTCGTTGTAGGTCCGCGTTGTCAGGATGGAGAGCGCACCGCGAGGGTTTGGTGCTGTCGGATCGCACTCGTACCTTACATCACAACTTCTTTTTCCGCTTAGCCAGGAGGCACTGTGAGTCGTAGTCTGAACAAAGTCACGTTGATCGGGAACGTCGGGTCGGACCCAGAAGTTCGCGCCGCAGGCAATGGGGGGCGTGTCGCCCAATTCTCATTGGCTACCGGGCGCAACTGGACGGACCAAAGCGGGGCCAAACAGGAAAAGACCGAGTGGCATCGGTGCGTGGTGTGGAACAACGCACGCGGCTCAGGCCTCGCCGACGTGGTCGAAAAATACGTCAAGAAGGGCGAGAAGATTTACGTCGAAGGTGAGATCGAGTACCGCCAGTGGCAGGACAAGGACGGGCAAACCCGCTACACCACCGAGATCAAGGTCAAGGAGCTCATGCTCCTCGGCGGGAAAGGCGGCGGCGGTGGCGGCGATGACATGGAATCGGCGCCGCGCCGTGCACCGGCTCCCAATCGTGCCAAGACGGCCGCTTCGCCAGCCGCCTCGGGCGACGATTTCAACGACTTCCCCGGCGCCCTTGCCGACGAAGACGACGATCTACCGTTTTAATCACCGTGACAACCGGCGGCTCTGCGCACGCGGAGCCGCCGGCGATGTGATAGTACGGGCTCTTGTCGCAAGGGCTCTGCCGTTACCGGAGCGCCGCGCAGGCGTCTCCCCCATGGGAGCACTCGTCTGATCCAACGTCGAGCCCCTCCTTGGCGCCCCGTCAGCTCCGGCGGGCCAGATCATTCTTTTCGTGAGGCCCGCTGATGCGCTCTGCAGAACAGCCGCGACCGATCGCGTCCATACCCGCCCAGCGTCACGACACGCTGGTGGGTCGCTTCGTGGTGGCAATCGTTGCGACGCTCGCTCTCTTGTTGGTCTGGCGTCCGACCGTGCTGCACGCACAGGGCGCGGCCGATTCTTCGGTTGCGCAGGTCGAGACCGAAGCATCGTCCACGGCGACAACACAGCCCCCGGCTTCAACCGCGACCCAGACCTCGTCGCACGTCGTCAAGGCCGGCGAGACCCTCTGGGGGTTGGCCGCTCGATACTACGGCGATGGGAGAGAGTGGCAGACACTCGCTCTCCGCAATCGAATCGCGACGTCTGGTGAACAGCCCCTGCAGATCGGCATGAAGCTGATGGTGCCAAGCCGCCCGACAACCGATGGCCCGAAGGCGGCGGCCGTGGCGGCCGCCCCGGCAGACAGCACGGTGCCCAAGATCGCACTCGCCAAGGCTGGCGAAGGGACGCTGCCTCCTCCCGCGCCAAGCACCACGGTGCCCACCACGCTGGGCTCATCACTGGCGGCGCAAACGGCGGGGAAGGCCGACGCCAGTTCAGCGGAGGCTCGCCCCGCACGTCGGTCCAACACGAAAACGCCCGCAGCGGTCGCCAAGTTGGCGGAGCCAATGTTGGTGGTGCAGAGCGCTCAGGACACCACGCCGCTGGATTTCATGACCAAGCGGGTTGGCACCTTGATGGGCAGTCGGGGACCCGTTACCGTCGGGCTGGTCCGCCCCGGTGATCAGGAAGCGTCGCGCAAGCCTGGTGAAGTCGAAACGGTTTTTCATCGCGATATTCCTGATGCCGCCGAAGCGGAACGGCGCACGAGGGCCGCGATACGTCCCAACGTGCCGGTGAAACGGCGCGGGGAGTACGAGGCCGCACCGTTCGTGATCGCGACCACGGTGCTGAATGAGAGCGGTACCGTGGGACGCCGTGTGGGCGCGCCGGGAGCCGATGACCGCGAGTACGCACAGCGCGCGTTACTCGCGGATGAGGTGCAACTGCGGGCTGGAAGCGGTCAGTCCTACGCGGTGGGGCAGCGCTTGGTGGTCGTCGTGCCAGGCGTGCTCCTCGACAAGCAGTCGCGGGTGGTGGTGCCCTCTGGGGTACTCGAGGTGGTGCGGGTGGACGCGACGTCGGGTGCCATTGCGGTCGTACGCCGGCAGTCGGGGCAAATCACGCAAGGGCAGCACATCCTGCCGATCGAAGGCGAGGCCTCCGATCGCGTAGAGTTGACCCGTCTTGAGTCGCCGGATATGCGGTCGACGGTCCGCTGGGTGGAGACGGAAACGCTCCTTCCCACGCTACAGAGTTATCTGCTGCTCGCGGATGGCACGGCGAAGGGCGTCAGAGCGGGTGACGAATTCGCACTCTATCGGGCTGCCGGTGTCACGCCCAGTCCGGATGTGCTCGTGGCGGTGGTGCGTGTGGTACGCAGCGATGCCGACGGAAGTTCCGCCGTCGTGGTGCGGCAGCAGGAGTCCGGCGTCGCCACGGGATTGGTGGCTCGGCGGGTAGCCCGCGCGCCCTGAGTGCTGCCGACAGGCCGGGGTGACGCCGCAACGCCGTCCGGACATCGATCACAACTCCACGCGCGCCGGAGGCCACATGGCCGCGGCGCGTGTGTACATTGGGGGGCATCGCAGAGTAGGTGCGGAGACTAACCCTGATGTGCTGAGGTTCGGACGGTATGGCCAAGTCGGTGCTGGTGACGGGAGGGGCGGGCTTCATTGGCTCGCACGTGGCGGACCGGTTCGTCGCCGAAGGTTGGTCGGTGACGGTGCTCGACGATCTCTCGAGTGGTCGTGAAGAAAACCTTCCGGCCGCCGCGCGCTTCGTGCGGGGCGACATCACAACACCGGACGCCGCCACGCTGGTGCGTGAGGGGCGCTTCGATGTCATGTGTCATCTCGCCGCGCAAATTGACGTGCGTCGCAGCGTCCTCGATCCGATCTACGACGCCACGAAGAACATCCTCGGCAGTCTCAATCTGATGGAGGCCGTGCGCACGAGCGGCCATGCTACCCGCACTATTTTTTCCTCGACCGGCGGTGCGCTGTACGGCGACTTTGATGCGCCGCCCAGCGCCGAGACGCTGAGCAAGGATCCCGAAGCCCCGTATGGGATCGCCAAGCTGTCGGTGGAGTATTATCTCGCCTATTACGGGCGCGTACACGGGTTGGACACCGTTGCCTTGCGCTACGGCAACGTGTACGGTCCGCGACAGGACCCACATGGCGAGGCTGGGGTGGTGGCCATTTTCTGCAATCGCGTGCTCGATGGTCGGGCCCTCACTGTGTTCGGTGATGGCGAGCAGACGCGTGACTACGTGTACGCCGGCGACGTGGCCGCCGCGAATTTCGCGGCCGCAACATCGGAACTGCCGCCGCGCGGTCGGCTCGATGCGCGCGCGTTCAACATCGGCACCGGCATCGAAACCTCCGTGAACACACTCGCTCAAACGCTCCGGGCGGTGTCGGGAGGCGAGGCGCCCATTGACTATGCGCCGGCCCGTGCCGGTGAGCTCGCACGCTCGGCGCTCGATACGCGCAAGGCGCAGTCGGTATTGGGTTGGACGCCGAGGGTCTCGCTCCGGGAAGGACTGGAGAACACGTTCGCCTTTTTCAAGAACCGTCGTTCCGCGTCGGACGCGTGATGCCTGCCGTGATGGTGCGCCCGCTGCTGCAGCTGTCCACCTCCCCAGAGGTCATGCCGTCCTCCTTGCTGTCCATGATCCTGGGCAGCGACATTGTCACCAAGGCGGTGTTGTCGCTATTGGTGGTCCTGTCACTGATGTCGTGGGGTGTGATGTTCGCCAAGTGGCGGGCGTTTCGGACCGCCGAGAGCCACGGGAAGGCGTTTGTCCGGGAGTTTGAACGGGCACGGGGCATTGATGACGCGTCATTGATCGCGCAGCGGTCCAAACCGAGCGCGTTCACGGCGGTCTTTTCGCGCGCGGTGGGGTTCCTCAACGATACGAAGCCGGCGCTGGGTGCGACGACCGACCGCACGGCGCGGCTATCGGGCTCACAGGTGGAAGCACTGCGCCTCGTACTCGATGCGGAGAGTGGCAAGGAGCGCGAGGAGCTCGGGCAGTATATCCCGTGGCTCGCCACGGTGGGTAGCGTGAGCCCGCTCATCGGACTGCTCGGCACGGTGCTGGGCGTGATCGAGGCGTTCACCGGCATTGCGGCCAAGGGCTCTGGCAACATCGGCGCGGTGGCGCCGGGTATCGCGATTGCCCTCGTGGCCACGGCGGCCGCGCTCTCGGTGGCGATTCCGGCGTCTTTTGCGTACAACGTGTTTGCCGCACGGTTGAATCGGTTTGATAGCGCGCTGGAAGGTTTTGGCTCGGAGCTGATCGCGCTCATGGTGCGCGAGGGGCGGATCTAGCCGATGCGTGGTCGCCGTCGCGGAGAGCGGATGGGCGTCAACGCCGAGATCAACGTGGTCTCGCTGATCGACGTGATGATGCTGCTGATGGTGATCTTCATGATCACCGCGCCCATCATGCAGGGCGGGGTGGATGTGGCATTGCCCAAGGCCGATGTGCAGGCGCTCGAGCCAAAGAGCGGCCTCGTGGTCACGGTTGATCGGCGCGGCACGATTTTCGTCGACGATACGGAGCTCACCTACGACGAGTTCGCGGGCAGCGTGAAGGCGCTGCACGACAAGAAGGGCGGCGGCGGGGTGTACGTGCGTGGTGATGAGTCGGCGTCGTACGGCGCCATTCTCCGCCTCGTCGCGGCGATGAAGGCGCAGGGGATCACCGACGTGGGTCTGGTCGCGGAGCCCGAGGCGCGCCGCCGGTGATCGGCCCGCGCGCGTCCGCGCCAACAAGGTTGCGGTCGGGGATGCTTGTTTCCGCTGTCGTGCACGGCTCGGTGGTGGCCGCGCTGCTCTGGATGGGATGGCGCGCCGAGCCGCTGCGTCCTCCGGTGTATCGCGTGTCGTTGATCGGCGCGCCGCCTGGGCCGCGGCAGGCGGGCGTGGTGCAACCAGACAACAAACCCGCCGCAGAAGCGCCGACCGTAGCGGGCGCGGAGCGCGTGCCGGTAGAAAAGGCCCTCCCCACGCCCAAGAACACCAAGAGCGCGCTGGCGTCACCCAAAGCCACGCCGTCTACGGACCGTTCACGCAAGGCGGGAGCAAAAACGGCGACCGCTGCGACGAATAAAAACACGGCCGCGCCGAAGGCTGGCGCCGGTGCGCAGGGCGGCAAGGGAGCGGATGTTGCCAACATCAACACGCGAGGGATCGACTTTCCGTTCCCTGGGTACCTTCAAAATATCGTGCGCCAGTTGACACTCAACTGGTCACCGCAGCGCGTGTCGGCGGCGCTCGTGAGTGAGATCAAGTTCTTGATCCGTCGGGATGGGACCGTAGTCGGAATCGAGGTCATGAAGTCCTCTCGAGACCGTATCTACGATCTGGATGCCATGGGCGCCGTAGAAGCGGTGGGGTCAACGCGTGGTTTTGGACCGCTTCCCGCCGGTTGGTCCGACGACGTGCTCGTGGTGTATTTCACATTCGATTATGCTCTCCGACCCAACTAACGGCATGCCGGTTTTTCGCGTTTCTCTATTGCCTGCTCGACGCTGCGCTGCGCTGGTTGTGTTCACCCTGTGCGCTACAGCCGGTTTCGTACCGGTGGCGGCTCAGGATCCCGTCAAGGGCGTGAGCCTCGGCATTCAGTACCGGGCGGGACAAAAGACGTCGTTGCTGGTGCTGCCGCTGGCAGGGGTGACTGGAGACTCGGTGGCCACGATTCTGGCGCGCGATTTTGATTTCAGCGATCGATTCACGGTGATTGCCTCCGCCAGCGCTCCTGTGGTGACGGGTGCTCTCAACTACACGTTGTATGGCAAGCTCGGCGCCGATGGTTTGGTGCAGGCGACCATACTGCCGTCGGGCTGGCTGCGCGTCGCGCTTCACGACGTAGGCAAGAAGGCCGTGGTGAATTCCAAGGACTTCGCCCTGCCGTCAACGGTGAACACGCCGGCCTGGCGGATTGCGCTGCATGGCGTATCCGACGTCGTGGAGGAGTGGATCACCGGCCAGCGGGGTATTGCGTCCACGCGCATTGCCTTCACGCGCGGCGGGCGGATCTGGACCGTTGACAGCGATGGGGGAAACGTGACGCCGGTGACGCCCAGCGGGATGTCGCCGCAGTGGCTGCCGAGCGGCCGTGGAATTGTCTACAGCGTGCTCGATGGGGTGCGGAACCCTATCATGGTGACCGATCTGGGTACCGGGGCACAACGAACCGTGGTGTCCGCGTCTGGAGTGGAGCACTCGTCACCGGCGGTGTCGCCCGATGGGCGCACGGTGGTGTATGCTCGCGGGGCGGATGTCGGCATGGACCTGTTTTCGCTACCACTCGACGGCGGTGTGCCGCGTCGCGTGACGGTGGGACGTGGTCGGGCCAGTGCGCAGCCCTCGTTCAGCCCCGACGGGCAGCGCCTCGTGTATATGTCGGATCGTTCAGGACATCCCGAGGTGTATATTAGTGATCTGGATGGGACGAACGCAGAACTGCTGACGGCGGCGGCGTTTGGTGACCGCGACTATCGGGCGGGGCCGGATTGGTCCCCCGATGGCCGTTTGGTGGCCTTTCAGTCACGCAATGGCGGCACGTTTCAGATCATGACCATCAATTTGCGTGATCAGGCGGTTCGGCAGGTGACGAGCAGCGGCCGAAACGATGATCCTTCGTGGGCGCCGGATTCCCGGCATCTGGTGTTTACCTCGACGCTCAGCGGTGTCCGGCAGTTGTGGATCGTGGATACGGAGTCCGGGCGTTTGCGACAACTGACGCGTGGGCCCGAAACGCGGTTGTCGGCGTGGTCTCCTCGGTTGTTGGTGCAGTAGCGTTTCTATTTTTCCTCTCTCTCAAATCTTCGGAGTCTTTTCGTCATGAATCGTTCGTTTCGTGTAATGCTCGTCCTGGCGTCTACGGCGCTGGCCCTCGGAGCGTGCAAGAAGAAGCCCACGCCTGCTGCCATTCCCGAGCAGCCGACGCAGACGCAGACACCTACGCGACCGACCACCGAGGCGCCGATGCCTCGTGACACGATGGAGGAGTATCGGGCGAAGCTCGCCGCCACGCGTGCGCGCCTGCTCGAAACGATCTACTTCGAGTATGACGCCGACGAACTCCGTGACGATGCCCGCGCTTCACTCGATGCGAAGCTGGCCGTGTTGAACGCGAACCCGGCACTCAAGATCAAGGTGGCCGGCCATTGCGATGAGCGCGGCAGCGATGAATACAACATTGCACTCGGCCGTCGTCGCGCCGAAGCCGCCAAGCGCTACCTCACGGATCGTGGGATCGATGCGTCGCGCGTCGAAACCGCGTCATTCGGTCGTGAGCGTCCGGCGATGATGGGAACGAGCGAAGATGCGTGGTCGAAGAATCGCCGCGATGAGTTTGAGATCATCGCCGGTGGCGACCAACTGCGCGCGCAGTGAGGTCGTTGGCGCGACTGGGCCGTAAACTGTTTCCCCTTGTGGTGCTGGCCGCCACGGGGGGGTGTTTTGCAACGCGCGGCGATGTCCGGATCGTGCAAAACGATATCTACGCGTTGCGGGCCGAGCTATTGAAGGGGCAGGTCGAGCATCGCGACGCGCTGGCACAGACCGTCCAACTGCTGCAAGTGGCCGCCGACTCCTTGGCACGGATCAGCACGCGAACTGTCGGTATTCAGGGGGACGTCCGCGGCGAGATGCGCGCCATTCGCGAGCAGTTGGTGCAAGTGCAGACGCTGCTGGGGCAAAGTGCGGCCACGATCGCACGGCTCCGGAGCGAGATCGAAATCCGCAACGCGGCGCCGGTCGTCGCCCCGGTGCCACCGACCGCACCTGCTGGTGGAAAACCGCAGTCGGTGACCAAGCCAGCCGCGACGGATACCGCGCCACCGACTCTCCCCGGTCCGAACCAGCTCTACATCAACGGCCGCGACCAGCTCATGCGCGGAAGCAGCAGCACCGCGCGGACGCTGTTCCAGGAACTGCTGACCAATTATCCGGAATCCGACTACGCGCCCGATGCGTATTTCTGGATCGCGGAGTCGCTGGCCAAGGAAAAGAATCTGCCGGCGGCTGATGCGGCGTACGCTGCGGTAGTCACCGCGTATCCCAATTCGCCCAAGGCGCCCACGGCGTTGTACAAGCGGGCGCAACTGCTCATCGAACAAGGGAACACGGCGCAAGCGCGTCCGCTGCTGCAGCAAGTGATCGACCGGTACCCCAGGAGCGACGAAGCCGAAAGGGCGCTCGAGCAGCTCAAGCCACCGCGTTGATTGTGGTGGCGACCTTCAGCTCCCCGATGTGATGGCCAGTCCTACCCCCGCCGAAATGCCCTTCCTCGATCATCTCGAGGAGCTGCGCTGGCGTTTGTTCAAGTCGGCGCTCGCCATTTTTCTTGGCGTTGGAACGGCGTTCGCGCTGCTGTACACCAAGCAGATTGACGTCGTGGCGATTCTATCGCGCCCGATCCAGCCCTATCTCACGCAACCATTGATGGTCACCCATGTGGGCGACCTGTTCGACATCGTCATGGATGCGTCGATCACACTGGGGCTGATCGCCGCGTCGCCGGTGATCGTCTGGCAGGTTTGGGGGTTTCTCTCCCCCGCGCTCTATGGGCACGAAAAGAAAGTGGTGATCCCGTCTCTGGTCGGCGCTGCCGTGCTCTTCCTGATGGGCATGGCGCTCGCTTTCGAGTACGTGCTGCCAGTGACGATTCGTTTCATGATGAGCTTTCAGAGCGAGTCTGTGCAGATCATGCCCACGGTGGACAAGTATATCGGGCTCGTCATTTCCACGTGCCTGGCGTTCGGGGCGGTCTTCGAACTGCCGGTTGTCATCGCGCTCCTGTCGGCACTCGGTCTCGTGCAGCCGGCCTTTCTGGCGAAATTCCGTCGTCATGCCTTCGTGGGCTGCATCATCACGGCTGCGCTGATTACGCCGGGCAGTGACCCCACGCCGCTGGTGTTGCTCACAATTCCCTTGTACGCGCTCTATGAGTTTTCTATCACGCTGTCGCGGTTGATTACGCGCCGTCGCGAGAAGCGATTGCTGGCCGAGGTCGCGTGATTCGCGCTGCCCTCCGTCAGATCACCGGCGGTGACGCGGTGCGGAAGATGCTCCAGCCAGTCCACGCGTTCCTGTTTGCCGTCACGCTCTCGGTGTTGTCGCCCTTCACCCCGGTGGCGGCACAAGTGCGACCGGTAAATCCACCGGTCCGGCCAACCGGGCAGCCGCCGAGGCCGGGCGATCCGGCGGGTTCCGATAGCACCAACACGCTCAGTCGCGATCGCACGGTCTTCAACTGGATCGCGCCCGACTCGGTGATGCGAGAATTGCTCGACCGCCGTGGATATCGTGTCGTGCAGTATCAAGGTGACACAGTGCGCTTCGACGCGCGAACGAAAGCGCTGCTCCTCAAGGGAGCACCGACGGCCGTGCAGCGCGATGAAACCATGCTGGTGGGTGACTCGATCACCTACAATGATTCGACAAAGCGCGTGGTGGCGATGGGTGATACCGTGCTGTTGCGCGACCCGACACAACAGGATGCCGATGACTTTATCGCCAACGGGCGGATCGACTACGATTTGGAGAATCGCCAAGGCGTCACCGGTGCGTTCACCACGTCGGTCGCGTCGGGCCAACGGATGTTTCTGAGCGCCAAACAAGGCACCATTGTCTCCGACTCCGCTGTCAGTGGCCGTCACGTGGTATTCGCCAAGAACGGCAGTTTTACCTACTGCGATCACGCGGATCCCCATTTTCACTTCACCACGCGGGATGTGAAATTCGTGTCGGAGAACGTGATGGTCGCGCGCCCCGGCGTGCTCTACATCGGTGAAGTACCGGTGTTCTGGATCCCGTTCTTCTTTCAGGACGTGCGCAGTGGGCGGCGCAGCGGTCTGCTCACACCGAACTTCGGCGTGGCGGAACTGTTCCGGAACAGCCCGGCGTATCGACGGAGTGTGGCGAACATCGGCTACTTTTTTGCGATCAACGACTACATGAACGCGGAAGCGTCGTTCGACTGGCGTAGCGGCGCGCGCAGCACCGACATAGACCCCGGATTCGTGCGCGGCAATGTGGAGTACCGCTACCGCTGGCTCAATCGGTTCATCAACGGCGAGACGGCGGTGTCCTACCTGGCACAACGGAACGGGACTACGAATACGTCGGTAACGTGGAATCACAATCAGGATTTTTCGCGGGACACGAAGTTGACCGCGCGCCTGAACTGGGTGCAGAACACCACGCTGCAACGCCAGACGACGATCAACCCCGTGGCCGCGAACGCCACGATCCGTTCGCAGCTCAACTATCAAACGAAGATTGGACCGGCGTCCATCAACATCGGTGGCTCGCGCGTGCAGTATCCCGGTCGGCTTCAGGTGGATACGGATTTCCCGTCGCTGAATGTGACGACGGGAACCTTGGCGGCTGGTCCGGTCGCCTGGACGCCCTCCTTGCGTGTGGCGGTGTCCGGACAGAGCAACATCGATCAGGGGCTGCAATTCCCGTACGTGTATAACGCGCGCAGCGGCGGCGGCATCGACAGCCTCCGCTTCAACGCGAATCGGCGTTCGCTCCAGACGGAGTTCGACACGCCACTCAAGCTCGGCGATTTCCTCTGGAACAATCGCTTCACATTGAACGAGCAGTTTCGCGATTTCCCCGAGCAGCGCGAAATCATCGGCGTGCGCGATACGTCGATCCGGTCAGTCCGGGTGTTCGCGCAAACATTCGAGACGAACTTCGACTGGACCACCTCGTTCAATCTGCCACGTTTCTTCCAGGGCTCCTGGAATGTCTCGCCGTCGATCTCGGTAGCCAACGTGGACAACGCGTCAGGGCTCTTTGTCCGCACCGAGCGTAGCGGAGGGCGCTGGGTGCAGCAGTCCAAGCGCTTGAGCTACGCGGTTAGCGCATCGCCGACGCTATACGCGATGATCCCCGGGCTCGGTCCGATCGCCAAATTGCGGCATTCGGTCACGCCGGGCTTCAGTCTCAGCTACTCGCCCGATGCCACGGTGAGCGATGAGTATCTCGCTGCGCTCGGACGGACGCGGGTGGGGTATCTCTCCGCACTCAAACAGAACCGCGTCTCGCTCAATCTGGCCACCAGCCTCGAGGCGAAGCTTCGGGCACCCTCGGACTCCGCGCCGGAGGCTGGTCGGAAGATCAAGCTCGCATCACTCACCTTCTCACCGCTCACCTACGACTTCGTCCGCGCCGATTCTACGGGTCAAGGCTTCACGGATCGTACCTTCGCCATTTCCGGGCGCACCGACCTGCTGCCCGGCCTCGATTTCAGGACGTCATACGATCTGTTCCAAGGCGATCCCGCCTCGGACACGGCCACCTTCAGTCCGTTTCGCACTGACTTTGGCATCACCTTCTCTCTCAACGGGCAGTCGGGCATCTTCGCCCTCGTTGGTCGACTGCTCGGCAAGAACACCACCATCGAGGCGCCCGATAGTACCGGTGGCACCCGCGCCACTGGTCAGGAAACGGTCAATCAGCAGAACCGACAAACGAATGCCGCTGGTGGTGGCGCGATGCGTGGGATGCAGCTGTCGTTGCCGTCCGGGCAGGGGTGGTCGATGAACGTGCAGTACAACGCGGCGCGGCAGCGACCACCTCGCGGCGGCACGCAGATCGCCAACGACCCCGTGGCACTATGTGAAGGGCAGCGCATCTTTGGTCTCTTTGCGTACGACCAGTGCGTCCAGAACGCGCAGAGCGCGCCGGCGACGGGCCTTACCACGGGCCAGAGCGCCATCGGGGCGCCCGTCTTTCTGCAGCCGGCTACCCAGAACGTCACGGCCAACATGTCGTTCAACATCACGCGCAACTGGGCCGCCCAGTGGTCCACCCAGTACGACGTGGAGCGCGCCCGGTTTGCGAGTCAGCAAATCGGCTTGCAGCGTCAACTGCATGACTGGAACGCGGTGTTCTCTTTCTCCCAAACACCCAACGGCAATTTTGCCTTCAATTTCTTTATCGCGCTGAAAGCGCAGCCGGAACTCAAGTTCAATTACGATCGTCAGACGTTCCGGTCCAACGGATTCTGAGCCCCGATGATGCTTCGACAGGTTCTGCGCCGATGTTGATGCTGGATGGGCGGTCGTTGTGTCTCGACGATGTGCTCGCGGTGGCCGACGCCCGGATGCCGGTGGCGTTGGCGGCGGAGGCGCGGGAGCGCATGCAGCATACCCGCGCTGTGGTCGACGCGGCTGTTACGCAAGGCGTGCCGGTCTACGGCATCAACACCGGCTTCGGCAAGCTCTCTGAAGTCACGATACCGCCTGAGCAGTTGCAGGCGCTGCAACGGAATCTCGTGCGCAGTCATGCCGCGGGGGTGGGCGATCCGCTCCCTGAGCGAGAGGTGCGCGCGATGATGCTGCTCCGGGCCAACGTGCTCGCTACGGCGTACGCCGGCGCTCGGCCCGTGATCGTCGATACGCTGCTCGGCATGCTGAACGCCGGCATCTGGCCCCACGTGCCGGAGCAGGGGAGTGTGGGGGCGAGTGGCGATCTGGCGCCGTTGGCGCACCTCGCGCTGGCGCTGATTGGTGAAGGCACAGTGCGGCGGGGACGCACGACCGGCGACGCAACGGCGATCCTTGCGGAGGCGGAACTCGAGCCGGTGGTGTTGGCGGCCAAAGAAGGTCTGGCGCTGATTAATGGTACGCAGGCGCATACTGCCGTTGCCACGCTCGCTGCGGTAGAGTTGATGCGGCTGTGGCGGGCCGCGCACGTGGCCACCGCCATGAGTCTCGAAGCCCTGCTCGGCACGCCGGATGCTTTCGATGCGCGCATTCAAGACGCCCGAGGGCAACATGGCCAGCGCGAGTCGGCCGCACTGCTGCGCGCGTTGCTCGGTCCCAGTGAGCTCCGTGAATCGCACCGCCACGGCGATCCGCGCGTGCAGGATGCATACGCGTTGCGCTGCGCGCCTCAAGTGTATGGCCCGGCGCTGGATGCGCTGCGATTTGCTTGCGGCACCATTGGGCGTGAATTGAACGCCGCTACCGACAACCCGCTCGTGCTGGCTTCGGGCGAGCTGTTGAGCGGCGGCAATTTTCATGGACAGGCCGTAGCGTTGGCGAGTGACGTGCTGGCCATCGTGAGTGCCAATCTCGCCGTCATCAGTGAGCGGCGCGTTGATCGATTGGTACATCCCGACTTCAATCACGGCCTGCCGCCGTTCCTTGCCGGCTCGCCTGGGCTCGAGTCGGGGCAGATGATGTCGCAGGTCACGGCGGCGGCGCTCGCCAGCGAGTGTAAAGGCCTCGCTCATCCGGCGAGTGTCGACTCGATCCCTACCGATGGCAACAAGGAAGATGTCGTCCCGATGGCGATGCACGCCGCCGTGAAGCTGCGCCGTTCGGTGCGTAATCTTCGGCACGTGGTCGCCATCGAGCTGATCGCGGCCGCCGAAGCGCTTGAGTACCGGCGCCCGCTGCGGAGCAGCGCACGCGTGGAAGCCGCGCACGCGGTGGTTCGGCGGTACGTTGCACCGTCCGAGGGCGATCGTTCCCCGGCGCCGGACATCGCTCGCTTGGGCACGGCGCTCGCTGCGGGAACGTTCGACGCACTGACCGCCGAGGTGGCGTTATGACTCGCTTGTTCGACAACGACACTCCCGGTACCGGCGTGGCACCGTACGCGGGCGCCCGGTACGATTGCGCCATTGCCCGCGCGGATCGCGCAGGCATTCGGATTCCCCTGCGCGAGCACTGATGCTGTCCTCTCGGTACCGTCCGTGGCACGTTCCGATTTTTCTCGCCAAGTATGCGTGGCTGCGCGCTCGGCGACGTCCGGTGTTGCTCAATTTCGAAGTCACGATGCGCTGCAATGCACGCTGCGGATTTTGCGATTATTGGAAGACGCCGGCCGAGGCGAAGCAGGGGGAGATCGCCGAGTTCGCGGAAATCGCGCGGGAGTTCTCACCGATGTTGGTCACGTTCACCGGTGGGGAGCCCACCTTGCGTCGCGATCTCGAGGAGATCGTGCGTGCCGTGCGGACCGCCGTCCGGTATACGTATGTGCAATTGATCACGCATGGTGGCATGCTGTCGCTCGAACGCGCGCAATCGCTGTGGGATGCCGGGGTGGATCAATTCAATATTTCGCTCGACTACCTCGACGGACGGCACGACCTCGCGCGCGGGATCCCCGGTCTCACAGCAAAGATCCTCGATATCGTGCCGCGTATGCGTGCCGCAGGTATCGGCGGGGTGCGCTTCAACACGGTGATCAAGAATGATAATCTCGACCAGATTCTGCCCATCGTCGAGAAAGCCGCTGCACTCGGCGGCGGGGTGAACTTCTCGCTTTACACCGATTTCAAGAACGGCAACACGGAACATCTGCTCGACCAAGCGCATCTCGTGGAGCTAGATCGGGTGATTCAGGCCTTGCTCGCGTACAAGCAGCGGCGGCGCGGCATCATCACCAATTCCGACTACTACCTCGAACAGATTCCCCGGTACGTCCGTGGTGAGATGACGGAGCCGTGTCAGAGCGGAAACACGACCATTCACATCGATCCGCAGGGGCAGGTCCGCCGATGCCCGGACTTTCAGCCGGATGGTTCCTGGCGCGACTATGACGGGTACGCGCCGATCGACTGCAATGCCTGCTACTACGCCTGCCGTGGCGAGGCGCAGGCCCCCTTGCGGCTGATGTCGCGCGTCCGCGACGTGATGGCCTGACGCCCCCCGACCTGCCTGCGCCGCCTCCGGTAGCGCGGCGGGCACCCGACAGCGGGCGTTGCCTTCCTGGTTCGGGGCGCGTCTTCATCGGGTGGTGCGGACCGTAGGACGCGCGTGTCAGGTGATGGCGTGATTCTGCGCGCTGACGCGTTATCTTTCGAAAGCCCGTCACTCTGAGCACCCGCCGCCGGG
The DNA here is from genome assembly GCA_038212625.1 of Gemmatimonadales bacterium. Lineage (GTDB taxonomy): Bacteria > Gemmatimonadota > Gemmatimonadetes > Gemmatimonadales > Gemmatimonadaceae > Gemmatimonas. The sequence goes on along the minus strand of JBBQUH010000001.1, from coordinate 174,675 downwards.
GTGCACATTCCGCCTTGGGGAGATCGTCTCGAACGCATGTCCAACGCCGCGAAGCACCGAAAGAAGGCGGCTGAGTTCGAGCAGCTGAAGCAGATCGATCGCGCGATCGCCTCGTACGTCAAGGCGATCGAAGAGAGCGAATCGAGCGGTGAGGACGTGGATGTCGCCCTCCTGAACAAGGTTGGGGATTTAGCGCTGCGTCAGGGCCGCGTGCCCGACGCCGTTACGTACTACGAGCGTGCGGTCGAGCACTATGCCACGTCGGGGTTGTTCAACAACGCCATAGCGCTCTGCAACAAAATTCTCCGCAACGCGCCGGGTCGTGCCAATGTGTACTTCACCTTGGGCCGCATCTGCGCGCGCAAAGGGCTCAAGGGGGATGCCACTCGGAACTTCCTCGAGTACGCGACCCGCATGCAGCAGGACGGTCGGGTCGACGAGGGCATGCGGGCGCTCGCCGAGGTCGCCGATCTCACGCCCGAGCTGATCGAAGTCCGGCGACTGGTGGACGAACATGCGACCCGTGCGGGCATCGTGCTGCCACGCCGGGGGACTCCCGCCCACGGAGCCGGCGTCCTCACGGAGGATGTCGCTCCCGCCAACTCGTGGGATCGCTCTCAGGACCTGGTGTTCCTCGAGGTCGACTACGGCGGACGGCCCCCGCGGCGTACGCCGGTCGGGGCGCCGCGCACGCCGACACCCGCGTTCACACCGCGGGTCTCCACGCCGCACACCGCGCCAACGGTGATCGACCCGTTGGCCTCCGTTGGGCCGCCACTCGAAGCGTTCCTGCTCTTCGATCCGGCCACTGATCTCGCGGAACCGGCCGCGCCGACGGTCGATGGACTCGAAGCCAACGCGGACTTTGCCGATCGTGGAACGCCGGCGCTGGATGGTTTGGAGTCCGACCCCGACCTCGTGTGGCCGGATCTCGTCTTCGACGAACCCCACAACGCGGACGTGCTGCCGACTGCATCGATCCTTCCCGACCTTCGGCCGAGCACGCCGACGCCGCCGATTGCCGAACTCCTGATCGAGGACTTTGAGTATCCGGAGTCCGAGCCTGCTGTGCTGGAGATCATCGCGACGCGGAGTTACACGCCGCCGATCGTCCCCGCCATCGTCCAGGGGGACGCGCGAGATGTCGCGCCTTTGGCGGACCTTACGAGCGTCCCGGAACTCGAGGCGGCTATTGCCGCAGGTGCGGAGTTAGTGGCAGATGCGGAGACGGCCGATCGCAGCGACCGTTTCCGCGCGGAAACGCCGACCATTGCGCGGCCGTCGTTCCGGCTTGATCCCCACAACTTCATTCTCGCGGGGGAGCTTCCGCCCCTGCTGCTGGATGACGCCTTGGTCGACCACGGGTTCGCCCGAGCGAGCGAGGCGCTCTCCTACCGCGAAGAGGCGTCGGTCACCGCTCACTCCCGTGCGACCGTCGAGGATTCCGAACCCGCGCCACCGGCGGCCGTTGCCTTCGCCTCGGCGGACGCGACGCGAAAAGCCGAGGATGCCCTAAGTGAGACCGAGGGGAGCGCTGAATACCCGGCGGATCGCGCGGACGATGCCGCTGACGGCCTGAGTCCTTGGGTGGCGCCTGGTCGCGCGGCCGAGATCGTGCGGTCTATGAGTGTTACGCCGTCGCTGCCAATCGCTGCGGTCGCGGCAGAGGCGGTCCTCGTGGCTGGGTCACGCCGCGATGCCATGCGTGCGCAAGTGGCCGCGTCGCCGCATGACTGGATGCTGCGGCGCCGCCTGGCCGAGGCGCTGTTCGAGGCTGGTGAGCGTGATGCGGCCTTACAGGAACTCGAGACCGCGCAGCGCGGACTTGTGGATGCCGGTGATCTCCTTGGCAGCTGTGAGATTGCCGACGAGTTGGTGCTCGTCAGCCCTGAGCGTGTGCCGTATCACCAGAAGCGCGTGGAGCTCGCTGTCCGCCTGCAGGATCAACAGCGTTTACGGCGCGTCTACCTAGATCTGGCGGATGCCTTGGGGCGCTTGGGTGAAGAGAGCCGAGCGCGCGCCGTGTACGCCCGCGTCCTCGAGATCGACCCTTGGGATGACCGCGCCCGCGCCGCGCTCGGGGCGGCCGCCCCTCCGCCTCCGCCGCCAAAAAAGGGCAGCGATGCGGGGTTTGTTGATCTCGCGGGGTGGCTGCAGGATACCGAGGGACCCGCCACCACGCGCATGCGGATGCGGGAGCCGACGATCAGCGGAGACGAACAGGCAGATTTTAATGCGCTCCTCAGGCACTTCAAGGAGGGGGTCGCGCGTTCACTCGAAGAGGACGACTTCGAGAGCCGATACGACCTTGGCGTGGCCTACAAGGAAATGGGGTTGCTCGACGACGCGATCAGCGAATTCCAGAAGGCGCTGCGCAGCCGGTCGCACCGGCTGGCAGCGTATGAAGCGCTCGGGCAGTGTTTCGTGGAGCAGGGTAGCCATCAAGTGGCGGCGACCGTGCTCACGCGGGCACTGCACGAGCCGGGGTTGGATGACGAGCAGCGTGTCGGGGTGCTGTACCTCCTCGCATATTCATGCGAGGCGTTGCAGCAGTTTGATGACGCACGTACCTATTACCAACGCGTGTTCGCGACCGACATTCATTTTCGTGACGTCGCCGCCCGTTTGGCGGCACTCGATCAGACCGCACGATGACGCTTTCCACGCGGACACCTTCCGCACTGGCCGAGGCGCTGCGCGACATTCAGGCACCCGTACGCGTCGACTTATCGGCCGTATCGCAGGAATTGTGGCGCATTGTCTCCACCGATGTTCCGCTCGTGCAGGAGGTGCAAGGGCACCTGATGGGGATGAAGGGAAAACTCTTCCGCCCCACACTGTTGCTGCTGTCCAGCAGTCTCGAGGATCGATCGCCGCCCAAGGCCATTACCTATGCGGCCATCATCGAGCTGATCCACCTCGCCACGCTGGTGCACGATGATGCCGTCGATCACTCCGCATTGCGCCGCGGGATGCCGACCGTCAACTCGTTGTTCAGTCATCAAGTCTCGGTGATCATGGGCGATTTCCTGTATCTGCGCGCGCTCCGCGAGATGGTGTCGCTGGGTGACCTCGACGCGATGCGGGCAATTACGCAGGCGTCGAACGAGATGACGCTCGGCGAGATTCGACAACTCGGCGCGTACGATGCACTGGCGTTCTCCGAGACCGACTACGAGACGCTCATCCGCGCCAAAACGGCCTCACTGTTCATGGCGGCGTGCGATGTCGGCGCCCTCTGCGGTGCCCCCCGCCATCGTGATGCCCTCGTACGATTCGGGGAGCGGCTTGGCATGGCCTTCCAGGTGGCCGACGACCTCCTCGATTACACCGAAGCGCAGGAGATGACGGGCAAGCCGAGCGGCCTTGACCTGAAGGAGCATAAGGTCACGCTGCCCTTGATTGCGGCACTCCGAGAGATGTCGGCATCGGCGCGGGCGCGTGTAGATGCACTCTTTGCCACGCCGGAGCCTGAGGACGATGCCATTGCCGAGGTGATGGGGATCGTCGGCGAGTACGGCGGACTCGACTATGCCCGTCGAAGGGCGGATCAGTTCTCGCGGGAAGCTGAAGATGCCCTCGCCGATCTGCCGGATACGCCCGCGCGCAGCGCCTTGGTGGACGGTATCTCGTACGTGGTGGAGCGACGCTGGTGAGGGCACGCGGACCGTCCAAGCATCGTCCGATGTTTCACGTCCTCGTCTTGGCCAGCGGATTTGTCGCGGGTGGGTTGCTCACGCAGGTCGCGCGGCGCTTCTTACCCCCGGGTGCCGTGAAAGAGTTCCTGACCACTGGCGTCACCCCCTCGATCGGCCCTCTGCCCATCGACTTGATTATATTAAAGTTTGCGGTCGGCCCGGTGGCCCTGGACGTCTCGTTGCTGAGTCTCCTCGGGGTATTGATCGCCTACCTCATCGCGCGGTCTCTCTTCTAGTAGGAGCATCCCATGAATTTCGGCAACTTCGGCTTCGGCGAGATTCTCATTGTACTCGTCATCGTGCTGTTACTCTTCGGTGCGCGGCGTATTCCCGAGATCGCCGGCTCGCTGGGCAAGGGCATCAACGAATTCAAACGAAACCTGAGCGACGCGCAGCGTCAGATTACCGAGCCCGCACCGCGCACTGACCGAGTGGGGCAGAGCACACCGGTAGATGCTCAGGCCGAGGAAGATCGGCCCGAGCCGAAGCGTTTGATCAGCTGACCTCTGCTCGTGATGTGAAAAGAAAGCGCCCCGCGATGCCTTGGCATCGCGGGGCGCTTTCGAATGTCCGGTCGCCCGGTTAGACGTCCGACTGCTTCCGCAGTTGGGCAAGCACCTCCGCCCGGCGATCTTTGATGTTCATGGTCTCGCGCAAGTTGGACAGGAACTCATCGACGCGCTGCTGCCGAAGCGACTGCACCAACTGCTGCCGCTGCGACGCCTTCTCGAGTTCAAAGTTGGCCTTGTTAGCGTCGTTCCGGCTGTCGACGCGGAGAATCGCCATGCCATCGGCCGTCTTGAAGGGGCCACCTACTTGCCCAACGGGCACCGTGAAGGCTGCGCCAATGGCTTCGGTGAACTGCCCGAGATTGGACACGACGTCGACACGGGCAAAGCCCGGTGAGGTCTCAACCGGCAAATTGCGCTGAGCCGCGGCTGCTTCGAGCGTGCTGCTCTTCGCCGCCGTCTTCAGCTGCTCCGCGAGCGGACGCAGCTTCTCAATGCGCTTCTCGCGCTCGAGGCGACGACGGATATCGTCCTTGACGTCGGCAAGCGATTGCTGGCCGCCTTTCGTAATCGAGTCAACCCGCGCGACGTAGTACGCTTCAGGTGCGTCGTACAGGTCACTGCTCTCACCGGCGCTCACTCCGGAAAAGGCCCACGCGCTCACACTTGGGACGTAGCGTCCGGCATAAGTCAGTGGTTCCTTCTCAATCACGACCACCGAGGCCGACGTGAGGCCGAGAGCTTTGGCAGCATCGTCGAATGCCTTCGCTTCCGTCTGGCTTGCGGCCTTTGCCGCGAGCGAGTCGGCGCGACGATCGGTGGCTGTGGCACTGACCTCACTCTGGCCCACCGCGATCAAGATGTGCCGCACATCGAGTGTGTCGCCTTTGCGCGCGTCTACCCGGATGATGTGCCAGCCAAAGGGCGTCAGGACCGGCGCCGAGAGCTCGCCTACCTTGAGTGCGTAGACGGCCTCTTCAAACTTGGGCGTGAACCGCCCGCGGCCCCCTTTGCCGAGCTCCCCACCCTGTGCGCCAGACACGCTGTCCACGGAAGCACGCTTCGCCACATCCTCGAACTTCGCCCCGCTCGCGATTTCCGCGCGGAGCGCATCGATTCGCGCCTTGGCATCGGCGGAGTCGGTGGCCGTGACGGTGCGAGGAACGGCCAGGAGTGACACCACCGCTCGGCCGGGGCGCTGCAGCTTCTTCTTGTTACGCTCGTAGTACTGCGAGATTTCGCCGTCGCTGACACTCACCGTGGTGTCAGTGAGTGCCGTCGTGCGCAGCACGGTGTAACTGATCTGTACACTGTCGTGACGGTCGCGGTACACCTGCCAGAGTCGCTCGTCAGAGACATAGGCGTCTGACGCAATCTGGTCGAAGAGCTTTTGCTTGGGGATCTCGTTGCGGTAATACGCTTCGAGTCCTGCCAGCATGCCCGACTGCCGAGCCACCGGACTAGCCAGCATCCGCTGATACTTCTGGATGTCAAACTGGCCGTCGGTCTGCAGGTCCGGCGACTGGATCGCTTGTGGCGGCGGGGCAGAACGTGCCGCTTGAAGGATTTCTTCGTCAGTTACCGTGATGCCGCGACGCGTGTATTCCTGCTTCAGCAACAGCTCGGTGACGAGTTCGTCGTACGCCTGGTCCTCCAGCGTGCGGCGTTCGTCGAGCGTAAGCCCGCGGCCCAGCTGCGCCTGCTGCTGCTGTTCGAGCGCGTTGACTGCATTTTGCCACGTCGTCAAAAGTACATCCTCGCCGTTTACGGAGGCCACGGCGGTCGTCGTCGTCACCGGAGCGCGTCCTGCGAGACCTGAGGTCTCGTACAGCAGAAAGCTGCCGATGAACGCGGCGATGAGAATGATCCAGATGTACTTCGCGGCGCTCCGCATCGATTGCAGCACGGGGCGGGACTCCTTAGGTCGTGAAGGCAGAGAAAACAAAAAAGCATACGCACCTCCATGGGGAGGCCGTATGCTGCAGAGTCACGGAAGCTAGCCGCCGCAGCGCTGCAAAAGCAAGACACGACACCACTTTACCCGCCGGTCACACGATTGACTTCCCGGAACGACGGCCGCTAACTTCGCGGACGGTCCTCGCCCCCACGATGTGGGCGATCGCGTTGCGCCGGGAACACTACCCTGAGGGTCTGGACGGATGAGCACTGTTGCCCGGATAGACGAGCTCCGGAAAAAGTTCGAGGAGAACCCTCGCCGCTACTTCGCGCCGTTGGCGAATGAGCTGCGCAAGGCCGGTGACCTCGCCCAAGCCATCACGCTCTGCCGTGACCATCTGCCCAAGCAACCTGGGCACATGAGCGGCTACATCGTGTTTGGACAAGCCTTGTTCGAATCGGACGAACTGACCGAATCTCGCGCCGTGTTTGAACAGGCGTTGGATCTCGACCCCGAGAATCTCATCGCGCTTCGCCATCTCGGCGACATCGCCCGTCGAACGGGGGATGCTGCGGCGGCCCGTCGTTGGTATGAGCGGGTGCTCGACGCGGATCCAAGAAATGACGACATCGCGGCCCAATTGGCGACGCTGGCTACGCCCGCGAGGTCGGTGCCCGCCGTCTCCGCGCCCTTCACAGCCACCGCGGCCTCGCTGAACTACGCCCCGCTGTCGATGACGCCGCCGCTGTCCATGACGCCGATCGGCTTGAGCGCGCTTCCCACGCCCGATGCCGCCATGCGCGCCGTGGATTTCGATCTGGTCAACCAAAAGCTGCAGCCGGCCTCGCGGGATCTGCCGCCGATCGATCTGGAGTCCGACGTCGACGAGATCCTGCCAGACGTTGGCAACTCCGCCGCGGACCCTTTCGAGTATCCGGTGGCGGAGGCCGTCGAGGTCCCGTTTGAGGAGGGGCTCGACGCGCCAGAGTGGCCAGATACCAGTGATCTGGTGGCGCGCGTCATCTCCCCCCGGGTTGTCACCCCCCCGAGTGCGGTAGTCTACGCCGACGCTGCCTCGGCATTCGGTCGGGAACCCGACGATCCCGTCACGACGTCGGACGACAACGTGGAGCACTTCGTGGATGACGACGAGCCGTTCCCGGAGGCGGACGCCGCTGATGGCGTCGAGCTGCCGTGGCTGGCGGGTGATGAGGGTGATGCCCTCCTTCCCGTCGATCACGCGATCGCGTCAGAGGAGGAAGAGCGCGAGGAGTTCGCGGATGCCGACGTGGTGGCCGATGCCGACACTGCCCCTGATGCGGACGCGGACACGGACGCGTACCCGGACGTTTCCGCAGACGCGGACGTTGTCGCGGAAGTCGTCGCGGATGTTGACGAGGACGAGTTCGCGAACGCGTCCACCGCGCCGGAGGAGATACGCCCGGTCATCGCTACGCCGTCGTCTTCGGCGGCCTTTGTGACGGAGACGATGGGCGAACTGCTGGTTGCACAGGGCTTTCTGGATCGCGCCGTCGGCGTCTATGCCGAACTGGTGCATCGGCGTCCCTACGATCCAGTGCTGACCGAGCGTCTCGCGGAGTTGGAAGCGTTGCTCGCGGATGAGCGGGCAGCAGAGGCTTCCGCACGTGCGGCGCAATCGATGACGCCGCTGCGGGAACGCGCACTGACCCCACCGTACGTGGCGCCAACCGCTGCGTCCTTCGACCAGCCGACGCCGCGCACTGCACGCGAGCAGTTCGCGGCCCTTGCGGCACGTCGCGTCCCGCGCCGGACACCGCCACAGCCGTTGCTGGCGATCGCGACGCCGCCGGAGGGCTTGGCCTCGCTGTTTGAGGCCGAACCCGCGCCGCGGGATGATTACGCCGCGCGGGCGCTTGCGGAGGCGTTCGCGCCCATCGACGAGCTGGAACCCGCGAGCGAGGATGGATTCGACTTCGGGGTGCCCGAGGGGTCACGTCCGGTGCTTCCTAAGGGCACGCCGGTGCGCAACGCGTCGGTCAGCCCGGATCAGAACGCCGGCTTCTCGTTCGACCGGTTTTTCCCCGATCCGGCCTCTCCAGCGCGATCGATGCCGACTCCCATCTCGACTTCGGCGATGCCCGAACGTGCCGTTTCGGCCTTTCCTGTGGGAACGCCCGCTGCGGGCTCCCCCAACATCGAGCGGACGACATCCAACGAAGCAACCCGCGCAGCTGCCAGCGGGCCGCCGCCTGGTGAGGATCTCGCGCAGTTTGCGGCGTGGCTCAAAGGACTCGGCAACACGTGATTGTCGGCATCCTCAACGGGCCGAACCTCAACCTGCTTGGCGTCCGGGAACCGGCGATCTACGGCACGACGACGCTGGGCGACGTCGAGCAGCACCTGTTGACCGTGGCCCAGCAGCTCGGTGTCACGCTGCGTTTTGCGCAGGCGAGTGGCGAAGGGGCCCTGATCGACACGCTGCACACGTGGCGTGGTGCGGTCGATGGCGTGGTGGTGAATGCCGGAGCCTACACGCACACCAGTTTGGCGCTCCGCGATGCGTTCACGGCCACCAGCCTCCCCTTCGTGGAGGTCCATATCTCCAATATCTACGCGCGGGAGCCAGAACGGCGCCATTCGCTGCTGGCGTCGGCTGCCCGTGGCCTGATCTGCGGACTCGGCACGGCGGGCTACGAGTACGCCCTCCGCGGACTGGTGCAGAGCCTCCGGGAGCAGGCGGGCTGACCGTGGTGGAGTCCGACCGGCGGGCGCATCGGCTGACGGCCCTCCGCGAGCTGTTGGGACGGGCGGATCTCGATGCGCTGTTAATTACCTCGCTGCCCAATGTGCGATATCTCACTGGATTCTCCGGCAGCAATGCGCTTCTGACCGTGACCGCCAAGGAGTGCCTGCTCATAACGGATTTCCGCTACGAGACACAAGTGGCTGAGGAAGTCGGTCGCGCCGCTAGCGTCCGCATCGAATCCAGCAATCTCTGGACCGGGCTTTGGAGTGCGCTGCCGGCGATGGCTGGGGTTGATCGCGTGGGGTTCGAGTCCGCACATCTGCTGCACCGGGACTTCGCGCGTCTGCTCGAGCAAGGGACGCGCTGGACGTGGCGGCCTACCACGGACCTCGTCGAGCAGCTGCGCGAGCAGAAAGATGAGGGCGAGATCGCGCGGATTGAACGGGCGATCGGTATGGCGGAGGAGGCGCTGAGTCGGACACTCCAGACGCTGCGTCCTGGTCTGACAGAAACGCAGGTGGCCGGCCTGTTGGAGCGCAATCTGCGCGATGCCGGGAGCGAGGCGTTTCCGTTCGATTCGATTGTCGCGAGCGGGCCACGTTCCGCGCTGCCCCACGCACGTGCGAGCGATCGGGTCCTGGGCACCGGCGACCTCGTGCTGCTGGATTTCGGGGCGGTGGCGCACGGCTATTGCTCAGATATCACCCGGACTGTTGTCTTGGGCCGCGCCGACGAGACGCAACGGGAGATCTACGACATCGTATGTGAGGCCAATCGGCGCGCTTCGGGTGCGATTCGGGTGGGAATGCAGGGGATGGCTGCAGATGCGGTGGCGAGAGACTACATTGCCGCGCGTGGGTTTGGTGACGCGTTCGGCCACTCACTCGGGCACGGGATCGGGCTCGAGGTGCATGAGGCGCCACGTCTCGCCAAAACCGTAGAAGCTGCTCTCACTGCCGGCTCCGTGGTCACGATCGAACCGGGGATCTACCGCGTTGGCTGGGGGGGCGTTCGTATTGAAGACGATGTGTTGCTGACCGCACAGGGACCACGGGTGCTGACGGGGTTCTCGCGTGATCTGCTGGAGATCGTTTGATTGGTGTTCTCGGCGCGCCGCGCGCCTGCCAACTCCCCTGCCTCCCACTCCATGATTGACTTGCGCTACGTGAAGAAGCTGATCGAGATGCTCGACGGCTCCACGGTGGATTCCATAGAGATCTCCTCTGACAAGGGGATGAAGCTCCGCATCTCCAAGGGCTCACCGCAGCGAGGGGCGATGGTTGTGGCCGCCCCGATGGCGGCGCCGGTGTTGCCCGCAGCCCCCGCGGCGCGTCCTGCCGAAGAGGGGGCAGCGCCGGCGCCGAAGGCCGAGGCACCGAAGGTTGCGCTTCTCGAGATCAAGTCGCCGATGGTTGGCACCTTTTATGGAGCGCCCGAGCCCGGTGCCAAGCCGTACGTGTCTGTCGGCGATCGCATCAGCAAAGGTCAGGTGGTGTGCATCATCGAAGCGATGAAGATCATGAATGAGCTCGAGTCCGAATTCGACGGCGTGGTGCGTGAAGTCGGTCCGGCCGACGCGCATCCGGTGGAATACGGGCAGGTGCTCTTCCGCCTTGATCCAACCGGCTGAGATACGATGACATGACGATGGTCTCCGGCACCGTGGCTGACGGTGCCAACGGCGCGGCGCCTGCTGCAGGGCTGGATCTGAAAGCGGCGCTGCAGCGCCTGGTGCGTGAAGGCGCGTCCGACTTGCATCTCAAGGTCGGCCGGCCGCCCACTCTGCGGGTGCATGGAGACCTCGTGCCGCTGGATATGCCGGCCATGCGTCCGGAAGAACTCCGGACACTCGCCGAGCATCTGCTGCCGCCGGCGCAGCTGCGCGAGTTTGTGGAGATGCGCGAGGCCGACTTCGCGATCAACGTGCCCGGCATCGGCCGCTTCCGCGTCAACGTGTATCAACAGAAGGGGACGGTGGCGTTCGCCATGCGGGCCATCGCACACGCGGCGACCACCATGCGCGATTTGAATCTTCCGCCGGTGCTCGAACAAATCGCCCTCCGGCCTCGTGGCTTGGTCCTCGTCACGGGTGTGACGGGCTCTGGAAAAAGCACGGCGTTGGCGGCCATGATCCAGCATATCAATGAGCGGCGCAGCACCAATATCATCACGATCGAGGATCCGATCGAATTCGTGCACCGCGATGTGCGCAGTCACATCAATCAGCGTGAGGTCGGGACTGACACAGCCACCTTCGCGCAGGCGCTCCGGCGCGTGCTGCGGCAGGATCCTGATGTGATCATGATTGGCGAAATCCGGGATCTCGAAACGCTGGACGTGGCGCTCAAGGCGGCCGGTACCGGGCATTTGGTGTTCTCGACGCTTCACACCACCGATGCGACGCTCACCATCAACCGTGTGCTGTCCTTCTACCCACCGCACCAGCAGAACGAAGTGCGCTTCGCCCTCGCCAACGCGCTCGCGGCGGTCGTTTCACTGCGTCTGGTGTCACGCGCCGATCAGCCGGGTCGTGTCCCGGCCTGTGAAGTTTTGGTGAACACCGAAGCCGTGCGCGACCAGATCCGTGACCTCTCGTCGACACTGAATATTCCCGACCTGATCAAGGAAGGGAGCGTGGCGTACGGTATGCAGACCTTCGACCAGTCCCTCATGAACTGGTACTCTCGAGGGGTCATTTCCTACGAGAGCGCTCTGTTCAACGCCACGAACCCCGCCGAGTTTGCGCTACGGATTCAGGGCGTGGATGGGGCCAGTGATGTGAGCTGGGATGGGTTCAAGCCGGGGAGTGACGCCGCGTAAGCGTGCGGAGAAGGACTGGCGGCAGGTCCGCGACCTCGCCACCATTCGGCATGTTTAAAAAGGTCCTGATCGCCAACCGCGGCGAAATCGCCCTCCGCGTCATTCGGGCGTGCCGCGAACTCGATATCCAGACGGTCGCTGTCTACTCTGAAGCCGACCGCGAATCGTTACATGTCCGCTTTGCCGATGATGACGTCTGCATCGGGCCCGCTCCCGGGCGGGACTCGTATCTCAAGATCCCGCGTCTGATCGCGGCGGCTGAGATCACCGGGGCAGATGCGATCCACCCAGGGTACGGGTTCCTCGCCGAAAACGCCGAGTTTGCGGAGACGTGCGGCGCATCGGGGATCACGTTTATCGGGCCGACCCCGGACCAGATTCGCGTCATGGGGGACAAGGCCTCGGCGCGCCGCGCCATGCAGGCGGTGGGTGTGCCGATCGTTCCAGGGTCGCCGGGTCCGGTGGAGGATCCCGAAGAGGCGCTGGAGTTTGCGCGCACGATCGGTTTCCCGGTGATCATCAAAGCCGCAGCGGGTGGCGGGGGCAAGGGGATGCGTGTGGCGCGTGATGCCGATGATTTCCTACGCTCATTTCAGCTGGCCCGCTCCGAGGCGCTCTCGGCGTTCGGCAATGGCGATGTGTACGTGGAGAAATTTCTCGAGCGTCCGCGCCATGTGGAGTTCCAGATCCTCGGCGATACGCACGGCAACGTGATGCACCTCGGCGAGCGCGACTGCTCCGTCCAGCGACGTCACCAGAAGCTGATCGAAGAAGCTCCGTGCCCCGTCATGACGCCGGAGCTGCGCGAGCGGATGGGGGAAGCGGCCGTTCGTGGTGCGAAAGCGATCAACTACGTGGGTGCCGGCACCGTCGAAATGCTGCTCGATGAGGATGGGTCATTTTACTTCATGGAGATGAACACGCGTATTCAGGTGGAGCATCCGGTCACGGAAATGCTCACCGGCGTGGATCTGGTGAAGGAGCAGATTCGCGTGGCCGCCGGACTGCCGCTCACCTCGACGGTCCTGCCGCCTTTCCGCGGGCACGTGATCGAGTGCCGGGTGAATGCCGAAGACCCGGCCCGCAATTTCCAGCCGTCGCCCGGTCGTCTTGAGACGTTCCATCAGCCGGGCGGGCCAGGCGTCCGCGTGGACACGCACGCGTATGCCGGTTACACCGTGCCGCCGTACTACGATTCGATGATCGCCAAGCTCATAGTCCAAGGCTCCACGAGAGAAGAAGCGCTCAAGCGCATGCAGATCGCCTTGGAGAGTTTCGTGATCGAAGGGGTGAAGACCACCGTGCCGTTCCTCGCCCGCGTCATGCAGCATCCGGGGTTTCAGGCAGGCGCGGTACATACGAAGTGGCTGGAGTTCGAGGGTGCGGACCTCCTCAAGGAGCCCGTGTAGTGCGGATCGACGTGCTGCTCGGCGAGGCGCCGGTGGTGCCCGCCTTAGTAGCCGATCGGGTAGTCGTAGTCATTGATGTGCTGCGGGCGGCGACCACGGTGGCTACGGCGCTAGAGAACGGAGCCCGCGCGGTCATTCCCTTCGAGACGGTGGACGAGACCATCATGCGTTCGAAGGCCTATGCGCGGGGAGAAGTGAAGCTCGCGGGTGAGCGACGTATGGTGCGGATTGCCGGTTTCGATCTTGGCAATTCGCCGTTGGAGTGCACCCGCGAGGCCGTGAATGGGTGCACGTTGCTGTACAGCACGACCAACGGGACCGTGGCGCTGGCCGCTACTCACGGCGCGCGCGCGTGCTATTTCGCGGCGTTCGTCAATGTCACGGCCACGATGCATGCCGTGCGTCGGGCAGTAGTAGCGGGCGGCGATGTGACGATCATCTGTGCGGGGCACGAACGGCGCTTGGCGCTCGAAGACGTGGTCTGCGCTGGTCGCTTGGTGCGCGGCATAGCGGCCGACTGGGCCAATGTGGTGCACTCCGACGGCGCCCGCGTGGCAGAGATGGCGGAGCGCCCGTTCGTTGGCGGCATTGCCACCGTCGCGCTGGAGGCCACGCATGCGCGGTCGTTGTCAGAAGCGGGCTTCGACGGTGACGTGCGGGCGTGTCTCACGCTCGACCACTATCCGCGTGCGGTGCGCTACCATGATCGGCAACTGCAGCTTGAGCCCACCCTCGCGCCACTCAGCTGATCATGGATGCCGGCCTCTTGCGTCGTGAGTTGGCCGCCGTTGGGCTGTCGCTGTTCGCGGTATTTCTGGCCGGGGCACTGATCTTCCAGCGGGTCCAGGTACCGGGCGATTGCCTGAGTGCTTCGGGCGCTTTCGGTCCGGTGGGAACGGCGGTGCGCTGCGCCTTGGTGACCACCGTGGGACTGCCGGCGGCGGCGATCGTGGCGCTCGGATTGGCCGTCATCGCGTTGACGCTCTTCGGCCGGATACGGCGTGCCAACGACGCCAGCGACTGGGGCGTGTTTTTCGCGGGGATCGTGGCCTTGGTGCCAGTGGCGATCGGCCTCGCCCTCGGCGGTGAGCCCATGGCCACCGACAGCACCGGCCTTTGGGGCAGCTTTGCGGCGCATTATCTCCGCAAAGGCTTCGGGGCGGCTGGCTCTTGGGTGTTTTTCCTGCTCGCCACCAGCACGCTGACGGTCGCGACGTTGCGCTGGAATCCGATCCGGTTGCTCGTTGGGCAGCGCGCCGCGACTGCCACGGTCCCGCTAAACACCGAGCGGGTGACGGCGTCTCGACGCACGCTGGCGGAATTGCTCGAGCCAGAGCCTCACGAACTGCCGGCTATCGATCCATGGCTGGCGCGCGATGTCATGGAGAGCGCCACGGCGCCGGTCAAGGACATCACACCGGGTGGGGAGCGGGCACAGGGCGCAGACGCAGTCAAGGGGCGCAAATCGCGCACCGAGCGGCCGCGCGACGCGGTCGTCGAGGCGGCGCTTGATGCGGCAGCGGAGCCGGCGGCCTTCAGTGATGAGCTGCCGCCGACGGATTTACTCACGGCCGCGCCCGTCCGCAATGCCGATGCGGGACGGCGTGAGCTCGATCTGGCGGGCGAGAAGCTGCTCGCCACGCTGCGTACATTCAAAGTGGATGGCGAGCTGGTCGGACGCACCACGGGGCCCACCGTGACGCAGTTTGAGATCGAACCAGCCGCCGGTGTGAAAGTGCGGCAGATCGCAGCGCTCGCCGACGATCTCGCGCTCGCCATGCGAGCGCCCAGCATCCGCATCGTCGCGCCGATTCCCGGGCGTGGGGCGGTGGGAGTGGAAGTACCCAATCCGACGCCCGAAATGGTCGTCCTGCGCGAGGTTCTGGAGTCGGCGGACTTCCGCCAGGCGCGCGCCGCGCTACCGATCGCGCTCGGCAAAGACCTCGAGGGACGCGCGGTGGTGGCGGATCTCGCAAAAATGCCCCACCTGCTGATTGCGGGCGCGACCGGGTCGGGCAAGTCGGTGTGTGTGAACACCATCATTACCAGTCTCGCCTATCGACACACGCCGAAGACGCTGCGTTTTTTGATGGTGGATCCGAAGATGGTGGAACTCAGCGTGTATAACGCGCTGCCGCATTTACGGCATAAGGTCATCACCGACAATCGTGATGCGGCGGCAGTGCTCAAGTGGGCGGTCATGGAAATGCAGGACCGGTACCGGCTGCTCGAAGCGAATGCGTGCCGCAACTTGCAAGAGTTCAACCGTCGGGTGCAGCAGCACGAGGACGGGGAGGGGCCGCCGCCGCAGAAACCGCGCAATCTCGACGTCGCCTTCGAGGATCGCACGTACGCGGGCGGCGTGTTGCCGTACATCGTGGTCGTCATCGACGAAATGGCTGACCTCATGATGACGGTGCAGGGCGAGGTGGAGACGCCCATTGCCATGCTCGCCCAGAAGGCGCGCGCGATCGGCATTCATCTGATTCTTGCCACGCAGCGTCCTAGCGTGAACGTGATCACCGGGTTGATCAAGGCGAATTTTCCGTGTCGTATCGCCTTCCGTGTAGCGTCGCAGGTGGATAGTCGGACCATCATCGATGGCGCAGGCGCCGAGGCGCTGCTGGGGAACGGCGACATGCTGTTTATTCCCCCCGGTAAGTCAGAAGCGTCGCGATTGCAGGGCGCGTATCTGTCCAGCGAAGATACGGAACGGTTGCTCACGTGGTATGCAGATGCAGCGGCTCGTCGTCTCGCCAACGAGCTGGAGGCGAGCGAACCGAAGGAACCCGACATTCTGGAGACCATTCGCGCGCACGAGGCGCGGGCGGCGTCGGGTGATGACGACGCCGAGGACGGACCTTCGGATGCGCGCGATGCCCGGTTCCGCGATGCGGCGGAGGTGGTGATTCAGCATCGCCAAGGATCGACCTCGCTCCTGCAACGTCGACTCAAGATCGGCTACGGTCGGGCGGCACGCATCATCGACCAGCTGGAGGAGGCCGGGGTGCTTTCACCGTCCGAAGGGGCTGCCCGTCCGCGGGAGGTGCTGGTCGGGTTGCAGGACCTCGATCGCATCTGCGGTACGATTTAACTCGATACACGTATTGACGCGGCAGCTCAGGCCGCAAAGATTTTGCCAGCACCATCTCCGACCCCGCTCTCCCTCCCGCGGGTGTCCGCGCCACCTGATGTGCCCTCCCTCCCTTTGAGGTGTGCGATGGTTTTGCGACATGTTCGTCGTTTGATGTGTTCGGCCCTCTTGGCGATGGGGGTGTTACCGCTCGCGGCGACGGCGCTGCTGGCACAGGCCGGGGTAATAACGGGCCGGGTGACTGACGCCGCGACCGGTCTCCCTCTGGGCAACGCTCAGGTGCAAGCGCAGCTCACCGGTGGACAGGCGTACGGCGCCGTCAGTGGCGCGGATGGCAGGTTCCGCATCGTCAATCTCCCCGATGGCACCTACACGGTGACGGTCCGCGCGCTGGGGTTCGCGCAGAAGGTCTTCCCGAAACTGAGCCCCGGCGCCACGGTCACCGCCGCGCTGATCGAACGTCCCACGCAGCTGAACCAAACGGTCGTCACGGCCAGCCGTAGCCGTCCTGAAAAAGCGCTCGACGCTCCCGCGCAGATTTCCGTGATCTCCAGCGAGCAGATAGCGGAACGACCCGCGATCACGATCGCCGACCACCTGCGGAACACGCCGGGTGTCGATATCAACCGTGGTGGCCTCGCGCAGGCAAACGTCGTGTCACGCGGATTCAACAATGCGTTCAGCGGCTCCATGCTGGTGCTGCAGGACTACCGGTTTGCGGGCGTGCCGTCGTTGCGTGTGAACGTGCCCTTTCTCATGACGGGCACCAACGAAGACATCGACCGGATCGAAGTGTTGCTCGGGCCCGCGTCGGCGCTGTATGGCCCGAACAGCTCCAACGGCGTGTTGCACGTGATCACCAAGTCGCCTTTTGCCTCGCAAGGCACCACGCTGAGCGTCGATGGCGGCGAGCGCTCGGTGATTCGTACCGGGTTGCGGCACGCGGGGCAGCTGAATGACAAGGTCGCCTACAAACTGTCGGGTGAGTACATGCAGGGGCGTGATTGGGAATACAACGACCGCGCGGAGCCCGCGGTCTTCCCAAACCGGGCCAACGTGCCCGAGTCCCGTCGCGGGCAGCCGAGTCAACGCGACTTTGATTTGCAGCGGATGAGCGGCGAGGCTCGCGTGGACGTGCGCCCGGCCGAGGGCATGGAGGCCATCACGACGCTTGGCTACACCAAAATCGGCAGCGGGCTCGAACTCACGGGCGCCAATGGCACGGTGCAGATGAAGAACTGGACGTATGTGAGCTTGCAGCAGCGGTTTCGGTGGAATCGAGTTTTTGCGCAGGCGTTCGTGAACCTCAGTGATGCGGGCAACGACACGTCGACGTCGGATGACGGCACGTTTCTGCTGCGCTCAGGGCAGCCGATTGTAGACCAGTCGCGCGTGGCCGCCGCTCAGATCCAGCATGGCTTCGATATGGGCCGGAAGCAGAGCTTTACGTACGGCGCGGATTACATCTGGACCAATCCCCGCACTGGCGCCACGATCAACGGCCGCAACGAAGCCGGCGACAATGTCTCGGAGTACGGCGCCTACATTCAGTCATCGACGAAGCCGGTCAAGCAAATAGAACTCCTGCTCGCCGCGCGCAGCGACGGTAACAACGTCATCAGCGGGCAGTTCTTCTCACCGCGCGCGGCGTTCATCATCAAGCCCACCGAAAATCAGAATATTCGACTGACGTACAACCGCGCCTTCTCCACGCCGGCTAATTTTTCATTCTTTCTTGACCTGATCCAGTCTCCGAACATCGGCGGCTCAGGGTTTGATCTGATCGCGCGCGGCAACCCGCCCAAGGAGGGCTATCAGTTCAATCGCTCGTGCGGCACCGGCAGTGCGTTCGGCACGTACTGCATGCGATCAGTGTTCGCCAACCAAGGCGGTTTCACTGGCGTGAGTGCCGCGTCGGCGTTCCCGGGCGCGATTCAGGGGCTCGCGCCGCGACTGACCCCCGGTATTGCGGGCGCGCTGCAGCAGGCCGGACTTCCAGCTGCCGTCGCGCAGCAGCTCGCTGCGGGTGCGGTGCAGTTCCTTGGTACGCGTCAGCCCACGAATGCGGAACTCGCTACGCGCGTGTCGTTTCTCACCAGCGCCACGACGCCGCTCACCACCGCGCAGGTCACCGACATTGCGCCGCTCGCCGCTTCGTTCAACAACACGTTTGAACTTGGCTACAAAGGCATCGTGGGTAGCCGGTTCCGCTACGACGTCTCGTTCTGGGGGCAAGAGCGCGGTGACGTAGGTACGCCGGCCGCGCTTGCCACGCCCAACGTGTTCTTTGGTAACCCGCAGCAGCTTGGTGGCTACCTTGGCACACAACTCGGTGCCAATCTTGGACCGCAACTCGCGGCGCTCGGCCTGACGCCGGCGCAGATCGGTGCGATCGTGAGCGGCGTAGCAGGCGCGCTGACGCCAAGCGTCGCCGCAGTGCCGCTCGGTGTGGTGACGTTTGAAAATGGCGCGACCGCGCCGAATGCGATCTACGCGACGTCTTCCACATCGGCCACCAAGCTCTGGGTGCGCGGTCTCGATCTCGCCACCGACGTGGTGGCCTCTGATCGGATCACCTTGGATGTGGCCTACAGCTGGCAGAGCCGTAACGTGTTTGACGGGATCAACGGCGGGAACAGCCTGCCGCTCATGTCGAACTCGCCCAACTCGCGCGGCTCACTCGGATTGCGCTATCGCGACGAGAACCGCGGCATTGGCTTCGAAGTGCGGTCGCGCTACAACGAAGCATATCCCGTGAACTCGGGCGTCTACGCGACCAACTTTGCGTTCCCGATTGCCCCCGGCCAGGCCGGGGCCGCCACGAACGCGTCCGGTGGTGCCAATCGCTGCGACCCGTTGCCCACCGGGACGTTCTGCTACGAAGATGTGCCCGAAGCCTTCACGTTTGACGCGCAGGTGTCCAAGAAGTTCACGCTTGGGAATGACACTAAGCTCACCTGGTCGCTCAACGCGCAGAACATGCTCGACAATCGCATCCGCACATTCCCGGGCGTGCCGCAGATCGGCCGGATGGTGATGACGCGGCTGCAATACGCCTTCTGAGTCCACCGCGTCACGGAGTGCCACAAGTGGGAGAACGCGGGGCGGTGCATCGACAGGATGCGCCGCCCCGCATCGGTTGGCGACGGCGTCTTGGTCGTGGTCCACGATCCGACGCTCGAACGGACTACCGGCGAGCGCGGTCTGGTGGCGGCGCGCACCGCAGCTGAATTGCGGACGCTTGACGCGGGGGCCCGCTTCACGACCGACGGCGGGTGCACGTTTCCGTGGCGTGGGCGTGGCGCGACGATCTCCACGTTTGACGAAGTGCTGGACGCGTTGCCAGAGGATATGCCCTGCATCGTGGAACTCAAGACGCCTGCGGCCGCACCGCTCATCGCTGCCGCCATCACCCACCGTACACTGCGCGAGCGCGTCATCGTGGCGGGGTTGGATTCGGAAAGCACGCGCAGCGGCTGTGGTACGATAGCGTACAGGGCATCAGCAGTGATGACCCTGAGGTGATGCTTTCGGCGCGGCCGGTGCGGTAGACGCGGCAACACTCGCTCGCGCGTTGTCAGTATGATGCGCGCGTGCTTTGGGTGACACGGCGTGCGGGAACTCGCGCTACACTCAGCGCATGACGAAACAACGACAGGCGCTCGGATTGCTGGGCGAGCGGATTGCGTGGCGCTGGCTGCGACGCGAGGGATGGCAACTGGTAGCACACCGATTCCGCAGCGGACATCGCGACGTCGACCTCATCATGCGGCGTGAGAACGTCGTGGCCTTCGTGGAGGTCAAGGCACGTCGCGGCGATGGCTTCGGTTCTCCAATCGATGCGGTCCACGCCAGAAAGCGGCGGGAGCTGGGCCGGAGCGCCACGGTGTGGGTCGACCGATTTGGGTACGAGGGGTTGTCTTACCGATTTGACGTGATAGGCATTCTCATATCCGGTCAAAGTGTCCGAGTGCGACACGTTCCTGACGCCTTCCGACTGTCCTGAAATCAGTCGGCTAGAGGCAGTTGTCCACATCGAGGTTTCTTCGTATTTTATTCGGGTCTTGGTCCTGTCCGCGTTCCCGGTAGATTTTCGCGGGCCAGGGCATGGCAGCTTCACCTCTCACGACGGCGGTTCCTATGGCGGGCACAGTGATGACAGACGACAAGCGCAAGGCTCTGGCGCTCGCGGTCGCGCAAATCGAGAAGAGCTGCGGTAAGGGCTCCATCATGCGGTTAGGTACGGATTCCAAGGTGCGTGTGGAGGCTATCCCAACCGGCGCGATCAATCTCGATGCCGCCATCGGCGTTGGCGGTATTCCTCGTGGACGCGTTACCGAGATCTACGGACCGGAATCGAGCGGAAAGACTACGCTGTGTTTGCACGTAGTTGCCAACGCCCAAAAGTTGGGTGGGGTGGCCGCCTTCATCGACGCTGAGCACGCGCTCGACACCGAGTACGCCAAGAAGCTGGGCGTCGATGTGGAGAACATGCTGATTTCCCAGCCCGACACCGGTGAGCAGGCGCTCGAGATCTGTGAAATTCTGGTGCGTTCCGGCGCTGTCGACGTGATCGTGATCGACTCCGTGGCGGCGCTGGTCCCCAAGGCGGAAATCGAAGGCGACATGGGGGACTCGCACGTCGGTCTGCAGGCACGTCTGATGAGTCAGGCGCTCCGCAAGTTGACCGGCGCCATCGCCCGCTCGAAGACGTCCGTCATTTTTATCAATCAGCTACGCGAAAAGATCGGCGTCATGTTTGGCAGCCCCGAGACCACCACGGGCGGTAAGGCGCTCAAGTTCTACGCCTCGGTGCGTCTCGACATTCGTCGTATCGGCCCGGTGAAAGACAAGGAAGAAGTCACCGGCTCGCACGTCCGCGTGAAGGTTGTCAAGAATAAGGTGGCGCCGCCGTTCAAGCAGGCGGAGTTCGACATCATGTACGCGGAAGGCATCAGCCATACTTCGCTGCTCGTCGACATTGGCTCCGAAGCCGGTATTATCGACAAGGCTGGAGCGTGGTACAGCTACGGCACGCAGCGTATCGGGCAGGGCCGGGAGAATGCGAAGATGTTCCTCAAGGACAACCCGGTGCTGATGGCGGAGATTGAGGAGAAGGTGAAGGTGCTGCTCGGTGTAAAGGAGGCCGAACCGGTCGCTGGCGCTGAGGAGATTGAGGAATAGCCGTCCTCGAAATGACGTTGCAACGTCGCGAAAGGGCCGAGGGGTCGCTCGCGGTGGGACGTGGTGCCCGGATCACCACGGCTCATCGTGAGTAGCCCCTCGGCTCTTTTTCCGCCCGGTCCGCACGAGAACGCGGAGCACGCTGAGCCGCCGCCGCCCGCCGTGGTCAAGGCGCTCCGCGAGTCGCCGCGTCGTCCGGGGCGTTATCTCGTGACGCTCGTCGATGGTCGCGATTTTCTCGTTGGAGCGGGCGTTCTGGCGAATGTCGGCGCCACGCGCACCGGAGTCACGCTGTCGCCCGAGGCAGTAGCGCTGCTGGTTCGCGAGTCCCAGCTCACCGATCTATCAGATCGCGCCGTAGGATTTCTCGCCCGCGGGCGCCGTACGCGACGCGAGCTGGAGGTGCGGCTTCGCCGCCGCGATGCGGACCCCGCCCTCATCCAGATCGCGCTCGATCGACTCCACGAGGCGGGCATCGTGTCGGACGCCAACGTGGCGCAAGCGGAAGCGGCGGCACGTCTTCGGCGGGGCGAGGCACCCGGGCGTGTGCGTCAGGTGCTGCGGCGAAAAGGGGTCGCCGCTTCGGAGGTCACCGCCGCCGTCAACCAAGCGGTCCTTGACGATGGCTTTGATGAACTGACCGCCTGTCGTGAGGCGGCCACCAAGCGGGCTCGCGCACTCCGGTCGTACGAGCCAGCCGTTGCCGTGCGTCGCCTGTCTGCGTTTTTGCAGCGCCGCGGATTCTCGGGCAGCCTTGTGCACCGGGTGGTGCGTGAGGCGATCGCTGCGGCCCCCGAAGACGAGCACATGGAGTAGATCGCGGCGGGGGCGCCACTATTGCCCGCAGGGCGTCTATATTTTCCCGACTATGCTCGCGTCTGAAATCCGTGCCCGATTCCTGGCCTACTTCGAGAAGAATGGCCATGCCATCCGCCAGAGCTCCGCGCTCGTCCCGGCCGATGATCCTACTCTGCTGTTCACGAACGCCGGGATGGTCCAGTTCAAGAAAGTCTTCCTCGGCATGGAGGACGCGCCAGACGGGAACCGGCGCGCCACCACGTCGCAGAAGTGCGTGCGAGCCGGTGGCAAGCATAACGACCTGGAGCAGGTGGGCCATACGGCCCGCCATCATACGTTCTTCGAAATGCTCGGCAACTTCTCGTTCGGGGACTACTTCAAGCGCGACGCGATTCGCTTCGCCTGGGAGTTCATCACCGAGGACCTGAAGATTCCGCGCGAGCATCTGCGGGTCACCGTCTTTCACGAGGACGACGAAGCCCGTCAACTCTGGAAAGATGTCGCTCAGGTGCCGGACAACCGGATCTACGGATTGGGCGCGAAGGACAACTTCTGGCAGATGGCCGACACCGGCCCCTGCGGACCGTGCACGGAGATCTACGTCGATCTGGCCCGCGTTGCGGCCGATTGGGCGTTTCCGAAGCATGCCCATGGCGAGTGGACGAACACCGAACTCGAGGAGTATTCGCTCGACGCCTTCGTGGAAGGCGCCGAGGCGGGACGTTTTCTGGAAATCTGGAACCTCGTGTTCATGCAGTTTGACCGGCAGGCCGATGGAACCATGGTACCGCTACCCAAGCCCTCCGTGGACACCGGAGCCGGACTCGAGCGCATTGCGGCCGTCATGCAGGGCGTCACGAACAACTTCCACACCGATCTCTTCCAGCCGCTGATCGCGAAAGTCGAGGAGGTTGTCGGCATTGGCTATCCGTATCGTCCGGGCGTTGGCGTCGGATCGGCCAGGGGTAAGGATGGTCGGGAGATCGATCCGGCGTCGTTCCGCGTCATTGCGGACCATGCGCGGGCGACGGCGTTCCTGCTCGCCGACGGCGTCTTTCCAAGCAACGAAGGACGCGGCTATGTGTTGCGCCGCATTCTCCGTCGCGCGGTGCGCCACGCATGGCTACTCGGCCGCCGTGACCCTACGCTGGTACATGTGGTCGACGTGGTGATCGAGACGATGCGTGAGCTGTATCCCGAACTGCACGTACGTCGCAAGCACATCCTCGACACCACGCGGGCGGAAGAAGAGCGCTTCCTGACCACGATTGATGCGGGCATGACCCGTTTCGAGGAGCTCGCGCCGCTTGCGTCCACGCAAGGCTCCACGAGCATGCGCGGCACCATCTCCGGCGAAGACACCTTCCGGCTGTACGACACGTTCGGTTTTCCGATCGATCTGACCGAACTGATGGCGCGCGAGCGTGGCTATATGGTGGACATCGCCGGTTTCGAGCAGGCGCTGTCCGCGCAACGGAAGCAGTCGCAGGCCGAACGAAAGTCGCGGCAGCTCACCGTCAGTGCCGATGACTTCGGCGATCCCACCCAGTGGTCGCACGATGCGCAGCACGTGGCGGGGCTCGGCCAGTTCGTCGGGTATTCTTCGAGCTCGGTAGACACGATCGTCACGGCCGTGCGTGCGCTGCCCGATGGTCGCGTGGCGGTCATGCTACGCGAGTCGCCGTTTTATGCGGAGTCGGGCGGTCAGGTGTCGGACCATGGCACCATCAGCGGCGTCGGCTGGACTGTGGATGTTACCGAAGTGCGGAAGATCGACGGTCGCATCGCGGCGATCGGCGCGGCCACGGGCGACATCACCTTCGGGCCGGCGCATGCCGACGTGCCGCGTGCGCGTCGCAAGGATACGGAGCGTCATCACACTGCCACGCACCTGCTCCATGCCGCGCTGCGTGAGGTGCTCGGCGATCACGTGCACCAGGCCGGCTCGCTTGTCTCGCCCGAGCGTCTGCGATTCGATTTCACGCATCATGGGCCGGTGACGGCCGAGCAGATGGCGCGGATTGAATCGATCGTGAATGCGGGCGTCTGGGCCTCGGTCCCGGTCAAGACGCGGGAAGAGGCGTACGCTGATGCCGTAGCGCGTGGCGCGATGGCGCTCTTCGGTGAGAAGTACGGCGACGTCGTGCGTGTGGTGGAAATCCCGGAATTGTCGGTGGAACTCTGCGGTGGCACGCACGTGCGGAACACGTCAGAAATCGGGCTCGTTCGGCTGGTGTCGGAAAGCGGCGTCGCGGCCGGCGTGCGCCGCATCGAGGCGGTCACCGGACCCAGGGCATTCCAGTTCCTGGCGGAGCGGGAGCGGGCGCTGCTGCAGGTGGCAGGCCGCCTCAAGGTGCCGATGTCGGGGACGGCCACCGGATTAGAGCAGATTGAGCGCAAGATCGAGGCGTTGCTCGAAGAGCGGAAACAACTCGAGAAGCGTCTTGACGAGGCGATGCGCGGCGGGGCTTCGGGCGCTGGCCTCGCGCAGCAAATCGTGGATCGGTGCGAGGAGCTGGCGGGGACACGGTTCGTCGCCACACGGGTCGATGTCCCCGACGTGAAGGCGCTGCAAGCCTTGGGCGACGCGGTGCGCGAAGCGTTGGGAAGCGGCGTGGCCGTGCTCGGTGCGGTGCTCAGCGACGGAAAGGGGGCTCTGCTCACCGTGTCTTCGGACGATGCTCGGGATCGCGGCCTGCGGGCTGACGTCATCGTGCGTGAGGTCGCCGCGACGGTGGGTGGACGCGGTGGCGGAAAGCCACACATGGCGCAGGCCGGTATCGACGCCTCCCGACTGGATCAGGCGCTGGCGGCCGCATCGGCGGTAATCACGCGCGTGGCGGCCGGCGGGTGAGCACGGTGGAGCGCGTGCCTGAGCGTGAAATTAGTGCCTCGGGGGGGGATGCCGGTGCCACGGTTGGTAGCTGGCTCAGGGATATGCAGCCAGCGCCGCCGGGCCCGCTCGCGGCACGGCTCACTGTGCTGCTCGCGCCGTATGCGCACGAGGCGATTGCACGGCTCCCTGACGCCTGTCTGGCGGCTGGCGAGGAGTTGCTGGAGCACCTGTTGAAGTCGGGAACCACGTCACGTGCGACGGCGCTGGATCTGCTGTCGGTGGATGCGCTCGTCACCTACGCCTTTCAGGCGGCGGCGGATCATCCGCAGGAGCTGGAGGCACGTGCGGCAGGCGCGATGGCGCGTATTGCGGCGCTGCCGCACATGCTCGCGCGGTAGATGACCCCCGAACATCTCGCGGGGCACAGGTCGGCAAGCCGTTGACGCTTCGAGCACCCTGACCATCTGAGGGCGACATGATTGATATCCATTCACACCTGCTTCCCGGTGTCGATGACGGGTCGCCGTCAGTGGAGGTGTCGGTCCCGGTGCTGCAGCGCTTTGCGGCCTCTGGAGTGTCCACGGTGGTCTGCACGCCGCACCTCAACGCCTCGCAGGTCCAGCAGGCCCCGTATCACGCCTATCTGGCGATCCTCGATACGCTGCGTCAAGCGGCGCCCGATGGGCCGCAGCTCCTGTTGGGATGGGAGATCATGTTAGATGCTCCGGGTGTCGATCTGAGCGCTGCCGAGCTCACGCTGGGCGACTCACGCGCCTTATTGGTAGAGTTTACCCGTGGCGGACTACCGCAGGGCGCGGGCAACGAACTCCGGCGCATCGCGCGACTGGGAAAAACGCCCGTCCTTGCCCATCCCGAGCGATACTTCGGCTGCACCGTGGACGCCGTTCGAGAGTGGCGCGCCATGGGCGTGGTCATTCAGACCGACGCCTCGGTGCTGATGGGGCGGGGGGCGCCGGCGGATCTGGCCAACAGTATGTTAGCCGAGGGATTGATCGACATTCTGGCGTCTGATAACCACGGCGATCACCGATCGCTGGCTGCGGCCCGGGACTGGCTGTTGGAGCGTGGTGGGGAGTCGCAGGTGGACTTGCTGACACGAGTGAACGCCGAGTTGCTGCTCCGCGACGAGGACACGGTACCGGTGCCGCCGCTTCGCCCGGGCTTGATCGGCCGAGTGAAACGGCTCTTTTCCCGCTGACCGCGCTCCGCGTCCGGCATTCTTCCGCTCCTCTGTCCTGTCGAAATGGCTGACTCCTACTCATCGTCTGCTTTCGCGGTCCCTCCGTTGCTCGGCGCTCTGCAGGAGCTGGCGGACACCGCGCAGCGAACGCTTGCCCAGCTTGCGCCGGATATCGAGCGCGCCTACCAGATGGTGCGCGCCACGGTGGATCGGCAGGGGACGCTGTATTTCTGTGGCAACGGCGGTTCGGCGGCGGACGCCCAGCACATGGCGACCGAGTACGTGGTGCGGTACATGCGCAATCGCCGCGCGTACCCGGCGATTGCGCTGACGACGGACACGTCGTTGATCACGGCGACCGGTAACGACTTCGGCTTTGATCACATTTTTTCTCGCCAAGTCGAAGCGTTGATAAAGCCTGGCGATCTGCTGATTATCCACTCAACGAGCGGAAAATCACGCAATGTGATCCTTGCAGCGGAGGCCGCAAAAGCGCGCGGGGTGCCGGTGCTTGCACTCTCGGCGAAGGACGGTGGGGAGCTCCGCCACGTGGTGGACCACATGATTGTGGTACCCACCGACCGGACGGATCGCGCCCAGGAAATTCATCTCTGCATCCAGCATGCGATCTGCGAGGCGATCGAGCAGACGCTGTGAGAGTGGACGTAGCACGGTATTTATAAAAACAAGCTATATAAAGCGTTAGGTATCTGTACTTCATCTTATTTCTTAGGGAATCTGGATCGTGATTTCGCTCGTCGGGAAGCGTGCGTTGGTAACGGGCGGCTCGCGCGGTATCGGCGCTGCCGTAGCGCGCCTCTTCGCCCAAGCAGGGGCGGATGTTGGGATCGCCTATCGCGCTCGGTCGGGTGAGGCACAGGAAGTGGTGGCCGACATTGAGACGTTCGGTAGAAAAAGTTTTGCACAAGCAGGCGACTTGTCCACAATGGAAGCCAACGTCGAATTTCTGAACGCCGGTGTGGAAAACTTCGGTGGTGTGGATATTTATGTTGGTAACTCCGGTGTCTGGCCCCCGATCCCGGTCGATGTGGAAAACCTTGCCCCTCAACGTTGGCGTGATACCTTGGGGCTCAATCTCGACGGGCTGTTCTATGGAGCACAGGCTGCCGCGCGTGTCTTGCCCAGCGGTGGGCGCATGATCTTCGTCTCGAGTACGGCTGGCCAGCGAGGGGAGCCCGGCCACGCGGACTACGCCGCCACCAAAGGCGCCATGATCGCCTTTGTGAAGTCGCTCGCCGTGGAGCTTGGGCCCCGCGACATCACCGTGAACTGTGTCGCACCCGGCTGGGTGGACACGGAGGCGGTGTCGCGGCCCTTCGCCGGCGATGGGCGCACCCGCATCGAGGCTGCCATTCCGCTAGGACGAGTCGCCTCCGCGCTCGACATCGCGGGCCCCATTCTCTTCCTCGCCAGTCCCCTCGCGCGTCACGTGACCGGCGAAGTGCTGAACGTGAATGGCGGGAGCGTCCTCTGCGGGTGACCGCTGACCCGGCTCCTCAGACGATGCGGCCACCCGGCGTGGTCATCGACATCGCGCGCACGCTCCAAAATGCCGGCTACGAGGCTTGGTGTGTCGGCGGCGCCGTCCGCGACGCGCTGCTCGGCGAGGCACACCTCGATTGGGACCTCGCCACCTCGGCGGTGCCGACGGAAGTCCGGCGGCTGTTCAAGCGCACCATTCCGGTGGGCATCGAGTTCGGCACCGTGGGTGTACTCGATAAGCATGGGCAGATGCACGAGGTCACCACGTTCCGGCGGGATGTGAAGACCGACGGCCGGCATGCGGTGGTGGAGTTTGGGGCGTCGTTGGACGAGGATCTGGCGCGCCGCGATTTCACGATCAACGCCATCGCCTACGATCCGATCGCGCATCGATTGCATGATCCGTTCAACGGGCAGGGCGATCTGGCCAACAGGCTGGTGCGGGCTGTCGGCGACCCCGACGCGCGCCTGCGGGAGGACCGACTGCGCGCGTTACGGGGCATCCGCTTTGCGGCGCGCTTCGACTTCGCGCTCGATCCCGCCACATGGACGGCCATCATGGCGAGCGCGCCGTTTCTCACGCGATTGTCGCCGGAGCGGGTGAAGCAGGAACTCGACAAAACGATGGAGCAGGTGGTCGCGCCGAGTCGTGCGCTGAGGCGTTGGCGGGACTCGGGTGCGTTCGCTGCGTTGGTGCCCGATCTCGTAAGCGTGCGCGATGAGACATTGCGCGCGGTGGATGCCTTGGCTAGGCCGCGCGCTGGTGCCCGTCCGCTGCGAAAGTCGCTGCGGTTTGCTGCGTTACTCAGTGAGCTGAACGGTCGCACCGCCGAGCGGGTGCTCAAGGCGCTGCGCTTTTCCAACCAAGACGTCGCGACGATCGGCGCGTTAGTCGATCGCTGGCATCGCCTCGGACCGGCCCTCACGGCGCAGATGGGGACAGTCGAGGGGCCGAGCGCTACGCACCTCCGTCGCCTGGCGGCCGATGTGGGACGACTGCGCGTCGCGGGTTTTGTCCGCTTGGCGGCGGCCTGTTGGTCGGTGAGCAACGGTCCGGCGGGCGCGCCCGTTCGAAGGCTCTTCCAACGGCTGCAGCACGTGGCCTTTTGTGAACCCATCGAGATGGCGGACCTTGCGATCGACGGGGACGACCTCCGTTCGGCCGCAATCGCTAGTGGACCGGCCTTGGGGCGAATGCTGAAAGCGCTGCTCGAGGTGGTGCTGGAGGACCCCGCGCAGAATCAGCGGGCGCTGCTTCTGGAGCACGCCCGGGTATTGGCCACCGTCTCGGAGCGCTGATCATGGCCACGTCCAAGGGGCCTGCTGGGCCCTCGCTATTTGCCTCCCGGGTTCCCGAACCGTTGGCGTCCCGGCTGCGACCGCGTACGCTCGAGGAATATCTTGGACAACGCCACCTGCTCGGGGTCGGCATGCCCCTGCGGGAGTCGCTCTCGCGCGGCGTGGTGGACTCCATGGTGTTCTGGGGGCCGCCCGGGGTCGGGAAAACCACACTCGCCAAATTGCTCGCGCAGTCGGCCGATGCGGCCTTTGTAGCGTTCTCTGCCGTGACCGACGGAGTGGCTCGAGTGCGGGAGGTGGTCGCCGATGCCGAACATCGGCGGAACAGTGGGCGCGGCACCATCCTCTTTGTCGACGAGATCCATCGGTTCAACCGGGCGCAGCAGGACGCGCTGTTGCCGCATGTGGAGGCGGGGATCGTGATTCTGGTGGGGGCCACGACCGAAAATCCGTCGTTCGCGCTTACCGGCGCCCTCCTGTCGCGGGTGCGGGTGTTGGTCTTGCACCCGATCGAACCGGCTGATCTTGAAGGACTGATCGACCGTGCGCTTGTGGACGACCTCCGTGGTCTCGGTACTCGCCGTCTCACCATCGCTCCCGAGGCCCGACAGCTTCTGGCGGAACAGGCCGATGGAGACGCGCGGCGCACGCTGGGGCTCTTGGAAGCCGCCTCGGCACTGGTGGACGATGGCACAACGCTAGAGCGGTCGCACATTGAGGCGGCGGTGCAGCATCGGGTGCCCCGGTACGACAAGGCGGGAGAAGAGCATTACAACCTCATCTCGGCGTTGCACAAGGCGCTACGCGGCAGTGATCCGCAGGGCGCGCTGTATTGGCTCGCCCGCATGATCGAGGGTGGGGAGGACCCGCGCTACATTGCCCGTCGCATGGTGCGGATGGCCATGGAAGACGTGGGGCTCGCCGATCCGCAGGCACTCGTGCTGGCGTCCGCCGCCGCGCAGGCGTACGAGCGGCTCGGGTCGCCCGAAGGGGATCTGGCGCTCGCGCAGGCCGCCGTCTATCTCGCGACAGCGCCGAAATCTGCGCGCGTCTATGAGGCATGGAAGGCGGCCCTCGATGCCGCGCGGAGCACACCGGCCGCCCCTGTTCCGATGCATCTGCGCAATGCTCCTACCGGGTTGATGAAGGAACTCGGATATGGCGATGGGTATCAGTATGCGCACCAGGTGCCTGAGGCTTTCGTGCCGCAGGATTACCTTCCCGCAGTACTCGACGGCGTCACCTTTTACGAGCCCGGTCCATTTGGATTCGAAAAGGAGATCGACAAACGGCTCACGTGGTGGGCGCAGTTGCGGGCGCGTGCGGAGTCTTCGCCGGTCGCGATGACTGACAAGTCCCCTGTTTCCCCCGGAGAGTCTGAGTAATGCAGATGGTAAAAAGCGCGCGGCGCTGGTTGGTGGGAGTCGCGACGGTGGCGACGGCCGGTGTCGTAGGATGCGCGTCATTAGGGCGTTCGACCTTTCGGGAGCCCGTGGTCACCTTGAAAGAGTTCAACATCACCGGACTCGGCCTGACTGGCGGAAGCGTCGATGTGGTGCTGTCCGTGTACAATCCGAATGGCTATTCCCTCGACGCCGCCAGCATGACGTATCGGGTGGACGTGGACTCGGTGCAGTTAGGGGCGGGTGAGCTCGACGGCAAGTTCATGGTCTCCGAACAAGACTCGTCGTTGGTTCGCCTCCCCGTGCGCTTTACCTACGCCGGTCTCGGCGCGGCCGGTCGATCGCTCATCACGTCCGGCACGGTGAACTATCGGGTGCGTGGCGACATTACCGTTGGTACACCGCTTGGCTCGTTCACCCGTCCGTACGACCGCACCGGACGCTACTCGTCGGTCGCCGGCAACGGTCGCTGAATCCTACCGCACCAATTTGAGGATCTGCTCATCAGTCGCGAAATCATTCAGCTCACGCCGCCCGTTGAGAAGGCGATCCTCGTCAGCGCCCCGTCCAAGCGTAGCTCGGCACGACATCACGCCGACGAACACCTCGAGGAATTGGCACGATTGGCCGACACGGCCGGAGCGGTCGTCGTCGGCACGCTCACGCAGCAACTCGATCGGCCCAACCCCAGCACGTATCTCGGGAAAGGCAAGGTCGAGGAGCTCAAGCAGCGCATCACCGAGCTGGAAGCGACGCTGGTCATCTTCGACGATGAGCTGACGCCGGCGCAAGGCAAGAACATCGAACAGATCGTCGGCACGCGCGTGATGGATCGCGCGGAATTGATTCTTGACATCTTCGCAACCCGCGCACGCTCCAGTGAAGCGCGGATGCAGGTGGAGCTGGCGCAGCTGGAGTACTTGATGCCGCGCCTGACGCGGATGTGGACCCACTTGGAGAAGATGCGCGGTGGTATAGGTATGCGCGGTCCCGGTGAAACACAGCTCGAAACCGACCGTCGGCTCATTCAGGCGCGTATCCGCATCCTCAAAGAGCGTCTCGCCGACGTGGAGCGGGCGCGCGAGATCCAGCGGCAGGGGCGCAAGTCGCACTATCGTGTTGCCCTCGTGGGCTACACCAACGCCGGTAAGTCGTCCATTCTGCGCCAGCTGGCCGACGATCACGAAGTGTTCGTGGAAGACCGACTCTTTGCCACGCTCGATCCGCTCACGCGCGAAGTGGAGGTCGGCGACGGCTACACCGTCCTCGTGACGGATACGGTCGGTTTCATTCGCAAGCTACCTCACCATCTGGTGGCGTCATTCCGCGCTACGCTGGCTGAGGCGCGCGAGGCCGACTTGCTGCTCCATGTGATCGACGCCAGCCATCCGGTGTGGGAAGATCAGCGTGATGTGGTCGACGCCGTACTCAACGACCTTGGATTGTCGCAGCAGCCTTTGCTGTACGTGATGAACAAGATGGATCTGATTCCGGCCGACCAGGTGGAATCGGTGACGCAGCGCATCACCAACATGATCCCGAACTCGATCTGTGTGTCGGCAATCGCTCCGGATGGACTCGACATCCTGCGTTCTGCGCTGCGCGACAACGTGCGGGGACAGCGGCCGGTGCTCGAACTACGGATTCCCGCCGCCAATGGTCGGTTGCTTGCGGAGGTGCACCGTGATGGCGAAGTCCTTGGCCAGCGCACCGACGAGGAGCTCATCATCGTCCAGGCGCGCCTCGACGAACGGTCGATCGGCCGGCTTCGCCAAGCGGGAATCGGGATCACGGTCACCAAGGCCGTGACACCGGCGCGCTCGTCGCAGGAGCGCGCTGTCGCGCTGCCATGAGATTGCCAAAACAGTAAACGGCCGGTGATCGTGAGATCACCGGCCGTTTGCGTTGAGGTACAGTGGGCGCGCAGGGACTCGAACCCCGGACCTCTGCTGTGTGAAAGCAGCGCTCTAACCAGCTGAGCTACGCGCCCGTTCTCCGTCTGCTGCCTACTCGAAACGCGAACGGAAGAAGAACGTAACGGTGAAATTGGCGCGATGGAAGCCCCACACGTGCAAAAAACCGGGCGATCCGTTCGGGTGTTCGGAAGATCGCGGAAAAACATGTGCCCCGGCGCGCAGGGCGCCGGGGCACATGGTCCGGGTGGGACTTGAACCCACGATCCTTCGATTATGAGTCGAGCGCTTTGACCAACTAAGCTACCGGACCGGCACACGGCGTGACCGCCGCCGTCGGAATGTAGCTCAACTCACGCCCGTATGGGCGTCATACGCCTCAAGGACTTCCGTCGGCGTGACGGTCGCCGCACCCAGCTTGCCCACCTCGACGCCTGCGGCGTAATTCGCCACGATGGCCGCTTCAAGCGCCGTAGCGCCAGCCGCCAGCATGGTCGCCAGATACGCCGTCACGGTATCGCCCGCCCCGACCACGTCGTATACCTCTCGCGCGGTGGTCGGCACGCGATGTACCAAGCCATCGGCCGATACGAGCGCCATGCCACGCTCACCAAGTGTCAGGAGCAGGTGCGCCACGCCAAGCCGTGCGAAAGTGTCGGGCAGGGCCGCAGGATGGTCGAGATCCACGGCGGCGCCGAGTGCGCTTTCTAGCTCGCGGCGATTGGGCTTGAACACGGTGGCGCCGCGGTACGCGAAGAAATTTCGGAACTTCGGGTCGACCACGATCGGCAGCTTCCGGCTGCTGGCCAGGGCGAGCGCTCCCTCGATGACGGCGGGCACCAGCACGCCTTTGTTGTAGTCCTCGAACACGAGAGCCGTGGCCTCAGGAATTGCAGCCCGGATCGCCTCGAGCACCCGCGCGATATCGGCCGCATCCAGGTCGCGGTCCTCTTCCTCATCGAAGCGCACCAGTTGCTGCGATCGTGCCATCACGCGGGTTTTCGTGGTCGTCGGCCGATCCACCGTGACGAGCGAGCGGGATTGCATTCGTCCGACTTCGAGGTAAGACCGGAGTGTTGCGCCGGCAACATCGTCACCTACCACGGCAACCAAGTCGCAGCCGGCACCAAGTGCCGCGACGTTCTGCGCCACGTTCGCGGCGCCGCCGAGCGCCAGCTTCCGGTCGCGCACGCGAACCACAGGGACGGGGGCCTCCGGCGAGATCCGGTCCACGTCGCCGCGCAGGTACACATCGAGCATGGCATCGCCGATGATGACAACGTGCTGCGCGGTCGCCGCGTCGAGCAGCGCCATGAGGCGCGCGCGGGAAATGGTGGGCATCATAGCGCGGAAACTATACCGATCAGTTCGACGGTGACAGCAGCAGCGCAACCGCAGCGTTACCTTGGCCTGTTGTGATGCCGAACTTGCAAACCGGAACTCCGCCCCTCGTTTCCTCCACGCGCTCACCGGACACGAATCCGGGGAGCGCGTCCCGGTCATCGTGGGCGGTCCTGGCGGCGTCGGTGGTGGGGATCTCGTTCGCCGCGCCGCTGATCCGCCTTTCCTCGGCACCGGCGCTGACAATTGCCGCTTGGCGGTTGGCCTTTTCGCTGATCATCGTGGCTGCCGCCCTGCTCATCACCGGGGACTGGCGACAGTGGCGGCGGCTGTCGTCGCGCGATTTCCTGCTTTCTCTCGCGGCCGGCGTCTTCCTGGCGCTGCACTTCTGGAGTTGGAATGCGTCGTTGCGCTACACCAGCGTCGCCGCGTCGGTCACGCTCGTGAACCTGCAGCCGGTCATCATCGCCGTCGTGAGCGCCCGCTGGCTGGGAGAGTCGCCGTCGTCGCGTCAGTGGGCCGGCATAGGGCTCGCCGTCTTCGGCGCGCTGGTGGTTGGTCTTGCCGACATCCCCGGCGGCCTCGGCGGACTCACGACCGCGCTGCTCGGAGGCTCGGCGACCACGGGTGGGGGCGTCTCGCGCGCCCTGTTGGGCGACGCACTGGCGCTGGTTGGCGCGGTCACGGCAGCCCTCTATTACCTCATCGGGCGCCGCGTGCGGCAAGCGCTGGGACTCTGGCCGTACGTGGGGCTGGTGTACACGGCGGCCTGTGTGGGCTGCGTAATGCTCGCGCCCCTCACCGGCGCCTCGCTCTGGCCGCATCCGCCCCGAGAATTCGCCATTTTCGCCGGCCTCGCGCTTGGCCCCATGCTCCTCGGTCATACGGGGATGAATTGGGCGCTGGGACACCTACCGGCTTATGTGGTCAACCTGACCACGCTCGGTGAGCCGATCGGCGCGACGCTGCTGGCGGCCCTCCTACCGGGCATCAACGAGGTTCCGGGCATCGGCACGCTGGTGGGCGGAGCGCTCATTCTGATTGGGGTGTTCGCCGCCGCCCGACGCTGACAGCCCCAGCCCCCGCCGTGTCGTTGCGGCCCCTCGCCGAGCGAGACCACGACGTCGGTCTCGTCCGGTTATCTTGTAGGGGTGTCTACGTATCATGCCTCCGCCACGGAGCCATCGGCGGCGCTCGCGCCATCGGCCCCTGGGACTGCCCGCTCGCTTGACGTCCTTGTCACGCGCGGCGGGATGGTGGAGTCACGTCACCGGGTGCACGCGGCGGTCGTGCGTGCCGACGGGACGTTGGTGGCATCGGCGCGGGACCCACAGCTCACCACGTGGTGGCGGTCCTGTGCGAAGCCCTTTCAGGTGATGCCGTTCGTACGTGACGGCGGCCTCGAGCAGCTTGGGTGGGGAGATGATGAATTAGCCCTTGCCTGTGGCTCGCACGGTGGCGAGCCGGAGCATGTGGCGCTGGCGAGCGCGATGCTGGCGCGGATCGGGCTGGAAGAGGGCGACCTTGCTTGTGGACCGCATGAGCCGCTCACGCCCCGTGGCAGCCGCTTACTCCGCGAATCGGGCCATCGGCTCTCGCGATTGCACAACAACTGCTCAGGGAAGCACGCGGCGATGCTGGCCCGCGCCATCCTCAGCGGGGAACCGACGGCCGATTACGAACGGGCTTCGCACGCGGTGCAGCGAGCGGCGAAGGCCACGGTAGCAGAGTGGGCAGGGTTGTCATCCCACGCGGTAGTCGAGGGAGTGGACGGGTGCGGCGTGACCGTGTTCGGCCTCCCGCTGGCCAACATGGCCCTGTCCTACGCCCGACTGGTGACGGAGGCGGCGCGGGCCAGTGGACCCGCGCGCCGCATTGTACGGGCCATGACGGAGCAACCGTTTCTGGTGGGCGGGACAGACCGTTTCGATACGGCGCTGATGGAGGCGTGCGGTGGTCGCGTCCTCTGTAAGATTGGCGCCGAGGGTGTACACACACTCGCACTCCTCGATTACGGGATCGGTGTGGCGATCAAGGTCGAAGACGGAACGCCGCGCGCGCAGTTCCCGGCGGTGCTGGCGCTGCTCGACGAGTTTGACGTGCTCCCTCAGGCACTGCCAGAGTCATTGCGCGACTTTGCCGCGCAGCCCGTTCGCAACACGCGAGGGGAATCGGTGGGAGAGATTCGCGTGGAAACTGCGCCGAACGTCCCGTTGGACGAGGAGCGTCCCTGACCGTGTCGGTGCAACCCGGACTGCCGCCTGTGGATTCAACGCGCGGCGAAATGATGACAGCCCACGAGACCGCTGGCGTTATGCTCCAGACACTCGACGCGGAGACCGCGCGGTTGGTGTTGCTGGCGGCCGTGTTGACCGCTGGCAGTGAAGCCGAAGTGCGGGTCGCGCTCTCGGAGGTGCTGGACGGCGTCAATCCGGTCTGGGTCGAAGAGGTGATCCTGCAAACATATCTCTTCGCGGGATTTCCGCGTTCGCTCAATGCCGCGCGGGAATGGCGACGCATTTCAGGGCGCGTGGCCGATGTGGTGCCGGAGGATCGCAGTCTCGATGCGGCGGCGTTCGCGGCGCGCGGAGAGCAGACGTGCGCCACGGTGTACGGTCGGTTCTACGAGCGGTTACGGGTGAATATCGAGGCGCTGCATCCGGCGCTCGATCAATGGATGGTGGTGGAAGGGTACGGCAAGGTGTTGGGACGTCCGATGCTCGATCTGGCACGTCGCGAGTTGTGCGTGATCGCCGCGTGTGCGGTAGCTCGGCAGGACCGGCAGTTGCATTCGCATCTGCATGGCGCGCTGCATGCTGGCGCATCCGTCGCGGCAGTCAGCGCGGCGTTGGTGGTGGTGAGTACGCTGCTCGATGCCGACGATGTGCGTCGCTATCAGGGGCTCTGGGCACGCGTGCAGGGCAAGTAGTGGACGCCCGATTGCTTTTGATTCCCGTTTCGGATCCCAGTCATGTTTGTTGATCGCGTCAAGGTAAAGGTGGAAGCTGGTACCGGTGGTTCGGGGCAGACCTCGTTCCGTCGTGAGAAGTACGTCGCCCTCGGCGGTCCCGATGGCGGGGACGGCGGACGTGGGGGCGACGTGATCGTCCGTGCCGACCGGAACCTCACCACGCTGCTCGACTACACGTATCGGGATTCGTGGAAGGCGGAGCGGGGACATCACGGCGAAGGCTCCAACCGTACGGGTCGATCGGGCGAAGACATCATCATGCCGGTGCCTCGTGGCACGGTGCTGCGCAACGCCGAAACGCAGGAATTCCTCGGCGAAGTCCTCGAAGAGGGTGACACCATTCTGCTGGCAAAAGGCGGTCGCGGTGGCAAGGGCAACGCGTTCTTCGTCACGGCCACCCATCAATCGCCCCGTGAGTGGCAGCCGGGGGAAGAAGGGCAGGCGTTGACGCTGGAGCTTGAGCTCAAGCTGATCGCCGATGTCGGGCTGGTCGGACAGCCGAACGCCGGCAAGAGCACGTTGCTTTCGGTTATCTCGGCGGCACGTCCCAAAATCGCCGATTACCCGTTCACCACGTTGTCGCCCAACCTCGGCGTGGTCCCACTCAGCGATCACCGCTCGTTTGTGGTGGCCGATATTCCCGGCATCATCGAAGGCGCACACGAAGGGAAAGGATTGGGGCTCCAGTTCCTGCGGCATATCGAGCGCACGCGGATGCTCGCATTCATGATCCCAATCGACGCCCTCGACTGGCAACTGGAGTTCGATCAACTTCGGCATGAGATCGCGGAGTACTCCGCCGAGCTGGCGGCCAAACCGTACTGTGTCGTCTTTTCCAAACTCGACCTGCTCGGCGAGCACTACGTGCCGGAAATCGAGGCGCCAGGCGCGTTCGGCATGTTCGCGATCAGTGCCGCCGGACGGATGGGTCTCGATGTGGTGCTTGACGCCTGGTGGAGCCAGCTGCTCGCCATGCGTGTCGAGGAAGCAAAGCCCAGCGTCGATGCCCAGTTTCTCCCCTGATCGCCGTGGTCTCCATGCGATGCTCACGCTCCGGGCCGTACCCGGCGTGGGGGACATCGGTGTCGCCGATCGGCTGGCGCGGTTCGGGTCGGCCGAGGCGGCGGTAGCCGACCTGCCGGTCGCGACGCGCGCCGTGGCGGCGCGCGAGGCCGATCGAGTGCTTGCCACCTTGGCGGAGGCGGGAGCGGCCGCCGTGGTGCTGGGTGACACGCGCTATCCATCACGCGTACGTGAGCTGCGCGATGCGCCCCCCGTGCTGTTTCTCCGGGGGACGAATGCGGTGCACCAGCCACCGGCGGTGGCCATTGTCGGCACGCGCGCAGCCTCTGCCTATGGGCTGCGGGTGGCGCGGGCCATCGCCGCGGTCTGTGTGCGAGCCGGCGTGGCGGTGATCTCCGGATTGGCGCGGGGTATCGATGCAGCGGCCCACGAGGCAACGCTCGAGGCCGGTGGTCGAACGGTGGCGGTCCTCGGCACCGGTGTCGATGTGTACTATCCGCGCACGCACCACACGCTGCAGGAGAGAATCGCGCGCGACGGGCTGCTCGTGTCCGAATTGGCGCCTGGTGATACCGGACACTCGGGTACGTTCCCCCGCCGTAACCGGATCATCGCGGCACTCGCCGATGTCACCGTTGTCGTGGAAGCGGGTCGTGGGAGCGGGGCTTTGATCACCGCCGACCACGCATTGGAACTTGGACGAACCGTGGCCTGCGTCCCCAATGCCATCGATCTGCCATCTTCGCTCGGCAGCAACGCGTTGCTCAAGGCGGGCGCGGAGCCGCTGTTGGCGCCGGACGATGTGCTGGCGTTACTCAAAATCGATCATGTACGCCTGCCCGGCCCATCGCTCGACCCGCTGGCCGCGCGGTGCTGGGATGCGGTGAGCAGCGGCGCGCGCGAGATCGTCGATATTGCCCGCATCGCCAAGCTGTCGACGCGCGAGACCGTGGCCGTTTTAAGCGCTCTTGAAATAGACGGATTGCTCTCCTTCGATGTGGCGGGTGCCGTCCGCCCGACTGTCGGGCATTTGTGACCGTCGGCTATCGGCATCTGTATCTGCACGTTCCTTTTTGCGCGCGACGCTGCAGTTACTGCGACTTTTCGATTGCCGTAGGTCGGGTGGTGCCGTGGCGCGCGTTCGCCGACTCGGTCAATGAAGAGTTGGCATTGCGCCACGCCCGCATGGAGTGCGCCCCGCTGGACACGCTGTATCTCGGTGGTGGCACACCGTCGCGCTTGGGCGCCGAAGGCGTCGCAGCGCTCTTTGAGGTGCTGAAGCGCCACGTGGAGTGGACCCCCAACGCCGAGGTCACCCTCGAGGCCAATCCGGAGGACATCACGCCGGATGCGGTGGCGGCTTGGCGCGCCGCTGGCGTAAACCGGCTGAGCATCGGCGTGCAGAGTTTCGACGACGACGTGCTCACGTGGATGCATCGGGTACACGATGCCAAGGCCGCCGCGCGCGCGGTCTCAGTGGCGCGGAACGGAGGACTTGAGGCGTTCTCTCTCGACCTCATCTTCGCCGTACCGGAGCATCTCAAACGCGACTGGGACCGTGACCTTGATCAGGCGTTAGCGCTCGCGCCGGACCATATTTCGCTCTACGGTCTCACCGTCGAACCGCACACACCGCTTGGCCGCTGGCACGCGCGCGGCGAGGTCACCGAGGCACCGGAGGATCGCTACGAGCAGGAGTTTTTGGCCGCCAATCAGCGATTGCGGGGGGCGGGCTACGAACACTATGAAGTGTCGAACTTTGCCCAGCCGGGAAAACGCGCTCGGCACAACAGCGCCTACTGGCGCGGCGTCTCCTATCTCGGTGTCGGGCCGTCCGCGCACGGCTTCGACGGCGTCACGCGTCGTTGGAACGTCGAGGCGCATGCGGCATGGCGGAAGGAGTTAGAGGCAGGCCGAGATCCACGGGGAGGCGACGAAGTGCTCACGGGAGAGAACCGCGCTGCAGAGTCTGTGTACCTCGGATTACGCACCCGCGATGGACTGCGGCTGGAGTCGTCGATGGCGTTGGAGAAGATTCGACCATGGGTCGAGGAGGGTTGGGTGGAATGGTGCGCGAGTGAGGGTGAATCGGTGTCCGAAAAGCGCATCCGGTGCACGCCCATGGGGTGGTTACGGCTCGATGCCATGGCCGCCGACTTGACAGCCATCCGAAGTCATTGATAGGCTTACACTTATGGCGAACGCTACAGAGCTCTCCGAGCGGGAGCGTCAGGTGTTGGACGCGGTAATCCGAAGTTACGTGGCGACAGCCGAGCCTGCCGGCTCGCGCACGTTGTCGCGTCGCTTTGGCTTGGGAATTTCGCCGGCGACGATCCGCAACACGATGAGCGATCTGGAAGAGAAAGGGTACCTCTTTCATCCCCATACGTCAGCCGGACGGATTCCGACCGACAAGGCGTATCGCGTATACGTGGACTCGCTCATGCGGGTGGACCCGATCACGCACGATGAGCGCCGCAAACTCGCTGAGGAGATCGGAGCGGGCGGCTCGGCAATCGAAACCATTCTGCGTCGTGCCGCACAGTCGTTGGGGATCATCACGCAGGAATTGGGCGTAGCCATTGGCCCGTCGCTGGAGCGGGCCACGCTGCGACAGCTTGAACTCGTGCGCGTGTCTTCCGACCGATTACTCATGGTGCTCGGACTGAGCGGCGGTGCCGTGCGGACGATCTTTGTGGAGGTACCGGGGATCATCGCCGACGCCGCGTTGCTCGAGGTGACGATCGTGCTCAATGAGCGGCTCGCGGGGCTGACGCTCGAACAGGTCCGCACGTCGTTGGCGGCGCGCCTGCGCGACGTGCGGACGAAGCCGGAAACCGCCGAGCTCTTGAACATCTTCGTGCAAGAGGGCGAGCAGGTGTTCAGCCGGGCCGTCGAACCGCTCGATACCGTGGTCATCGGCCAGCCGTCCCTGCTGGCGGACCAGCCGGAGTTTGCGAGCGGCGGCCGGTTGCGCCAGTTGCTGCAGCTCACCGAAACGCGGCAGCAGTTGGCGCCGTTGCTTGAAGGGCGCTCCGGAGTGAACGGAATGTCGATCACCATCGGCAACGAGCACGGTGATCCGCGACTCGAAGGGTTTACTGTTGTCACTGCGAGGTATACGGCGGGCTCGCTCAGCGGAGTGATCGGCGTTATTGGCCCCACGCGCATGCCGTACGACAAGGTGGTCGCGTTGGTGGGCCATACGTCGCAGCTGGTGTCGGATCTGCTGTGCTGAGTAGCCGAGGGCGGGCGGCTCGTTCTTCGTGGTGTGTAGGTCATCTCCTGCCGGAATCCCGGCAGTCATCGGCGTGGTCATTGCGGCCATGCGTTTATCTGGACTCGATTCATGGCTGACTTTTACGCGGTACTCGGCGTATCGCGCGACGCATCTGACGATGACATCAAGCAATCGTATCGCCGATTAGCGATGCAGTGGCACCCCGATCGCAACGGCGGATCGAAGGATGCCGAAGAGAAGTTCAAGACGATCACTGAGGCGTACGATGTGCTTCGGGATCCGCAGAAGCGCGCGGCCTTCGACCGATATGGCGAAGCCGGACTGCGTGGCGCGTCGCAGGCGCAGTACGAGCAGGTGGACTTGTCCGACGCGCTGAACATCTTCATGCGCGACTTCGGCGGACTCGGTGACATGTTCGGCGGCGCTGGCGGCCGACGCTCGGGGCCGCGGGTTGGCGCCGACGTCAAGCTGCCGTTGCCGCTGACGCTCGAGGAAGTGGCGACTGGTGTCGAGAAGTCAGTGGTGATGAAGGTGCTCGAGGCCTGTGAGAAGTGTGAAGGCTCGGGTGCGGAA
Source organism: Gemmatimonadales bacterium (assembly GCA_038212625.1). Lineage (GTDB taxonomy): Bacteria > Gemmatimonadota > Gemmatimonadetes > Gemmatimonadales > Gemmatimonadaceae > Gemmatimonas. The sequence goes on along the minus strand of JBBQUH010000001.1, from coordinate 133,234 downwards.
CCTGGCACCAAGCCGACGGCCTGCGGGACCTGTGGGGGGGCCGGCGAGGTCCGTCGCGCCCAGCGCTCGTTCTTCGGACAGTTCGTGTCGGTGGCGCCGTGTCCCACCTGTGCCGGCGAAGGCGTGGTGGTGTCGTCGCCGTGCAAGAAGTGTCGCGGCGAGGGTCGTGCACGCGCGGAACGGACGCTCAAGATTCAGGTGCCGGCCGGTGTCGCAACCGGGCAGTACATGACGATGCGCGGGGCCGGCAATGTCGGGCCGCGCGGCGGGACCCGTGGCGACGTGCTGGTGCTCTTCGAAGTGGAAGATGATGAGCGTTTCGACCGCGACGGCGAGGATCTGTTTTCCGAAGCGCTGGTCACGTATTCCCAGCTCGTGTTCGGCGCCGAGATCAAAGTGCATGGCGTGACCGGGGAACTTTCGCTGCGGGTGCCGACGGGTACGCAGAGTGGCACGGTCTTTCATTTGCGTGGCCGGGGCTTACCGCGCGTGAACGCCTCCGGCACCGGCGACTTGCATGTCAAGGTGCAACTCTGGACGCCGCAATCGGTGGATGGTGAAGAAGAGCAGGCGATTCAGCGGCTCGGGACGCTGCAAGGGCAGGCGCCGCCGCAGCGTGAAAAGGGGTTCTGGTCCAAGATGAAGGAAGTACTCGGTGCCTGATTCCGTTGCCGGGTGGACAAGCGTCCGTGTGCGTCCTGATGCCATCGACGAGTCGGCACATACGGCGTGTCTGGCGGCACTGTTCGCGGTCGGCGCGCAGGGCGTGCATGAAGACGGGGTCTCGTTGGTGACGCATTTTCCACCGGGTACCGATCTGGAGGCGGTCCATCGTGCGCTGACAATCGCCGACAACGGAGTGGTCATCGAAACGTCCGATGTGCCCGACATTGATTGGAGTGAGGCGTGGAAAGCGCGGATCACGGCCCACGCACTTGGCCCGTTGACGGTGCTGCCGCCGTGGCTGACCGAGGGGGTGGATCCCGCCACGTCCATCGTCATCGAGCCCGGGATGGCGTTCGGCACCGGCGAACACGCGACCACCCGTGGCGTGGTCCGGCTGCTTCCCTCCGTGCTGCGAGTTGGCGATGTGGTGGCCGACTTGGGCGCAGGCAGCGCGGTGCTGGCGATTGCTGCTGCCAAGCTGGGTGCGGCGCGCGTCTATGCGATCGAGATGGACGGCGAGGCCATCCCGAACGCGGAAGAGAACGTGCTGCGCAACGGCGTAGGGGATCGCGTGCATGTGTTCGAGGCAGACGCCGCCTCGTTGCTGCCACTGGTGGCGCCGGTGCGCGTGGTGCTGGCCAACATCATCTCGTCTGTTCTCGAGGAACTGTTGCCGGGCATTGCCGCAGCGCTGACGCCTGACGGTGCAGCGATTCTCAGCGGCATCCTGCAGGAAGAGCGGGCGCACATGCTGGAGGTGCTCGCGCGGCGTGGCTGGCGGATCTTGGCCGAAGATGCGGAGGATATCTGGTGGTCGGTCTCGATCGCGCGGGCCTGACGGCCGGTCGGCCTCAATTCGTCACGACCGAATGCTTCGTCGTCGGCGCGACGTGCAAGCTTGATGAGCAGGCGGCGCGTCACATGCGGGTACTGCGCCTTGATGCGGGCGCCGTGGTTGGACTGCGGGACGGGTCCGGACAGATCGCGGCGGGGCACGTGGTGCGGCTCTCCAAGACGCAGGCGCACGTGGAGGTTACCGATGTGATACGCCACGCGCCGCTGCCGGCGGTGCACCTGCTCGTACCGGTGGCCGATAAGGACCGCATGCTGTGGCTGGCCGAAAAGGTCAGCGAGCTGGGGTGTACCAGCTGGCGGCCTGTGCTGTGGCGTCGTTCTCTCAGCGTATCGCCGCGTGGCGAGGGCATGAGTTTTCAGGCGAAGGTGCGCGCGCGGATGGAAGCGGCGCTTGCGCAAAGTGAGGGGGCTTGGCTGCCCCAGCTGTTTGCGGAGGCGCCGCTCGATCGGGCGTTGCTGGCCGCGCCACCGGGCGACCGTTTGGTCCTCGACCCGGCGGGACTGCCCTTGGTCGGGTCTGCCGTGCCGCCGCTGGATGCGCCGATTACCCTGGCAATCGGCCCGGAAGGTGGAATCGAAGCCGACGAGCTCGCGCAGCTGTCGGCCGCAGGATTTCGGCCGGTCCGTCTTGGCCCCACTATTTTGCGTTTTGAGACCGCCGCGGTCGCCGCGCTGGCAATCGCCCGTGCGATGTTGTCCCGTGACCCGGAATCCGCCAATGCCTGATGAACACACCGACCCATCCTGTCTGTTCTGTCGCATCGTCCGGGGCGAGATTCCAGCCACGATCATCGCGAGCAACGCGCACGCGCTGGCCTTCCGCGACCTCCACCCGCGGGCGCCCACACATGTTTTGGTAATCCCGCGCGAGCATGTCGCTTCGCTGGCAGCAGCTACGGACGGGGCGGTGCTGGGGAGCGTGCTCCTGCTGGCGGGTGAAGTGGCGCGGATCGAGGGGCTGGCGGAGGCCGGGTACCGGGTTGTCTCGAACGTTGGGGCGGACGGTGGTCAAACGGTGCCGCATCTGCACGTGCACGTTATGGGTGGCCGAGCGATGCAGTGGCCGCCGGGGTAGGGAACGGCGTAGGCGGTTCCGGTAGGAACATGGTGGAGGCGCTTGACCCACCATTCCGAGTTGGGTAGGATTAAGGGCTGTCACCCTTATGGCGCATTGTCTAGCAGCCGGCGGCTCGGCGCACGTCGTCCGAGTTTCAGCCGGTGGTCGCGGCTTTTGTCGTCACTTGTAATCACGCACCACGCACACGCGTTGATCGAACGCCACCCAGGGAGAGGTTCAGTTTGTCGGAAGTCATCATTCATGAGGACGAGAATTTCGAACGTGCGCTCAAGCGCTTCAAGAAGAAGTGCGAGAAGGCTGGTATTCTGTCCGATCTGCGCAAGCATCGCCACTACGAGAAGCCGTCCGAGCGTCGCAAGCGTAAGATGAATGCGGCGGTCCGCAAGAACCGTCGTACCCGTCAGGGGTGAGTGATCCCGCAGCGGCGGGCAGCGCTTCGCTGCTCGCTCGATTGCAGGCCGATCAAGCCGCTGCGCGCAAGGCGCAACTGAAGGATCAGGTGCTCCTCCTCGGCATGGTGATCTCCGAGGTGAAAAACCGTGAGATTGAGTTGCGTCGCGACGCAGAGAACGATGACGTGGTCGAAGTGATCCGCAAGGGCATCAAGCGGCGACGCGAGTCGGTGGAAATGTACGCGAAAGCGGGACGCGACGACCTGCGGGCCAAAGAGCAGTCCGAGGCCACGGCGCTGGCGGTGTATCTGCCAGCCGACGTCGATCCCCGTGAGATTCGGGCTGCGGTTGTTGCTGCCATTGCCGACGGGGCGGCGAACGTTGGTGCCGTAATGGGCAAGGTCATGCCGCAGTTCAAAGGTCGAGTGGAAGGTGGCGTCATCAACGCCATGGCACGTGAGGAACTCGCGCGGACTTGATCAGCAGCGTCGCTTGTGGTGGTGCACCGAAGGCATGACAGCATGTAGCGTTTTCCAGACCCGGACCCGCGTTTTCGCCGGGCCGGGTTCTTGGTTTTGCACCGACCGTAGCAGGACACGATGAACGGACACGCCCTCGGTATTCTCGAATTTCCACGGTTGTTGGCGCATGTTGCCGGTCGTGCGCACTCGGCGCCCGGTGCGGCCGCTGTGCGTGCCCTCGCCCCAAGCACCGACCGCGACTGGATCGTCGCCGAACATGATCGAGTGGCTGCCGTCCGGTCGCTGATCAGTTCCGAAATCGGTTGGGTCGCAGAGGCGATACCGGATCTTGGCGACCCGCTGCGAAGACTGCGCATCGAAGGCCTCTCATGGAGTGCTGCCGAGCTGATTCAGGGCGCCACGCTGCTTCGCTCCTCGCGGCGCACACGTGACGCGTTACGTGATCCGCGTCGTCCCGCCATTTCAGTCGCGTACCTGCGTGCGTACACGAACGCCCTCATTGACATCCGGGCGCAGGAAGAGGCGATCGGCAAGGCGATCTCCGACGATGGCAGTGTGCGCGATGACGCCTCACCCGCGCTGCGTCGCGTGCGTCGGGAGCTACGCGCCGCCGAAGGGGAGCTGGTTCGCATCCTGGAGCGCGAAATGGCGCGCCTCGAGCCGCATCATCAGGTCTCGGATATGTCCGTGACCATACGCAACGGCCGCTGGGTCATGCCCATGCGTCGTGAAGCCCGCGGCTACGTGGGTGGCCTTGTGCATGACAGCTCAGGCACCGGCGCCACGATCTTCGTGGAACCTCCGGTCGCCGTGGAATTCGGCAATCGGGTGCGGGAACTCGAGATCGAAGAGCTGCGTGAAGTGGATCGCGTTTTGCGCGAACTCACCGACGGCCTGCGACCGCATCACGAAGCCATCGGCGGTGCGTTTCGCGCGCTGGTGGCGCTCGATGCGCTCTATGCGCGCGCGCGATACGCACTCGACGCGCACTGTGCGCCGCTGGCGTTTTGCACCCCCGCCGAAGGGCTGGTGATCATCGACGGACGGCACCCGCTGCTGCTGGCTCGCGGAACGCCGGTGGTATCGTTCGATCTTACCATGCAGCCGGAGGAGCGCACGCTGCTGGTATCAGGACCGAATACCGGTGGAAAGACGGTGCTGCTCAAGGCCATGGGACTGATTGCCGCGATGGCGCAGTCCGGCGTGCCGGCGCCGGTCGGGGCCACCAGTCGCCTGCCGGTGTTCGACGACATGTTCGCCGACGTTGGCGACGAACAGAGCATCGAAGCCAGTCTGTCCACCTTCAGCGCACACCTCAAGAACCTCGGCGAGATCCTGCGCTCGTCCACGGCGGAATCTCTCGTCTTGGTGGACGAACTGGGATCCGGCACAGACCCCGCCGAAGGCGCCGCCCTTGGCGGGTCGATTCTCGAGACGCTGACCGCACGCGGGACGCTCACGGTTGCCACCACGCATCTTGGGCAACTCAAGCTCTTGGCGACGGAAGTGGATGGTGTGGTGAATGCGTCGCTGCAGTTCGACGCCGTGCAACTGGCCCCCACGTATCGATTGCTCAAGGGCGTGCCCGGGCGCAGCTATGGCCTGAGCATTGCGCGACGGCTGCAGTTGCCGGAAGCGGTGATCGTGCGCGCGGAGGAGCGGTTGCCGCACGGCGAACGCGACCTGGCGGTGCTGCTGGCGGATGTAGAGTCGCGGGAAACGCTGCTTGGCGATCGCGAGCGATTGTCACTGGGCGAACAGGAGAAGCTCCGCTCGCGGCTGGCGTCCGTCGCCGATCGTGAGCTCAAGGTGCGCGAGCGCGAGCGCGAGTCGGAGCGCACGGCGCGGCAGGCGGCGCGCAAATATCTGCTGGAAGCGCGCACTGAAGTGGAGCGGGTGATCGCGGAGGTACGGTCGCAGGCCGCCGATTCGTCGGCGGCGCTCGATGAGGAATTGCGCAGAGCGCGACGGACGGTGGAAGAGGCGGCCGCAGCGCAGGGCGCGGCGGTGGAGCAGGTGGCGCAGCGCGCCTCGCGCGAGCGCGATCGCGCGGAGGCGCGCCGTCCGGCGCTCGCGCCGGTGGCGGTCAGCGCACCGGCGCGCACCGTGCGCGCTTTCGCGGAGGGGGACGCTGTACTCGTGGGGACGCTCGGTGACAAAGCGGGCCGCGTGGTCTCGGTGCGTGGGCGCGAGGCACGGGTGGCGGTCGGGTCGCTCACGCTCTCGGTACCGGTGGCCTCGCTGACGCTCACCAAGGCGCCGCCGCCGCCGTCGGCGCGCGTCTCCATGTCGGGAGGCTTTCTTGAGGGCGAACCGCTGCGTGAGGTGGATGTGCGCGGCATGCGGGTCGACGAAGTGGATGACTCGGTGCTGCAGGCGCTCGATACGGCGGTGCGTGCCGATCTGCGCGAGTTACGCATCATCCATGGGAAGGGCACCGGGGCGCTCCGCTCGCGCGTCGGCGAGATGCTCAAGAAGGACACGCGCGTGACCGGCTTTCGACTCGGTGCGTGGAACGAGGGCGGTGCGGGCGTCACGGTGGCCGAACTGTCATGATTGCTGACGAGGTCGTCGAGCGCGTCCGCTCATCGGCAGACATCGTCCAGATCATCAGCGAGTCGGTCCCGCTGAAGCGTTTTGGCGCGGACTACCGCGGGCCATGTCCGTTTCATCAGGGCACCAAACCGAATTTCTCCGTGTCGCAGAAGCGGGGCAGTTACCACTGCTTTGTTTGTCACGAGAGCGGCGATGTGTTCAGCTTCGTCCGCAAACGCCTCGGTATGGACTTTACGACGGCCGTGAAGTTTATCGGCGAACGCGTGGGCATTGAGGTGATCGATACTCCGGCGCGCGCGCAGGCGCCGGATCCGAACGCGCCGAATTGGGAAGTGCTCGCAACCACGGCGGAGTGGTTTGCCAGGCAACTCGCTGAGGAAAACACGGGTCGTGATGCGCGCGCGTACCTCACGCAGCGTGGACTGGACACCGCCGCGTGCGAGCGCTTCGGGATCGGTTTTGCGCCACGCGACGGCCAGGCGTTGCGCAAGTATCTGCACGCGCTGGGCTTCGATGACGCGCGCCTGCTCGAAGGTGGGCTCATGGTGGTGCGCGAGGGTGAGACCGAGCCGCGCGTACGCTTTCGCGGGCGCATCATGTTTCCGATTCTCGATGAGCTCGGGCACCACGTGGGGTTCGGCGGGCGCGCCATGGGCGACGACGCGCCCAAGTACCTGAACAGTCCGGAGTCGGCGGTTTTTCAAAAGCGTCGCACGTTGTACGGTCTGCAGACGGCCAAGCAGGCGATGCGCCGCGTCGAGCGTGCGATTGTGGTTGAGGGATACCTCGACGTGATCCGGCTGGCCTTGGCCGGTATCGAGGAAGTGGTCGCACCGTTGGGGACGGCGCTCACCGAAGAGCAGGCGCAACTGCTGGTACGCTACGCGCGCGAAGTGTTTCTGCTCTACGACAGCGATGAAGCGGGCCAGACGGCCACCTTCAAGTCCGGTAAAGAGTTACTGCGCAACAAGGCATCGGTGCGCGTGGTGTCGCTCCCTGAGGGAGAGGATCCCGACACCTTCGTGCGGGCGAACGGCCGCGCGGCGATGGAGGCGCAGCTGGGGCTGGCGATGGACCTGTTCGACCGGCAGGTGCAACTGCTGGAGCGTCGCGGCTGGTTCGCCGATTTGCGCCAGCGTCGTCGGGCCGTGGACAAGCTTCTCCCCACCATCCGGGCCGCGCGTGATCCGCTGACGCGTGACATGTATCTCTCTCGCTTGTCGGATGTCACGCATCTGGAGAAGGCCACGTTGCTGGCCGAGGCGGACGAGCCGCCGGAGCGCATCCGTGGAGGGATGCTGGCGGCCCGGGACGATGCGGACCCGGGGCCGATGTCCGAGCACGGACCGACGGCCGACTTTGTGGACGATGCGCCAGCGCCACCGGCCGCGCCGTCGCGACCCCCGTGGAAGGGCCGGCGCGGGAAGCCGTCCGCTCCCGAGTGGATGGCCACCGCCGTGCCACCCCGGGCCACGCGGGATGAGCCGATCGAACGGGCCCTCGTGCGAGCCATGCTCGCCGATCGCGGCGTGGCGGAGCGCGTGGCGGAACGTCATCCGCCGGATGAGTTCCGGCATGCCGGCTATCGTGCATTGTACGACGCGCTGCTCAACGCCCCAATCGTGGCCGACTTTGAACAGATTGCCGAGGTGCTCGATGCCGACGGATTGCGAGTCTTGCGCGACCTCACCGACGGACTGCGCCCACTTGATCCCGCGGCGTCGGATATCGGTCTCAGTCTCCTCAAGCTCGACGTCCGCCGACTCGAAGAGCGTGTAACGGAGATTCTGGCGCTTCTTCCCACGGTGAGCGGGGAGGCCAAGGATGTGCTGATTCGTGAACACTTCGCGCTCATGCTTGAGGTCCGGCGACTCTTGCCGATTCGGAGTCCGCGGGCTAAACCGAAGTCATGAAGTTCCCCGACCCTGTCCTGGAGGCGTTGTGAATCCCGAGTTGCAAGCGCTGTTGGTCGTCCAAGAGGACGATGACGTCGTTCGCCGGATCGAGGCCCGGCGTGATGCCATTGCGCCTCGCCTCGTCGCACTTGATAAGGCCCGACAAAAGGCCAGCGACGACGTGGGGCGGAGCGAGGTGACGCTCACGCGCGAACTCGAGAAGCTCCGGGCCTTGCAGGGACGCATCGCCGAACATCGGGATCGTCTCGAAAAGAACCTGGCGGTGCTGGATCATGCGGCGAAGCTCAAGGAAGCCACCGCGGCCGCCGCTCAGGTGGAGTCCGCGCGCAAAGTGCTCGCCGACGACGAGAGCGAACTTCTGGTGACCACGCGCCGAATCACCGATCTCCGCACTGCGGGGGCCGCGTTTCAGGAAGTGCTGGAGCTCGTTACGGAAGAACAAGCGACGGCGCGGATCGACCTCACCGCAGAGATGGGCGTGATTCAGGCCGAGTGGGTCGCGGCGCGGGCGAAACGTGAGGTCTCCGCGCAAGCGGTGGGCCGTTCGCTGCTTGGCAAGTACGACAAGGTCGCCTCCCGCCGACGCGGACCGGCGTTGTTTGCGCTGCACATGGGCTACTCGTGCGGAAGTTGCGACACGGCCATTCCGTTGCAGCGGAGACCCGCCATGTCATCGGGAACCGTCATCGACGTGTGTGAAGATTGCGGTGTACTGGTGTATTTCGTACCGCTCCCCGCGCCTAGTGCTCCCGAGAGCACGCTGGCGTAGCCAGGCGGTGCGCCGCGCGGGTGCAATCTCGGGTGCGATCGCTGATGCAATCTCGGGATGATGTCGGCGCGCTCTCGGCTGTCTCCAGCGGGGCGCACTCCGTAGATTGCTCCCGGTGCCAGCCTTCACTTCCCTGTCGTCATCGTCCTCGGTGACCGAGTCCGCCAATCAAGGCGTGCCGTCGGGCGCGAGCGGTGTCCTCGCGTTGCGCCCCGACACGCGCTGGGTCGACGTGCGTCCGGCCGACCCGGCGCTCGTACGGCAGCTCGAGGCGTCACTCCTGCTACCGGAGACCGTGTGCCGTCTCTTGGTGTCGCGCGGCTACGGCAGCCCGGACGACGCCAAACGCTATTTACGCCCGCGGCTCGAGCATCTGGAAGCCCCGCAGGCGCTCTTCGATCTGCCACGGGCCGTCGCGCGCATTGCCGACGCCGTGCGCGCGCAGGAAACCATCTTCGTGCACGGTGACTACGACGTGGACGGCATGAGTTCCACGGCGCTGATGGTGCGCGTGCTACGCGGACTCGGTGCGCACCACGTGATGCCGTTTGTCCCCAATCGACTGACCGATGGCTACGATCTCGGCGCAGCCGGGGTCGCGGCCGCCCAGCGGGCTGGCGCAACGTTGGTGATTACCTGCGACTGTGGCACGAGCGCGCGCGAGGCGGTTGCCACCTTGATGGCGGCCCGGATTGACGTCATCATCACGGACCATCACTTGCCGGGCGGCCCGCTGCCGGCGGCGTACGCCGTGTGCAACCCTCGGCGTCCCGAGTGCCAGTCGCTCGACAAAGATCTCGCAGCGGTGGGCGTTGCGTATAAAATCGCCCTCGCGCTCTGTGAAGCGTTCGGTGTGTCGCCCGCGCTCGCGCAGCGGCAGCTCGATCTGGTGGCGCTCGCGACGATCGCTGATGTGGCACCGCTGCGCGGTGAGAATCGCGTGCTGGTGCGCTATGGCTTGAAGTTGCTGGCCGAAACCACCCATCCCGGATTGCGCGCCCTGATTCGCTCCTCCGGGCTCGACGGCAAGCCGCTCACGGCTGGCCGTGTTGGTTTCGTCCTCGCGCCCCGCCTCAATGCGGCGGGACGTATCGCGGACGCCAAACTGGGCCTCTCGCTGCTGCTGGTGGAACGGGAGGACGAGGCGAATACTATTGCGCGTGAGTTGGAAGAGCTGAACCGGTCGCGGCAAGAGCTGGACCGTGTGGTGCTCGACGATGCAATGCGGCAGGTCGAAGCGCCCGCCATGCGCGACCGGTACGCCTTTGTGTTGCACCGTGAGGGTTGGCACGCCGGCGTGATCGGCATCGTGGCGTCACGCATCGTGGAGCAGACGGCACGCCCGGCCGTGCTGGTGGCGGTGGACCAAGGGATCGGGAAGGGCTCCGGGCGTTCCATCGGCGCATTCGATCTGCACGGGGCGCTCGGTGCGTGTGCGTCGCACTTTATGCGCTACGGCGGCCATCGTGCGGCAGCGGGCCTCACCATGGACGCCGCGCAGTTGCCCGCCTTCGCGGAGCAATTTGATGCGGTGGCGCGCGAGCGGCTGCAACCTAACGACCTGGTGCCCGTGCTCAAGGTGGATCTGGACGTGCCGATCGATCAAGTCGGTGATGAACTCGAGCAGATGGTGCGACACTTCGAGCCATTCGGCATCGGGAATCCGGCGCCGCTCTTCCGATCGACCGACGTGCGGCTCGCGGCTTCGCCGCGCCGCGTGGGGACCGATGGATTGCGACTGGCCATCGACGCCGGCGCCGGTGTCCTGGAAGGAATCGGCTGGGGGCTGGCGCCACGTGCCAAATCGCTGGGAACGGCTCGACCGTTTGAGCTCGCCTTTCGCCTTGAGCGTGACACGTATCGCGGCGTTTCGCGCCTGCAGTTGCGTATCGCGGACTTCAAAAGCTGATCTTATGCGCATTATTGCAGGTAAGTGGCGCGGTCGTCGTATCGACGCGCCCCCGGGCGAGTTGATTCGACCCACCGCCGATCGGGTGCGGGAAGCGTGGATGAGTGTCGTGCATGGCGTGCTCCCCGACGCGCGCGTGCTCGATCTGTGCGCCGGCACCGGGGCGCTCGGTATCGAGGCGTTGTCTCGTGGGGCGGCCGTGTGCGATTTCGTGGAGCAGTCGCCCAAGGCGATTGCGCTGCTGCAAGCCAATCTTGAGCGGGTGGGCGGGCATCCGAATGCCGTCGTGCACCGTGACGAGGCGGTACGCTTTGTCCAATCGCTGGGCGCGAGCGCCTACGACGTGGCGTTCGCCGATCCGCCGTATGCCTCTGACACCGCGCTGCAACTGGCCGAACAGTGGCTCGCGGTTCCCTTCGCCGAGGTGTTCGGCGTGGAACATTCGGCATCCGTGGTCCTGCCATCGATGGGCGACACGCGCCGCTATGGCTCCACCGCGCTGACCTTTTTTCGCACTCACTGAGCCGTGACGATTCCGTCCGCAATTTCCGCCGAGCGTGTTGCGCTGTACGCCGGATCGTTCGATCCCATCACACACGGTCACGAAGATCTGATCGCGCGGACGCTGACCTTCTCCGATCGGTTGATCGTCGCGGTCGCGTACAACGTGAACAAGCAGCCCCTGTTCACAGTGGAGGAACGCGTCGCCCACATTCGTGCCGTGACTGGTGACAACCCGCGCATCGAAGTGCACGCCTTTACCGGACTCCTGGTGGATTTCGCGCGTCTTGTCGGGGCGCGCGTCAATGTGCGCGGCCTACGCGCGGTCAGCGATTTCGAGTATGAGTTTCAGATGGCCCTCATGAACCGCCATCTGCTGCCCACCATGGAGACGGTATTCATGACGCCGTCGCTCGACACCACGTACATCAGCTCGAGCATGGTGCGCGAAGTGGCGCGCTTCGGCGGCGATGTGACGGGGCTCGTCCATCCGCTGGTCGCGCGCGCGCTCACTGAGCGCTTTGCGGCCCTCGCGGCCGGCTGAGCCCATCGTGGAATCTGCCGCCGACGCCTTTCTGCGCCACCTCCATGCCCGGGCGGCGGCTGTTCCTCGCACCATTCTTTTTCCCGAGGCGACCGACCCCCGCACCATCGCGGCGGTCGGCGAACTCTTGGTGCGTGGCTCGGTGCATCCGGTCCTCGTGCGCAGTGGCGACGCACCGGGCGGACGACTGGCGCGTGGCGAGAGGTCCGGCGGCCAACTGTCGCCAGAGGCTGCCCCGGTGCTCGATCCGCTGAGCGATCCGCGAACACCGCTCGTCGTGGCGCATCTGCTGGCCCGGCGGGCCGCGCGCGGGCTCAGTCGCGACGATGCCGAGCGGCTGGCTCGCGACCCGTTGTATTTCGCCGACTCGCTGGTGGCGCTGGGTCAGGCCGACGGCTGTGTCGCCGGTGCGGTGCACACCACGGCCGATGTGCTCCGGGCCGCGATCTGGACCATCGGCGCCGCGCCTGGCGTGCGGACCGTGTCCTCAGCGTTCTACCTCATCGTGCCGTCGTTTCGCGGGGTGGAGGGCGAGGTGCTCACCTTCACCGATTGCGCAGTGATTCCCGATCCCACGGCTCGGCAGTTGGCCGACATCGCTCTCGCAGCGGCCGCCGACCGACGGCGGATCGTGGGCGATGAACCGCGGGTCGCGCTTCTGTCCTACAGCAGCATGGGCAGCGCGGACGGGCCATCGGTGAGCAAGGTGCGTGAGGCGCTGGCGCTCATCCGCGAGTGTGCGCCGACGTTGGCCGTGTCGGGCGAGTTGCAGGCCGACGCTGCGCTCCTCCCTGACATCGCTCGGCGCAAAGCACCCGGCGAGACGGCCGCCGGCGTGGCCAATGTCCTCGTCTTTCCTTCCCTCGATGCCGGAAACATCGCTTACAAGCTGGTGCAGCGGCTGGCGGGGGCTACCGCCATCGGTCCGATCCTGCAGGGGCTCGCGCGGCCCTGCAGTGACCTGTCGCGCGGCGCGACCTCCAACGACATTGTACATGTGGCGGCGATCACGGCGTTGCAGGCTGGCGGACGCGACTGAGCGCTCCCCTTGGCCATCTGACCGCATGACGCCGCGTGGCCCGTGGTGTTTCCCTTGTTCCGGTTCTTGCGCATGAGTTTCTCGTTGCACCGCTCCGATCACGTGTTGGTGGTGACCGTCGACGGCCAGCTGGTCGTCACGAACCGCCAGGAATTCAAGCAGGCCGTGCTCGATGCGGTCGCCGATGGTGCGCGCACGGTGGTCGTGGACTTTGCCAACGCGGGCTACATCGACAGCTCGGGGCTCGGTGCGCTGGTGTCGCTCAGCAAGCGGATCCGCGAAGCCGGTGGCGATCTGCGGTTGGCCGCTCTCAACGAGGACTTGCGGACGCTCTTCGAGTTGACGCGCCTGGACGCACTCTTTCCACTGTACCCGTCGCGCGACGACGCGCTGGCCGCTCACTGACGGCGCGTCGTCGCGATATGCGGGTGTCCACGCAGCGGAGTCGATCTCACTGATGCATCATCAATCGCGACAGTGGACCATCGAGTCGGATGTGGCGCGCATCGACAGCGTCGTCGCGACGATCGTCGGCCTCTGCGAGGTCGCCGGCTATTCGGCACGCCATTGCCGCTTGAACATTCCGGTGGCCGTGACCGAGGCGCTCTCCAACGCCATTGTCTGCGGCAACGGCAGCGATGCGGCGCGTGACGTGCGCGTGTCCGTGATGGTTGATCGCAAGCGACTGTTTGTTGAAGTGGTCGACGAAGGACAGGGCTTCGACCTCGCGGCGGTGCAGCAGTCGCCCGATGACGATGACTGGTTCGAACGCGAAGATGGCCGCGGTGTGTTTCTCATGCGCCAGCTCATGGACTGCGTGGAAAGCGAGCAGCCGGATGGAAAGCAGGGACATCGACTGCGCTTGATTCTGTACCGTGCATGAGTGAATTCGCTGCCCTGCTGGCCGCCTTCCTCGAGACCACGGGGCGCGATGCGGCCATCTGGGAACGGCGGAACGGAAGTTCCGGCCCCGTGCTGCTCGCTGCGTCGTGCGCCGCCTTCGCCGATCGCTCGGCGGCCGGGGCGCTGGCGTGGGATGTGACCGCGTGGGCTCGTGCGCAGGGTCTGGCCGCGCATCTGGTGACCACGGGGGACAGCGTCGGCTGGTTGTTTGTGGATGCCCCCCTCGCCGGCGAGGGGGAGGCCGATCGGCTGCTTGGCCGACTGGTGCCGCTGGTGCGTCGGCTGGCGCAGGAGCGCGACGGCGCGACCGCCGAACTGGTGGAGCGCTACGAAGAGATCAGTCTGTTGTATACCATCGGCGAACTGCTCGGTGGCACGACGTCTGTGGAGCGTGTGGCTGATACGCTGTTGCGCGAACTCGCCATGACCGTCGGCGCAACGTCCGCCGTCTTTCTGCAACCTGATCGCGCGCAGTCCATGCTCGTCCCCATCGCGTCATTGGGTTCGGCGGCCCGCGAGTACGCGGCGGTGCCGATGGCGCAGGCGTCGCATATTGCAGTGCGCGCATTCCGTAATGCGGGCGTTTGCACGGAAGACGGTCTCGCAGCCTGCGAGGCAGACGCTGTACTCGGACAAGATGGGGGAGCGGTCCTCGCCGTTGCCATTACGCGGCCAAGCACCGGCATCGGGATCACGGGCGCCTATCCCGTGATGACCGTGTCCTCGCTCACGCGTCGCGCGGGTGAGCTGGAGACTCAGAGCACGGTACCACTCGGCGTACTCGTGCTGGGTGGACGAGCCGGCGGCACACCGTTCACGGCGGGCGATCGCAAGCTCGCCACCGCAGTTTCTACGCAGGTCGGCACCGCGATGCACAACGCCGCCTTGGTGAAGGCGGCCGTGGAGCGGCAGCAACTGGCGCGCGAAATGCGTTTGGCGCACGATCTGCAACTGAAGTTACTCCCCAAGCCCGCTGTCGTGGCGCCTGAGGCGCGGGCTGCGGCGCGCGTGGTGCCTGCCGAGAGTGTCGGTGGCGATTTCTTCCTGCTGGCGCGTCTCGACCGAGATCGCACGGGGGTCCTGATTGGCGACGTCTCGGGTCATGGGTATCAGGCTGCGCTCGTGATGGCGCTCGCGCTCAGTGCAGCGGCGATTCACGTGCAGGCCGCGTTCGACCCTTCGATTGCTGTCGAGGCGGTGCAACGTTCGCTCGCTGATGAGTTAACGTCCACGGAAATGTCGCTTACCCTTTGTTATGCGGTAATCGACTCGCGGGCGCAGGAACTCCGGTTTGCGAACGCCGGACATCCGCACGCGTTTCGGTTGGGCGCGGACGGAAGCTGCACGCGGTTGGCGGCGGTCGCGCCACCGATCGGGTTCAGCGATACCACCATCGAGGAGTGCGTCATGTCGTGGCGAGCAGGGGACCGCTTGGTGTTGTTCACTGACGGAATTGCCGATGCCCGCGATGAGGCCGATCGTCGCCTCGGAGAGGCCGCCGTGCTACGGATGCTGGGCACCATGACACACGGTGAAACACCCGAGGACATTCTCGCGGCGCTGTTTACGCAGGTGGCGGATCACGCCAGCGGTGCACACTTCGCCGATGATCTCGCGGCGGTCATCGTGGATCGTCCGTCGTGAGCTCGCGGCCACGCGGTCCGCAACGTCCGGCGCGAGCGACCGGTACGCTCCCGAGTCCGCGTAAGCGATTCGGGCAGCACTTCCTCCGCGATACTCGCGTGCTCGACACCATCGTCGAGGCACTGGGGCCACTGGCGGGGCGTACCGTCATCGAAATCGGCCCTGGCCGTGGGGTACTTACCGATCGTCTCGTGGAACGGGCCGCGCGGGTGATTGCCATCGAGATTGATCGTGATCTCGTAGTGCACCTGCGTGATCGCTACGCCGGCAATCCGTCGGTGGAGATCGTGGAGGCCGATGTACTCACCGTTGATCTCGCGGCGCTCGCGGGTGGCCCGTACGTCCTCGCCGGGAATGTGCCGTACTACATCACCACACCCATTCTCTTTCACGCACTGCAAGTGCCGCGTCCCGACGTGGCAGTGTACCTCGTGCAGAAGGAAGTGGCCGATCGTATGGCGTCGCCGCCGGGTGACAAGACGTACGGCGCGCTGAGTGTCAACGTGCAGTCGGTCGCCAAGGTCGAGATGATGCGGAAGGTCCCGCCTTCGGCGTTTCATCCGCCGCCAGCGGTCGACTCCGCGGTGGTGCGCGTCACGCCGCGTGCAGAGCCCGTTGTCGATGCCGACCTGGAGGCACGCTACCGATCATTCGTCCAAGCCGCCTTTGGCTTGCGGCGCAAACAACTCGTGCGCGTCGTACGCACTATCGCGGCACTCGACGCGGAGGCCGCGACCGCGGTTGTGGCCTCCTGTGATCTGGGGCTCGACGTGCGTCCGGAGACGCTCAGTCCTGAACAGTTTGCCCGGCTCGTGCGTGCGCTTATCCCACGCTCTCAGCCGTTACCGCATTTGTAAGGGCAAACGACAGCCCCTCCAACTCCATTGCCATGTTGACCGACTTGAGCGAAACATGCGGCGGCACGGTGATCTGAGCGGGCGCAAAATTGAGGATCGCTCGGATGCCGGCGGCCACTATCCGGTCCACCACGGGTTGCGCGTGATCGGACGGAATGGCGAGCACGGCAATCGGAGTCTCCTCGCGGGCGACATCGTCGGGAAGCTCAGCGATGTCCTGCACGGTGACTTCGCCCCACGGCTGACCAATCTTCTCCGGGTCGTTGTCGTACACGCCCACCACCCGAAATCCACGCTGGCGAAATCCGCGGTAGTTGGCGAGCGCCGCCCCGATCTTGCCGGCGCCCACAATCACCACCTTCCATTCGCGCTCCAAGCCGAGAATTTCGCGGAGGTGTGCCGTGAGTTCATGGACCGGATACCCGAGCCCGCGCTTACCGAACGACCCGAAAAACGACAGATCCTTGCGGACCTGTGCCGGCGTGGTGCCACAGAGCTGCGCGAGCTCGTCACTCGAGGCCGTTTGCTGGCCCATCGTGTCGAGATTTTCAAGGTACCGGAGGTACATCGAAAGGCGGCGTACGGTTGATTCGGCGATGCGTTTCACGGGCCTCGGAGCTTGTGAAATTCTTCACAAAGGTAGATACCTCACGTCGCTTGCACCAGCGGGACCGGACGACTCGCTAACTTCCCCGCATGACGCCCGGTATGCCCCGACCAGACTCCGTGACCGCCAACTCGCCAATCGTTGCCACGCAGGTGAGGGCGCGGCCCACCACGCTGTCAGGGCGTGCGGCGGCGCTCTTGGCCGGGGGGCCGCTTGACGCACGCACGCTCATGCGTCAGGTCTGTCAGGTCGAGCGCCTTCAGGAAGACGCGGCCGAGCGAATGGCGGTCGCGCTGCTCGGCAGCCACCCGGAGTTCGTGCGGATTCCCAGTGGCCAGTGGACCCTGCTGGGCGACCCGGCGACGGCGACGTCGCCCGTTGCGCCGCCGGGAGCCGATGGCACCGCTCCCAAGCTCCTCGATATCGCCTTCGCGGTCGTTGACGTCGAGACCACCGGCACGCGTGCCGGGGCCGGCGACCGCATCACGGAAATCGCGATCGCGCAGGTGCGCGGTGGGGCGGTTGTCGATGTGTATGCGCAGCTGGTCAATCCGGAGCGGCTCATTCCGCCATACATCAGCGCGCTGACGCAGATTACGTGGGACATGGTCAAGGACCAGCCCCGTTTTCGCGAGATTGTCCCGCAGGTCAGCGCACGGCTGGCCGGCCATGTATTCACGGCGCATAACGTGGCGTTTGACTGGCGGTTCGTCAGCGAAGAATTATCGCAGGGCGCCGGTGTGCAGTTGGCCGGCCCACGTCTCTGCACGGTCCGCTTGGCTCGGGCGCTCGTACCGACGTTGTCCCGAAGGTCGCTCGATCACGTGACGCGCTACTTCGGCATTGAAATCGGTGCGCGCCATCGGGCCCAAGGGGACGCGGTGGCGACCGCCGAGGCGCTGCTGCGGATGCTGCGCATCGCGGCAGATGAGGGGATCACTACTTGGCCTATGCTGGAGGCGCACGTCGCGTCGCCCGGGGCCAAGCGGCGTCAGGGGGCGAGTGATCGCCGACGCCGCGCCTTTCCATTACCGGTTGACAAGGACAGTTCAGCATGACGGCACCCACTCCACTCCTTGAGACGCGCACCCTTGGTCGCTGGCGCATGCACGCCATCCAGGCGGGAGGGCAGCAGCTCGACGGGGGCGCCATGTTCGGCGTCGTCCCGAAGACCCTGTGGGAGCGGCGTCTGCCGGCCGATGCGCGGAATCGCATTCCGATGGGAATGCGGTGTCTCTTGATCGAGCATGACGATGGCCTCGTACTGATCGACACCGGACTGGGGAATAAGGAGACGCCCAAGTTCCACGAGATCTATGGTGTGGAAAACGCCGGGAGCGAGGGACGCACGGCGCTGGAGGATGGATTAGCGGCGGCCGGTTTCAGGCCGGACGACGTACGGCTCGTGATCAATACGCACCTGCATTTCGATCATGCGGGGGGCAACACGTGGAGGGCGCCGAGCGGGGAGATCCTGCCCGTGTTCCCCAACGCGCGGTACGTGGTGCAGGCCGGTGAGGTCGCGTACGCCGAGCATCCGAACGAGCGGACGTCGGCCAGCTACTTCCCCGCCAACTGGGGGCCGCTTGTTGCGGCGGACCGTTTGGAGGTGGTGTCCGGTACCCGGGAGCTCTGGGCGGGGATTTCCGTCCGTCTGACACCGGGACACACGCCGCATCATCAAAGTGTGATGCTGCGATCGGGAGGAGAGGTGGCCTGTTTTCTCGGTGACGTGATTCCGACCGCGCACCACCTGCCGCTCCCGTGGATCATGGGCTACGACGTGGAACCGCTGGTCACGCTCGAATCGAAGCGGTCGCTGCTGGCCGAGGCGCTGCGGGACGAGTGGTTGCTGGTGTTCGAGCACGACGCCCACGTGGGCTTTGGCCGGGTGGCGCATGACGGGAAATCGTATGGACTGGCGCCCGCGTCGTGAGTTGCGGTGTGAGCGCCCCTTGACCTGTAGCGCCGATGGTCTAGCTTTCCGCAGTTAGTGGTATAGGATCAACAATCGAGAAGTGGGCTGGCTGCGATGTCGGCCCCACCCTTCGGCCCTCTTGTCAGGTTCAGTCCTGCGGAGGTGTGCTGCTGGAGTTCATCCACACATCTCGCGCGCCGGAACCTGTCTATGGTTTCGGCGGGTGCTGACTGTTTGCGACGCGAACTCCACGGTGGGGTTCGCGTTTTCTGTTTCTTTTACGGGAGTTCGGCCTATTCAGGATTCGACCAAGCGTCCGCCACGGGTGAACCGGCAGATCCGGATCAGCCCAGTTCGCGTCATCGGCGCCGACGGAAGTCAGCTCGGCATCATGGAAGTCGACGTGGCGTTGGCCCAGGCAGTAGAGTTGGGGCTTGATCTCGTCGAAGTGGCGGCGGCGGCTCGACCGCCCGTCGTCCGTATCATGGACTTCGGCAAGTTCAAATTCGAACAGGCCAAACAGGCTCGGCTCGCGAAGAAGAAGCAGCACGTCATCCATCTCAAAGAAGTGAAGTTCCGCCCAGGGATCGACGAGCATGACTTCGAGACCAAAACCCGTCATGCGCGACGGTTCCTTGAAGAGGGCAATAAGGTCAAGGTGACGCTGATGTTCCGCGGGCGACAGATTGCACACCCCGAGCTCGGAAAGCTTGTGGTGGATCGCGTCGCCTCCGAGCTGACCGATCTTGCGAAGATCGAAAGCGCGCCGATGATGGAAGGGAAGTCGATGACGATGATCCTCGCGCCGAAGTGAGAAGCGCGTGATCCACCGCAGGGCCGTCCCATCGTGGGGCGGATCACAGCAGCCGTGAGCGTATCATGCCGAAGATGAAAACCCACAGCGGCGCCAAAAAGCGCTTCTCCATCACTGGGACGGGGAAGGTGCGGCGTCTGAAGGCCTACAAAAGCCATATCCTGACGAAGAAGTCGCCCAAGCGGAAGCGTAATCTCCGCCGCCCTGCCATTATCGAGACCAATGGCGAAGCGAAGCGTATCAAGCGTCTGATTCAGGCCTGAGGAACTACACATGCCCCGCGTAAAATCCAACGTCGTCCGCCTCAAGCGGAAAAAACAGATTCTCAAGTACGCCAAGGGTGCCTTTGGTGGCCGGTCCAAGCTCTGGAAGGCCGCCAAGGAAACCGTGGAGCGCGGCTGGCGCTATGCGTACCGCGATCGCAAGAACAAGAAGCGCGATTTCCGTCGGCTCTGGATCGTGCGTATCAACGCCGCCGCCCGCCTGCACGACATGTCGTACAGTGCGTTCATCAGTGGACTCCATGCAGCCGGCATCGAGATCGACCGTAAGGTGCTCGCCGACCTCGCCGTGCGTGAGCCCGAAGCGTTTACTGTGATCGCCGAGCAAGTCCGCAAGGCCCTCGACGCAGCGAAGACGGCGGCGTAGTTCGTCGCCATCTGATTATGTTGAGGGGTCGGCGTCCATGTGGATGCCGACCCCTTGTGCATCAGAACCCCGGATCGCGTGTTGCGAAACACGCCGGGATCATCTCACGGCCTCTTCTCGCTCTCCGTGCAACTCTCCGAGTACCTCGCTCTCGCTGATGCCATCGCGCAGGACGCGCGCGCCCTGCTCGCCGGACTCGATCCCGCCACGCGCCTGGATGACGCCAAAGGGTCGCTCAACGCCGTGAAAGATGCGCGCCTTGCTGCGCTCCAGAGCGCGCTGCGTACGCTGCCCGCTGACGATCGTCGCGCAGCCGGGTCAGCGTTCAATCTGCTCAAGCAGGGGATCGACACGGCGGTCGTGGATTTCGCTGCGCGCCAGCGCGCAACCGACAGCGGGGCAGGATTCGATGGGACGATGCCAGGGCGCGGCGTGTGGCGCGGCTCGTTGCATCCGGTCACCCTTGTGATTGACGAGATCTGCGAGATCTTCCGCGAACTGGGCTTCACGATCGCCCTTGGTCCGGAGGCGGAAACCGAGTGGTACAACTTCGGCGCGCTCAATTTTCCGCCCGACCATCCGGCCATGGAGTTGCACGACACGCTGTACCTGGGCGACAGAACGTTGCTGCGTACGCACACGTCCCCCGTGCAGGTGCGCACACTGCAGCAATATGCGCCGCCGGTGCGCGTGCTTGCCCCCGGGCAGGTGTACCGCCGCGACTTTTTCGATGCGACGCACGCGCCGGCCTTTATGCAACTCGAAGGGCTCGCAATCGATGAAGGGATCTCCTTCGTGGATCTCAAGGCTACCCTCGCGGAATTCGCCCGACGATTCTATGGCGCATCGCGACGTGTACGCTTTGGTCCGTCGTATTTTCCGTTCGTCGAACCCGGCGCGCAAATGGACGTGGAAGTCGACCTCAACGATGGCAAGGGATTGCGCTGGGTAGAGATTCTTGGCTGCGGGATGGTGCACCCGCGCGTCATCGAGGAGGCAGGGCTCGACAGTGAGAAGTTCACGGGCTGGGCGTTCGGCATGGGGCCGGCCCGCATCGCGATGTCCCGCTACGACATCAGCGATATCCGGGTGCTCTATGATTCCGATGTGCGTTTTCTGGAGCAGTTCGCCCGATGATCGTTTCTCATGACTGGCTGAAACAGTTCGTGCCGCATACGCGGTCGGCACAGGAGATCGGGGATGCGTTGAGTCGGCATTGTGTAACGCTCGACAGCATCGAACGCCTCGGCGCCGAACTCGCCCCGTTCGTGATCGCGCAGGTTGTGGAAGCCGGCCGCCATCCAAACTCCGACCATCTGTGGATCACCAAGGTCGATGACGGCAGTGGCACGTTGCTGGATGTGGTCTGCGGCGCGCCGAATGTGGTCGCGGGGTGCAAGTATCCATTCGCGCGCACCGGAACGGTGATGCCGGGTGGTCTTAGAATTGAGAAACGCAAGATCCGTGGGGCGACGTCCAACGGGATGCTCTGTTCGCCGCGTGAACTCGGGCTGGGGCAGGATCACGATGGGATCATGACGCTCGAGACGGACGCCACTCCCGGCACACCGTTCCTTGACGTGATGTCCATTGCTGACGCACGAATCGACCTCGACGTGCTCCCAAACCGTCCCGACCTGCTCTCGCATGTGGGCGTTGCGCGCGAAATCGCGGCGATCCTCGGCACGACGATGGTTGGCGCGCCTGCCGAGATCGGTGCGCCGGCCAATGTGGCCGTACAGTCCGGCACGAGCGCCGTTCACGGAGCGCGCGCGCACGTACGGGTGGACGATGCCGTGAGTTGTCCGCGTTACGTCGCGGCAGTGATCCGTGGCGTGCAGGTCGGTGAAAGCCCCGAATGGTTGCGTCGGCGATTGGAGAGTATCGGCCAGCGCAGCATCAGTAACGTGGTGGATGCCACCAACTACGTGCTGCATGGCCTTGGACAGCCGGTACACGCGTTCGATCTCGCCAAGCTCGCGGGTGGCGGGATTGTGGTGCGTCCCACGCGAGAGGGGGAAACTTTGGTGACGCTCGATGGCGTGTCGCGTGTGCTGGCGACTGGCACCACGGTGATTTGTGATGATGAGCGCCCAGTGGCGTTGGCCGGTGTCATGGGAGGCCTCGCCAGCGAGGTCACGGCGAGCACTACCGACGTGCTCCTCGAAGTCGCGATCTTCGAACCGCGCTATGTGCGGCGGGTACGCCGTACCGTGAATCTGTCTACCGATGCGAGCTATCGGTTCGAGCGCGGCGTCGATGATGGCGCGACGCTCGATGTCGCGCGTGCGGCCGCCGCACTCATCGCGCAGGTTGCCGGTGGGGAGGTGGTGGAACTGCTCGATGTCGGCGCGCCAGCGCCCGCACGCTTGCCGGTGATGCTGCGTCCGTCGCGGCTCGCGCGCGTGCTTGGCGTCCAGGTGCCGGCGGCCGAGATCCAGCAACGTCTCGCGTCGCTCGGGTGCGCCATCACCGAAGACGCCCATGGCCTGCACGTCACGGCGCCGTCGTGGCGGCATGACCTGCTGCTGGAAGTGGATCTGATCGAGGAAGTGGCGCGACTGGTTGGCTTTGATAGCCTTCCTGATGAGCTGCGACCCTTCCGGCCCGGCAACGCGCCGGATCATCCCCTTTATCTCGCAGGGCGCCGCGTCCGCGATCTGCTGGTCGGGATGGGCCTCGCAGAAACGCGTCCGATGCCGTTTACCGCCACTGGTGACGCGCAGTCGCCGCGCGTACGCAATCCGCTCGCGGACGACGAACCGTTTCTGCGCGCGTCAATCCTTGATACGTTGGCGCGGCGTGCGGAGTACAACCTGTCGCGGATGCAGGGCAATCTTCGCCTCTTCGAAATCGGCAACGTGTTTGCCGGCACCGGCGAGCGTTTGCCGCGCGAAGAGGTGCGGGTCGGGGCGCTCCTTATGGGCTCGCGCCGCCCGGCGCACTTCACCGAGCCGCAGCCGCCGGCGTTCGATGTCTGGGATGCCAAGGAATTGGCGGAGCGGCTGCTGGCGGTCGCTTTCCCTGGAAAACACGCCACACTCACGGGGGGCGCGTCGCCCGTTCTCTGGACGTTGACCGTCGACGGCATTGGTGCGGTGGGGCGCGTTGAGGAAGTCGCCCTCGATCGCCCGGTGTGGGCAACCGTCGCCTATGGTGTCGAGCTTTCGCTCGGCGTGATGCCGTCGGCCGATGTGGCGGCGCCTCGGGCGCAGGCGCATGGCACTGCCGCTGAGCGTGAATCGTCGGCTTCGGCGGGGATTCGTTTCGTACCACTCCCCACCACGCCGGCGGCCGAGTTCGATGTGGCGCTGGTGGTGCCGGATGGTACGACAGCGGAGACCGTGGAGCGGGCCTTGCGCGCGGCGGGCGGAGATCTGCTGGAGCGTGTGGTGTTATTCGATGAATTCCGAGGCGCGGGAATTCCTGGTGGTCACCGGAGTCTTGGCTGGCGGTTGACGTTCCGGCATCCGGAGCGCACCCTCCGCGACAAAGAAATTGACGGCCGCCGCGCGCGGCTGTTGGAACTCCTCGACAAGGACCTGGGAATCCGTCCTCGTGCGTCCTGACGTTGCCGCGTTTCGCGAGCTCGATACGCTCGTTCGGAATCTCAGCGATCAGCTGGCGGGCTATCGCCGGCGCGCGCTGGCCGCCGAGTCACGCGTACTCGAGCTCGAGCAGCGCACGGCGGCCTTGGACGCCGCGATGACGGCCGCTCGCACCGAGGCGGTAGAGGCGCACACGGCACGGAGCGGCGCGCAGGTGAAGCTCAGAGAGGTGGAGGAGCGCGAGCGGGCGGCGCATCGCGAGGCCGAGGCGCTGCGGATGAGCCACACGCAGGCGCTTGAAGCGGTAACGCCAGCTGCTGTAGACGGCGAGTTGGCGCGGGAGAATCAGCGACTGCGCGAACGGCTGACGGAGGCCAAGGAGCGCACCGGCCTTTTAGCGGAGCGCGTCCGGTTCCTGCGGCAGCAGGTCGGGCTGGCGGTAGAGCGATGATGGACGTGCGCTCGGTGGTCAAGGTTCGTATCGTCGGCGAGGAATACACGCTGCGTACCGAGGCGTCGCCCGACCACACCAAAGTGATCGCGGAGCACGTCGATCGGACGATTCGGGCGATCATGAATGGCGGCGGGGCCGTGGAAACACACAAGGCCGCGATTCTGGCAGCGCTTCAAATCACTGACGAGCTTTTTCGTGAACGGGCGGCGACAGAAGAACTGGCGGGCGCTCTTCGTCAATTGGCGTCTGAGATCCGTCCCTTGCTTCCGCCCGCCAAACGCGGGGATGAGCTGTTGGGGGGCTGACGGGGTGCCGGGGTCGGGCGTCGCTCGGGACTCGGTTCGGTTTGTCCCGCGCTCGCGTGATGGATGGCCCCCGGCACCGGTTGCGGGCGCTTCGTCCGCTCCGTACGTTCTGATGGTCAGTGGTGCGTCGGAAACCCCGAGAGTCGCGGCGATCGATCGCTGTTACAGCGAACGTTTCTGCCCTGCGAATCACGGGGGACTCGGCGTTTCCGTTCGTAAGCGATAGATCACGATCAAGAACCCGCGCTCGTTCGCGGTGGAGTATAGATCGCATGGGAGGCTTTCCCGTTGAGGCGCTGATCGGCGCTCTGGGACTGATCTCGGCTGTCGTGGCATTTGTTGTCGGCAGACAGTCGGGACGAACGATCGAGCTGGACGCGCAACAGCGCGCCAAGGCGAGCGCCGAAGAGACGGCAACGCGAATTCTGGATGAGGCGCGCCGCGAGGCGGAAACGCTTCGGAAGGGAGCCGTCGTATCAGGCAAGGAAGAGCTGCTGCAACTGCGCGAGACGCAGGAGCAGGAGTCGCGCAAGCGTCGCGGCGACGTGGAGCGCGAGGAGAAACGCCTTCAGGATCGCGAGGGTCAGGTAGATCGGGCCCGCGAATCGCTGGAGGGGCGTGAGCAGGAGCTCCAGCGGCGCGGCAGCGAGTTCGGCCGCCGCGAAAGCGTGGCGACGGCACGCGAGCAGGAACTCGAACGACTGGTAGCCGACGAGCGGCGGCGGCTGGAGCAGCTATCCGGGCTGACGTCCGAGCAGGCAAAGGCTGAGCTCGTGCGGCGTCTGGAGGATGAAGCGCTTGCCGATGCGGCCAGTCGCGTGCGGGAGATCCGCGAGAGTGCGAAGCGCAACGCGGAGCGTGAGGCGAAGAAGATCGTCGCGCTGGCCGTGCAGCGTGTCGCGGTCGAGACCACGGCGGAGTCAACCGTGGCGGCCGTCTCACTGCCGAACGACGAAATGAAGGGTCGGATCATCGGTCGCGAGGGGCGCAACATTCGCGCGTTTGAACTGGCGACCGGCGTGGACGTGATCATCGATGACACCCCAGATACTGTGGTCGTGTCGTGCTTTGATCCGGTGCGTCGCGAGACCGCGCGTTTGGCGCTGGAAAAACTGGTCAGCGACGGACGCATCCATCCGGGGCGCATCGAAGAAGTGGTGGCCAAAGCCCGGAAAGAAGTGGAGGTCGCCATTGTCGAGACCGGTGAGCAGGCCGCCTACGACGTCGGGGTAGCCGGCTTGCACCCGGAGCTCATCAAGCTGATCGGGCGCATGCGGTGGCGCACGAGTTACGGGCAGAATATCCTGGCGCATTCGAAGGAAGCGGCATGGTTGGCTGGCATGATGGCCGCGGAACTGGGGCTCGACGTGGCGCTGGCCAAGCGCGGTGCGCTCCTGCACGACATCGGCAAGGTCCTCACGCATGAGCACGAGGGCACGCATGTGCAGCTCGGCGTCGAGATGGCCACCAAGTACGGCGAGAACCCGCTGGTCGTGAACTGCATCGCGGCGCACCACGATGATGTGCCGCACGAGAGCGAGGTGTCCGTCCTGGTGCAGGCGGCCGACAGTATTTCCGGATCCCGTCCCGGGGCGCGCCGCGAGGCGTTTGAGACCTACGTGAAACGCCTTGAAGGGTTGGAGCGCATCGCCTCGAGCTATCGAGGGGTCGATCGGGTGTTCGCGATTCAGGCCGGTCGTGAGGTGCGGGTGGTCGTCACGCCGGAGCAGGTGGATGACGCGCGCATGACGACGCTCTCCGAGGAAATCGCCCGTCGTATCGAGTCCGAGTTGCAGTATCCCGGGCAGATCAAGGTGGTGGTGATCCGCGAGAGTCGGGCGGTCGACTTTGCGCGCTGAACTGATCGACGGCAAAGCCATCGCGGCAATTATTCGCGGCGAGGTCGCCGTCGAGGTCGCGGCGTTGACCGCCTGCGGTGTGGTGCCTGGGTTGACGGTGGTTCTGGTGGGCGACAACATCGCTAGCACGACCTACGTGGGGGCCAAGGAAAAGGCGTCGCACGAGGCGGGCATGGCGGGGAGCACGCTACGCCTTCCTGCCACGACGTCCCAGGCCGAGTTACTGGCGGTAGTGGAACAGCTCAATACCGACCCTACCGTGCATGGGGTTCTGGTGCAGATGCCGCTGCCGGCGCACATCGACCCCGACACGGTGATCCGGCATATCCGTCCTGACAAAGACGTGGATGGCTTTCATCCGGAGAATGTGGGGAAGCTGCTCATTGGGCACACCGATGGCTTTGTCTCATGCACGCCGGCGGGGGTGATCGAGTTGCTGCTGCGCAGTGGGGTGGAGACGCGTGGTGCCGAGGTGGTTATCGTGGGGCGCAGCAATATCGTGGGCAAGCCGATGGCGGCGCTGTTGGTGCAGGGCCGCGCTGGTGCCGACGCCACCGTCACGGTGTGTCACAGCCGCACGCGCGATCTGGCGTTTCACACGCGCCGCGCCGACATCCTGATCGCGGCGATCGGCCGCGCGGAGATGATTACGGGTGACATGATCAAGCCCGGCGCGGTCGTCATTGACGTTGGCATGAACAGTGTGCCCGATGCGAGCAAGCCCAAAGGGTCTCGCCTCTGTGGCGACGTGCACTTTGCGAGCGCTGCAGAGGTCGCCTCGAAGATCACGCCCGTACCGGGTGGTGTCGGGCCAATGACCATCGCCATGCTGCTGCGCAACACGGTGCGCGCCGCGTACCGTACGTTGGTCTGAGTCGATGAGCGCGCGTCGCGCCAGCGGCTACGGGCCATCGGTGACTGACGACGCGGCACCGGGCACGGCTCCCGAGTCGGCGATCGCGGTGCATACCCTGACCACGGCAGCCAAGGATCTGATCGAGGGGGCGTTTCCGCCGCTCTGGGTTCGCGGCGAAGTCAGCGACTTCAAGGCGCATCGCAACGGCCATTGGTACTTCGCGCTGCGCGACGCGGAGGCGCAGGTGAAGTGTGTGATCTGGAGTTCGGCCGCGCGTCGTCTCCCCGCGCCGCCAGACGACGGCATGCAGGTGCTTGCGCTTGGTCAGATGACCGTCTGGCCAGTGCGCGGTGACCTGCAGTTTTCCGTCACGAAGCTGGAGGCGGCGGGAGACGGCCTGTGGCGGAAAGCGCTTGAACAGACTCGCCTTCGCCTGGAGCGGGACGGGTTGTTGGATGCCGCCCGAAAGCGCACCCTCCCCGCGTTCCCGCGGCGGATTGTGGTGATCACGAGCCTCGATGGGGCGGCGATGCACGATATCGTCACGGTGGCGCGTGCGCGGAGCGCGGACGTGGAGTTGGTGATGGTGGGCGCGCGCGTTCAGGGTGATGGGGCGCCGGAGTCCCTGGTGGCGGCGTTAGCGCAGGTGAGTCGATGGGGCGACGCTGACTTGCTCATCATCGGTCGCGGCGGAGGCGCGCGAGAAGATCTGTGGGCGTTCAACGATGAGCGGGTGGCCCGCGCGCTGGCGGCATGTCCGCTGCCTACGATCTCGGCCGTCGGACACGAAACGGATATCACCCTGTGCGACCTGGTCGCGGATGTTCGCGCGGCGACGCCGTCGGCGGCGGCGGAGCTGGCCGTGCCCTCGCGTCGCGAAGTCGCGGGGCGTATTCAGTCGCTGGGCTCCCGACTCGTCAGTGCCGCCAAGCGGCGGGAGGATCGGGCGGTGGCGGCGCTCTCGCAGGTACAGAAGCGGCTCGGGATGGCGGCCACCCGGGTCGTGGAGCGGCGCCGGTCGCGGGTTGAACTGTTGGCGGGCCAGCTTCAGGCGCTCTCGCCACTCAGCACCCTCGCGCGTGGTTTTGCGGTGGCGCGAACGCCAGAGGGCGCTACCTTGAGCGAGAGAGAGCAATTCGTGCCGGGCGCGCCGTTCGATTTGTGGCTGCGTGACGGTATTGTTCAAGCGATAGCCGGCGAGAACCGCCCGCTCCCGCGCGACGCCACCGGAGTTCTGGAAGAGGAGCAGGGATGACGTTTGAGCAATCGCTGTCCCGACTGGAGGAGATCGTGCGTGACCTCGAGCGGAGTGATGTGGATCTCGAGCGTGCCCTGCTGCTGTTCGAGGAGGGAATTACCCACCTTCGATCCGCCGGTGCGGCGCTGAAGCAGGTCGATGCGCGGGTGCAGCAGTTGGTCGAGGCGGCGGACGGCTCGTTCTCTGTGGTTGAGTTCGGGAGCTGACCGATGATGCCTTTGGTCACCACCGCCGACCCGTCGCCCCTGCTGGTGGGCGTGCCACCTGCCGCTGCCCAGTCGTTCCACGCGGAGCGAATCGGTGTCCAGCAAGCGCTGGATGCATTCTGCGCCCGCTGGCTGGGTGAGGTCTCACCCCTCACGGCAGAGGCGATTCGCTACGCCTTGCTCGGCGAGGGCAAGCGACTGCGCGCAATCCTCTTGCTCGAGGCGTATCGTGCGTGCGGTGGTACCGGCGACGCCCGCGAGCTGGCGGCTTCTGTCGAGGTGGTGCATGCGTACTCGCTCGTCCACGATGACTTGCCCTGTATGGATGATGATGACGTGCGGCGCGGTCGCCCGACGGTTCATCGGGTGTACGGCGTGCCGGTGGCTACAGCCGCAGGGCTTGCCATGGTCCCGCTGGCGGCGCGGAGCGCGTGGCATGCGGCGAGGCATCTCGGGCTATCCGACGCGGTGGCGGGCGATATCGTCCGGGACCTGATGGACGCCTCGGGCGGCGGCGGTATGATTGGCGGACAACTACTCGATCTGGACGCGGAAGGGGTGCATCTGACCCTCGACGCGCTCGAACGGGTGCATCGTTTGAAGACGGGCGCCCTGATCATGGCGTCGGTGACGCTGGGCGCGCGCGCGGCCCTCGCCCCTGAGGCGCGTCGTTCGGCCTTGGCCCGGTACGGGGCGGCTATCGGACTCGCATTTCAGATCGCGGATGATGTGCTCGATGTGACCGCGACCACCGACGAACTCGGGAAGACCGCTGGACGGGATCTGGACCTGCACAAGAGCACCTATCCGGCGCTTCTAGGCGTTGAGGGAGCGATCGAGCGGGCCGTCGCGTTAGTTGAAGAGGGGTGTCGGGCACTGGCTGACGAACATCTCCTCACACCGACGCTCGAACAGTTGGCCCGCTTTATCGTCGAACGGCGGTCATAGGTCGTATCTTTCAGCTGTTTCCATCGCGGCGATTGTCACTCGTTGCGTCTCCCTCGATTTCGCTATGTCCATTCTCGAAGGCATCACGTCTCCCGCTGATCTCCGTCACCTGTCCCGCGATGAACTGCGCGTCCTCGCGCAGGATATCCGGGAGCGGCTCATCGATGTGTGCTCGCGGACCGGCGGCCACATCGGCGCCGGTCTTGGTGTGGTCGAGCTGACCATTGCGCTGCATGCGGTCCTCGATACACCACGCGATCAGCTCGTCTGGGACGTCGGGCATCAGGCGTATCCGCACAAGCTGCTCACCGGCCGCAACGACCGGATGGAGACGTTGCGTCAGGAGAGCGGCTTGTCCGGCTTTCTCAAGCGCACAGAAAGCGAATACGACACGTTCGGTGCGGGGCATGCCGCGACCGCCATCTCGGCGGCGCTCGGAATGGCTGCCGGTCGCGACGTGCTTGGCGAGAGCTTCAAGGTGGCAGCAGTCATCGGCGATGGCTCGCTCGGATCCGGCCTCGCGTACGAAGGGCTGAATAACGCCGGCCACTCCGATCGCGACATCATCGTTGTCCTCAACGACAACGAAATGTCCATCGCGCCCAATGTTGGCGCGATGCACAAGTATCTCACCAGCATTCAGCGCAATCCATTGTACAACCGGCTGCGCTCGAAAATCGGCGAGATCGTCGATAATGCGCCGGCCCCGTTCACCGGTGTGAGCACGCTGGTGCGGAAGTGGGAAGAGAGCGTCAAGTCGTTCCTGACGCCCGGTGTGTTGTTCGAGGAGCTGGGCTTTCGCTACTTCGGCCCCATCGATGGGCATGACCTCGACGCGTTGCTTGAGACGTTCAGCGCGGTACGGGAAATGACGGGGCCACGGCTCGTCCACGTCATCACGCAGAAGGGCCGTGGCTTTCCTGCCGGTGAACACGGGGAGAAGTGGCACGCACTGCCGCCCGGTCACGATCCCGCTACCGGCAAGCAATTGAAGGCGTCCACCGCCAACGCGGCCTACACCGCGTTGTACGCGAAGGGGCTGCTCGAGTTGGGGGCGGAACGGAAAGACCTTGCGGTGATCACGGCCGCGATGCCCACGGGCACGGGCACCGCACCCTTTGCGAAGGCCTATCCGGAGCGATTTTTCGATGTCGGGATTGCCGAGGGCCACGCGGTCACGTTCGCGGCGGGGCTGGCCACGCGCGGCGTCCGACCGGTGGTGACTATCTATTCGACTTTCCTGCAGCGCGCCTACGATAACATCATCCATGATGCTGCATTGCAGCACCTGCCGGTGGTCTTTGCCATGGATCGGGCCGGGCTGGTTGGCGAGGACGGCGAGACGCACATGGGGATGTACGATATCCCTTACATGCTGGCGGTGCCAAACATGACGGTGACGGCTCCCAAAAACGGCACCGAAATGCTAGGCCTGCTGCGCGCGGGCGTCGAGCACACCGGGGGGCCGTTTTCCTTGCGCTACCCCCGTGACGCGGCGCCCGATACGCCGCCGCCGATGGCCGAGATTCCCGCGACCCCCTACGGCACCTGGGAAGTGTTACGCCACGGCCGAGAGCTCGCGATCCTCGCGGTCGGCACGATGGTGGGCACGGCGCTCGATGCCGCCGAACTACTGGCGGCCGAAGGGCTCGACATCACCGTGGTGAACTGCCGATACCTCAAGCCGTACGATGCGGTCACACTCAACGCGATCCTTGCCGGACACGGGCAGATTCTGACCGTGGAGGAAGGCGCCATGATCAACGGCTTCGGTGCGTACATGAGCGCCATCATTCAGCGGCAGGCCCCATCGGTGCGCACGGCGGTGCATGGAGTACCGGATCATATCGTGTACGCCGCGTCCCGCAAAAATCAGTTGGCCACCCTTGGACTCGACGCCCCGGGCATCGCCCAACGCGTGCGCACGTTGCACGCCTCAGAAGCCCTCGCCGGTTGATGCGCGTCGGCGTCGTCGGACATCGAGGTTACGTTGGGCTACCCGCGATTCTTGGTACGCTGCTCGACATCGCCCCCGAACTGGGACTCACGCTCGCGTTCGAAGACGAACTCTGGGAGATTGCTGAAGAAGGGGAACGTCTCGGGTCGTCGAATGAGGTCGACGCGCTGATCACACTCGGTGGCGATGGAACCCTGTTGCGGGGGGCGCGCTTCCTCAATGGGCATATGGCGCCGATTCTCGGTATCAATCTCGGCCGACTGGGATTCCTGACCAGCTGTAGCGGTGAGGAATTTGAGGAGGGTGTGCGCCGCTTCGCACACGGAGACTTCACGCCCGAATCCCGCATGGCGTTGTTGTCGTGCGTATTGAATCGCGATGGGCAGCAGCGGTGCGAGTGGCTCTCGCTGAACGACGTGGTGTTGCACAAGGGCGGGTTCGCTCGCGTGGTGCGGTTTACGGTGTTCGTGGATGATGAAGCGATCGGCTCGTACTCTGCCGATGGACTGGTCATTTCCACGCCCACCGGCTCCACTGGCTATTCGCTCTCGGCGGGCGGTCCGATCGTGGTGCCCACTGTAGAGAGCATTGTACTCACGCCGGTGTCGCCGCATACGCTGGCCATGCGACCGCTCGTCCTGCCACCGCATGCCAAAGTGATGGTGCGCGCTGATGATGGGCCGGAAGAACTTTTGGTGACAGTCGACGGTCAGGTTGGCACGACGTTCACCGGTGGCGAGATGCTGGTGGTGCGGCGCGCTCCGAACCCGGTGCAGATCGTGCGTTTCCCTGGTACCACGTTCTTCGCCCGCCTCCGTCGGAAGCTGGGCTGGGGCGGTCTGTCCGAGCGCGACGGCGAGACCATCTAAGAGGCGAGTCCATGCTTGTTGAGCTCCGCATCCGCAATGTGGCGGTGATCGATGTGGTCTCGCTCCCGCTGGCGGCGGGACTCAATGTGTTGACTGGCGAAACAGGCGCCGGCAAGTCGCTGATCGTAGGCGCACTTGGCATGCTCCTCGGCGAGCGCGCGGCGGCGGATCGCGTGCGGGCCGGCACGGACAAAGCCACGGTGGAGGGCGTGTTCGAAGTATTGCCGACCGCGACGGTGCGCGTGTTGCTCGATGAGCGCGGCATCGATTGCGACGACGATGTCCTCGTGCTGAAGCGCGAGATCAGTGCGCAAGGTCG
The DNA here is from genome assembly GCA_038212625.1 of Gemmatimonadales bacterium. Taxonomy (GTDB): domain Bacteria; phylum Gemmatimonadota; class Gemmatimonadetes; order Gemmatimonadales; family Gemmatimonadaceae; genus Gemmatimonas. The sequence goes on along the minus strand of JBBQUH010000001.1, from coordinate 100,557 downwards.
CTCGCGCGCTTGGATCAACAGCTCGCCGGTCACCGCGGCTATGCTAGCGGAGGTAGGGGCCCTGCTGGTCAGCGTGCATGGCCAACACGACTCGCGGCAATTGCTCGAAAGTGACCATCAACGCGATATCCTCGATGCATTTGCCGATGCCGCAAGCGATCGGCGGCGGGTGGCGGAGGCGTATGCGCATCTGGCAGCGCTGCGCGCCAGAGAGCGGGAACTGGAGCAGCGTCGGCAGGATGCCGAACGACGCGCTGACTACTTGCGCTTTGTGGTCCGCGAGATCGATGACGTCCAGCCGGTGGCTGGTGAAGATGAGTTACTCGACGGCGAGATCCGTCGGCTGTGTCACGCCGAGGAGTTGCAGCAACTTGCGGCGGACGCGGCCAGCGCCATCTCAAGTGACGACCGCGCGGCCTTGGCCCGACTTGGTGTAGTGCGTCGTGCGCTGTCGAATCTTGCGAAAATTGATCCGGACACCGAGCGCTGGCAGCCGCCGTTCGACAGCGCCGTGTACGCGCTCGACGAGTTGCATCGGGAACTCGAAGTGTACGCTGAGGCGATCGAAGCTGATCCGGTGCGCTTGCGCAAGCTTGAGCTGCGACGCGATCAGCTGCTTGGCCTCATGCGAAAGCACGGCCCCTCGATCGATGAAGTGCGGGCGACCGCAGACAGTGCGCGGTCGGAGCTCGATCTCGTGGATGGCAGTGCGCTGGATCTCGCCGCTTTGGCTGCTGCGCGAGCCGCAGCCGACGGGGCGCTTGTGGAAGCGGCGGCCGTGCTCACGCGGCGCCGTGCGGCCGCCGCACAGCGCCTCGGCAAGGCGGTCTCGCAACTGCTCCCAGAGCTGGGCATGGCGGAGGGCACCGTGCTTGTAGCGCTGGTGCCCCTCGACGAGATTGGTGCTGCGGGCGCCGAGCAGGTGACGGTGCTCGCTGCACTCAATGCCGGTAGCGAATCGCGTCCGCTAGCGCGCATTGCATCAGGCGGCGAGTTGGCGCGCCTGATGCTGGCGTTAAGCACGGTGCTGGCACGCCTCCAACAGGTGCCCACGCTCGTCTTCGACGAAGTCGATGCCGGCGTCGGTGGCGCGGTCGCGTGGCAGGTTGGGGCGCTGATGCGCCGCGTGGCGGGCCATCATCAGGTGTTGGCCATCTCGCACCTCGCGCAAATCGCCGCGCGCGCTCACCAGCACGTGGTGGTGCGCAAGAGTGCCGTGGGCACGGTCACCACGTCCGACACTGCGGTCGTCACCGATGAGGAGCGCGTTGTCGAGATCGCGCGGATGCTCGGCGGGGATGCCGAGCGCGAGGTGAGCCGCGCGCACGCGCGTGAGTTACTCGAGCGAGGCGGCGATGAACCGCCTGAGCCGCCGTCGGTGCGCGCCTCGCGCAGTGATCAGCGTCGAGGAAAGCCGGTATAGACGCGGAGTTCCAACCGGTCCGCATTGATTGCTGGCACCACGCCACCGCTTCCGCCGATCGGCACCGTGCGAGTATAGATGACTTCCGCTGGAAAGCGCGACCGTCCACGCGTGTAACTGGCGAGTGTGGAGAACGTGACGCCAAAGGCGACAGCCTGCAGGGTGCGCGCGGCCACGACCGAGGAGGCCATTGGATCCGTGATGTCTCCCGGGAGCCCCGACTCGTAGCGGTCTTCACCCCAGCGCCGCATGAGGTACGCTCCGGAAATCCCGAAAAACTGACCGAGCGCCAACCGTGGAGCGAGCTCGAGTTCGACGCGCGGACCCAGTGACCGTGAGACGCTCTCGACTCGCAGCATGGGCGAGAAGGTGCGCTCCACGTCGCGGAACGGGAGTGCCACGGCGATGTTATCGCTGAAAGGCAGCGCGGCGCGCACTGACGCGCTGATCCACGTGAGGCGGTTAAGCACCAGGTCCGTCGTGCTGCGCACAAGGAGTGCGTTGGCACCGTCGCCGATCGGAACGTCGAAGGCATCCTCCGCTCGGTCGGCGCCCGCAGTACCGAAACGCCAGCCGGCGGTGAGCATGCTGCGCACGCCGCGCGTGGGAGCCAGCAATCGACGGGCCTGATCGGCCGCGAAGGTATCGTACAGCAGCACGGACGCGGTAAGATCGATGTCACCGATGCCGGAGCGCCGGGTGTTACCGAGTGCTGCGTAACCAGCTTGCCACGCTGAATCTGTCGCGATGCGCGACATGCCGGCTGGGCCGAGCACCGTAGTGGCGGCGGCTGGCGCTGTGCCTGACGTGATGGCGCTCACGCCGAGCGCGGTGAAGTCTTGACGGAGCGCGTCGATGGTGGCGGCCACGGTGCTCTGCACGGTAGAACCGGCAATGGGCACCACCGGCGCTCCACCCTGCGAGGCGTCCCCGTACACCTGCCGAACGGTGTTCTGCGTTGTAAGCGCCCGTGCGAGCAGTGCCTGGACGCCGGCCGGATTGGCGCGGATTGCGTCGCAGGCGGTCGCCCTCGCGTCGGTGCAGCGCGTGATCTCCGCCGCCAGCTCGGAGCGCGCCTGCGTGAGTTGCGCGATCACCGCACCGTTGAGCTGACGCGCTGCACTGCCGGTGCCCGCGACAAACGCCGGGTTGAGGCCCACGTTGGCGCCGCTCCCGTTACGGTTGAGAAGCAGTTGGGCGTTGTCGCGCGACTCCACGTACGGCACGAGCAGTCTTACGGACACGCGTTTCGTGATCCCGTAGTCCACAGCGATCGGCGCGATGCTTTGGCGTACGTCACCCCGGGCTTCCAGCGCCCCGAGGGAGATGGCGAAGGCGTCATCTCCGGTGAGGCTACGGAGTCCGAGTTGCGCGGCGTCAAGTTGCGGGAGCAAACCGACCCCGAGCTGGTCGGTGCGGAGCCCGCTGAGCAGCGGGCGCGACCGATAGCCGTCAGCGCCGGCGCGATAGCTGGCATCGTACCCGTTCCAGAGTCCGGAAACAAGGAAGCGATAGCCGCCCTTTGGGAGCGGAATCGCGTCGTCGCCAACCCCCGCGACGGCCTGCGCCACGAGCTTCGCGGGGAGCGAAAGCCCCGTGCAGAGCAGTAGGGCAACAACCCGAACTGCCCACGACGAATGTCGGAGGGTGTGGCGTAGCGTCGGTGTGAAGGGTGTCAACGAAATCGGGCGGAAGTTGGACAGCGACGCGTCGCTCGGGGAACCGGCTAGATTAGCCATTCGCAGGGGAAGCGTCAACGCGGCCCCGCCGTTTGTGTCTCTTGATCCTGCACTGTGCAACTCCCCGCCATACCTTGGCAGCTGACCGGTAATCACTGGCTCACGATCCCGTGCATCAATCCGGCAGACGGATCGATTCATGCCCTGGGCGTGCTCCACCGTGGCGCGCGCGCCGCGATCGAGTTCGCCGGGTCACCCGATTTCGCCGCAGGGTCCGGTACCCCGCTGGTACTCCCCGTGTTGCGGGTCAATGGTGAGATCCGCACACTGGCCGCCGAAGGCATCGCCTGGGAACGGGCGGTGGGCTGGCTACCCACCTTCACCTGCACAATCGGCTCGCTCCTTGTGAGGGGGACTGTCTTTGCTCCCTACGGGCGGGACGCCGACATGGCCGGTGCCGTTTACACGTTCGCCATCGAGAATCGCGGCGCGGAAGATGTCGCGATCGAGCTGGCGTTGGAGGGGACGCTCGGCCACCGACAGCAGCGGGTGCGGACCGCCCGTCCGTTTGATGACGATCACGTGGTACGTGAGGGGCTCGACGAAGTCCTGCTGCTCGAGGGCGCGGCCATTCCAGGGCTCGCAGCGATCGCGATCGGTAGCGATGGCCCGGCGCGAATCGAGGTCCCCGACGGTCCCTCGCGCGCGCCACGCGCCTTCGCGATCCGCCGGGAACTCGTGGCGCCCGCGCAGGGCGCCGTGCAGTGCGCATTCTACTTTGCGGTGGGCCCCGAGCGTGACGGTGCCCAAGCAACCGTGGCGGTGCTTCGACGACGCGGTTGGCGCGCGCTCCTCACCGCCACTCGCGAGGCGCTGTCGGCATTGGAGCAGGCCACCGGCAGCGATGCCATGGACCGCATCGTGAACCGCAATCTCCTCTTTGCCTACTTCTACGGCGTCGGGCGTGGGCTGGACGACGCCCACTACTATCTCGTGCGGTCGCGGGCCCCGTGGCACGGCATGGGATGCACCGTACGCGACTGGGAAGCGCTCATGTGGACATTGCCGGCCGTGCAGCTCGCCGACAGTGCGCTGGCCCGCGAGCTCCTCGTGCGCGCGTGTGAGTTGCACGGGTACGCACCGGGGCAGGGCGTGCACTATCTCGACGGCACACTCTTTCAGCCGGGGTTCAGTATCGAAGGACCGGCCGCGTTTGCCATCGCCACCGATCGCTATATCCGCGATTCGAACGATGAACAGATTGTGGAGGATCCAGTGGTCGCCGAGACGCTCTACCTCGCGTCCGATGATATTGCGGCGCGGCGTGACGAGCGCGTGCCGTTGTTCTCCACCGAAGTGATGCCATCCGGGGCGCCGGCCCCGTACCCATTCACGCTGCATGGCAACGCCGTGGTGGCGCTGGCGCTCGAAGTCTTCCGGCGCACCCTCGACGAAGAGGCGGCGGCGGCGGTCGAGGATCCGGCCGCTGTGCGAGCCGCCCTGCGGCGCCACTTCGCCGTGGATCGTGGCGGCAAGGCTCGACTTGCGGCAGCCATCGATCTGGCCGGGAACACCTCGCTCGATGACGACCCGGTCGGCTCTCTCGTCTGGCTGCCGCTGTACGAGGCGCTCGATCGGGACGACTCGCTCTACCGGCGCTCGGTGCGCGCGATTGAGGGAGGATCGGGAGCGTTGCTGCCGCAGATCGCCCGTCTGCTCGGACCGGATGCGCAGGACGCGCTGGGATGGCTGCGTCGGGCGCCGCTGGATCAGGGGATCGCCGCCGAATTGGTCGACGAGGAAGGGCGGGCGGTCGGCAATGGCGGGGACGCGGCGCTCGCGGGACTGCTCGCGCACACGATGTGGTACGCGGCGCACGCGCTCGGCCTCCGCGCCTGATGCCAGGCGCTTGTCCCACATCGCGTTGGCTGCTAAGATGCCAGTATGCGGGAATAGCTCAGTTGGTAGAGCACAACCTTGCCAAGGTTGGGGTCGCGGGTTCGAGTCCCGTTTCCCGCTCTGTGTGAAATGGAGCAGGCGATGTCTGGGCAAACGGGAGCGCCTTTGCGCTCCCGTTTTGCGTTCAAGGGAGCGGCGGGCTATGCTCCGGCAGGTGGTGGACCCGGATGGCGAAACCGGTAGACGCAAGAGACTTAAAATCTCTCGTCCGTAAGGGCATGCGGGTTCAAGTCCCGCTCCGGGTACTGCGGTGGCACGCTGGCGCACGGCGGGCGTGTCGCGAGAGAGGCAACTTTGTCGATGAGAATGCTGATGCGAACGGTCCGTGATCCCCGCGGTATTTCCTGGATTTGTCTGGAGCTCCCCGAGGTACCGGAGGAGCAGCGTCCGCGTGCGGCCACCATGCCCCCCGAGACGGTCGCCATCGAGTGCAACTCCGGCGCGGACCGGGTGATTGCCTTAGTCGCTCCGGGCTGGGACGATGATTTGACGGACGAGCAGTTGGCCGAAACGATCAGTGCCGGCCTGCAGTAGCTTACGCGAGAGCTTGTCGCGGTGATCCGGACGCGCTGCAGGACACGCGCCCAATGAGGAAAGATCGCCGTGGCGACGTTGTGTCCGAATGCGATACTTCAGTCGCGCGTCGTGCGACTGTGTCCGTTGCCATCGTGGCGATGTAGTGATGCGCGCGGCGTCACCTAGGTGGTGCGGCGTGGACCTGCATGGTGTGCGAAGGTGACGTGGCATCTTCACGTCCAGTAGTTGCGAGAGCGCTTATGACGACGCTGCCCACGGTAACGCCGCCGATCGCGGAGTTCAACCCTGTACGTTCACGGGATGACTGGGAACGGATGCGCGATGACTCGCGCGCGGATCCCGGCGGCTTTCACGGTGACCTGGCGGCGCGACAGCTGCACTGGTACGACGCCGAATCGCGCGCCTGGATCACGCACAACACACTCGGCGAGTGGACGGGGTTTGACGGCGCAACGTGCGCGGCGGTTCAGGCCGTGCGGCCGTCGTCGTACCGACCGTGGCACACCGCCTTCGATGATGGGGAGCCGCCCTTTTACCGATGGTTCGTCGGTGCGCGGACCAACGCCTGTTTCAACGAAGTCGATCGGCACGTTTTGGCCGGTTTCGGCAGCGAGCCGGCATTCCTCGTGGAAGGCGATCGGTGGGATCAGTCGCGGGACGGTGGACGCGGTGGTCCCGTGGTCGCGTGGCCTTGGACGCGGCGCGCACTGCTCGTTGATGTCGCCCGCTGCGCTATCGCGCTGCGTCGACTCGGTTTGCGCACCGGTGATCGGTTGGCGCTCAATCTGCCCAACATTCCGGAGCAGGTGGCGTGGACGGAGGCCGCCAAGCGATTGGGGATTGTGTACACGCCTGTTTTCGGCGGCTTCTCTGACAAGACGTTGGCTGATCGCGTCTTTGACGCACGGGCCACGGTAGTCATCACGGCCGATGGCGGCTATCGCAACGCGCAGGTCATTCCGTTTAAAGCGGCGTTCACAGATCCTGCACTCGAACGCTACGTGCCGGTGGAGCGGGCACTGGTTGCAGTCCGTGCCTCCCTTGAGACGCTCGACCTGACGCACGCGGCCATAGGGCGTATTCTTGACGACGCCGGCACCGCAGTGGCCGGCGAGATCACCGCAGAGCGAAGCGACATCATGCGCGGCGTGGGCCGCGCGTTGGCGGTGCTCACCGACGAGGGAACGCTGACAGCCACGGCGGCGAGTCGTGTGCGGACGACGCTCGCCCAGGCCCTGGTTGATGTCGCCACCGATGTCACCACGGTCGTGGTCATCCGGCATACCGGGCAAGCTGACGTGCCGTGGCGTGCAGGACGAGATGTATGGGCACACGATCTGCTGGCCGCCGCGGACGCCGAACTGGTCGAGGCCGCTGCCAGCATCGGGCTCACGGTGGCTTCCGGTGCGGCGCTGGCAGAGGTCGGCGATCTCGAATGCGTGCGCGCCGTGTGGGCCATTGTGCCGCCCGTGCCAGTCGATGCGGAGTTCCCGCTCTTCTTTATCTACACGTCAGGGTCCACCGGGAAGCCGAAGGGTGTGGTGCATGTGCATGGCGGCTACGTGGCCGGGGTCGCCGAGTCCATGCGTGTGGCGTTCGATGCGCGGCCCGGCGATGTGTTGTATGTGGTAGCCGATCCAGGATGGATCACCGGCCAGAGCTACATGATTTCGGCGGCGCTGACCACGCGCGTCACCTCGGTGCTCGCCGAAGGCGCGCCGGTGTTCCCGAGCGCCGGCCGATTTGCCTCAATCATCGAGCGGTACGGCGTGACCATCTTCAAGGCCGGTGTCACGTTTCTGAAGTCGGTGATGGCGGATCCGCAGCAGGTCGAGGATGTGCGACGCTACGACCTCTCGTCGTTACGCGTCTCCACGTTCTGTGCGGAGCCGGTTTCGCATGTGGTGCAGGCCTTCGGGATGCAGCTGATGTGTCCGTGGTACATCAATTCGTATTGGGCCACGGAACATGGCGGCATTGTGTGGACCCATTTCTTCGGGAACACCGACTTTCCGCTGCGCGCCGATGCCCACACGTATCCGCTCCCATGGATTGGCGGAGATGTCTGGGTGCCCGAAGGCGAGGCGGAGTCTGATGGGCGGCTCCCGTGGCGTCGGGCAGCTGATGGCGAGCGGGGGGAGATCGTGATTGACGCCCCGTATCCGTATCTCGCGCGCACCATCTGGGGGGATGCCGAGGGGTTTACCGTACACGACGGATCGGTCGTCGCCACATGGCGCGGTGATGCCGCGCGTTATGCGCAGACTTACTGGTCGCGTTGGAAAGATCGCTGGGCGTATACGCAAGGCGACGTCGCCATTCGCCACGCCGATGGCAGCTTTTCGTTGCACGGTCGCAGCGACGATGTCATCAATGTGTCCGGCCATCGGATGGGCACCGAAGAGATCGAAGGGGCCATCCTGCGGGACAAGCAGATCTCACCGGGATCACCGGTGGGTAACGTGCTCGTCATCGGCGCGCCGCATCGCGACAAGGGATTAACGCCGCTCGCGTTCATCTCGCCGGTGCCGGGGCGACGTCTGACCATGGAAGATCGGCGGCGCCTGACCGAGCTGGTGCGACAGGAGAAGGGGGCCGTCGCGGTGCCGGACGAGTTTCTTGAGATTCCCGCGTTTCCGGAAACGCGCAGCGGCAAGTACATGCGGCGGATGGTCCGCGCCCTCGTGGAAGGGCAGCCGGTGGGTGACACCACCACCTTGCGCAACCCGGAGGTGATCCCCGAAATCGCGCGCGTGGTTGACGCGTGGCTGGCGCGCCAGCGCATCAGCGACGGCCAGCGCATTTTGTCGTACTGGCGCTATTTCCGTGTGCAGTACTACGAGATCCCCGATGCCCCGGACGGCGCATCGGCGCGGGTGGCAATTGTGACGGTCACCAACGCGCCGGTCAATGCGTTGAACGAACGTGCGCTCGATGAGCTCTGTACGGTGGTCGAGCATCTGGGACGGCAGGACGACGTGCGGGCCGTCATCTTCACGGGCAGCGGCACGTCGTCGTTCGTCGCCGGCGCTGACGTGCGCCAACTCCTCGAGGAGATGCACACGATCGAGGAGGCGCTGCCACTGCCCAACGTGGCGCATCTGGCATTCCGCATGATCGAGCAAATGAAGAAGCCGTGCATCGCGGCCATCAACGGCGTCGCGTTAGGCGGCGGACTGGAGTTTGCGCTGGCGTGTCACTACCGCATTGCCGAACCGACGGCGCTGTTTGGGCAGCCAGAGATCCGACTGCATCTGTTGCCTGGGTATGGCGGCACGCAGCGGCTCACGCGCCTGCTCGCCGATCGCGACGGCAACGAAGGGTTCATCACAGCGCTTGAAATCATGTTGGGAGGACGGCAGTTCTCCGCCACCGACGCCCTCGCGTGGGGCGTAGTGGACGAAGTGGTCGATGGCACCACCGACGTGCTCTCGCGCGCCGCCGCGCTGGCGCGGGCCTGTGTGACCGACCCCCAGAGTCTCCTCGCGCGCCGGTTGCCGGAGATTCTGGCGCGCCGCCGCGCGTGGGAGGCACCGGGGCATCGCTCGATGTCCACGCTATTGGCCATGGCACCCATTGCGCGGCTCCGGGAGCAGGCGGAGCGTGTTGGTCGGTCGGCGGCTGCGGCGCGTATCGTGGACGCAGTCGAGTGTGGCTGGCGGGATGGCCTCGTGGCCGGTCTCGCGCACGAGGCTCGCCTCTTCGCCGAAGCGGTCGTCAATCCTGCAGAAGGGAAGCAGGGCATTCGGGCATTTTTTGACAAGCGCAGTGCGCCGTTGCCAACCCGCCGTCGTCGGATGTTCGACGCCGAAGACCAGGCCGACGCGGTCGCGCGCGGCGAGTTGCTGCCGATCGGCGCCCCGTTCTTCCCCGGCTACACGCCGATTCCTGCGTGGCAGTACGGGCAAGGGGTGATCCGAGATGCGCTCACCGGCGCTCCGGCTCACGGTGTGCCGCGCGATGCCGAATTGGAAATCGTGGTGCCGGTGGATCTACCGGGGCCTAACGACGCCTTGGTGTATGTGCTCGCCTCCGAGGTGAACTTCAACGACATCTGGGCCATCACCGGAATTCCGGTCTCGCCATTCGACAATCACGATCAGGATTGGCAAGTCACCGGATCGGGCGGCGTGGGGCTGGTGGTCGCCCTCGGCGCGGAAGGGAAGCGGGAAGGCCGCCTTCGGGTGGGTGACTTGGTCACCATCTACTCGGGACAGAGTGAACTGCTCTCCCCGTTCGCGGCGCGCGATCCGATGTCCGCAGACTTCCACATTCAGGGATACGAAACCCGCACGGGCAGTCACCAGCAGTTTCTTACCGTGCAGGCGCCCCAACTGCACCACATTCCGCAGGATCTGTCGCTCGAGGCTGCAGGTTCCTATGTGCTCAATCTCGGTACCGTGGTCCGTGCACTCTTCACCACGCTCAAGATTGAGCGTGGACGCTCCATGTTCGTTGAAGGGGCCGCGACCGGTACCGGTCTCGAGGCACTCAAGAGCGCCATGCGTCATGGCGTCGCTGTGACCGGATTGGTGTCGTCGCGTGAGCGCGCTGCGGCCATCACCGCCGTTGGCGCACGCGGGGCGATCAATCGCCGCGACCCGGCAGTGGAGCACTGCTTCACCATGGTTCCCGAGACCCCGGCGGAGATTCAGGCGTGGGAAGCGGCGGGCGTTCCGCTCCTCGATGCGTTTCGTGTGCAGCACGAGGGTCGCCTCGCCGACTACGTCGTGTCGCACGCGGGGGAACTGGCGTTTCCCCGCTCGTTCCAGCTCCTCGCCGACGGTGGGACGCTGACGTTTTACGGCGCGTCGTCCGGCTATCACTTCACGTTCGCGGGCAAGCAGGGGGCGGAAGCCCCGGGCATCATGCTCGATCGCGCAGCGATTCGCGCTGGTGAAGCGGCGCTGGTGTATTACGGGGTGGGCGCCGACCGCGCGTCGCTCGTTGATGCGTCCGGTCTCGAAGCGATCGAGGCCCTTGTGTCGGCGGGTGCGCGATGTTGTGTGGTCACCACCACCGACGCCCAGCGGGAGTTCGTGCTCTCGTTGGGCTTTGGCGACGGCGTGAAAGGGGTCATCGCGCTCGACGCGCTGCGGCGACGTGGTGGCGATGAGTTCTCGTGGCCGGAGACGATGCCATCGCTTCCCGATGTCCGCCGAGACAGCGCCGCTTTTCGTGACTCGGTCCGAGCATTTCAAGAACGAACGATCAAGCCGTTCGGCACTGCGGTTGGGAAAATTCTGAGATCGCCCGATAATCCACGCGGTGCGCCAGCGCTCATTCTCGAGCGCGCGGGACACGATACCCTCGCCGTGTCGACCTCGTTGGTGCAACCCTTCACCGGTCGCGTGGTGTACTTCGAATCCATGCATGGGCGACGGTACAGCTTTTACGCCCCGCAGGTGTGGACGCGACAACGCCGTATTCTGATGCCATCCGCGCGTATCCTTGGTACGCATTTGTGTAACGCCTTTGAGGTGGTCCGAATGAACGAGATGGTAGATGGCGGCCTGCTTGAGGTGACGCCGCCAACGGTGGTCTCGTGGCCCGGCTTGCCGGACGCGCACCAGGCCATGTGGGAAAACCGGCATGCCGGTGCGACCTACGTGGTGAATCACGCGCTGCCGCTGATGGGACTCCGCACCGCCGATCAGCTATACGAAGCCTGGGCTGCCCAAGGAGCGAGCGAATGAGCACCACGCACCACGACGCAGCGTCGGGAACGCCCGCCACCCGCGATCGCCGCAAGGCGCAACGCGGTCGGCTATCAAATAAGATCGCCTTGATCACCGGAGCCGCCGGCAACATTGGGACCGATATTTCCCGACGCTTCCTTGAGGAAGGGGCGACCATCGTGATGACCGGTCGTGACAAGGCCAAGCTCGAAGCGGCGCGAACGGCATTGCGTGACGAGCTGCACGTTCCGGCAGCTCGCATTATCGTGCTGCCGATGGACGCCGCAGAGCCCGGACAAGTACGGAGCGCCATCGGCCAACTGCTGGAGAAGGTCGGACGCGTTGATGTGCTGGTGAACAATGCGGGATCTGCCGGCCCCAAATGCTCGCTCATGGATTTGCCGCTGACCTCCGCAGAGTTGACGCTTCTCGCAGAGCGCGGCATGATGGAAACGGAGACCGTGGGAGCCGCCGCACGTAACCTGCTGGGTCTCTCCTGGAATCTTGTCCGCGCGTTGGCGCCCCATCTGCACGCCGGCGCCAGCATCATCAACGTGTCGACCATCTTCTCGCGCACCCAGTATTACGGGCGTGCGGCGTACGTCGTGCCGAAGGCGGCGTTGAACGCGCTCTCTCGCGGACTGGCGTCGCAACTTGGCGCACGTGGCATTCGCGTGAACACCGTCTTCCCCGGACCCATTGAGTCGCCGCGCATTCGCACGGTCTTCGCGGCCATGGATAGCCTGCGACAGGTCGCGGCGGGCACCACGGCCACCGATTTTCTCGGGCTGATGGAACTGTCCCGGAATCCAGCGCTCGAGGCAGTCGCAGATACCGAAGCGACGGTTGGCGCGACGCCGTTGCCGACCAAAGGGTTTCCCACCGTGCGCGACGTGGCGAACACCATCGTGTTTCTCGCCAGTGACGAGTCGGCCGCCATCAGTGGCCACAATTTTGAGGTGACCCACGGGATGAGCGTGCGCCAGGAGTCGCGCAGTTCATGGGTCTCGCGTCCCGAGTTGCGGACCGTGGATGGGACCGGCGTACAGGTGCTCGTGGCGGCTGGCGATCAGGTGACCGACGCGCTCGCTGTCGCGCGCGTGCAGGCAGCGTGTGGTGCGCAGGTGCGACTCACGCTCGGCACGGAAGAAGGGGTGCGGGCCGCGTCGGAGGCGCTCGGACTCGACCCCGTCGACTCGCGCATCCGTGTTGCCCTGCTGGACCGTACGCGCACCGACACCGTCGAGGCGTTTTTTCGCGAGGTGCGGGCCGCAGGGCAGGCAATTCAGGGAGCGATCATTCTGCCGGCATTCGGCGCCTGGCGCTTTCGAGGACAGTTCGGCACCCTGCCCGACGCCGATGTCGATGCATTCCTCGATGGCGAAATCGTGGGCATGATGGCCCTCACGCGCGCGTTGGCGCGCGAGTGGCAGGATGGTCACGGGCTCTTCTCGGCACCGCGGGTGGTGTTCCTTTCGAACGGCGACGACGGTGCCGGCAACGCCTTTGCGGATGTCCTGCGCGGGGCCGTGGAAGAACTCTGCCGCGTCTGGCGCGATGAGTCGGAAGAACAGCATCGCGCTGGCTCGCGGGCCTTCATCGAATGGTCCAACCAGATCATCCGTTGGGGGACCCGGGATCCGGAGGAAGTTCCGTTTGCCGCCGGACAGGCTGCGCGGCTGCTCTTTACCACGCGGCGCATCCGTCAGGTCAACCTGTATCTCCCGGCGTCCATCGTGGAGGCCACCGGGTCTCGTCGAGCCATCTTTGGCTGGATGGAATCGCTGATGGGGCTGCACCTCGGCAAGGTGGCCCTGATTACCGGCGGCTCGGCTGGCATTGGTGGCCAGCTGGGGCGGTTGCTTGCCGTAGCGGGCGCGCGCGTGATGCTGGTTGCGCGCCGCAGTGACCAGTTGGAAGAGATGCGCGCCGGCATCGTGCGTGAGCTGGAAGACATCGGCTACTACGGCGCACGTGATCGGGTGGCCGTTCTCGCCAATGTAGACGTCGCCGACGAGTCCTCTCTGCGTGCGGCCGTCGATGCCACCATTGGTCGCTTCGGCCGAATCGATTACCTGATCAACAATGCGGGCGTAGCCGGCGCTGAGCAGATGGTGGTGGACATGGACGTGGCCGCGTGGCGACAGACACTGAGCGCCAACCTCGTGTCAAATTATTCGCTGATCGAGAAAGTGGTCCCGATCATGAAGCGACAGGGGAGCGGATACATCCTCAACGTGTCGTCGTATTTTGGCGGCGAAAAGTATGTGGCGGTGCCGTACCCGAACCGCGCCGATTACGCGGTGTCCAAGGCGGGACAGCGCGCCATCACCGAGAACTTTGCCCGCTTTGTCGGTCCGGAGATTCAGATCAACGCGATCGCCCCCGGGCCGGTTGATGGTGACCGTCTCCGCGGAGTTGATGGGAAGCCCGGACTGTTCGAGCGTCGTGGTCGTCTGATCCTCGAGAACAAGCGTCTCAACGCGGTGTACGCGGCGGTCATTGAGGCCCTGCGAGCAGGCGTCGCGGTGGGATCGCTGCTCGACCAACTGCGCCCGAATGAGATCGCGGCGCTCGCGGTGGAGCCGACGCTGCCGCTTCCGGTCCGTGCACTGTGCGATGCCATCCAGCGAGCGGCCGGCGAACTTGAGGACGACGCATCGAGCACTCGCTTTCTCATGCACCGGGCGATCGCCCATCGTCTCATCAACCGTCTGCGTTCGGGAGGACGATTTCTCGACGAGGCCGATGGCGGTGCGCGATTCGACGAGGCGTGGCTCGCCGCGATGCCAGAACCTGAGGCGCCGTTCCTTGCCGTGCGCGACATCCAGCGCGAGGCGGCCAAGATCGGCAAAGGCGTGATTGGCATGCTTCACCTGCGCAACATGCCCACGGAGGTCGAGGTCGCGCTGGCCACCGTGTTCTTCCTGAGCGATCGCGCCGTAAGCGGCGAAACATTTCAGCCGTCGGGCGGCCTGCATCAGGAACGGACGATCACCGAACGCGAACTGTTCGGTCGCGCAAAGCCGGAACGCGTAGCGCGGATGCAGGGGCAGACGATCTGGTTGATCGGGGAGCACCTCACCGCCCATCTGGCGCGCGCGGCGCGACTGGCGCTCGAACAGAGTCACGCTGGTCGGATCATTCTGCTCACGCGCACACCCGAGGCGGGGCGCGAAGTGCAGGCGATGTTACGCATCGTCCTGGGGGCGGATCTCGTGGAGAACGTGGTGGTTGGCACCGACCTCGAGGGCGGTATCGATCGCGCCTTGCAGCTAGCCGGATCTCCGGCGGCGGTGGTGTGCACCCCGTTCATGCCGCTGCCGTCGCAGATCTTTCACGACGACGGCTCCCCGGCGCTCGATGCGACCGGCTTCGCCGATTTGGTCGAGCAGCAACTCACGCATCATTTCCGCGTCGCCCGCAAAGTGTCGCTTATGGATAATGTGCGGCTGGTTCTCGTGTCGCCTGACGTTCCCGTGCGGCCCACGCATGCGGAGTTCGCGCTGGCAAACTTCGTCAAGACCACGCTGCACGCCCTCACGGCCACGCTTGGCGTCGAAAACGAACGCCTGGTACACAACGTGCCGGTCAACCAGATCAACCTTACGCGCCGCGTGCGCTCGGAGGAGCCACGAAACCCGGCAGAACAAGCGGAGGAGCAGGAGCGTTTTGCCCATGCGGTATTGCTCGCGAGTGCACCGCTCCCGGACTCCGGGGACAGTCGCTACAAGGCACGGATCTACCGCGGGCTGGCAATAACGGTGTAGCGGGTGTGACGGGAGCCGCTCGACCTGATATCTTCCGCGCCATGTCAGATGTCGTCGCGCTCGCTACCGAACTGCTCTCTATCGAATCCACCACGGGCCGCGAAAAGGACGCGGTGGACGCCGTCGCCCGCTGGCTCGTTGCGCACGGCTGGAACGTCAGCCTGCAGGAGGTCGAGCCCGGGCGCTCCAACGTGTGGGGCACGCGGCGCGGGGGAGGGGTCACGCTCTCCACCCACCTCGATACCGTGCCGCCCTTCGTTCCCCCGCGCCTTGAGGGGGATCGGTTGTACGGGCGCGGCGCCTGCGATGCCAAGGGCATCGCGGCGGCCATGATGATCGCGGCGCAGCGGTTGGTGGAGTCGGGCGAGGATCGCGTGGATCTGCTGTTCGTGGTGGGCGAGGAGAAGGGCTCGCCGGGGGCACGCGCGGCCAACCGGCTGAGCCCGACCAGTCGGTTCCTCGTCAACGGGGAGCCGACCGAAAGTAAGCTCGCCTCCGGGTGCAAAGGCGCCCAGCGCCTCATCGTGCGCGTACGGGGGCGCGAAGCGCACTCGGCCTACGCGCACCTTGGCCGCAGCGCGCTCGAGCCGCTGCTCGACCTGCTCCCCAAACTGCGTTCCCTCGATCTGCCCATCGATCCCATCCTGGGGGCCACGACGTACAACATCGGTGTGCTCCGCGCCGGCTCCGAGGCCAATATCGTGCCGGGATTCGCTGAAGCCGAGCTCATGATTCGCCTCGTGGGAGATCTCGAGCCGGTCAAGGCGGCGTTCACGGCGTGGGCGGACCATCAGGTGGAGCTGGTCTGGGGCTCGCACATTCCGGCGCAGCATTTTCAGGTGATCAACGGCTTCGAGGTGGAACCCGTTGCCTACACGAGTGACATTCCGCTGCTTGGTCGGTGGGGAGTTCCGCTGCTCTTCGGACCCGGTTCCATCCACGTCGCCCACACGCCGCTCGAATACATCGACGTCGGCGAACTCGAGGCGTCTGTCGACGCCTATGTCCGCATCGTTCGCACCCTACTCGCATGACTGATTCCGCTCATCGTTGGCCCGTCGCCGTACTTGGTGCGACGGGCGCTGTCGGTCAGGCGTTCGTTCGCTTGCTCGAAGACCATCCGTGGTTCGACCTGGTCGAAGTCGCGGCGTCTGAGCGCAGCGCCGGCAAGCCGTACCGCGAGGCCGCGCGATGGATGGAAGGCGTGTTACCGGCGGCCGTCGCTGCAATGCCCGTTCTTGCCTGCACGCCTCACGCGGTCAGGGCACCCATCGTGTTTTCCGCGCTCGACGCGTCGGTGGCGGGGGAAGTCGAGGCCGCGTTTGCGCAGGCCGGGCGGCTGGTACTGAGCAACGCGAAAAACTATCGCATGGAACGCGACGTGCCGTTGGTGATCCCCGAAGTCAATGGGGATCATCTGGCGCTCCTCGCGGAGCAGCGCGTCAAGCGTGGCTGGACAGGCGGCATCGTCACCAACGCGAATTGTGCGGTCACCGTGATCGCTATGGCACTGGCGCCGTTGCATGCAGCGTTCGGCGTGCGCAAGCTGTTCGCGTCCACCATGCAGGCCGTCTCCGGCGCCGGATACCCCGGCGTTCCGTCGCTCGATATCCTCGGCAACGTCATTCCGTACATCGGCGATGAAGAGCCGAAGATCGAAACGGAACTCGTCAAGCTGCTTGGGCGCTACGCGCAGGATCACATCGAGTCGGCGGCGATTATCACCAGCGCGCACGCGAATCGAGTGGCGGTGGAACACGGGCATACGGTGTGCCTCTCGGTGGCCTGCGACCTTGTGGTCACGCCCGATGCCGCCCGCGAGGTCATGCGGGCGTGGACCGGGTATGCCGGTGTACACGGCTTGCCGTCGGCGCCGGTACCGCCGCTGATCGTGCGCGACGAATTGGATCGACCGCAACCGCGGCGCGATGCCCCGATGGGCCGTGGCATGGCGGTGACCGTGGGGCGGATCCGCCCCGATCCACTCTTCGATGTTCGGTTGGTCGCGATGGCCCACAACGTGGTACGTGGTGCCGCTGGTGGCTCCATCCTCAACGCGGAGTTGCTCGTGTCCACGGGCCAATTGGCCGGGCTCGTCGCCCCGTGATTGTCTGCAAGTTCGGTGGGACCTCGGTGGCCGACGCGCCCGCCATCTTGCGGGTTGTCGATGTCGTGGGCAGCAAGCAGGCCAGTCGTCCCGTGGTGGTGGTGTCCGCCCTCGGCGGCGCCACCAATCAGCTGCTTGATCTCGCGCAGAAGGCGGCCAACGGTGAGTTGCTGGTCGCGCTGCAGATCGTCGAAGCGCTCCGGGATCGCCACTTGCGCGAGATTCACGACCTGTTGGACGATTCACCGGAAGCTGGTGAACTCGCCGCCGAAGTTGGTACCAGCTTTGATGAACTCGCGCACCTCGCGGAAGCATTCCGTACCCTCGGGTATCTCACGCCGCGATCGCTCGATACGGTTGCCGCACTCGGCGAATTGCTGTCCTCGCAGATCGTGGCGGCAGCGTTCCGTCACCGCGGCTATCCGGCCGTGTGGATCGACGCGCGCGATGTGATGAAGACGAACGACTTCTTCACCCGGGCCGAGCCCGACGTGGAGGCCATCGCACGGGCTGCGCAAGAGCGGTTGTTGCCGTTGCTGCAGCAGGGAAAAATTCCGGTCATGGGCGGGTTCGTGGGCTCCGCACCCGGTCGCGTCACCACCACGCTCGGACGTGGCGGCTCCGACTATTCGGCTTCCCTGATTGGTGCCGCCATCGAAGCCTCTGGCATCGAGATCTGGACCGACGTGGACGGTATGCTCACCGCCGACCCACGCGTGATTCCCGACGCGCGACTGATCGAACGTATCAGCTTCGATGAAGCCGCCGAGCTCGCGGCGTTTGGTGCGAAGGTGCTGCACCCCGCCACCATTGCACCGGCCGTGCAACGCGGGATTCCGGTGTTCGTGCTCAACTCGCGGAAGCCGGACGGCGCGGGGACTATGATCACGTTCGACGCCCCGCGTCTTCCGGTGCGAGCCATTGCCGGCAAACGGGGCACGACGCTGGTGAAGCTGCGCTCGTCGCGCATGCTGCTGGCGCCGGGATTTCTGCGCCGCGTATTTGAAGTGTTCGAGACGCACCGCACGTCGGTCGATGTCGTGACCACATCCGAAGTGTCCGTCTCGGTCACATTGGACGACGCCACGAATCTGTCGGCGATTCTGCAGGATCTCGCCGCCTTCGGTGATGTCGCCGTGGAACGGCGCAGTGGCATCGTGGCCATTGTTGGCGCCGGTATTGCAGATGGGAGTCGCGCCATGGCCGACGCGATAGCGGCTCTCGGGCCTATTCCTGTGTACATGGCGTCACTCAGCGCGACCGGTATCAACTTCACGCTCGTCATCGATGACGAGCAGGTCGTTCCGGCAATGCAGCGGCTGCATGCCACGTTCTTCGGGAGCGACGCATGAGTGCCGTGCCGGTGCGTGTCGCCTTGGTGGGCATGGGGCGCATGGGGCAAGCGATTGATGCGCTGGCCGCGACGCGTGGATGCGAGATCGTGGCGCGTCTTCGTACGGCGGATATGTCATCGGGTATCACGCGCGAGGCGCTCGGGGGCGCGCAGGTAGCCATTGAATTCACTACGCCAGAGTCGGCAGTGCACAATGCCGTCGCGTTGCTTGCCGCAGGATGCCCGGTGGTGATCGGGACCACCGGGTGGAGCGCACAAATGGACGCCTTGCAAAGGGCCGTACGCGAGCAGCAATGCGCCGCACTCTGGTCACCGAATTTTTCCATCGGCGTGCAGTTATTTCTCGGGATCGCGGAGGACGCGGCGCGCCGGCTCCGGGCACTCGCCGGATTCGATGTGCACGTGGTGGAGACGCATCATGCCGCAAAGAAAGACGCGCCGTCGGGTACTGGACTCGCGATCGTCGAGCGACTGCAGGGGCAGCTGGAAGCCGACGTTCCGATCACCAGCGTGCGCACCGGCTTCGTGCCCGGCACACATGAGGTGATCATCGACGCACCGTTTGAGCAGGTCCGCCTCGTGCATGAGGCCCGTGATCGGCGCGTGTTCGCAGACGGGGCGCTGGCCGCAGCGATCTGGCTGGCCGCGCCCCGCGCCGCCGCCCTGTATTCCATGCGTGATGTATTGGCCGATGGCCAGCCGACCAACTGAGGAGTGAGCATGTCATCGCGATTGTCCGGATGTGGTACCGCCCTCGTCACGCCGCTCTCTTCGTCGGGCGAGCTGGACGAAGTCGCGCTCCGTGCGTTGGTGGAGTGGCAGGTCTCCGAGGGGATCCACATGGTGATCCCGTGCGGCTCGACCGGGGAGGCCGTCACGCTCTCGCCACCTGAGCAGCGTCGGGTGGTCGAGCTCGTGGTTGCGCAGGTTGCCGGTCGCGTGCCCGTGATTGCCGGGGCCGGATCAAACGATACGCGCAAGGCGATCGAAACGTCGCTCGCTATGAAAGCGGCCGGAGCCACGCACCTGTTGCATGTGACGCCGATGTACAATAAGCCGCCTCAGCGTGGGATGGTGGCACATTTCCGCGCAATCGCCGACGCCTGTGACTTGCCCATCGTCATCTACAATGTGCCGGGGCGTACGGCGATTAATCTCGACGCCGAAAGCTGCCTGGAATTAGCTGAGGATTCGCGCTTCGTGGGTATCAAAGAAGCCTCGGGCAGTCTGGCGCAGATTCGTGAGATTATCCGGCACCGACCTGAGCATTTTGCCGTGCTCTCCGGCGACGATGCGCTGACGCTGTCGGTGATGGCGCATGGTGGTGACGGCGTGATTTCGGTGGTATCCAACGTGGTGCCGCGACTCATGGCCCAGTGGTGCAGGTCGCTGGCCGCAGGCGATCTGGCGGCAGCTCGCGTACTCGACGCGCAGATCGCACCCGTCATCCACGCCGCGTTTGTCGAATCCAATCCCATTCCGATCAAGGCCATGCTGGCGATGCTTGGCCGGATGACCGACACCGTACGTTTGCCACTCGTTCCATTGCTCGATCCTCATCGGCAGACAATGTTGGATGCCTTGGTGCATGCTGGAGCGCTGGTGCGCTGACGCGCCGATTCCTGACTGTTCGACATTCGTGCCGTTCGTCCGTTTTTGCTGACCACCCCGAACTCTTCCGTGCCCTCATGGCGTTCACGCTGACCGAACTGGAATCCCGTCTCTCCGATCCGCTGTTGCTCGACAGTGGCGTTCCGTTGGCGCCCGACGCGCATACACTGTTCGATCATGCGATCGCGTTACTCGAGCGTGGGGAGATCCGCGCGGCGCAGCGCGACGCAGCCGGAACGTGGCACACCGTGGCGTGGGTGAAACGCGCCATTCTGCTCGGGTTTCGCATTGGTCGGGTGGTGGAGATGCCGGCATCCGCGCCATTTCATTTTGTTGACAAACATACGTTTTCTACACGGGAGTTTCGCGCCGAGCATCTTGTGCGCATTGTGCCGGGCGGCTCGACGGTGCGACGCGGAGCGTACCTCGCGCCTAATGTGGTGTGCATGCCTCCCATGTACATCAACGCCGGCGCGTATGTCGGACGCGGCACGATGGTGGATTCGCATGCACTGGTCGGGTCGTGCGCGCAGATCGGTGAGCGGGTGCACCTCAGTGCCGCAGCACAGATCGGCGGCGTGCTGGAGCCCATCAACGCGTCGCCGGTGATCATCGAAGACGACGTGCTGGTGGGTGGCAATTGCGGCGTGTACGAAGGCACCGTGGTGCGGCAGAAGGCCGTACTGGCCGCCGGTGTCATTCTTACGCGCGGCACCCCGGTGTACGACCTGGTAAAGGAAACGGTACACCGCGCTACGGCCGATCAACCGCTCATCATTCCGGAAGGCGCGGTGGTGGTGCCGGGTGCTCGCCGGGTGTCGTCCGCCTTCGGTGAGGCGCAAGGGCTGTCGCTCCAGACGCCCGTGATCGTGAAGTACCGCGATGACAAAACCGACGCGGCCACCGCCCTTGAGGCCTGGTTGCGTTGACGCACTCCACCGCTCCGCTGGCGGTGCGTGGTGTCATTCACGCGCCGGGAGACAAATCCATCAGTCATCGCGCGCTGATCTTTGCGGCCATGGCCGAAGGGCCGTCGCGTATCCGGGGTATTCTGGAATCCGCAGATGTGCACGCCACCGCCGCGGCGTTGCGGGCACTGGGCGTCGAGATCCCGGCGCTGAGTCCGGATTTCGTGGTGCACGGCAAAGGAGTGGCGTCGTTGCACTCTCCAGCCTCGGCGCTTGATTGCGCGAACAGTGGGACCACCACGCGCCTGCTGGCCGGATTGGTGTCCGGGCTCCCGGGACGAAGCGCGCGCTTTGAAGGCGACGCCAGTCTGAGCCGACGCCCCATGCGGCGGATCGCGACGCCATTGATGCAGATGGGCGCGCACATTGAATTCGAGGGCGTGGCGGGCCACGATGGTCTGCCCATGCGCGTGTCCGGCGCGCCCCTGCAGCCGATCACGTACGCGAACGAACATGCCAGTGCGCAGGTGAAAGGCGCGCTGCTGTTGGCCGGTCTCGCATCGGGCGTGGCGGTGCAGGTGCACGAGGCGCGCGCTTCGCGCGATCACAGCGAGCGCATGTTGCGGGCGCGCGGCGTCGATATCACGGGCACGCCAGACGGCGTGTCGCTAACGGCGGGGCAGACCGTGCAGCCGATGGAGACGCTCGTACCCTCCGATCCCTCGTCGGCCACGTTCTTTGCCGCTCTCGCGGCAATGGCCGATGGTGGAGAGATCCGCCTGGAGCATGTGTGTCTCAACCCCACCCGCACCGGCGCGTTCGATGTGCTGCGCCGCATGGGGGTGCCCATCGAAACGCTGGATGAGCGCCTCGTGGGCGGCGAGCAGATCGGGACGATTATCGTCCGGCCCGGCGTGCTGCGCGGCACCACCATTGGCGGCGACGAAATTCCGCGTTGTATCGACGAACTTCCCATGTTGGCCTGCGTCGGCGCGCGCGCGGACGGTGAAACGCGGATCACCGACGCGCGCGAATTACGGGTGAAGGAAAGTGACCGTATTCACGCGGTCGTGGACAATCTCCGTCGCCTCGGGGTCGAGGTGGAGGAGTTCGAGGATGGCCTGCGCGTGGTCGGATCGCGCCGTCCGCTCAGCGGTCAGGTGCACACCCACGGCGATCATCGGCTCGCCATGGCTTTTGGCATTCTGGGCGCGCTGCCGGGCAATCGGATCAGCATCGATGATCCGGGGTGCGTCTCGGTGTCGTATCCGAGCTTTTGGCGTGATCTCACGACCGTGGTCGGTCCCGCGCCTGCGACGGCGACCGCGAGCGAGCGCAGCGCCGGCGACCCCTCGCGGCCGATCGCGCACGCGGTCGCACGGCGGCTGGTGATCGCGATTGACGGGCCGGCGGCATCCGGCAAGAGCTCCACGGCGCAATGGGTGGCGCAGCAACTGGAAGTGCGGCACGTGGATTCCGGTGCCCTCTACCGCGCACTCACGTGGCTCGCATTGGGTACAGAAACGGTGCCGGAGCAGTGGACCGCACAGTCGCTCCTCGCGCCAGCCGATCGTGTCACGTGGCGGCTCACGGAGCGCTCTGTCCTGCCTCTGGTAGACGGGCTGGTACAGGACGAGGCCTTTCGCGGGGCGGCCGT
Organism: Gemmatimonadales bacterium; assembly: GCA_038212625.1. Classification (GTDB taxonomy): domain Bacteria; phylum Gemmatimonadota; class Gemmatimonadetes; order Gemmatimonadales; family Gemmatimonadaceae; genus Gemmatimonas. Next base: position 77,874 of record JBBQUH010000001.1, on the reverse strand, counting down.
CACGGCGCAGGTGTCGCGCGTGGCGCAGGTGCCTGAAGTGCGGCAGTGGGTGAACGCGCAGGTGCAGGCCGCCGCCGAACTCTCCGATGTGGTCGTCGACGGACGGGATATCGGGACGGCGGTTTTCCCACAGGCGCCGCTCAAGGTGTTTTTGGTGGCGGATCCGTGGGAGCGGGCGCGGCGGCGCCTGGTCCAGCGGCACGGGCGCCGCCCCACCGATGGGGAAATTGCGGAGGAAACCGAGGCGCTGGTGGCCCGCGATGCGAAGGACGCGTCGCAAAGCGTCGCCGCGCGGGACGCGATCACCATCGACACCACCACGGTCACTCAACAGGAGCAGGTCGAGCGGATCGTGGCGCTGGCGCGAGCCACCATCGACCGGCTCCGGAGCAGGTAGCGCGCAGGCCGCGAGGGCGGATCGCGGGCGGGGCATTGCCGGACGACGGAAATCGTTCTACGTTTCTGGGTTCCCGTTGTTCGTACGTCCCACCCTCATCTCGGCGCGGCGAGTGCTGGTCCGCGACTCTGGAGATACCCACCCGTTATGAGCACTGAAATAAGCCCCGAGCTCAGCCCCGAGCTGATCGTCGACGTTGAAGGCGAGCTCGACGAGAACCAGCCCGCGAAGCTGACACCGCGGGAAAAGCGCGATCTGCAGAAGAGCCAGCTCCGCCCGTTGGCCAACCGTCGCCCCGAGTTGTACGAAGAGGACGAGTTCTCGTCCGACGAGTACGAGCGGATGCTCGAGTTGTACAACGGCACGCTGGCCTCGATCGAAGAAGGCGAGATCGTCAAGGCCACCGTCCTTGAAATTCGCGAGAACCTGGTCGTCCTCGATATCGGCTTCAAGTCCGAAGGGACGATCCCGCTCGAAGAGTTCAAGGACATGCCTGACCTCAAGGTCGGCGATGAAGTCGAAGTCCTGCTCGAGCATCTCGAGGACCAGGAAGGCTCCGTCGTCCTGTCCAAGAAGAAGGCCGACTTCATGCGGGTGTGGGAGCGCATCCGGGTCGCCTACGAAAGCGACATGCCGGTCGAAGGCGTGCTCGTCAAGAAGATCAAGGGTGGCGTGGTCGTCGACCTCATGGGCGTCGATGCGTTCCTCCCGGGCTCCCAGATCGCGCTTCGTCGGGTACCGAACATCGACGAATTGCTGGGGCAGAAGTACGAATTCAAGATCATCAAGCTCAACAAGCGTCGCCGCAACATCGTGGTGTCCCGTCGTGTGATCCTCGAGTCGGAACGCGCTGGCAAGCGCGAGAAGCTCATGAAGGAGCTCGCGAAGGATCAGGTGCGCAAGGGCGTCGTCAAGAACATCACGGACTTCGGGGCATTCATCGATCTCGGTGGCGTGGACGGCCTGCTGCACATCACGGATATGTCGTGGGGTCGTATCTCGCATCCGAGCGAGATGGTGCAGATCGGGTTGGAGCTCGAGATCAAGGTGCTCGACATCGATTGGGAGCGTGAGCGCATTTCGCTCGGCCTCAAGCAGCTCCAGAGCTATCCGTGGAAGGATGTCGCGGCCAAGTACCCGGTGGGTACGCGGGTCAACGGCAAGGTCGTGTCCATCACGAACTACGGCGCCTTCATCGAGCTCGAGCCGGGCATCGAAGGCCTCGTGCACATCTCCGAGATGAGCTGGACGCGTAACGTGCGTCACCCATCCAAGATCGTCAGCATCGGCGAAGCGATCGAGGCCGTGGTGCTCAAGGTCGATGAGACCGAAGAGAAGATCTCGTTGGGTATGAAGCAGACCGAGCAGGATCCATGGGTCGTGCTGCCGCTCAAGTACCCGGTAGGGACGCGCATCAACGGCAAGGTCCGCAACCTCACCAGCTTTGGTGCGTTCGTGGAAATCGAGCCGGGCATCGACGGCCTCATTCATATCTCCGATATGTCCTGGACCAAGCGCGTCCAGCATCCGTCGGAAGTCGTGAAGAAGGGCGACGCGGTGGACGTGGTCATCCTCAACATCGACAGCGAAAACAAGCGCATCTCGCTCGGCCTCAAGCAGGCCGAGGAAGATCCGTGGCTTCGCATCGGTGAGACCTATCCGGTGGGCACCGAGCTTCCGGGCTCGGTCGTGCGCCTGATGGACAAGGGCGTCGTCGTCGATCTCGGGAACGACATCGAAGGCTTCGTGCCGGTCAGCCAGCTCAACCCGGAAGGCACCGTCACCAACCCGGCAGACTTCTGTTGGGAGACGATGAATCTCGTGATGCGCGTGCTCGAGGTGGATCCGATCCATCGCCGCATCGTGCTGACCGTCACCTCGGTGCCGGAAGAGCAGCCGCCCAAGCCGGCCGAGCCGAGCAAGGTGCATAGCTCAGAAGACGAGATCGGGCTGTAAGTCGGATCTGCATGCACAAAACGAACGCCCCGCCAGCAATGGCGGGGCGTTCGTCGTTGCTGGTTCACGCTGCGGCCGCTGCTCAACCCTCCCACACGCGACGGGTCCCGCCATCATCGACGGGACCCGGGTATTCGCTCCGCTCAGCAACAGTGTTCTCAGCTCAGGCAACCGTTATCACCTGCCATTTCCGGCCGATGATAGCGTCGTGAATGTGCCTTCACCAATAGTAGCTGCCTCGTGCCAAAATGTCGAGATGGTGCAACAGACCTACATACTGTTGCTTTTATGCTACAACAGAGACCGCCCTGAGGTTCAAGCGCATACGGCGCGTGATGGCTGTCACTGCCCCACGATCAACCCCACCCCGCCTTCTTCCGCCCGCTTGTCCCCCTTGTTGCGCCCAACCAACCGCGTCGCGGGGCTCTGGAACGCTGAGAGCGTGAGCACAGCAAACGCGAGGCAGAACAGGCCGCTCACTGCGCCAACGCGGACCGTCGTTGTCTCGAAAGCATCCATCATCCGCGAGTTCACAATGGCCTTGAGCTGCATCGCATCAAGTGCGAAGAGCCCCAATGACGCCATCAGCCCCAGCGTGAAAATTGCCGCCACGATGCCCACCGTCCGTGACATGCCGCGGCTTTCGAGCATCCGCGACATCACGAGCAGCAGCGTCAGGCCAACAAACGGGAGCATCAGCACGCTCGACAGCGCGTTGGCAGCGCCGAAGCGCCACTGAATGTTCGTGAGTTGCAGGGGCAGGATCTGGCTCCCCGCCTGAACGAACGGCACAACAATAAGCAGCAGAACCAGGGTCAGCAGCGAACGCCGCACCGGCGCATCGTCCTGGAGATTGAACAGATCAGACATGAGAAGGGGTCGAAGAATTTGGAGTGGACACTCGAACTACCACGAAGACGTGGGGTGGGGTAACGCGGTCACTGACATACCGCGTCCGAGCCGTCGGTTGGCGGCGGACACGATAAATGAGCCATCGCTGTGACGGTCGCGCAAGATACCGTGACAAACACTTCAGCTTCCCCGGAGGACATCCGATAGAGAAGGGGCGACGACGTACGTCCGACGCTGGATGTACGTTTGCTTTCAATGCTACTAATCCGATCCAAGAGGCTTGTCTCCATGTTGATGCCGTCCCTTCGTTGGTCCGTGCTGCCCGCTGTCGCCGCGCTCCTGCTTGCTGGTCCGCTGGCCTCGACGGCCGCGGCGCAGGACGACAAGGTGTACCCCATCGCTGAAGTGTCCAATCCGCCCCGCCTGACGTCCACCGCCCTCGCGGCACGTCTGATTCAGGAGTCCTACCCGGCCGATCTGAAGAATCGTGGCGTGGGCGGCATGGTGGAATTGCAGTTCGTCGTCGACGCCAAGGGAAAGGTTGATCCTGCGACCGTCGAAGTGGTCGACGCCACGCAGACGGCGCTCGGCGAAGCGGCCAAGAAGGTCGTTTCCCGTTTTGATTTTGCGCCGGGCAAGCTGAACGGCGTCGCCGTGAAGACCAAAGTCGTGCTACCGATCATCTACAAGCCGTAAACAGTGGCGGGACGAAACACCGGGAGCCGGTCCTCTGAAAGGGGCCGGCTTCTCGTTTTTCTGCGCGGGCGTGCTAGCTTCCCGCCCTATGTCCCATTCTTCGTCTATGCAAGCCAAGCTTGACCGACTGGCGGTCGCGCGCGATGCCTCAGAGCAGGGAGGTGGCGCCGCTCGCCTCGCCGCGCAACACGCCAAAGGCAAACTCTCAGCCCGCGAGCGCCTCGATGTGCTGCTCGATGAGGGCTCGTTCATTGAGCTCGACCGATTCGTTACCTCGCGGTCGCTCGCCGCGGGGGAAGCGCCGATCTACGGAGACGGGGTTGTCACGGGACACGGGCGCATTGACGGACGCTTGGTGTATGTGTTCTCGCAGGACTTTACCGTGTTTGGCGGCTCGCTCTCCGAATCGCACGCCGCCAAGATCTGCAAGCTGATGGACTTGGCGGTGCGCAACGGCGCGCCGGTCATCGGCCTCAATGATTCCGGTGGCGCCCGCATCCAGGAGGGCGTCGTGTCGCTGGGCGGCTACGCCGACATCTTTTTGCGCAACACGCTGGCTTCGGGCGTGGTGCCGCAGATCTCGGCCATCCTCGGTCCCTGCGCGGGTGGTGCGGTCTACTCGCCCGCCATCACCGATTTCATTTACATGGTGCGCGGCACCAGCTACATGTTCGTGACCGGACCGAACGTGGTGAAGACGGTCACGCACGAAGATGTCACCATGGAAGAATTGGGCGGCGCGGACACCCACGCCGCCACCAGCGGGGTCGCACACTTCGCGTGCGATTCGGAACTGGCGTGTTTGCAGCAAATCCGCGAGCTGTTCCGCTTCGTGCCGTCGAACAACGTGGACGATCCGCCACGTGGCACTGGGCGTGATCCACGCGATCGGCGCGACGAGTCCCTGCTCGAGGTCGTGCCAGACAATCCGAACAAGCCGTACGACATGCACGACGTGATCCGTCGCGTCGTGGACGACGGAGCGTTCTATGAAGTCCAGCCCGACTACGCCGGCAATATTCTCGTGGGCTTCGCACATCTGGGTGGCTACAGCGTGGGCATCGTGGCGAATCAGCCCGCCGTGATGGCCGGTGTACTCGACATCAACGCGTCGATGAAGGCGGCGCGCTTCGTCCGCTTCTGCGACTGCTTCAACATCCCGCTGATCACCTTCGAAGACGTGCCGGGCTTTTTGCCGGGCCTCGCGCAGGAGCATGGCGGCATCATCAAGCATGGTGCGAAACTGCTCTACGCGTATTGCGAAGCCACAGTGCCGAAGCTCACCGTGATCACCCGCAAGGCCTATGGCGGCGCGTACGACGTCATGAGCTCCAAGCACATTCGCGGTGACTACAACGTGGCCTGGCCCACTGCAGAGATCGCGGTGATGGGCCCCAAGGGAGCGGTGGAGATTCTCTACAAAAAGGAGATCGCGGACGCCGCCGATCCTCAGGCCGCGATGGACGCCCGCGTGGCCGAGTATACGGAGAAGTTCGCCAATCCCTACATCGCCGCCGCGCACGGGTTTGTTGACGATGTCATCGACCCGCGGGACACGCGGCCTCGCCTCATCGAGGCCCTCGATGCACTGCGCGGAAAGCGCGATCGCAACCCACCCAAGAAGCACGGGAATCTTCCGCTGTGAGGTCGGGCATGTTCAAGAAAGTGCTGGTGGCCAACCGCGGAGAGATCGCGCTGCGAATCATTCGCGCCTGCCAGGAGCTTGGCGTGAAAACGGTCGCGGTGTACTCCGAAGCCGACGCGCGCGCGCCACATGTGCGCGCGGCGGATGAAGCGGTCTTGATCGGACCGGCCCCGTCCGCGCAGAGCTATCTGGTAGGCGAGCGCATTATCGAGGTGGCCAAGCGCGTAGGCGCGGAGGCCATCCATCCGGGCTATGGCTTTCTCTCCGAACGGGCGTGGTTTGCCCGCGCGGTGCGCGAGGCCGGACTGGTCTTCATCGGTCCGCCGGCCGAAGCGATCGAAGCGATGGGGTCGAAGACGGCGGCGCGCCAGTTGGTAATGGCGGCGGGTGTGCCGGTGGTACCCGGCAATGCGGAGGGGGTGCGAGATGCCGAGGAAGCGATGGCGATCGCGGCAACGTACGGGTTTCCCGTCTTGCTCAAGGCCGCGGCAGGCGGCGGTGGCAAAGGGATGCGCGTCGTACGCCGCGCCGATGAACTGGCCGACGCACTGGCCTCCGCGCGCCGTGAAGCACAGAACGCCTTCGGCGACGATGCGGTGTACGTGGAGAAGTACATCGAAGGGCCGCGGCACGTGGAAATTCAAGTGCTCGCCGACACACATGGCAGCGTGCTGCACCTGGGCGAACGCGAGTGCTCGGTGCAGCGCCGCCATCAGAAGATGATCGAGGAAGCGCCGAGTGTGGCCGTGACGCCGGAGTTACGGGCGCGCATGGGCGCCACGGCGGTGGCCGCCGCCCGGGCGGCGGGCTACGTCAATGCCGGCACTTGCGAATTTTTATTGGACAAGGACGGCCAATACTATTTTCTCGAGATGAACACCCGCATCCAGGTGGAGCACCCCGTGACGGAGCTGGTCATGGGGCTCGACTTGGTCCAATGGCAAATCCGCATTGCGGCTGGCGAGGCGTTACCCTTCGCCCAGAAGGACTTCGTGCCGCGCGGTTGGGCCATCGAGTGCCGGATAACCAGCGAAGATCCCGCGAATGGGTTTCTCCCCAGTACCGGCACGATCTCGTATTTGCAGGTGCCCGGTGGACCGGGAGTGCGGTGGGATGGCGGCGTGGAAGCCGGCGGCACGATTGGTTTGTTTTACGATCCTATGCTGGCCAAACTCATTGTACATGCGCCAACGCGCGCTCTCGCGATTGCGCGTATGCGGCGGGCACTCCTCGAACTGACCGTGGATGGGATCGAGACCTCCCGCGGGTTCCATCTGCGGGTCATGGACCATCCCGATTTTCAGTCCGGCAACATCACCATTCAGTGGTTGGAGCAGCACCTGCCCGAGCTTACGCATCCCCAGATCGACCCCGCCACGCGCCGGACTGTGGCCATTGCTGCAGCACTCGTGGCCCATGAAGAGCGGACTGCCGGTCGGTCTCGCCAGCATTCGAATACCGCCGTCGGGCAGAACCCGCCGGTGTCCTCGTCGTCGGGAATGACGTGGGCCGCGGCGGCGCGCCGCGAAGGACTTCGGTCCTCGTGAGCCCATCACGCAAGCCGAAGCCGCCGAAGGCCGGCCGGTCCCATGGCGCCCGCGCGGGAGGTCGTGGGGCTCAGGAGGCCGTCGCCACGCTCACCATCGATCGGATGGCCGCCGGTGGCGACGGCGTGGGGCGGATTGGCGAGCTCGCCTGCTTTGTGCCGCGCACGGCACCCGGCGATCGGGTCCAGGTCGCGTACGTTCAGCATGCGCGTCACGCGCGCGGACGGGTGCTGCAGGTGCTCGAGCCGTCGGCTGATCGCGTCGTGCCGTTGTGTGGCCATTACGAACGGGACCGCTGCGGCGGCTGTCAGTTGCAGCATCTGTCCGAGCAGGCCCAGCAGCACGCGCGCGTGGATGGCGTCCGCGAAACGCTCCGTCGTATTGGTGGACGCACGGTGGAGACCCCGTCGCTGGTCACGGGGGCGCAGTGGGGCTATCGCGGACGTCTCACCTTGACGCTCCACAAACACGGCCGGTCGTGGATAGGGGGACTGCATCCGCATGATGACCCTTCCCGCGTGTTTGCGCTCGAGGAGTGTCCGATTTCCCACCCCGCGCTCGTCGCGGTGTGGCAGGCGGTCCGACGCGTGATCGTTCGTTCCGGCGACCCGGCGGTGGGCGCATTGCCGGTGGCCCAGTCGCTACGGTTGTCGCTGCGTCTGGATGCCGGCATCGCTGAGGGGAGCGACTCCCCGTCGGTCGCGGTGATCCTGCACGGCGGCACTACGTGGGATCAGGCGGCGCGCTGGGCGGCCACGGTCCTGCAGGAGGCGCCGGCTGTGAATGCGGTATGGTGGCAGGCCGACGCGCAGGCCGCCGTGCCGCTCGCCATCCGCCGCGCCGGGCCGGGGATGAACGCCGGGCATGCTTCGGTGGCTGGCGATGACGCGATGGCGTTCGATCTGACCGACGGCGGGGATTCGGCGGTCCCCTCGGCGCAGGAGGTCCTCGCGTTCGCGCAGGTCAATGCGGACGTTGCTGGTGCACTACGACGCTTTGTGCACGAGCAGGTCATGCACTTTGCCCCCACGGCGGTGGTGGACGCCTACGCCGGGGCCGGATTGCTCTCCGCCGAGCTCGCGCGCGATGGGGTACAGGTCGTGGCAATTGAAGCCGATCCCGCGGGCGCCGCCGCCGCTCGACGTCGCTTCGAGGCACTCGAGGGCGGCTCGGCGCGCCGTCATCGCGTGATCTGCGCGTTGGTGGAGGACGCGCTGCCCGATGCGCTGCCCGCTTCGGTGGTGGTGCTCAATCCGCCGCGTCGCGGAGTCGATGCGCGCGTCGCGGCCACGCTCGAACGTGCCGTGCAGTCGGTGGACGCGGCACAAGGGCTGCGCGGTCTGGTGTATGTGAGCTGCGATCCGGCCACGCTGGCGCGTGATCTTTCTCGGCTTCCCGGGTGGCAGATCACGGCGCTCCAGTGTTTTGACATGTTTCCGCAAACGTCGCACGTGGAGACCGTCTGCGTGCTGCAGCCGCAAGGCAGGTGAGATGCGCTACATCGTAACCGTGAATGGGGAGCGCATTGCGGTCGACCTTGATGGCACGCAGGCCACGATCGACGGCGTCACGCTGGACGTGGGGCTCACCGCGGTGGAAGGAACGCCGGTGCGGTTGGTGCGGATCGTCGAGCAGGTGCATCGGGTGGTGGCCCGCCGCGGCGAGTCGCGTGGGGAGTGGGTGCTCGACGTGGCGGGGCAGCGCGTGGCAGTGGAAGCACTCGACGAGCGGATGCGGGCGATCCGCGATCTGACGGCGGCTGCGGCGGTGGCGAGTGGTCCGGCACCACTCAAGGCGCCGATGCCCGGGCTCGTGGTTCGGGTGGCGGTGAACGTGGGGGAGCGCGTGGTCGCCGGGCAGGGCCTGGTGGTGGTGGAAGCCATGAAGATGGAGAACGAGCTTCGGGCGACCGTCGACGCCGTCGTGCTGGCGGTGCGGGCGGTGCCCGGAACGGCCGTAGAAAAAGGGGCCCTGCTTATTGAGCTGGGGCCCCTACCGGCAGCCTGAGCGCGTGGAACGCGCCGACCTACAGAATCACCACGACCGGCCCCCGCATGCGATTGACGGCCTTGATCACGAGAAAGATCGCCAAGGCGACGATGAAGAACGTGAGCAGGTGATTCAGGAACTGGCCGTAGTTCAGCGTCGCGACGCCGGCCTTCTTCGCTTCGTCGAGCGTGGCAAAGGGACCGCCTTGCAGCGCGACGAAGCGGTTGGAGAAGTCCACGCCACCGGTAAGAAGGCCAGCCAAGGGCATGATCAAGTCGCTGACCATACTGTCGACGATCTTCTGGAAGGCACCACCGATGACCACGCCGATGGCGAGATCCATCACGCTGCCCCTCAGGGCGAACTCCTTGAACTCCGACATCATCGACATGCAGGCAGGCTCTGTGATTCGTGGACTACGGGGATGCTCTTCGTCCCGTGAACGCCGGATACTGTCGAGGTAGCTATTCCGGCGCAAGCGGACTCGAGCATACCACGGTGACGCTGTCGGGCGGATTCTGGCGCGGATACCGACAAGCGCTGCATTGACAGACACTTCAAGCCTGAGTAGTCTTCGAATCTGTCCCGTGTTCCGGGCATTTTGTATTGCCTCGCGCCCGTTGGCGTGGCGCAATGCGGTTCTTCTACTTTGTCTGAGTACGCGCCAACGCCCTGTTGGTGAGCGGCTCCGCATCACGCACGGATCTCGTTAGCATGAAGACCTACAGCGCGACCCCGAAGGATATCGACCGTCGGTGGTACATCGTCGACGCGGAAGGAATGGTCCTTGGCCGGCTCGCGTCGGAAGTCGCAAAGATCATCCGCGGCAAGCACAAGCCCATGTACACACCGCACATGGACACGGGTGACTTCGTCATCGTCATCAACGCGTCCAAGGTGCAGGTGACCGGCCGCAAGGCGGAGCAGAAGACGTACTTCAGCCATACCGGGTACATGGGTCATGAGAAGCACACCCCATTTGCGTCGGTGATGGCGAGTCATCCGGAGCGCATCATCGAGAAGGCGGTCTACGGGATGCTCCCGAAGACGACGCTCGGTCGCCAAGTGCTGCGTCGCAAGCTCCGCGTATACGCGGGCGCTGATCATCCGCACGTAGCGCAGACGCCGGCGACGCTTGCGTTCTCCCACGCCGAGGCCAAGTAATGTCAGAGCAGATCCAGACCGTCGGTCGTCGCAAGGAGGCCGTGTGCCGCCTGTACATGACGCCCGGTTCCGGCAAGTGGAGCGTCAACGGTCGCACGCTGGGTGATTACTTCCCGCGTCCGACGCTGATCTCCGCCATCCAGCAGCCCTTCATGCTGACGGACACGCTGGGGAAGTACGACGTCAAGGCGATCATGAATGGCGGCGGTGTGGCTGGTCAGGCCGGGGCACTGCGCCTCGCGATCGCCCGCGCGCTCGTCAAGATCGACGAAACGGACAAGAAGAAGCTGCGTGAGTACGGCCTCATGACGCGTGATGCGCGTGAAGTCGAGCGCAAGAAGCCGGGCCGCGCCGGCGCCCGCAAGCGCTTCCAGTTCTCCAAGCGGTAATCGTCGCGCTTCGGCGCGTCGGTTCCCGTATCTCACACGCGATCTGAGCTGATGGCGGGTGCCGGGTTCCTCCCGAACCTGGTCGCCATTGGCCGCGACGACCGCGGACGAATTTCCAACCTTAAGTCTTTCCTCATCATGCCGACTCCGTCACTCGAGCAATTGCTCGCCGCGGGCGTCCACTTCGGGCACCAGACCCGTCGCTGGAACCCGAAGATGCGCCGCTTCATTTTCGCCGAACGCAACGGCATCCACATCATCGATCTGCAGAAGACGCTGCGGCAGATTGAGCTCGCACAGAAGCTGGTGCGTGACGTGGTGTTGCGCGGTGAGAACGTCCTGTTTGTCTGCACCAAGCGTCAACTCGCCGCCATCGTGCGGTCCGAGGCCGAGCGTTGTGGTGCCATGTTCGTGACCGAGCGCTGGTTGGGCGGCATGCTCACGAACTACCAGACCGTGAAGAAGCAGGTCAAAAAGCTCAAGGAGCTCGAGGCCGGGAGTGAGGAAGGTGGTGGGTTTACGAACTACACCAAGAAGGAACAGCTCATGATGACCCGGCAGCGCGACAAGCTGTCGAAGTATCTGCAGGGCATCAAGACGATGAATCGCCTCCCGGGGCTGCTGTTCATTATCGACTCCAAGAAGGAGCGCATTGCGGTCTCCGAAGCGAACAAGCTCGGCGTGCCCATTGTCGCCATCGTCGATACCAATGCAGATCCGGATCTCATCACGGTGCCGATTGCCGGCAACGACGATGCCATTCGGTCCGTCGAGCTGATCGCCAAGGTGATCGCCGACACGATCGATGAGTCCCGCCGCGAGGCGCCGGCTCGTCCGTCGGACGACGAGCAGGAGAGCTACACGTTCAGCAGCGATCGTGGCACGGAGCCCGCAGGTCGCGGTGAGCGCGGTGGCGATCGCGGTGGCCGTGGTGCACAGGGCGGTGGCCAGGGTGGCGGGCAGGGCGGAGCGGGTGGTGACGACGCTCGCCGTGGTGCGCGTCCGCGCCGCCGTCGGGCAAAGCCGGAAGCCATTGCAGCGCGTCTCAAGCCCGGCACGGAAGGCGCTCCGGCGTCTGACGAGGCCGGTACCGCAGCCGCAGCAGGCGCCGCAGAGCCGACGGCCGGCGAGCAGGAGTAACACCCTCGGGGCTTGCCAGTTCGGCGGATCAAGCTTCGATTCTGTATTTGCGACGCCGCCGGCTTTCTACCGGCGGCGTTCGTACGCAATACCCCCATTTATTCACTACCGACACTCTTCATAGACAGGGCGCGACGATGACCACCACGATCACGGCCAAGGCCGTCTCTGAACTCCGCCAGCGTACCGGCGCAGGCATGATGGATTGCAAAAAGGCGCTCGAGGAAAACGGCGGCGACATGGACGCCTCCGTGGAATACCTGCGCAAAAAGGGCATCGCGAAGGCCGAGAAGCGTTCCGATCGCTCCACCAGCGAAGGCATCGTCGGTGGCGAAGTATTCAACCTCGGCTCCTCCGGCGCCTTGGTCGAAGTGGCGTGCGAAACGGACTTCGTCGCGCGCAATGAGGACTTCGGCAAGGTCGTCGCGACCCTCGTGGCGCAACGTGTGCATTCCACTGCAGCCGACATCGCCGCGTTCCTTGCGGAACCACTTGCGTCGGAGCCGTCGCAAAGCGTCGAAGAGTTCGTGAAGATCGCGTCTGCCAAGACCGGCGAGGCCGTCAATGTGAAGCGCGTCGCGCGCTTCGATGCCGGCGAGTCGGGGCTGATCGGCATGTATCGTCATCACAACGGCAAGCTCTCCACGATGGTGCAGATCACTGCGTCGTCGCCGGAAGTTGCGAGGCACGAAGCGGCGCTCGACGTAGCGAAGTACATCGCCGAGCACATCGCGGCGTCCGCGCCGCTGGCCGTGGACCGTACTGGCGTGGCAACGGAAAAGATTGAAAGCGAGAAGCGCATCGCGGAGGAGCAGGCGCGTGAGGCCGGGAAGCCCGATGCGATGATCGAGAAGATCGCCACCGGAAAGATTGAGGCGTTCCTCAAGGACGTCACGCTCATGCCGCAAGCGTGGGTGCGCGACCCGTCTGTGACCATTGCGTCGCTTCTCGCCGATCATGCAAAGAAGGCCGGCGGTACACTCACCGTCGACGCGTTCGTCCGCCTGCAACTCGGCGCCGAGTGACCACAGAGGCCGCCCCGTCGCTGAAGTACGGGCGTATTCTGCTCAAGATCTCCGGCGAAGCACTCGCCGGAGATCGTGGCGTCGGTTTTGATTTCGAACGAATCGGCTTTTTTGCTGACCAGATCGTTGAAGTCGCGCGCCTGGGCGTCCAGTTGGGGCTTGTAGTGGGTGGTGGCAATATCGTGCGCGGTACGCAGCTCTCGCAGATGGGCATGGATCGGGTTGGCGCCGATTACATGGGCATGCTCGGCACGGTGATCAATGCCATGGCGCTCCAGGACATGCTGGAAAAGAAGGGGCTCGATACACGGGTCATGACGGCTATTCGTATGGAAGAGGTGGCGGAGCCGTATATCCGTCGTCGTGCCTTGCGGCATTTCGAAAAAGGGCGCACCGTGATCTTTGCTGCGGGCACCGGCAATCCGTACTTTTCCACGGATACGGCGGCCGTGTTGCGGGCCATTCAGATGAAGGCCGATGTCATCATCAAGGCCACGAGCGTGGATGGTGTGTATTCGTCCGATCCGAAGAAAGACCCGAACGCCACGATGTACGAGTCGATCAGCTATCGTGACGTGATGTTAGAGGAGTTACGGGTGATGGACCAGACAGCAATCACGCTGTGTAAGGAAAATCAGCTGCCGCTCGTAGTGCTCAACCTTCACCGTCCCGGCGCGATCATTCGTGCCATACGGGGCGAACGCGTAGGGACCCTGGTGTCATGATGACCATCGCGCAGATTTTGAAAGACACGAAGAGCGGCATGGAGAAAGCGCTGGAAAACTCCAAGCGCGACTTCTCCGGCATTCGCTCCGGCAAAGCATCGCCCAACATGCTCGACACCATTCGGGTCGAGGCGTACGGTTCGCTGGTACCGCTCAACCAAGTGGCATCGGTGTCTGCCCCGGAGGCTCGCATCCTGGTGGTGACCCCGTTCGACAAGGGGCAGGCCAAAGTGATCGAGAAGGCGATCCGTGAGTCCGACCTTGGGCTCGATCCGGCCCACCAGGGCGGAATCATCCGCGTGCCCTTACCCTCGATGAACGAGCAGCGTCGCAAGGAACTCGTCAAGATCCTGCACAAGCTCGCTGAGGATGGGCGCATCGCCGTCCGTCACGCGCGAACTGATGCGCGCGACAAAATGAAGAAGCTCGATGGCGTCTCGGAAGATGACAAGAAGCAGGGTGAGAAAGAGCTGCAGAAGGCCCACGACGAAAGCATCAGCAAGCTTGAAGCGGTGCTGAAGGTGAAGGAAGCTGAAGTAATGGAGGTTTGAGTCCGCCATGCGGACCGCTCGCTGATGCCGCCCGCCGCCTCCGGTCTCATGACCGACGCTGAGTCGGACTTGCTGGCACGTCTTCGCGTGCACGGCGCGGTGCCGCGTCATGTTGCGATCATCATGGACGGCAATGGCCGATGGGCGCGCGAACGACATTTGCCGCGCCCGTTCGGTCACCGCTCCGGGATGAAGTCGGTTCGCGCGGTGGTGGAGGGGTGTCTGGAGTCGGGTGTTGCGTGGTTGTCGCTCTTTGCGTTCTCGCAGGAGAACTGGCAGCGACCGGAGCTTGAGGTGACAGCGCTGATGGCGCTGCTCGAGGAGTTCATCGCCGGTGAGGCGGAAGAGCTTCGGCAGCAGGGAGTTCGCGTCCGGGTCTTCGGCGATCTGGAGCGGCTCACGGGACCGGCGGCGGCGGCAGTGGATCGGCTCATGCAGGACACCGCGTCGGGGACGCGCCTGAGTCTGAATCTGTTCATCTCCTACGGCGGTCGTGCCGAGCTGGTGCGGGCGGCGCAGCGTCTCGCCCACGAAGTCCAAGCCGGTCGACTCGAGCCCGACGCCATCAACGAAGAGCATTTCCGCAGTCAGCTCTTCACCGCCGATTGCCCCGATCCCGACTTGCTGATCCGCACCTCCGGTGAGCAGCGGCTGTCGAACTTTCTGCTGTGGCAGATCGCCTACGCCGAGCTCTACATTTCGAGTGCCTTCTGGCCGGACTTCGGGCGGACGGCGCTGTACGAAGCCATTCTTGATTTCCAGCGGCGTGATCGCCGTTTCGGGCGCGTCGCGCCGTGACCGGTGTGCGGCCCGGCACCACTCCCTCGTCCCCGCTGGTGTGAACGAACTCGGCAAAAGAGCCGTCGTGGCGCTGATCGGTGCGCCCGTTGCGCTGGGCATCATCTGGATTGGCGGCGCACCGCTGGCGACGCTCGCGAGCGCGCTCGCGGCTGTCGCCGCCTGGGAATATTGCCGCCTCGCGTCTGCGGCCGGACACCAGCCGCTGACGCCGCTCACGGTGGTTTTCTCCGCGCTCGCGCCACTGGTCGTGCATGCCCATGTGCTGGGCGTGTTCCGTGTCCCGTTCTACGCGTGGAGCCTCGCACCGCTCGTGATGCTGACGGCTGCCATGGCACTCCGCGGCGTCACTGGCAAACCGCTGGGCGCAGCGGCTGTTTCATTGTTTGGCGTATTCTACACCGGCGTCCCGCTGAGCTTCGTTTATGCGTTGCGCTACTACGGCTATGCGGTGGGCGATCTGGCCGGCGCGCTGGTGGTGATGCTACCGGTACTGCTGACGTGGGCCAGCGACACCGGGGCCTACGCGAGCGGGCGCCTGATCGGCGGCCGCAAGCTGGTACCATCCATCAGCCCTGGAAAGACCGTCGCGGGCGCGGTCGGGGCCTTGGTGGTCACCGTGGTCGTGTTGTGGCTGTTTCAGCGTTTTCTGTTCATTCCCAAGGCGCAGTTGGCCTTCACGCCGTGGGGAGTGGTGATCTTTGGTCTCGCAATCAGCGCTACAGCGCAGGTGGGCGATCTGGCGGAGTCGTTGCTGAAGCGGGAGGCGGGCCTCAAGGACAGCGGCACGCTGTTTCCAGGTCACGGCGGCGTGCTGGACCGCCTCGATTCGCTCTTCTTCGTGTTGCCAGTCTCATACCTGCTGTACGACGTGCTGCTCATCCCGGCCATCACGGCCGCACGGTCATGAGCGCTCCCGGACAACGCGAGCGGCAGGGTGTGGCGATCCTTGGATCGACCGGTTCCATCGGCACGAGTGCCCTGCGCGTCATCGAGCGTCAGGGCGAGCGCTTTCGTGCCGTCGCGCTGACCGCACACAGCAGTGTCGACGCGCTCGCCGCGCAGGTTGCCGTGTGGAAGCCGGCGTACGCCGGGTTGGTTCAGGCGCATAAATCAGCGCCTTCCACATGGGGGGCCGGTCCCGAGTGTCTCGTCGAGGCGGCGCTCCATCCGGACGCGTCCATTGTCTTGAATGCGGTCGTGGGTGCGGCGGGTCTCCCGGCCACCTTGGCGGCGTTGAAGGCCGGCAAACGTGTGGCGCTGGCGAATAAAGAGACGCTGGTGGTGGCGGGCGAGATCGTCACCCGAACCGCCAAGGAACATGGTGGGTCGCTTATTCCGGTGGACTCCGAGCACTCCGCCATTCTGCAGTGCCTCGCGGGGCGACAACCACACGAAGTACGTCGGCTGATTCTCACGGCGTCGGGGGGGCCGTTCCGCACCTGGTCGGCCGACCGGATCGCCGGCGCCACCCGCGACGACGCGCTGCGGCATCCCACCTGGCAGATGGGGAGCAAGATCACCATCGACAGTGCCACGCTTGCGAACAAGGCGCTCGAGGTGATCGAGGCCCACCATCTCTTCGGTGTGCCGTATGACCGGATCGAGGTGGTCGTGCATCCCCAGAGCATCATTCATTCGTTCGTGGAATTCGTGGATGGGAGCGTCTTGGCGCAAATGGGCGTGCCCTCCATGGAACTTCCCATTCTGTATGCCCTCACGTGGCCGGAACGCGTGCCGGACAGCGGCGTACCATCGTTTGATCCGGTCGGGTCCGGTGGACTCACGTTCGAGCCCGTGCGGACCGACGCCTTTCCCATGCTGGAACTGGGGATCGGCGCGGGGCGCTTGGGTGGGGCGGCTCCTGCGGTGTTCAACGCGGCCAACGAAGCGGCGGTTGAACAGTTCCTGGCGGGGAAATTGTCCTTCAGCGGTATCGCCGAGCGGGTGCGCGCGGCGTTAGCGGCCGCGGATATGGCGCGCGGCGAGAGCCTGCCTGCGCTGCTCGACGCCGACGCGGCGGCGCGCAAGCACGTTTACGACCACGTGGGGAGCTGAGCGCCTATGAACCAGATCACACCGTATATCGCGCCGTTGCTCGTCTTCGGACTGGTAGTCTTTGTCCACGAGCTCGGCCATTTCGTGGCCGCCAAGATCGCCGGCGTTTACGCCCCGGTGTTCTCGCTCGGCTGGGGTCGACGACTGTTCGGCGTGCGCCTCGGTGAAACTGACTATCGCGTTTCGCTGATTCCGTTGGGCGGCTACGTGCGGATGGCCACGCGAGAAGATGACTCGATGGCCGGCATTGAGGGCGCCGCCGGTCGGGGCACAATGGACGCGAACACGGCTGCGCCCCCCGATGTGGATCCGGCGTTGTGGGATCCCACGGCGATGGCGCCGTTCGGCCCCAATCCGGTTCCGGCCGATAGGTGGGTGGAGAACAAGTCCGTTGGCGCGCGGGTGATCATCCTCTCGGCGGGGGTGATCATGAATATTCTGCTCACACTCGGCGTCTCGAGCGGTATCTACTATCGATACGGCAACCCGTATGTGCCGGCGATTGTGGACTCAGTCATGGTCGGCGCACCGGCGGCCGTTGCGGGCTTCGCGGCCGGTGACCGCATTGTCGGCATCAACGGGGCGCCGGTGCGTTCATGGGATCAGGTGCTCGATCGGGTAACGCCCACGACCAGTGGCACCATGACGTTCGAGATTGAGCGAGCAGGCGAACGCCTCTCTCGGGTGGTATCGCCGCAGGTGGCGGAAGTGCCGGATCCCGTTACCGGTGGCCTGCGGACGGTGGGACGGGTGGGGATTTACGTGCGAGATTCCTTGATCCGCGAGCCGGTGGGTGTGGGAGCGGCCATGGTGTTCGGCGGTCGCGCCACGTGGGGGATGGCCACCAATGTGGTCACCGTACTCGGCGGGCTCTTTACGGGGAAAGTGTCGGCCAAAAATCTGGGCGGTCCCATTCAGATTGCCCAGACGTCAGTCGCGGCGGCGAAGCGCGGCGCAGAAACGCTCTGGTCGTTGATTGCCTTTTTGAGCCTCAACATCGCCATCCTCAATCTCGTGCCGATTCCGGTGCTCGATGGTGGACAGATTCTCTTGGTTCTTGCTGAAGCGGTGAAGGGCAGTGCGTTCAGCGCCCGTACGCGCGAAGCGTTCGCGCGTGTTGGGGTGTTGGCGGTGCTTGGGCTCATCGTGCTGGTGACATTCAACGACTTGCGCTCGGTCTTTACCCGCTGATTACGCTGCGTGTGTCGTCCCGAATGCCGCGCCGAATGACGCCGTTGCGGTCGGCGTGTGTGCTGGCGTCGCTGCTGCTCGCGGCGTGTCGGGCACAGGGGCCGGTGTCGGACCCCGGAGCGTCGGGACTGTCACGCATTCCGCGAAACGCCGCGCGCTTCGAAATCGAATTCGTCGATGACAGCACCGCGGTGATTCAGCTGGAAGAGGCAGGCTGGGTGCGGCGTGGACTGGTGGCGTACGCTGTCGATCCCCAACGTCGCGACGCACTGGTCGCCCGCTTGACGGTGCTATCCCGCGATTCCACCTCAGCGCGCCTGCTGATCGCGTCGCAGGTGACGCGGGTGACCACCGAGCATTTTTTACTGCTACCGAAACCGGCAACGCCGTGGTGGCGCTCGCGTAGTGTGTGGACCTCGCTGCTGTCCGGCCTTGCCGCCGGCGCGCTGCTGTCTCGCTAGCCTGTCGTTTCGCGGCTCAGGCGGCCGCGGGTCAGTTGCAGTCGAGCCGGATCCGGCCGGTCATTGGTGCGCCCTCGGGTTGACGGGCCACGGTGATGGTGTCGACGAATGTGTAGCAGCGATTGGCGGAGGCGCGGACCGCATAGCGGCCGGCCGGCACGGACAGGGATTGCGCACTGTCGGCGCGCACCTCGATCGTCGGTCCGCCGTCGATGGGCCGCAGCGCGAATCGCGCATCACGGGGACCGATGGTGTAGCGCAGCTCGATACAGGGTCGCACCACGAGGTGAATGGCGAGCTGGTCGCCGGCGGCGAGCCGGACGATCGAATCGCGGGCGGCGGCATCGCAGGAAAGTGGCGCATCGTCGAGCACGGCACGGAGCACGGTCCGCGCCGCCGCCGGCCGCTCACCGCTCCAGCGGCCACGCCCCACCAGTTGATTGTCCACGTAGAGTTGCGCCGAGTCCGGGGCGGTGAGTTCCAGGAGGGCCGTCCTGCGCGTTGGGGGGCGCGTCAGGACCGGAACGCGCACTGGCAGGGTGTCGGGAGGGAGCGTGGCGTTGTCGGGGCGCAGGAGCGCAGCGAGCGATTCGGCTGCGGACCGCAGAGGGAGCCGTAGATCAGATCGAAGCGCGCTGTCGCTTGGCGTTGCCGCCAGCATGTCGCTGGGCGCGGTCAGGCTCACCCCGTCGTTCGCGGCGTCCGCGTTGGTGCGAAGGCGCGCCGTGGTCACCCACACCACAACGGTGGCGGCGGCGGCGCCGAGCGCGAGGGCCAGTCGCCGTCGTCGCTGGGTGCGCAGCCGGATCGGTGGGAACGCCTCGACGGTCAGCGCGCCCAAGTGCGGCGTGGCGCCGTTGGCGGCGCCCACGGGCGCCGCTGGCAGCGCGGCCAATGCATCGGCCGCTTGCAGGGCGGTAGCGAACCGCGCCTCGGGATCCTTCGCGAGCAGGCGCAAGATCAGCGCCTCAAAATCCGGCGACAGCTCGGGTACGAGGGTGCGCGGGGATGGTGGGGCGCTCTCGACGTGCTGCGTGGCGACGTCGAACCAGTCCTCGCCCTCGAAGGGCAGACGCCCGGTGGCGGCGCGGAAGAGGGTGACACCGAGCGAGTAGAGATCACTGCGTCCATCGAGCGGCAGGCCGCGCGCCTGTTCGGGGCTGAAGTAGTGCGGCGTACCGAGCACCCGCTGCGATCGATCGGCGGCGCGGTCTCCGGCCACCGCCTGCGCGAGCCCGAAGTCCGCGACGACGGCATCGCCCTCTGGGGTGAGGAGGATGTTGTCGGGCTTGATATCCCGATGGATCACGCCCCCCGCGTGCGCCATGGCGAGCGCCGCCGCAATGTGGAGGCCGAGCCGGATACACTCGGTCTCCGGTAAGTGCGCCGTGACGGCGAGACGGCGACCGAGCGACAGCGGGAGCAGGTCCATGGCCACAAATACTGCGCCGTCACTCCGGCCGACATCCCGGACGGTGACGATATGCCGATGCCGGAGTCGCGCTGCGAGCGTGGCTTCTCGACGGAATCGCTCTTCGGCATCGGCAGCACCAGCAAATTCCGGCCGGAGGATCTTGAGCGCCACGGCAATTTCGAGATCCCGGTCGACCGCCTCGTAGACCCACGAAAACGCGCCGACTCCGAGGAGGCGGACGACGCGGTATTTGCCGATGTTTTGCCCCAAATAGCGGTCGGGCACGGTATTGGTCCTTTACAGACGGGTCGGAGTGGTATAAGCTACCGTGCTTCCTGCAATTGCGCGCATAAAAGGCTGCGCACGACACGCGCTGAGAATATTAAGACGATGGCGTTCGATAAGGCACTCACGATCGACAAGTACCGGGCCCACGAAGGGGACACCGGATCGACCCGGGTACAGATTGCGCTTCTTACGGAGCGGATCAATTACCTCACGGGACATTTTCGTACGCATGCGAAAGACCATCATGGTCGTCGTGGGCTACTCAAGATGGTTGGCAAGCGTCGCCGACTGCTTGATTACTTGAAGCGTACGGACGTGCAGGAATATCGCACGCTCGTGCAGGACCTTGGTCTCCGATATTAAATCGGATCACGCTACGTTGGTCGCGCGGGGGCAAGTCAGCCTCCCGCGCGATTTTCGTTCCCATGAGGTTATTTAGCTGATGATGCATCGAATCGAGCGGACGTTCGCTGGTCGCCCCCTGGTCATCGAGACCGGACGTATGGCGAAGCAGGCGGCCGGCTCCGCAGTGGTCCAGTTCGGCGAGACCATGGTCCTCGCGGCCGTGACGGTCAGCGACAACCAGAGTCCGTTGCCGTTCTTCCCGCTGACGGTGGAATACAAGGAAAAGGCCTACGCCGCCGGCAAGATTCCGGGTGGATTTATCAAGCGTGAGGGGCGTCCCCATGATCATGAGATCCTGGCGTGCCGCATCATCGATCGCTCGATCCGGCCGCTCTTCCCCGAAGGCTTCAAGAACGAAGTGCAGGTGTTCGTCTACGTCATCTCCGCTGATCAAGAGAACGACGCCGACGTGCTGGCACTGCTCGCGACGTCGTTCGCCCTGAACGCCTCGAAGATCCCGTTTATGGGTCCGATCGGTGGTGTGCGCGTGGGACGCGTGCAGGGGCACTGGGTGCTCAATCCCACCTTCCAGCAGCTCGCCTTCTCCGACCTGGAGTTGGTTGTGGCGGGCTCGAAGGATTCCATCGTCATGGTGGAAGGCGGCGCGCTCGAAGTATCCGAGGCCGATGTGCTCGAATCACTCAAGCTGTCGCATGATGGCATTCGCGAACTGATCGAGATGCAGAACGAGCTGCTCGCCAAGGTGCAGCAGCCGAAGATGACGTGGAAGAAGTCGGAGCCGGCGGACGTCGTCGTCGAACGTACGAAAGCGGTCGCGTCCGGGCCCATTCGCGTGGCGCTCAATCAGGCCGACAAGCATACGCGCATCGAAGCGATCGAAGCGGCCAAGCGTGCCGCAGCGGAAACGCTCGCCGTGGAGTTCCCCGATCACGGCAAGGACGTGAACGCGGTGCTCGGTGACATTGAATACAACGAGCTGCGGGCGCAGGTGCTTGACACCGGATTGCGCGTCGATGGCCGGAAACCTGCCGATGTGCGTGGCATTTCCATCGATCTGCCGATCCTGCCGCGTGCTCATGGTTCGGCGCTCTTCACGCGCGGGCAGACGCAGGCGCTGGTTGCGGCCACGCTCGGAACGGCAAAGGACGCCCAGCGTCTCGACACCATCAATGAGCCGGGTGAGACCACGCGCTCGTTCATGCTGCATTACAACTTCCCGCCCTTCTCCACCGGCGAAGTCCGTCCGATGCGTGGCACCAGCCGTCGCGAAATTGGACACGGTAATCTGGCCGAGCGCGCGCTGCAGGGCGTGCTCCCTGACTTCGCGGACTTTCCGTACACCATTCGCATCGTGTCGGAAGTGCTGGAGTCCAACGGTTCCTCCTCCATGGCGTCGGTCTGCGGCGGTTCACTAGCGCTCTTCGATGCCGGCGTGCCCATGAAGGCGGCCGTAGCCGGCGTCGCAATGGGGCTGATCAAAGAAGGCGACAAGTACGCCATCCTCACCGACATCCTCGGCACTGAAGATCATCTCGGCGACATGGACTTCAAGGTGGCCGGCACCAAAGACGGCATCACGTCCATCCAGATGGACATCAAGGTCGAAGGCCTCGACATCAAGATCATGGAGCAGGCCCTCGCGCAGGCGAAGGAAGGCCGGCTCCATATTCTCGGTGAGATGGACAAGGCCCTCGCCGCGCCGCGTGGTGACCTGTCGGCCTACGCACCGCGCATTGTCACGGTGCAGATCCCGGTGGACAAGATCGGTGAACTGATCGGACCGAAGGGCAAGAACATCCGTGGCATCCAGGAAGAGACGGGTGCTGAGCTCTCCGTGGATGACGACGGCACGGTGACGATCGCCGCAGTCGGTGCTGAATCGATGGAGCGCGCGCGGCAGATGGTGCAGGCCATGACGGCCGAAGCTATCGTGGGCGAGACATATGAAGGCACGGTGAAGACGGTGACGGCGTTCGGCGCGTTCGTCGAAATCATGCCCGGAACCGAAGCGCTCCTGCATGTCTCCGAGATGAAGCACGAGCGCGTGGAGAAGCCGGAAGACGTCGTCAAGAAGGGCGACCGCGTGACCGTGAAGCTCGTGGATCGTGACGAGCGCGGACGCCTCCGGCTGTCCATGAAGGCACTGTTGCCGCGTCCGGAAGGTATGCCGGAAGAGACGCCGAGTGAGCGTCCGCCGCGTCGTGATGATGGTGGCGATCGTGGTGGACGTGGTGGACGCAGCAGTGGTGGTGGTGGTGGTCGCGATCGGCGCTGACGCTTCAGGCGCGACAGCGCCCGCGTTGCACCGCACGGACCTGCCCAATGGCCTGACCGTGCTCTCGGAAGCAGTTCCGGGAGCACGGTCAGTTGCTTTCGGGGCCTGGGTCCGGGCGGCAACGCTCCATGAACGCCCGGAAGAGATGGGTGTGTCGCATCTGTTGGAACACATGGTGTTCAAGGGCACCCGCACGCGCAGTGCGCAGGACATCGCGCTATCGCTCGAAACGTTGGGTGGCTCGCTCGATGCGTATACCGAGCGGGAACACACGTCGTATCAGGCGCGCGTCCTCGACGAACACCTGCCCGAGGCTGCGTCAGTCATTGGCGAGCTGATCTTTGAGCCGCTCCTGCGCAACGAGGATCTCGCGCTCGAGCGCAAGGTGATTCTCGAGGAGATCAGTATGGTCGAGGATACACCCGACGATATTATTTTCGATGTGCACAACCGGGCGATCTGGGGGGATCATCCTCACGGCTTCGCGATACTCGGTACACGCGACACGGTGAAGGCGCTCACGGCGGCGCATCTGCGCGAATTGCACGAGCGCGCCTACCATCCCGGGCGCCTCGTGGTCGCAGCGTCGGGACGTGTGAATCACGATCAACTGTTAGACGTCCTCGATCGTGCGGGGTGGCTCTCACGGGTGTGCGGAGACATGACGCCGTTTGCCGTGGACCCCGTGGAAGCGGCAGGTCCGCATGCCGAGCACGTGTCGCGTAAGGACATCGGGCAAACACATATCGTGTTTGGCGGGCAAGGCATCGCGCATAGTGATCCGCGCCGGTACGCGTTTGCGCTACTCGATATGCTGCTCGGTGGCGGCATGAGCTCCCGGTTGTTTCAGCGCGTGCGTGA
This sequence comes from Gemmatimonadales bacterium, assembly GCA_038212625.1. Taxonomy (GTDB): domain Bacteria; phylum Gemmatimonadota; class Gemmatimonadetes; order Gemmatimonadales; family Gemmatimonadaceae; genus Gemmatimonas. The sequence goes on along the minus strand of JBBQUH010000001.1, from coordinate 54,086 downwards.
GGAGCTCGGACTCGCGTACAGCGTGCATACGTTCAGCAGTTCGTATGCAGACGCCGGTGCTCACGGCGTATACCTCGCCAGTGCGCCGGAGACGGCGCAGGATGCGCTGGATGCCGTGCGCGAGGTGCTGGCGGACGTAGCGCAGAATGGCCTTGGTGAGGCGGAGATGGTGGCTGGTAAGCGGCAGCTGCGCGGCCAGCTGGTGATGTCCATGGAAGGGGTGTCGTCGCGTATGTATCGCGCCGCGACCACCGCCCTGTACAGCGAGCCGTTTCGCTCCATTGAGGAACTCTCCTCGTTGGTGGATGCGATCGACGGAGATACCGTGCGCGAGGTGGCGCACGACTTCTTTCATCCTGATCGACAGATTCTCGTGAGCCTCGGCCCCAAAGCCGTCCGCTGACGTCTACATTTTTCCCGGATTTTCAGGTTATGCGCATCGGTGTGCCGAAGGAGATCAAAACCAACGAGAACCGTGTAGCACTCGTCCCGGCAGGCGCGGAAGCGCTGACGGCGACGGGTCATCAGGTGCTGGTGGAGACCGGGGCCGGGATCGGCAGCGGATTTGAGGATGACGCCTATCGCGCAGTGGGCGCCGACATCGTGCCGGATGCGGCCACGGCGTGGGGACGGGCTGAGCTGCTGCTGAAAGTGAAGGAGCCGATTGCAACGGAGTGGCAGTACCTGCGGGAAGATCTGACGCTCTTTACGTACTTCCATTTCGCGGCGGATGAAGCGCTGACCAACGCGCACTTGGCCAGCAAGGCCACGTGCATCGCGTACGAGACGGTCGAGCTTCCGAACCGCGACCTGCCACTGCTCATCCCGATGTCCGAAGTGGCCGGGCGAATGGCGGTGCAGGAGGGGGCGAAGTATCTGGAGAAGCTGTACGGGGGACGTGGCGTGTTGTTGGGCGGGGTGCCGGGTGTGGCGCCGGCCAAGGTCGTGATCCTCGGTGGCGGAATCGTGGGAGTGAACGCGGCGAAGATGGCAGCGGGACTGGGGGCGAAGGTGGTAGTCCTCGACCTGTCGCTGGAGCGTTTGCGGTATCTGTCCGACGTGATGCCGGCCAATGTGCAGCTGATTCACTCCAACCGACACAATATTCTGGAGCAGATCAGTACCTGTGATCTGGTCATCGGTGGCGTGTTGATCCCGGGCGCCAAGGCGCCGAAGCTGGTGCGGCGTGCCGATCTCTCGAAGATGCGCCCTGGCGCGGTGATTGTCGACGTGGCGGTCGATCAGGGTGGCTGCGTGGAAACGATCAGGCCCACGACGCACGAAGATCCCACCTACGTCGTGGATGGAATCATTCATTACGGGGTAGCGAATATGCCTGGGGCGGTCCCACGGACTTCGACGCTGGCGCTCACGAACGCGACGCTGCCATACACGCTACAGTTGGCGAACAAAGGCTGGCGTCAGGCGTTGGCGGCCAACGGTGCGCTGCTCAAGGGGCTGAACATGTCGGCCGGCCAAGTGACCTATCAGGGTGTCGCGGATGCGTTCGACATGGCGTTCACCGAGCCCGCGACCTTCGTTCGCTGACCGCACTTGTGTCCGCACTGGGGCCATCGGGCGGTACGCTCAGTGGCCCCCTCTGCTTTTCGTGCGCGGTGCAGCAACGTGCGCTAGGTCACGCTCTCACAACAGCTTGTCCGCACTTGCGTGGTCCGATACCTTAACGCATCGACTGCACGCTGGTCACTTTTATTGGGCGCAACGCGCCCGCGAGTACTTACTGGATGTTCTGGCCCTTCAAGAAGGCGCACTCGTTCTTCCCCGCGAACGCCATCGCGGTCGATCTTGGCACCGCCAACACCCTGATCTACGTGAAGGGTGAGGGGATCGTGCTCAACGAACCCTCGGTGGTGGCGTTGGATCGGGAGACGAAGAAGATCAAGGGCGTCGGCCTGGAAGCAAAGCGTATGCTCGGGCGGACGCCCGACGGCATCATGGCGGTCCGTCCGATGAAGGACGGCGTGATCGCCGACTTCGACGTCACCGAAAAGATGCTGCGCTATTTTCTCACGTTGGTGATCGACAAACACGTCTTCAAAGTGAAGCCGCGCGTGATTGTGTGTGTCCCGTCGGGCATCACGGAAGTGGAGAAGCGCGCGGTGCGCGATTCCGCGCTTGGCGCCGGTGCGAAGGAAGTGTTCATGGTGACCGAACCCATGGCAGCGGCCATCGGTGTCGGTCTGCCCGTCGAGTCGCCCACAGGGAACATGGTCATCGATATCGGCGGGGGCACCACGGAAATCGCGGTGATTGCGTTGTCGGGCATCGTGAGTGACACCTCCATTCGCACGGGCGGTGACGAGCTGGATATCAGCATCGTGCAGTTCATGCGCAAGAACTACAATCTGCTGATCGGTGAACCGACGGCGGAGCAGATCAAGATTCAGATCGGCTCAGCGTATCCCGTAGGAGACGAGCGCGAGATGGAAGTAAAGGGCCGCGATCTCGTGTCGGGCATTCCGAAGACGGTCCGTGTGCACTCGAGTGAAATCCGCGAGGCCGTACAGGAGCCGATCCAGCAGATCGTGGATGCCGTGCGTCGCGCCCTCGAGATCACGCCGCCCGAGCTCGCGTCAGACATTGTCGATCGCGGCATTGTCATGACGGGCGGTGGCGCGCTGATCCGCGGGCTCGATGTGTTGCTGAGTCAGGAGACAGGGCTGCCGATTCACGTGGACGACGATCCGCTCACCTGTGTGGTGCGCGGGACGGGTAAGATCCTCGATGACGAGGAGAAGTACTGGTCGGTTCTGACGACCTGAGGTCGACGTGTCTCGCACTGCGCGAAGCGACGGCCGTCTCGACAACGGGATCGCGCTCGTTTGCGTGGTGCTGTCGCTCTTTGGGTTGATCATGCCTCGGAGCTCGCGTGATCGGGTGGCGGCTTCCTTACGTACCACCGTGTTCGCTCCCGTCGCGGCGTTGCAATCGCGTGCCGCTGCTGTGCGTGCGGCGGTGGATACACGCCCTGAAACGCTGCGTGCGAGCGGACAGGTGGCAGCGCGGCTCCTCGCGGTGCAAGGTGTCGCGGATGAAAACGCGACGCTTCGCCAGCTCCTCGGGCTGTCGGCGCGTCTTGAGTCGGGCTTTGTTCCGGCGGACGTTGTTCCCTCGGGCGCGTTTGACGAGAATTTTACGCTCACGCTCAACGCGGGCAGTCGAAGCGGGGTGCAGCGCTTTTTCCCCGTGGTCACCGGCGCCGGTCTCGTCGGCATGATCGAACAGGTCGATGTCGCTCGCAGTCACGCGATCACGTGGGCCCATCCTGACTTTCGCGTGAGCGCGATGAGTGAGGATGGCACGGCATTCGGCATTGTTCAGCCGCATCTTGGTCGCGGGGCGGAGCGATGGCTGCTCGAGTTGCGTGGCGTCCGGTTTCGCGCCAAGCTCGATACCGGTGCCGTGATCGTCAGCTCGGGGTTGGGAGCGACGTATCCACGGGGCATTGTGATTGGCACCGTGATGGCCGAACTATCGACGCCGGAGAAGTGGGCACGCACCTACCTGGTGAAACCGGCAGTGCTGCCTTCCGCCATCGGGCCGGTGCTCGTGCTGCTGTCACCGGGCACACCGCGCGATCTGAATGGCGTCTGGACCACCATCGCGTCCACGGACAGCGCGGCGCGCGCCGTGGCGGCATCAGGTGACTCGATCGCGCGCGCTGCGGCGTTCGACGAACTCGCCGCGCGGCGAGCGGCACTCGATTCGGTGGGGATTGACAGTCTGCGGCTGGATTCGTTGCTGCGGCTGATGCCCGGGTTTCCCCGCCGGGACAGTATGCCGCGTGACACGGTGCGGCGCGATACGGTGCGGCGCGACAGCGTGCTGCGCACCAGCAGGGTGCCTGGGGATGAACGCTAATGTCGCGTCCATCAAGTCCCTCCGACGGGGCGAGTCTGCTGCGTGCGTGGCTCGGTTTTGCGCTGCTGCTCGTGGCACATTTTGCGATTGGACCGTTACTCAGTGGCCCGGTGACACCGGATTTTCTACTGATCGCCGTGCTCTTCGCCTCGGTTCGCGTACGGCCCGGAGTCGCGGCAGTGATCGGCTTTGCCTCGGGATTGCTCCTCGATGCGCTAGCACCGATGCACTTTGGCGCGGCCGCCGTCGTGTGCACGGCGCTGGCGTTCGCCGCCTCGTGGCTCAAGGCTGCGTTCTTTTCCGAGAACGTTTTCGTCACGGGCCTCTTCGTGTTCGCCGGCAAGTGGTTGTTCGACCTCGCGCTCGCGGGCGTGTCCGGACGTTTCCAGACCCCTGGGTTGCTTGCCCACCTGCTGATCTGGTCGCCGCTCGCGGCCCTGCTGGCCGGCGTACTTGCCGTGGTGCTGCTCACCATGTTCCGTTCCCTGTACCGACCGGCAACCCGCTGAGCACCCCCCCGGAGGTCGCCTGCATGCCTGCCCCCAGACGGTATCCCGTATGAGTTTCCATCCGAATGCGCTCCTGCGACGGGCGCGGGTGGCGCGTCTGGTGCTGGTGGTGTCCATCGGGGCGCTGGGCGCAGCGTTCTTCCGTGCGCAGGTCGTGCAGCATGATGCCTACGTGGTGCAATCGGAGAACACCCGGTTGCGCGAGGTGCCGCTGCCCGGTGCGCGCGGAACGATCTACGACCGGCGCGGCGAGGTGATCGCGGAGAATTTGCCAGGCTATGCCGTTTCGCTGCTGAGTCCCACCGAAGACTCGCTCAAGGCGGCGCTGCGCACGCTGTCGGGGATCGTGCCGATTGATCAGACGCAACAGCGCGCAGCGATCCGCCGATTCCGGCAAGCGCCGACACGGCCTGCGGTGATCTTCACCAACGCGACGTTTGAGGTGGTGTCAATACTCGAAGAGCGTCGGGTAGAATTCCCCGACCTGATTATCCAAAGCTCGCCGAAGCGATACTATCCAGACGGGGCAGCGATGGCGGCGTTGGTCGGCTACACGGGTGAAATCTCCGAACCGGAACTCGCGCGACTGAAACCCGAGGGCTACAAAGCCGGCCAGCAGATCGGGAAAGCCGGCCTGGAACTCCAGTTCGAGACGGCGCTCAGGGCCCGGGAAGGGTTACGATTCGTAGAGGTCGATGCGCGCAATCGCGTGGTACGAGACGCCGGCGTCCGTGAGGAGATACAGCCCGAGGCGCCGACACCGCTGCGCACCAATATCGATCTCGACCTGCAGCGCTACGCGCATTCCTATTTCGGCGACTCGCTCCGCGGGGCCGTGGTAGCGCTCGATCCGTCCACCGGTGGCGTGCTGGCGTTGTATAGTGCGCCCAGCTACGACATCAACGAATGGGTCGGCGGTATCTCCTCCACGATTTACGAGCAACTGCTCACGGACCCACATACGCCGTTGGTCAATCGCGCCATGCAGGGCATGTATCCGCCGGCCTCCACGTGGAAGCTGGCGACTGCCGTCATCGGGTTGCAGCGGGGGCTGGTTACGATGGATACCCACATGGAAAGGCCCTGCACTGGCGGGTACATGTATGGGCGCTATTTCAAATGCTGGGATAAGCGTGGTCATGGCGACGTCACGCTGGCGCAGGCGATTGCGAAATCGTGCGACGTGTACTTCTACCAACTTGGACTCAAAATCGGACTCAGCAATCTGCTGGCCGGTGGCGTGGCCCTCGGCTTTGGTGAAAAAACGGGGATCGACTTGCCCAACGAGAAAGAGTCGATCTGGCCTGAGGATACGAAGTACTTCGACAAAAAGTACGGCCCGCGCGGCTGGAATCGATCGGTCGTGTTGAGTCTGTCAATCGGACAGGCCAACAACGCGCAGACGCCGCTCAACATGGCGCGTTTTTACACCGCGTTGGCGACCGATGGGCGCGCGGCCACGCCGCAGATCGTGGCCCGCGAGGCTGAGCGGACGCAGATTCTTCACCTGACCGCCGATCAGCTCGCGGGTGTGCAGCGCGCCCTGGCCGATGTTGTCTCTCGCGGAACAGCCGCCGGAGCCCAGATTCAGGGGCTCACGATTGCTGGGAAGACAGGCACCGCGCAGGTGCCGCCGCTACAGGACTTCGCCTGGTTTGTCGGGTACGCTCCGGCATCGGATCCGAAAATCGTTCTCGCCATCATCATCGAGGAAGGACTCCACGGATCTGCGGCCGCAAAGATCGCCACGAAGCTGATGGAGCGGTATTTGAAGACACCGCTCACGATGACCGCCATTACCAACGACTGAGCTGAGTACGATGGACATGCTGCGTCGTCGGGGTATCGACTATCCGTTGTTGATCATCGCGCTCCTGCTGACGGTGTTCGGGATCGCGATGGTGTATTCCGCAGGTCAGACCGATGTGCCGTCGGCTGGCACGGCCGCTGCGTGGAAACGGCAGCTGGGGTGGTTCGCCGTCTCGCTGGTGGCTGCATGGACCGTTACGCGAGGCTCTGTGCGGCTCATCGAATGGAGCGCCTGGCCGCTGTACGCATTCAGCTGTACGCTCCTGCTGGTGGTGCTGTTTTTCGGATCGGGTGCCGGAACGGCCGCGAGTGTGAAAGGGTGGTTGACCATTGGCGGCGTTCGCCTCGGACAACCGGCTGAACTTGCCAAGGTGGCGACGACGCTCATGCTCGCCCGCGTGCTGGCGGCGCAGCGCGAGCAGGTGCGATCACTCCTCGACTTGTGGCGTCCGCTGGTCGTCGTGGCGCTTCCGTGGGTGCTGGTCATGTTGCAGCCCGATCTTGGCACCGGGATGGTGTTCATCGGCATCTGTTTCATGATGCTCTTCTGGGCCGGCGTGTCGTGGCAGCTGCTGCTCATGCTGGCCAGTCCGGGCATCAGCCTGATCCTGGCGTTCAGTACTGGCATCTGGGGCGCGTGGTTTCTGATTCTCGTGGCGCTCGTGCTCTGGTACCGACCGTACCTGCCCGAAGGTGTCGTGCTTGTGGTAGCCAACGTGGTCATGGGTGTGGTCGCACCGATCCTGTGGGATACGCTCAAACCGTACCAACGGCAGCGACTGCTGGTGTTCCTCGACCCGACCATCGATCCGCTCCGCGCGGGTTATCACGTGACACAGAGCAAAGTGGCGATCGGTTCCGGTGGATTGTTTGGGCAGGGCTTCACGCTCGGTCCACAAAAGCGCCTCCGGTTTGTCCCCGAGCAGCACACGGACTTCATCTTTTCCGTGGTCGGCGAAGAACTCGGGTTCCTCGGGGTGAGCTGCGCACTGGCCCTCTTTCTGGCGCTGTTCCTGCGCGCCATTCGGGTCTCCACTCGGGCGAGTGACGCCTTCCCCAGTCTGGTGGCCTCCGGCTTCGTCGCGGCCTGGTTCGTGCACGTGGTGGTGAACATTGGCATGACACTGAGTCTGATGCCGGTGACAGGAATTCCACTGCCGTTTTTCAGCTACGGCGGGTCGTTTCTGCTCTCGAGTTGGCTGGCGGTGGCCGTGTTGCTCCGCATATCCGCCGAGGGTCGCGGACAGGCGGATGCGATCGGATTGTAGCTGGCGGTGAGAAATCGGTCGTTGTCGGTCGCAGGCAGGCAGCCGAACTGGTCAGTTCGCAGGGACTAGCCTTGCGCGCGCTTCGCCTCAATCTTTCGTATCTATGGCATGGTTCCGGAAGGAGACAAAGTTACGGCAGCCGCGACGTGAGCGGCTTGAGATCCCACGGGACACGTGGGAGAAGTGCGAGGCGTGCGACCATACCGACATTCGCGACAAGTTCCTGCGGAACTCGAATGTCTGTCCGGCGTGCGACTTCCATCGTCGGATGCGCGCGTGGGACTACGCGGCGCTCCTTCTTGACGAGGGCACGCTGGGTGAGATTGGTGGTGAATTGCGCTCGGTCGATCCGCTCGGGTTTCCCGACTACCCGGCGCGCCTCAAGCGCTCGCTCGCCAATGCGGGCGACACCGATGCTATCCTGACGGTCACCGGGCAACTGGAGGGGCTGCCGGTGGGCATCGGCATCATGGACTTCGCGTTCATGGGAGGCTCGATGGGCTCTGTGGTCGGTGAAAAGATCGCTCGTCTCGGTCAACGATCGCTCGAGAAGAAACATCCGCTGGTGATTATTTCCGCCTCGGGCGGAGCGCGGATGCAGGAGGGGATCCTGTCGCTCATGCAGATGGCCAAGGCGGCCGCCGTCCTCTCCCAATTGGCGGAACGTGGGATTCCCTACATCTCCGTGCTCACGAATCCTACCACTGGTGGTGTCAGCGCCAGCTACGCGATGTTGGGCGACGCGATTCTCGCCGAACCGGGTGCGGTCATCGGCTTCGCCGGACCGCGCGTGATCAAGCAAACGCTCGGCCAGGATCTCCCCGAAGGATTCCAAACGGCGGAGTTCCTGCTTGAGAAGGGCATGGTGGATCGCGTCGTGCACCGCAAGGAGTTGCGCACGACGCTGAGCCGCCTGCTGCGACATATGACGGGGCGTCCCGCGGCAGCGGGACACGCGCAGGAAAGCTGACGCACTACCCCTTGGCGCCGCGTGGCGTGCGCGCGGTGTCCGCCGCATCGGCGGCGTATCACGACGCACTGCGCCGCCTGTTCGCCCGGACAGGCGGCGCGTGGCGCTTGGGGCTCGAGCGGGTGACCGAGCTGTTGGCATTACTCGGCGATCCGCACCGCCAGTACCCCGTGTTTCACGTCGCCGGCACCAACGGGAAGGGCAGCACGGTGGCGACGCTCGACGCGATGCTGCGAGGCGCGGGGTTGCGCGTTGGTCGATATACCTCGCCGCACCTCGTGGATTTCTCAGAGCGCGTGGTGGTGAATGGCGTGCCGATGGTTCCTGCCGCCATCACAACGTGGCTGACGGAGTGGGAACCCGAACTCACGCGACTCGGGGCCACGTTCTTTGAGGCGACCACGGCGATGGCGTTGGCGCACTTCGCCAGTGAGCATGTCGACGTGGCCATCATCGAAGTGGGGTTGGGAGGTCGTTTGGATGCGACGAACATCGTGCTCCCCGTGGCAGCGGCCGTGACACAAATTGGCTTCGACCATCAGGAGTATCTTGGCGACACGCTGGCCGCGATTGCCGGCGAGAAGGCGGGGATCTTCAAGCGGAGCGTGCCCGCGATCATTGGCGAGACGCGCCCGGAAATCCGCGACGTGCTCTTTGCGCAGGCCGAGCGGGCGCACGCCCGTCCCGTGCTCGTCACGGGACGTGACTGGCAGGTGGATGAGGTGGTCGTCACCGCTAAGGGGACGAGCTTCCGCCTGACGACGCCGGAGAGAACCCGCACGCTGATGACGCCGCTGGTGGGTGCCTTTCAGGCCCACAATGCGTCGGTGGCGCTGGCGATGTTGCGCGAGGCCGGGCCTCTCTGGCGGCAGATTGAGCAGAACGCCACCGCATTGCTCGGTGCTGTGCGCCTTCCCGGGCGCTTTCATGGGGCAGGGCCCTGGTTGTTCGATGTGGCGCACAATGCGGACGGTGCTGCGACGGTCGCGGCGAATGTCCGTGCAGTGGGGCTCCCCGTGCCGGTGCACGCGCTGGTCTGCGTGTTGCGCGACAAAGATTGGCGCGGGATCCTGCACGCGCTCTCCAGTGTGGCCAGCCGCATCGTGCTGACGAACGCACCAACGGCACCTGCCAACCGCGTCTGGCCGCTTGCGGAGGTCGTCGCATGGGCGACCGCGCAGGAACTGCCCATCGTGGTGGCTGAGGATTTCGACACGGCGCTCCATCGCGCGTCCGACGGCGCGGGGACCGTACTGGTGACCGGATCGTTCCACACGGTCGGGGATGCCATGGACCGGTTGCAGGTCGATCCGCTGGCTCGGTAACTTAGAGGATGCCACCAAAGCTCCTCCCTGGATTCCGCGACTTCTTTCCTGAACAGTTTGCCGTTCGAGCGCACATCTTCGATACCTGGCGCCGCGTTGTGCGGCGCTATGCGTTTCAGGAGTATGACGGGCCACCGCTCGAGCCGTTAGAGCTGTATACGCAGAAGAGCGGTGAGGAGATCGTCGATCAGCTCTTCACCTTTGTCGATCGAGGCGGTCGCGCGGTCGCGATGCGGCCGGAGATGACGCCGACGTTTGCCCGGATGGTGGGCACGAAAGCGCAATCACTCCGCAAGCCGGTGCGTTGGTTCTCCATCCCGCAGCTGTTCCGCTATGAGCGGATGCAGAAAGGCCGGTTGCGCGAGCATTTCCAGCTGAACGTCGACATGGTGGGTGAAGCCGATGTCTTGGCCGACGCCGAACTGCTGTCCGTGGCAGTGGAGATAATGCGTGCCTTCGGCTTCACCCCACGTGATGTGCGGGCTCGGGTGAGTGATCGCCGGCTGCTAAACGGGTTGCTTGCGCATCTCGCCATCGACGAGGCGCAGTGGGCGAAGGTGTATGCGGTGCTCGACAAGCTCGAGCGGCAACCGCGCGATGTATCGGCGGAGAAACTGGCCGCGGCTGGGCTCGATGAAACAACCGTCGCGATCGTGCTTGGCTTTGATGCGCTCGACTTCGATACGCTGCAGCGGCAATACGGGCTGGCAGACACCGTGAGGCCGCACATGGAGCGCTTTGCGCAATATCTCGCTCATGCCGAGGCGCTTGGCATCGCGGACTGGATCACGTTCGACCTGACGATCGTGCGCGGCCTGGCCTACTACACCGGGATTGTCTTTGAGCTCTTCGATGCGGTTGGGGAATTCCGCGCGATCTGCGGCGGAGGGCGCTACGACAATTTGTTGGCCTCACTCGGCGGGAGCGATCTCCCGGCGCTCGGCTTTGGCATGGGTGACGTCGTGCTGGGTGAGTTGCTCGCGGCCCGTGGCTTGCTGCCCGACTTGGTGTTCACGGTCGACTTCTGGGTCGCCCAATCACCGCAGGATGAGGCCTTCCCGACGCTGATGCTCGAGACGGCGACCGCCCTGCGCGCGGCGGGTTGCGTTGCCGAGTACGCGCTGCGCCCGCAGAAGTTGGATCGGCAGTTTGAATCAGGGCGCAAGGCCGGTGCGGCCGCGTTTGTGATGCTGGAACGTTCGTCCACCGAGGCCATTGCTTCATCGTCGGCGTGGCGTGTTCGCCGCGCGGGCCAGGATGATCTGGTGTTCTCCACTCTCGATGCCCTCACCGTCTGGGCATCTTCGTCGACCGGAATTACGCCATGAGTGACGATAAGAAGCTGACCTCGCGCGCTGCGGATTTCAGCGACTGGTACAACGAGTTGGTGCTGCGTTCGGAGCTGGCGGACTACTCGCCGGTCCGCGGTTGTATGGTAATCCGTCCGCATGGCTACGGCATCTGGGAGCGCATGCAACGGGCACTCGATGACATGTTCAAGGCCACCGGCCACGTGAACGCGTACTTCCCGCTGTTCATCCCGGAGAGCTTCCTCTCGAAGGAGGCCGAACATGTTGAGGGTTTCGCGCCGGAATGTGCCGTGGTCACGATGGGTGGCGGTAAAGTCCTCGAGGAACGTCTCGTGGTGCGTCCCACGTCGGAGACCATCGTCTACTCGATGTTTGCGAAGTGGGTGCAGAGCTATCGCGATCTGCCGCTGCTGTACAACCAGTGGGCCAACGTGGTCCGATGGGAGATGCGCACGCGCCTTTTCTTGCGCACCATGGAGTTTCTCTGGCAGGAAGGGCACACCGCCCACGCCACGCACGACGAGGCCGAAGCGGAGACCCGCCGGATGCTGGGCGTGTACCGCACGTTCATGGAAGGGTACATGGCGATGCCCGTGATTACCGGCCTGAAGACCGACTCTGAAAAGTTTGCCGGAGCGCTCCGTACGTACTCGTGCGAAGCGATGATGCAGGACAACAAGGCGCTGCAGGCCGGTACCTCGCACAATCTCGGCCAGAACTTTGCCAAAGCCTTCGACCTGAGCTTCCAGAACGAGCAGGGGGAGCAGGCTTTCGCCTGGAATACAAGCTGGGGCGTGTCCACGCGTCTGGTCGGTGGTCTTGTGATGACGCATGGCGATGATGCGGGTCTGCGCCTGCCGCCCAGACTGACGCCGATCCAGATGGTGATCGTGCCGATCTGGAAGACTGATGAGGAGCGCGACGCCACGATCGGTGCCGCGAAGCGGATCGCGGAAGAGTTGGGAAGTTTCACCCGGCCCGATCACGAGCGCATTCGTGTGCATGTCGACGATCGTGTCGGCATCAAGCCGGGTGCGAAGTACTACCACTGGGAGCTGCGCGGCATTCCGTTACGTATGGAAATCGGACCGCGCGACCTTGCGTCGAATTCCGGCATGCTCGCGCGCCGCGACACGCGCGAGAAGCGTCCCATCAACTTTGATACGCTGCGTACCGAGCTCCCCGTGGTACTCGATCAGATTCAAGCCGACATGCTGGCCGCCGCGCGTGCGCGCGTTGAAGCCAACACCATCCGTGAGCGGATCTCCTACGATCGGTTCAAAGAGGTCATGGAGGGCGACGGCGCCTTTGTGTACGCCGGATGGAATGGCGATCCCGCGGTGGAGCAGCGAGTGAAAGAAGAAACCAAGGCCACGATTCGAGTGATTCCTGATGCCGAGTTCCGGAGCCCGGAAGCGCCGACGACGTGTATGGTGACGGGCGAGCCCGCGCAGTATGAGGTTGTTTGGGCGCGTTCGTACTAGGCGCACACACGTCATGACTACGCTCCCTGTTGCTTTCCCTCTCCGTCACGGCGTGCTGCACGCGGACGGTGTATCATTGATCGCCATCGGCGAGGCGGTCGGCACGCCGTCGTACGTGTACAGTGCGTCAATGATCCGTGCCCGCTATCGCGCGCTGGATGCTGCGTTTGATGGTGTCCCGCACCGGCTGCATTTTGCGATGAAGGCGAACTCGAATCTGACCATCCTCCGCTTGTTGCGGGAGATGGGGTCGGGCGTGGATATCGTTTCGGGCGGAGAGCTGTTTCGCGCGCAGGAAGCAGGATTTTCAGGGCGCGACATCGTGTTCAGTGGTGTGGGAAAAACGATACGCGAAATCGAGCAGGCGCTCGATGACCAGGTGTTGCTGATCAACGTCGAGTCTGAAGCGGAGCTTGTGGCCATCGACACTGTTGCCGCCGGTCGTAGTGTCGTGGCGGATATCGCGGTGCGGGTGAATCCGGAGGTCACGGTCGAGACGCCGCACGCGTACATCAAGACTGGTGAGAAGGGGCAGAAGTTCGGCATCCCGCGAGATGATGTGCCGCGGCTCCTTGAACGTATCAAGGCGCTCCCGCATGTTCGGCTACGCGGGCTGGGGATGCATCTGGGCTCACAGATCCGGAATGCCGATCCGCTGCGTGATGCGCTGCCGCATCTGCTGGCGGCCATCGCCACCGCGCGCCGCCTCGGGCATCCCATCGAGTTCATGGACGTGGGTGGCGGCCTCGCCGTGCCGTACGAAGTTGGCGAACCCGAGGCCGACCTGGCCGACTATGCGTCGGCGGTTCGCGCTGCCGTGATCTCGGTCGGTGCCACGCTCCTGCTTGAACCTGGGCGATTCCTGGTCGCCGAGGCTGGCGTGCTGCTGACGAAGGTGTTGTATCGGAAGCACGCGGGAGGCAAGGAATTTGTGGTGACGGACGCCGCCATGAATGATCTGGTGCGGCCTGCGCTGTACCAGGCATTTCATCATATCTCGCCCGTGGTCGAGTGTGCCGAGACCGTCACGGCCGACGTGGTTGGCCCGATCTGCGAGTCGGGTGACTTCATGGCGAAAGCGCGTGTCGTCCCCGATGTCGAGGCCGGTGCGTTGCTGGCCATTCATACGGCCGGCGCCTACGGGTACACGATGTCCTCGAATTACAACTCGCGCCCCCGGCCTGCCGAAGTGCTGGCGGATGGCGATCGGTTTGCGGTCATTACCGAACGCGAACGATATGAAGACCTGGTACGCCTTGAGCGTGCACACCTCCAGTGGAGATCGGCCTGATGCGGATCGGTTTGTTGTCTGATACTCACGATCGGGTACCGGCCGTGCGGGCCCTGCTCGAACAAATGGTTGCGGGTGGCGTCTCACTCGTGATGCACGCCGGCGATTACTGCTCACCGTTCGTGCTGCAGCCATTTCATGATCTGTCGGTTCCGCTCCTCGGTGTCTTTGGTCGCAACGACGGTGATCGCGACGCGCTGCAGGCGGCCGCAATGACGGGATTCGGCGCTGCGGAACTGTACGAATCGCCGCACAGTTTCGATCTTGGCGGGAAGTCCGTCCTGCTCATTCACGATCTTGCCGATGTGCATCAGCGGTCGATCGATGGACATGAAGTCGTCGTGTATGGATTTACGCATATCCCGGAAATGAAGTCGCGCGGGGACTCACTGTTGGTGAACCCAGGCGAAGGCTGCGGATGGCTGCACGGTGCGCCGACCGGTGCCATTCTTGACCTCGAGACAAAGTCCGTGGAGTTCCTGAAACTCACTGGGCCTGAGTGGAAATACTGATGGAGAGCCGGATTCTGATTCTTGACTGTGGATCGCAGTTTACGCAGCTCATCGCCCGTCGCGTTCGCGAGGCGCGTGTGTACTCAGAGATCCACCCGGCGACCGTGTCGCTCGAGTGGGTTCGCGAGTGGAAGCCCAGCGGGATCATTCTCTCCGGTGGTCCAAGTTCTGTGGGTGATGAAGGCGCACCGACCGTCGACCGTGCGCTGCTCGACCTCGCGCCGGTACTTGGCGTGTGTTATGGCATGCAACTCATTGCGCACCTCGAGGGTGGCGCCGTGGTGGGTGGCGGTCGTCGTGAGTATGGGCGGGCCGAGGTGACGGTGGATGAGCCGTCAGGTTTGTTTGCGGGCTTCGACGCAGGTGAGAAGACCACTGTGTGGATGAGTCACGGCGATCACGTGGAGCAGGTGCCGCCGGGCTACGTCGCAACCGCTCATAGCGGGAAGACGTTGGCGGGATTTCGTCATGGCACGCGGCCAATTCATGCGGTGCAGTTCCATGCGGAAGTGCACCATACCGTGCGTGGCGCGGCAATTATCGAGAACTTCGTATTCGACGTCTGCGGCTGTACGCCGGACTGGACGCCCGGTCACTTCATCGACATGGAGGTCGCACGCATTCGCGAACTCGTCGGTGATCGGCAGGTGATCTGTGGCCTGTCCGGTGGCGTAGACTCCAGCGTGGCGGCGGCGCTCGTGCACAAAGCCATCGGTGATCAGCTCACGTGCGTATTTGTGGATACGGGTCTCCTGCGCTTGCATGAACGCGAACAGGTGGAGCGCACCATGGGCGCGCACCTGGGCATCAAGCTGATCACGGTGCGTGCCGAAGATCGTTTCCTGGATGGGTTGGCCGGCGAAGGCGACCCCGAAAAGAAGCGGAAGATCATCGGGCACACGTTCATTGACGTGTTCGAAGATGCGTCGGCCGAGGCAGGGCAGGGCGCCGAGTTCCTGGTGCAGGGGACGCTGTATCCGGACGTGATCGAATCGGTGAGTGCCAAAGGCGGTCCGTCGGCCACGATCAAGACGCACCACAATGTGGGTGGCCTCAAGCCGGACATGAAGTTCACGCTGATCGAACCGTTGCGCGAATTATTCAAGGATGAGGTGCGCAACGTTGGCCGTGAACTCGGCTTGCCGGAGGAGATGGTGGGCCGGCATCCGTTCCCGGGTCCGGGTCTCGCCATCCGCGTGCTGGGCGAAGTGTCGCGTTATGCCGTGGATATCCTGCGACGCGCGGATGCCATTTATCTCGAAGAGATCCGGGCAGCTGGACTGTACCAGGAGATCTGGCAGGCGTTTGCGGTGTTCCTGCCGGTGCGCTCGGTGGGTGTCATGGGCGACGGGCGCACCTATGAGCATGTGATTGCGTTGCGCGCCGTGACCAGTACAGACGGCATGACCGCTGACTGGTACGCGTTCCCGCACGAAGTGCTCGGGCGTATCTCCAATCGCATCATCAACGAAGTAGATGGTGTGAATCGTGTAGTGTACGACATCAGCTCCAAGCCCCCCGCCACGATCGAGTGGGAGTGAGATGATGCCCCGGATGACGACTTTTCTCGCATTGGCCCTCGTTGGCGCACGACTCGCCGTTTCGCCTGAATTGGCCGCACAGGGAGCGCCCGTGCCGTCGGGTAAAGCCCCGACGCACGGTGTGCGCGCACCGCGTCTTGTCATCCGCGGGGCGATGGTCGTGGAGGGCAACGGCACGCCGGCTGAAGGCCCCAAGGATATCGTGATCGAAGGAAACCGCATCGTGCAGATCATCGCGCTCGATCCGGTCGCCATGCGCGATGGGTCAGCGCGGCGACCCGCTGCCGATGTCGAGATCGATGGGACCGGAAAGTATGTCGTGCCGGGCCTGATCAATTTGCACGGACATGTCCAGGATGAGCGCGGCGGCATCCCCCAGCCGCTGGAGTACCAGATGAAGCTCTGGCTCGGTATGGGTATCACGACGGTACGCGATGTGTCGAGCGACACGCCGCAGACGCTCCGGTTGCGGGCACGCAGTCTGAATGGCGAGATCACGGCCCCCCGTTTGTACGTGTATGCGCGTTATGCGTACATGCCGGTTCCACGGAACGCCGAGGAAGCCCGGCAGCGAGTGCGTGATCTCAAGGCCCAAGGGGTGGACGGCCTCAAACTGTTCGGCATGGACAAAGACGTGTATGCCGCCGTGCTCGATGAGGCCGGCAAGCTGGGACTGCGCACCGCCCATCACATGGCGGTCGATGAGACCAACGCCTGGGATGCAGCCGCGGGTGGCCTGACCAGTATCGAGCATTGGTATGGAGTGCCCGACGCGGCACTCCCTGAGGGCGTGCAGGCGTTCCCGTCGAACTTCAATTATTCCGACGAAGGGATGCGCTTCCGCTACGCGGGTCGCCTCTGGCGTGAGGCGGACCCGGTGAAGTTGCAGGCGGTACTGCAGACGCTCGCGAAGGCGAACGTGGCGTGGAATCCGACTCTCGATATCTACGAAGCGAGCCGCGATCTCCAGCGCGCGGAAACGCAGCCGTGGTTTGCCGAGTACTTGCATCCTACGCTCGAAAAGTTCTTCCGTCCTGATCCCGCGAATCATGGATCGTACTTCGCGGATTGGAGCAGCACCGATGAAGCGTACTGGAAAGAGAACTATCGCATCTGGTTTCAGGCGGTGCGCGATTTTGAACGGTACGGCGGGATCATCGGTGCCGGTGAAGACGCCGGGTTCATTTATCAGGTGTACGGCTTCGGCTTGATCCGCGAGTTGGAGCTGCATCAGGAAGCCGGGTTTCCCATCCTGAAGGTGCTGCAGCATGCGACGGTGAACAATGCGCGCATTCTTGGCGAAGCGTCGCGGTTGGGGCGTGTACGTTCAGGCTATCTCGCCGACCTCGTCGTGGTGAACGGCAACCCGCTGGAAGACCTCAAGAGTTTTTATCCGCCGCGTGCAGACGCCGCAGCGGGTCGGGGTGCCGGGGTGGCGTGGACGATCAAGGATGGTATCCCGTATGACGCGCCTCGCCTGCTCCGCGAGGTTCGGGAGTTGGTCGCGAAAGCGAAGGTGCCGAAGGCGCCATGAACGAAGGGCCGTCACTGCGCCTGCAGCTCCGGTCGTGGCTCCCGGACCTGCGAGACATGGCGCAGGTTGCGGCACCGATTGTCTTGATCAACGTGGGGATTCAAGCCATGGGCGTGGTGGACGCGCTGATGGTCGGACGCCTCGGGGGCGCCGCGATCGCAGCGGTGGCCCTCGGCAATTTCTATTTCTTTAACATCGCGGTGTTCGGGATCGGGCTGCTGTTCGCACTCGATCCTGTCATTTCACAAGCCATTGGAGCTGGCGATTCCCCTGCCGTGGCGCGGGGGGTGCAACGCGGCGTCGTGATGGCGTTGGCGATCAGCGCAGTGGTCACGCTGGCAATGCTGCCCGGTGAGTGGGTGCTTGGCGCGTTGCGGCAGCCGGCGGAAATTGTGGACGACACCGCGCGCTATGCGCGGCGGCGTGCTCTCGGTGTGCTACCGTTTTTTCTGTTTAACGTGGTGCGGCAAACGCTGCAGGCGATTGGCCCTGTGCGCCCGATCATTGCCGCTGCGCTATTGGCCAACATCGCCAACGTGGGCGCCAACTGGTTGTTGGTGTTCGGGAATCTGGGGGCCCCACGACTCGGCGTGCCCGGTGCGGGCTACGCAACGGCGTTCTCCATGTGGGTCATGGCAATCGCCGTCGTGGTATTCTCGTGGCCGATCCTCCGACCGACGTTGGTGCCGTGGCGCCGCGAGTCGCTGAATGCGGCGCCTTTCTTCCGTATGGTGCGGATCGGTCTGCCGATCGGCACCCAATGGTTTTTCGAAAGCTTCGCGTTCGGCGTGACGGCGATCTTCATGGGCTGGATGAGCACCGTCGCCTTAGCCGGCCACGAGATCGCGCTGAACATGGCCGCGTTGACCTTCATGGTGCCGCTGGGCATTTCCGGCGCGGCGTCCGTGGTGGTTGGCCGTGCAGTCGGCCGTGGCGACATGGACGCCGCACGCCGTGACGCAATCGCTGCCATTGTGTGCGGGACCGGCATCATGGTGATCAGCGCCACGGTATTCATCGCGGCCCCTGAATGGCTGGCTACTCGCTACACCACCGAGGTGGCCACGGTGGCCATCGCAGTCGCACTTATCCCTCTGGCAGGGATGTTTCAGGTGTTCGACGGGCTGCAGGCGGTTACGAGCGGCGTGCTGCGGGGGTTAGGCGATACCCGCATTCCCGCGATCCTGCACATTGTCGCGTTCTGGGGGATCGGTATCCCGCTCGGCGCGTATCTGGGGTTCCAGACACCGCTCCGCGAGCGCGGACTCTGGATCGGGCTGGTGGCCGGTCTGGCGGCCGCTGCGGTGCTCCAGAGCCTGCGGGTGTCCCAAAGGCTTCGCGTCGACGCCCGACGTCTGGTGGTCGATCACTGACACCGCGACGGGATACCTTCGGTCGCGGTGTCAGTCGCCGTCGGGTCAGACGTGCTTTTCTTCGAGTAGCGCCATGAACTCGGTAGGCGACTGCAACTCGAGCAAACGACCCGGCACGTCGCTCTCCTTGCTGAACTGCGCAATTTTACCCAGCACGGGGAGATACTGGTTCGATACCTCCAGCGGCGGCGCGACGATCAGGAAGAAGAAATGGACCGGCTTGTCGTCGATGGCCTTGAAATCCACGCCCTCCTTCTTGCGGCCAAAGGCGACGCGCAGTCGACTCACGACAAGCGAGCGGCAGTGAGGGATCGCGATACCGCGTCCGATTCCGGTGGAGCCGAGATTTTCCCGGCGCTTGAGCATCTTGAACAGCATGCCCTCGGACTTCTCATCAAGCTTCAGCAGCCCGATGAGTTCTTTCAGTACCTCGTCCTTGCTTGTGCCCTGAAGCTCAAGCTGGACGGCATCTTCGGAGAAGAACTCGCGCAGTTCCATAGCCCTCAATGGTAACCTCTGGCACGCCGGAGTCAAACGTCTGCGTTGCCCGTGTTTTGGCAGCCCGCTACGTTTCGATGATGTCCCCAAAGGTCTTCCCGTTCGCGACGCCGCATCAGGTGCCGCTCTATCTCGCACCGATGGCCGGGGTGTCGGAGTCGCCGTTCCGGCGGCTGTGTCATGCGCATGGCGCCGACGTCGTGGTGACGGAGTTCCTGTCGGCGGAGGGAATCCGTCGGGAGAATGTGGCCACGATCAGCAAGCTCCGATTCTCGCCCGACGAGCACCCTATTGGCGTGCAGATTTTCGGTGCCGATCCCGAAGCGATGGCGGATGCGGCGGCGTTGGTGACGGACATGTTCGCGCCCGATTTCGTGGATATCAATTTCGGCTGCCCGGTCAAAAAGGTGGTGCGCCGAAATGGCGGATCCGGCTGTCTCCGGGATCTGGATTTGGTGGAGTCCATCATCCGCGCGGTGGCGAAGGCCACGCCGCTCCCCGTGACGTGCAAAATTCGTAGTGGTTGGAGCGAGGAGATGCGCGATCCGGTCACGATCGCGCTGCGCTGTCAGGACGCTGGTGCCCGCGTTATCGCGCTTCACGCGCGCACCCGCACCCAGATGTATACCGGGCAAGCCAACTGGGACGAGATCGCCCGGGTTGCCGAGGCGGTGGATGTGCCGGTGCTAGGGAACGGCGACATCAAAACCGCAGCGGACGCCAAGCGCATGCTCGACCACACCAAGGCAGACGGTATCATGATTGGCCGAGGGTCCTACGGGCAGCCATGGATTTTCCGTCAGGCGCGTGCGCTGTTCGACGGGCAGCCTATGCCCGAGACGCCCGGTGTACACGAGCGCTTCGCTGTTGCTCTCGATCACGCCCGCTTGGTACAGAACTACGAGACGGACGCCATTGGCGCCGCGATCGAGTTCCGCAAACACCTGGGGTGGTACGTGAAGGGGCTCCCGAACTCCGCCGACCTTCGCAAGTTGCTGCACCAAGTGAAGGACTTCGCGGAAGTCGAGGGCATTTTCTCGCGGTACCTGGAAAATTACGAGGCGTACCGGGCACAGGGACTGGTGGCGAATGACGCTGACGTCTCGGACCTCACGTGTGAAGCGGCCTGACATCTATTGGCGACGGGCGCTTGCGGGACCCTTGGAGGACCAAGTAGTGTACTACTGCAGTATCTGTAGGGCCGTCGTCCGGGGGTGACTGGCTTCGACGGGGTTGGTGAAGCTTTGGTTGCGTGCCCAGGTCCTCGAGCACCTGGTAAAACACTCGGGAAAATTCCAATCGCGAACAACAACCTCGCGCTCGCCGCCTAACCTTCGGGTTACCGGCAGTGCTCACAAGGCAGCCCGCCCGGGGCGGCATGTGAGTATCGCAAATCTGGGCTAGTCCGACGGTGTGTCTGCGGCCGTTGGGCGAAACAAAAGCGGGCTTGTCCGCACGTGGGCTTTCTGTTGGCCAGCGTACGGAGACCTCAATCAACAGAATACGCACGTAGACGCTGGGGTAGATCTAGTCTCGGACAGGGGTTCGATTCCCCTCACCTCCACTCAAACGCCCCTCCCGCGAAAGCGGGAGGGGCGTTTTTGCATGGGAGATCGAGACCGCCCTATTGGCTGGCCAACGCCGCATGCGCTGCAGCGAGGCGGGCCACCGGCACCCGGTATGGGGAGCAGGACACATAGTCGAGGCCCACGCCATGACAGAACGCCACGCTCTGCGGCTCGCCGCCATGCTCGCCGCAGATGCCCACCTTGAGTCCGGGCTTTGTGGCTCGTCCGTCGCGCACCGCCCACGTGATGAGCTTGCCGACACCCCGGCGGTCGAGCACTTGGAACGGATCCTCCGGGAGAATACCGGCCGCAAGATACTGGGGCAAAAAACGACCGGCATCGTCGCGGCTCAGACCGAACGTTGTCTGTGTGAGATCATTGGTGCCAAAGGAGAAAAAGTCCGCCACCTCCGCGATCTCGTCGGCCATCAGCGCCGCACGTGGCAACTCGATCATGGTGCCAATGAGATAGGGGATGCGCTCGCCCATCACCCCCATCACCGCTTCGGCCGCCTGCTCGATCACCTTGCGTTGATGCCGCAGCTCGGCGACGTCGGACACCAAGGGTACCATGATTTCCGGGTACACATCGATGCCGCGCCGGTTCGCACGGACGGCGGCTTCAAAAATGGCGCGCGCCTGCATTTCAGTGATTTCAGGATACGTGATCCCGAGTCGACACCCGCGATGCCCAAGCATCGGATTCGTTTCGTGCAGCGACGCGACGATGCGCGCAAGCTCGGGACGCGAGAGCCCCAGCGATTGCGCGAGCATGGTGGATTCCTCACCGCCGTGCGGCAGGAACTCGTGCAACGGCGGGTCGAGCAGCCGGATGGTAACGGGGAATCCGTCCATTGCCTGGAAGATGCCCTCGAAATCTGTGCGCTGCATCGGCAACAACTTATCAAGCGCCCGACGGCGGCCCGATTCATCGCGCGCGACGATCATCTCACGCATCGCCGTGATCCGATCGCCCTCGAAAAACATGTGCTCCGTGCGGCATAGCCCAATGCCTTCCGCCCCGAAATTGCGCGCTACGCGGGCGTCGCGCGGCGTATCGGCATTGGCGCGGACTTTCAGCGTGCGATAGCCGTCCGACCACGCCATCAGTTGCGCAAAGCCCTGATACGTGGGGGCCTCGTTCGCCGAGAGCGCACCGTTGGTCACGCGCATCACTTCGCTCGGCTGCGTCGGCAACTCGCCCGCAAAGACACGACCGGTCCCACCATCGAGCGTGATCCAATCACCCTCGTGAATGATGGTGTCACCGATCTTCATGTGCCGTTGATCGAGACCAATCTCGAGCGCCGTGCAGCCAACGATGGCGCATTTACCCATGCCGCGTGCGACCACGGCGGCGTGACTCGTCATGCCGCCGCGAGCCGTGAGAATGGCACGCGCGGCGACGATCCCGTGAAAGTCCTCGGGGGTGGTTTCTTCGCGCACGAGAATGACCTGCTCGCCCGCTGCGTGGCGACGCTCCGCGACATCAGGGTCGAACACCACCAGACCACTCGCGGCGCCTGGGCTGGCCGGCAACCCAGTGGCCAACGGGATCGCACGAACCGATGGACTGATCACCGGATGCAACAACTGATCAAGCTGGTTCGGCTGCATGCGCTGCACGGCCTGCTGCTGCACAATCAGTCCCTCGTTCACCATGTCGAGCGCGATTCGCAGTGCGGCAGTCGTGGTCCGTTTGCCGGTGCGCGTCTGCAGGAGGTAGAGCGTGCCTCGTTCCACCGTGAACTCGATATCCTGCATGTCGGCAAAGTGGCGTTCCAGGCGGTCCTGCGTTTCCAGCAGCTGCGTGTAGGCGGCGGGGAGATACTGTGCCATCTCGTCGATGGGCAGTGGGGTCCGGATTCCCGCCACGACGTCCTCACCCTGAGCGTTGACCAGAAACTCACCGTAGAAACGACGTTCGCCCGTGGACGGATCGCGCGTGAACGCCACACCGGTGCCAGAGTCGGTCCCCATGTTGCCGAAGACCATGGAGCAAATGCTGACGGCAGTCCCAAGCGAATGGGAAATCCCGTTCACCCGCCGGTAATCGACGGCCTTCTTGAGAGTCCACGAGTTCCAGACGGCCTCGATGGCGCCCCAGAGCTGATCCCGGGGATCCGACGGGAAGTCCTGGCTCGTTGTGACGCGGATGAGTTGCTGGTACTCCACCACCAGTTGGCGCAGCGCGGCTTCATCGAGCTCGCTGTCGTGCTGCACGCCTTGCGTCAGCCGCTTGGTGGCGAGGAGTTGCTCGAACTTGTGGATCGGCACCTGCAGCACCACGTCGGCATACATCTGCAGGAAGCGGCGATAGGAATCGAACGCGAACCGTCCGTTGCCACTCGCCGTTGCCAACCCCTCCACGGTGTCGTCGTTGAGACCCAGATTGAGAATGGTCTCCATCATGCCGGGCATGGACACGGCGGCCCCCGAGCGAACCGACACCAAGAGCGGACGGCTGGTGTCGCCGAACCCCTTGCCACTTGCAAATTCCACGCGAGCCACGGCGAGCGCGACTTCCTCGCGGAGGACAGCGTCGATACCGCCGTCGGCCAGGTACGACACGCAGCGGTCGGCGGCGATGGTGAAACCAGGGGGCACGGGTATGCCGAGATTGGTCATCTCGGCGAGATTCGCTCCTTTGCCGCCCAGAATCGTCTTCATGTCCCGCGTACCGTCTGCTGCCCCGTTACCAAAGAAATAGACGGATCGGGTCACAAATGTACTCTCCAAAAATGTGAGAAAATCAGGCGATGCCGGCGATCACGCCACCGCCGGCACGAAGCAGTTCGGCATCGGCGGGAATCGCCGTGGGATAGCGACCCGAGAAGCAGGCATGACAATAACCTCCGGGGCCTTCCGGCATCGCCGACAGCATCCCGTCGAGCGACAAGTACCCCAACGTATCCACACCGAGATGACGCACCAACTCGTCGTGTGTCATCTGCGCGGCAATGAGTTCTTCCCGCCGCGGCGTATCGATGCCGTAGTAGCACGGGCTGATTATCGGCGCGCTGGACACGCGCATATGCACTTCGCGCGCTCCGGCCGCGCGAACGAGCGACACAAGGCCGCGCGTTGTCGTGCCGCGTACGATGGAGTCATCGACCATCACCACCCGCTTGCCGTCGAGCAACTCGCGCACGGGATTGTACTTCACTTTGACCTTCGCATCGCGCCCCGCCTGCGTGGGCAGGATGAAGGTGCGCCCGATATAGTGATTCCGAATGAGGGCCAGCTCGTACGGAATCCCGGATTCTTCGGCATAGCCCAATGCGGCGGAGTTGGAGGAGTCGGGGACGGCGAAGACCAGATCGGCATCGGGCGCCGGACATTCACGCGCCAGTTGACGCCCCAAGGCACGACGGGAATGATCCACCGATCCACTGAACACCTTACTGTCAGGCCGTGCGAAGTACACGTGCTCGAACACGCAGCGATTGATCGGTGCCGGCGGCAGCACGTTGATGGAGCGGAGCCCATGCGCATCCACCGCGATGATTTCTCCCGGCTGCACCTCACGCTCATTGGTCGCGCCAACGATATCGAGGGCGCACGACTCCGACGCAAACACCCACCCGTCGCCGAGACGACCCATGACCAGCGGGCGCCATCCATGCGGGTCACGCGCGACGATCACGGTCTCATCGAGCACCACTAACAGGCAGTATGCGCCCTCCACACCGACCAACGCCTCCGCGACGCGATGCTCGGGGGTGGTGGCTTGTGCCCGGGCAATCCGGTGCACGATCACCTCCGAGTCCATGGTCGACGCGAAGATGGAGCCCTGCTCCTCCAGTTCCTGCCGGAGTTCCACGGCGTTCGTGAGGTTGCCGTTGTGCGCAAGGGCGATATGACTATGCCGCACCCGGGCAAGGATCGGCTGCGCATTCTCGATCGCCGATGCGCCGGCGGTGCTATAGCGCGTATGCCCGATGGCGATCGGTCCTTCAAGCATCGCCATCTCGTCATCACCGAATCCTTCCGAGACGAGCCCCATCGCCCGGCTCACTCGCGCCCGACCTTCCTCATCGACCGCGACGATGCCGGCTGACTCCTGACCACGATGCTGCAGCGAATAGAGCCCGAGCTGGGTCAGAGCTGCCGACTCACGATGTCCGTAGACGCCGAAAATACCACACATGGGAGAGCCTGATCAGTCAGTAAGAGGAGCGTGCGCGGTCGACACAACGTGCTCGGCCGGTGTATCTCCGTCCATGGCGACCGGAATTGCCTGATGGAACGCTTTGGCCAGCCAATCGATCGGCGCCGCGAACGTATCATCGGAGATGGTGAAGTGAGCTCCCGCAGAGGCCGAGGTCACGGTACCAATCACGCGCGCCGGTACCCCGTGGCGCTGCGCGATCTGCAGCACCGCCGCGCTATCCGGCGTCGAGACGACCACCCGGCCGTGCGCCTCGCCGAAGAGCAGGGCGCGATGCGGAAGATCTGCCCACGCGGAGAGGTCGACCGTCAGGCCGAACGTCCGCTCAGGATCTGCCATCGCGCACTCCGCCAGCGCCACCGCCAGTCCGCCGTCGCTGCAGTCGTGCGCCGAACGCACGCACCCGCTGCGAATGGCTGCGAGCACACTGTCGATCAAGGCACGTTCCTGCGTCGGGTCGCACACCGGCGGCTCGCCGATCGTCAGGCCGTGCACAGTAAGCAGATACTCGCTGGCTCCCAGCTCGCTGGTGGGTTCGCCGAGCAACACGATCTCGTCGCCTTCCTGTTGGAAGCCTGACGGCGTGACGTGCGTGAGCGACTCGATGAGACCCACCATCCCGATCGTGGGCGTGGGATGAATGGCCCCGTGCGGATTTTCGTTGTAGAGCGAGACATTGCCACCGGTTACCGGGGTGTCGAGCACCGTGCACGCTTCACCCATGCCCGCAATGGCTTCGCGCAACTGGAAGTACACTTCCGGCTTCCTAGGGTTACCGAAGTTGAGATTGTTGGTGATCGCCATCGGTCGAGCACCAGTGCAGGCCACGTTGCGCGCGGCTTCGCAGACGGCCGCACGACCGCCGTTGCGGGGCGAGAGCGCAACGTGACGGCCGTTGCCATCAATGCACAACGCGATCGCCTTGTCGGTGCCGCGCAGACGCACCACGGCGGCATCGCTGCCGGGGCCACGCACCGTGCTCGTACGCACTGTCGAATCGTATTGCTGCCACACCCACCGCTTGCTCGCGATCGTGGGTGCCGCCAGCAGACGTTCCAGCGTCCAGGCGTGATCGCGCTCCTCGTCAAGCAGCGGCACCTTGAGCGGATCGGTCTTGCGGGCCGCAATCAGCGCTTCGCTCTCGCGCGGATCGAGGGTGTACTGAGGGCACTCGGTCACGAGGCGCGAGCCGGGGAACTCCGCGACCACGGTGTCGCCCTCCGTCACGCGATACACCGGTTCCGCAATCACTTCACCGATCACGGCCGCCTCGAGATCCCACTTGTTGAGAATCGCGCGTACGTCGTCTTCATGCCCCTGTTTCGCGACCACCAGCATGCGTTCCTGCGATTCCGACAGCAGAATCTCGTAGGGCGTCATCCCGGTTTCGCGCACAGGAACCTTGGTGACGTCGATGGTGACACCCACGTCGCCACGCTCGGCCATCTCCGCCGACGACGACGTCAGGCCGGCCGCCCCCATGTCCTGGATGGCGACGATATGACCGCTGCGAATGAGCTCCAGCGACGCCTCGAGCAAAAGCTTCTCCGTGAACGGATCGCCCACCTGGACCATGGGACGCTTCGCTTCACTGGAGGCGGACAGGTCTTCCGACGCGAAGGATGCGCCGTGGATCCCGTCACGTCCCGTGCGTGCACCCACCGCCATGATCGGGTTGCCGACGCCCGATGCCACGGCGGTGATCAACTCGTCTTCGCGCATCAGGCCGACACACATCGCGTTCACCAGCGGATTGCCTTCGTACGAGGGATCGAAGACCACCTCGCCACCCACCGTCGGCACGCCCACGCAGTTCCCGTAATCGCCAATGCCCTTCACGACTCCCGCGAAGAGCCACCGCACGCGGCTTGAAGTGAGCGGTCCGAACCGTAACGAATTGAGCAACGCAATCGGTCGCGCGCCCATGGTGAACACATCGCGCAAGATGCCACCAACCCCGGTCGCGGCGCCCTGATAGGGCTCCACCGCCGATGGATGGTTGTGCGACTCAATCTTGAACGCCACCGCCCAGCCATCGCCTACCGAAATCACACCGGCGTTTTCACCGGGCCCCTGCAGGACCCAAGGTGCTTTCGTGGGCAGCGTGCGCAACAGCGGACGCGAGTGCTTGTACGAGCAATGTTCGCTCCATAGCGCACTCACCACGCCGATTTCCGTGAAGGTCGGCGTGCGACCGAGCATCTGGACGAGCCGCTCGTACTCGAACTCGGTGATGCCGTGTTCCGCGATGAGCGCGGGCGTAATCGCCGGATCGCCGGCGCGCGGCGCCACGATCGACGGCGTACCTGAGGCGGCACTCATGCGCGGGCTCCCGACAGCATCGACTCGACAAGGGACGTGAACAACGGAACGCCGTCGGTTCCGCCGAGAATGGATTCCATGGCGCGTTCAGGATGCGGCATCATGCCCAGCACATTCCCCTGCGCGTTGATGATGCCGGCGATGTTGCGCAGGGAGCCGTTCGGGTTGGCCGCGTGTGTCGCGTCCCCCGTCGCATTCACGTACCGGAAGACCACCTGACCCTCACCCTCGAGGCGCGCGAGTACGTCGCCCTCGGCCGTGTAGCGGCCATCGCCGTGGGCCACCGGAATCGAGAGAATCTGCTGCAGGTGATACTGCGACGTGAAACGCGTCGCGATGCTCTCGACGCGCAGATGGACCGGTGCACTCACAAAGCGCAGGCTCGCATTGCGCAGCAGCGCGCCCGGCAGCAGACCGGCTTCACAGGCAATCTGAAAGCCGTTGCAGATGCCGAGCACGGGGCCACCGCGTTTGGCGAAGGCCACGACCTCCTGCATGATCGGGCTGAAGCGCGCAATCGCACCCGCCCGCAGGTAATCGCCGTAGCTGAAGCCGCCGGGCAAAATGATCAAGTCCACATTTTGTAGATCGTGGTCCTTGTGCCACAGGTAGACGGCCTCCTGCCCGAGATTGTCCACCACGGCGTGAAACGCGTCTTCATCGCAGTTGGAGCCGGGAAAGCGTACGATGCCCGCCTTCACAGTTGCTCCACCGTGGCGATCTCGAAGTCCTCCGTCACCGGGTTGGCGAGGAGCTTTTCGCACATCGCCGTCGCCGCGGCACGCGCGGAATCCTCGCTGGTGGCCGTTGCCTCCACAATCACGTGTCGGCCTACCCGGACCTCCGTGACATCTGCGAACCCCAGCGAGTGCAGCGCGTCGGAGACCGCCTTGCCCTGAGGATCCAGAATCCCGCGGCGCGGGACGATATGAATGGCGCAGCGATAACGGGTCATGCCGAAGGCTCCTCTGAACCGGCGTCAGGGCCGGCGGGGTTACGAACAGGACGTCGGCGGCGGCGCCGACGTCTGGGGGGGTGGTCCTCCTCCTCCAACTCCAACTCGGGTGCGTCGTCCTCGTCCTCACGTGCACCGGGGAGCCGGTCGAGCAGTCCGAGAAAGACGGTGCGACCGATGCCGTACAGCACGTACGCCATCAGCGCGGGAAAGAAAAACTGCTTGGGAAGAAAAATCACGCCGACGAACGTGCCGACTACAAGCAGAAAACCGAGCACGCCCTTGAGCGTCCGGAAATTCACCGTGGGCATCGCGGCATACTGGACATTACTGATCATGAGCATGCCGAGGCCCAACATGACCCAACGCAGCATCTGATGCCACGGCAGATCGCCGATCATCGTCTCGGTATACATCGACGTCTGACTGAACCAGTAGTACGTCGCCAGTGTCATGCCGGCCGCCGGACTCGGCAAACCGGTGAAGTGCGTCTTCTTGCGCCCGGCTTGTTCCACGTTGAAGCGTGCAAGCCGCATCACGGCGCAGGCTGTGAAAAAGAAGCAGAAGATCCAGTCCCACCGTGTGTTCTGGAACACGGCGAAGTACATGATCAACGCGGGCGCGGTGCCAAAGGAGATCGCGTCGACGAGCGAATCCAGCTCCTCGCCGAAGCGTGAGCCGGAGTTCGTCGCGCGCGCGATGCGCCCGTCCAGCGAGTCGGCGATGGCGCCGAATACGATGAAGCGTGCCGCCGCATCAAAGTCGCCACGCGACGCCGCGACAATGGCGAACATGCCGAAGAACAGGTTCGCCAGGGTGAACCCGTTGGGGAGCGCGACCACAGCCCGTGGGCGCGGTCGACGAACGCGCAAATCGCTGTCAGGCGTCATACGCGCTCTCCGACGGCGGCCGCGGACTCGTCGCGAGCGGGGAAACGGGCAATGTGATGCCGGCCGGGGACACGAGCGATACGCGCCGCGGCGCACGGAAATACCACGCCACGCAGAGCGTGAGAATGGTCAAACCAAATGCCGCCAGCCACATCGGCCACGAGCGAAATCGCAGCGTCGCCACGAACATCAGGGTGGCGAGTGCGGCCACGATGACAAGGTATGCGTAGCCTTCGCGGGCGAACATCACGACGCGGACTCGCTCAGTCCGAGGCGTACCAGATCGAGCGGCGCCCCGGTCAATCGGCTGAAAGCATCAAGGTACCGCAAGCTCGTGGCGCGGATCACGTCGTCGGGCAGCGTTGGCGGCGGCGCGTCGCCATTCCATCGTCCTGCCACCCGTTCTCTGTCCAGCCAGTCACGCAGCGGCTGCTTGTCAAAACTGGGTTGTCCGCACCCGGGTCGATAGCTGTCGGCAGGCCAGAATCGTGAACTATCCGGGGTCAGCACTTCGTCGATCAGCAGCAGCTTCCCATCCCGCCAGCCGAATTCGCACTTCGTGTCCGCCACGATGATGCCACGCGGTTCGGCCGCGTGTGTACCGAACGCGTAGACCAAGCGGGCCAGTCGTTCGAGTTCGGCGGCGGTGTCGGCACCGACCTCACGCACCACGTCAGCGATCGTAATATTTTCGTCGTGGCCCGTTTCGGCTTTGGTTGCCGGGCTGAACACCGGCGGATCCAAGCGGTCGCTTTCGCGCAGTCCGGCGGCCAGCGATTCGCCGGCCAGCGTGCCGCTCTGCCGGTATTCTTTCCACGCCGAACCCGTGATGTAGCCGCGAACGACGCACTCGATCGGTACCACGTCGGCACGCACGCAGAGCATGGCGCGCCCCGCCAATGCATCGCGATACGGCGTCAGCGACGGAACCTGACGAAGAATCTCGTCGGTGTCGGCGCTGAGCAGATGATGCGCGATCGCATCGTCCAGCTGTGCCAGCCACCATGCGGTGAGCTGAGTCAGCACCACGCCCTTGAGCGGAATGGCCTCGTCCATGACCACATCGAACGCGCTGATGCGATCGGTCGTGACAAGGAGCAAGCGCTCCGCATCCACTGCATACACGTCGCGGACTTTTCCGCGACGCACGAGAGGCAGTGGCAACGCGGTATCCCGCACTGGCGTGTGGTTCATACCCGCACCTCTTCTACGGTGGCCGCAGGACGGTCGCGATTGAGCCACGGTGCGACATGGTCGGCGAGAAACTCATCGACCTGCTCAGGGGCGCGTCCCACGAAGCGCACCGGATCGGCAGCGGCTTGCAGGTCTTCCAGCGGAATGCCAAAGGCCGGGTCGGCTGCGAGGCGTTCCAGCATGTCATTGCGTTCCGCCCCGTCTTTGACGGCCCGCGCGGCTTCGATGCTGTGTCCGCGAATGAGTTCATGCGCGATCTGCCGATCGCCGCCGGCGCGCACGAAGCGCACGATCAACTCTTCGGTGGCCATGAAGGGCAACTCGTCATTCACTCGTCGGCGAATACGCGCCGGATGCACCTCGAGACCGCGCGACACATTCTGCATCAGCATCAGAATCGCATCGGTCGCCAAAAATGACTCGGGAATGGCGAGTCGACGGTTGGCCGAGTCGTCGAGCGTGCGCTCAAAGTACTGCACCGCATGTGTCTGATTCGCGTTCGGTTCTAATGACAGGACGAAACGTGCGAGCGCCGCGATTCGCTCGGAGCGCATCGGGTTGCGCTTGTACGCCATGGCGGATGAGCCAATCTGATGCTTCTCGAATGGCT
Organism: Gemmatimonadales bacterium; assembly: GCA_038212625.1. Lineage (GTDB taxonomy): Bacteria > Gemmatimonadota > Gemmatimonadetes > Gemmatimonadales > Gemmatimonadaceae > Gemmatimonas. The sequence continues at coordinate 23,071 of JBBQUH010000001.1, read as the reverse complement.
CTTCGATCTCACCGAAGGCCTGCAGCATGCGGATGTCCCCCGAAAACTTCGACGCGGTGGCCGAGATTCCCGCCACCACGCCCAGTACCTGGGCGTCGATCTTCCGCGAATACGTCTGCCCGCTCACCGGTATCGACATGGTGAATCCCATGTGGGTCGTCACCAAGCGGTCGAGCTCACGCACCTTCGCGTGATCGCCGTCGAAGAGCGAGAGGAAACTCGCCTGCGTGCCGGTGGTTCCCTTGACGCCGCGGAAGGGCAGGGTCGCAATGCGGGACTCGAGATCCGCCAGGTCGAGCAGAATGTCCTGCATCCACAATGTGGCCCGCTTGCCCACGGTGGTGAGCTGTGCCGGCTGAAGATGCGTGTACCCGAGCGCCGGCACATCGCGCCACGTCGTCGCGAACTCGCCCAAGGCACTCAGAATATCCAGGAGCTTGTCACGCAGCAGCTCGAGCCCGCTGCGCATGAGGATCAACTCGGCGTTGTCCGTCACGTAACAGCTGGTGGCGCCCAGATGGATGTACTTGCGGGCCGCCGGTGCCACATCGCCGAAGGCATGCACGTGTGCCATCACGTCATGTCGGAACTTCTTCTCGTAGTCGGCCACCGACTCGAAGTCGATGTCATCGAGGTGGGCCGCCATCTCGAGAATGGCGTCTTCGGGGATGGGAAGCCCCAGCACGCGCTGCGATTCCGCCAAGGCGAGCCACAGGCGACGCCAGAGGCCGTATCGCGTTTGCGGGCCCCACAGGGTAAGCATCGCCCGGGAGGCGTAGCGATCCGCGAGTGGTGAGGCGTAGATGGTACGATCCGTAACAGTCACGTAGGTCAACGAAGCGAGAACGAAGTCTGGAGATACTGGCGATTGCGCTCGAACACGAGGTACACCGGCCCGCGTGCGCCATACCGATCGATCGCCGCGGACGCGGCCTCGGCGGTACCGACCCGCGACTGCCCGACCTGAACGATGACGTCGCCCTCCAGCAGTCCGATCTCATCGCGGATGCGATCGGAGATACGATACACGAGAGCACCAGCGTTGGAGGCCACACCACGCTCCTGACGGATAACGTCAGTGAGTGTGACCAGTTGCAGCTCGCGCAGCACCGTGACCTTCGGCGCGCTCACTTCCGGAGCGTCGGCCACTTGCATGGTGAGTGGGATCTCGCGCCCCCCACGCCGCACCCGGATCGGGAGCGCCTCGCCAACCCGCACGTCGAGGAGTCGCGCTTCCCAATCGAACATATTGCGCACGGGGCGACTGGCGGCGCCAATCAGTTGATCGCCCACCCGCACCCCGGCGCGTTCGGCTGGAGACCCAGGCGCCACACGTGCCACGATGGCACCGGCCACCGCAGCCTCGCGGGCGCTTCGAACCTGCGGCGTTTGCAGCCGGATCCCGACCCACGGTTGGCGCACTGTGCCGTGCTCCAGCAGGTCTTCCACGATGCGCTTGGTTCGATCGATAGGGATGGCGAAACCCAAGCCGATAGAGCCGCCGCTGGGCGAGTAGATCGAGCTGTTCACGCCCACCACTTCCCCCGCCGCGTTGACCAGGGGACCCCCCGAGTTCCCGGGATTGATCGCGGCATCAGTCTGGATCATGTCCACGTACGCACCTCCGCCCTCGCCACGTCCCGCGAGATTGCGGCCGATCGCGCTGATCACCCCCACGGAGACACTTGGCTCCGTATTGCCGAGCACGAAACCGAAGGGATTCCCAATGGCGATACTCCATTCGCCCACCAAGAGGTCGGTAGAATTGCCAAGCGGCGCGACCGGCAGGTCCTTGGCGGTAATCCGCAGCACCGCCAGATCATTCCCCTCATCAAGGCCGACCACGGTGGCATCGTACGTGGTGCCGTCGCGCATTGCGATGGAGACCTTCGTCGCACCAGCCACCACGTGGGCATTGGTGACGATGATCCCGTCGGCGCGCACTACAAAGCCCGACCCGATGCCCGCGTTGCGTCGTTCACCGGAGCGACCGCCGGAGAAATACTCGAAGAAATCCACCGGCACGCGCTGCACCGTCTCGGTTTGTACCGTGACCACGGCCGGCGCGACCCGTTCGACGGCGCTCGTGATCGCCGTGCGTCTCGAGGCGGCAATGGTCGCCGACTGCGGCGCAGGCGCGGCGGGCGGCGGCGGCAAGGTGCGCGACTGCGCGTCTGACGTGGACGGGTTGGCGCCCTCGCACCCGGCGAGCAGCACACTCGCGCCGAACACCCAGCACAGACGGCGTCGGGTCACGTGGCGATCGCATCGCGCAACATGGCGCAGGACGTCATGCCGTCGGATCATAGCAAGCGGCCGGATAGGTCACCTCGCGCAACGAGAGGCCCTGCGCCGGAGCGGGCGGAGACGTTTCACGATTGTCGGGCGCCACGAGAAGCCGCGCGATCGTTCCGCGCGGGCGACGCCCCCTGGCCACATCGACCATCGTTCCAACGAGAAATCGTACCATGTGATGGAGAAAGCGGTTCGCAGTCACTTCGAAGACCCAGCCCCCGTCGCGCGCCACCCACCGTGCGTGTTGAATCACGCAGCGGTGGTGGTCGTCGATCGGTGCCGTGTGCGCTACCGCAAACCCGCGGAACGTGTGTTCCCCTAACAGACTGGCAGCCTCCCCGTGCAACGCATCTGCGTCCAGGGATTGCGTCATCGCCCACTCGTAGCGCCGCCTGAAGGGAGAACGTGCCGCCTCGTCCGTCCCAATAAGATAACCATACCGACGCGCCGTGGCGCTCCGTCGCGGGTGAAATTCCGCCACCATGCGATGTGCGTCGGCAATCCAGATGTCGTGGGGGAGTACGGCGTTCAACGCGCGGCGCAGCGCAGGGGCGGTCCACCGCGTCGACAGGCGCACCCCCACCCCCTGACCATGCGCGTGCACGCCCGCGTCAGTTCGCCCCGCACCGACAGCGGCGACCGGCTCATTGCAGAGTCTGGCGAGCGCCTGCTCAAGATCCCCCTGCACCGTGCGGGCGTTGGGCTGTCGCTGCCAGCCAGCGAATCGCCCTCCGTCATATTGCGTTACAAGGAGGATTGGTCGGGGGTCCATGCTGAGAAGGAACCTAGAGCCCTCCCACGTTCCCTTCAACTCGGACCGGTCCGCTATTGCGTTGGCGGCCCCACTGAGGTTTCCTCCATCCGCCCATGTCGCCACGTTCACTCGCCTCGCTCGCCTACTCCCTCGCCGCCTCGGCGGACCTCGATGGCGCCCTGATCGCTCTCGGTGAAACGCTCGCCGACCTGGATCGTGGAGCATCGCTCGCGCTCCTGCAGTATGATGCGCGTCGGGATATGCTCCGCGATCGCTTGGCACCGGTCGGGGCGCAGATCGTGCGCTCGTCGATCGAAACGACATTTGACCACCTCCCGGATGCGGTTCGTACCAAAATCCTGGCGGGTGGTCAGTTCGTGGATGTGGTCGACAAGACGGCCGACTACGCCAGACTCTGTGGTTTCGGCAGCAGCCTGGAGGGCGGTGTGCTCGCCGTGCGGGGACTACGCGTTGAGGGCCTGCTCGGCGCCGTCCTCGCCGTGTTCGAGCCGCGCAAGATCTTCGGAACCCGCACCTCCGAGCGGCTGGCCCCTGCCGTCGCGCTCTTCGATCTCGCGTACGTGCGCCTTTCGGAGCGCGACGCGCGCCAGGAAGCGGTCCGTACTCTGGAGGATGTGACGCATCGGGTGCACGGGGAATACGTTCGCAAGCTCAGCCTCCTCGAAGCGGAGCTGCGGGAGGTGCGCAATACGCCGCGCGATGTGACGGCCCTTCAACCGGCAGAGGCCATCGCGCTGCAGGCGGAGTCTGCCCGGGCCGCAGAAGAAGCCCGCCGGGCCCTGCGGCGGGCGGAACTGTCGGATCAACAGCTCACCGCTGCCGTGGGACAGCTGGAGCAGGCGCATATCGAGCTGCATCGGCGAAGCGAGTCACTGCGTCAGCGCACACGCTCCCTTTACCTGCTGGATCGGGCCCTCACGCTCGATGCCGAAACCGCCGACCCGCGACTGTTGGTGGATGGACTCCTGACGCTGGTCGGGGACGACATGCAGGCGCAGCGCTGCTCGCTCATGTTGCGGGCACCGGAGCCGGAATACCTCTACCTCGCGGCGGCGCGCGGCATTGCACCGAATATCGTGGAAGGAATGCGCATCCGGATCGGCGAGGGCGTTGCTGGACGCGTAGCGGCCGCGCGCGAGCCGCTTCTTGTGCAGGATGTGCGTGAGGCATCACAACACCCACTGCTGCGCGATCAGTACTTCACCACGGGGAGCTTCATCAGCTTCCCGCTGGTCTACCACGGCGACCTGGTGGGCGTGCTCAATCTTACCAACCGGGCACAGCGCGGCGTGTACTCCGACGAAGATGTGGAACGCGTCCGTTTGCTGGGGCTGGTGATCTCGCTCATTACCTCGCGCAACGGTCTCCCGGAGCGGTTGCTGGAGGTGATCGGTGTCCGGTGAACCGTTGGCTCAGTGCATTCGGCGTCTGGCGTTGCACGAGTCGCTGGAAGCCGACCTTGTCGCACGCGCGTTTGGCGTGATCATGCGCGGCGAGGGCAGCCCGGTGCAGGTCGCCGCATTGCTCATGGCGCTGCGGGTCAAGGGCGAGACGGCTGCGGAGGTGGCGGGCGTTGTCACCGCCCTGCGTGAGGCCATGGTCGTGATGCCGGCGGCGCGCCCCGACCTCTTGGTGGACACGTGCGGCACCGGCGGCGGAACGCTCACCACGTTCAATATTTCTACGGCCTCCGCGCTGCTTGCGGCCGGCTTGGGCGTTCGCGTGGCCAAGCACGGCAATCGCTCGTTTACCTCACGGTCGGGAAGTGCCGATGTGTTGGAGGCGATGGGTGTCACGATCGATGCAACGCCCGCGCAGATGGCGTTGACGCTCGAGGAGGCGGGGATTGTGTTCATGTTCGCGCCGCTCATGCATCCGGCGCTGCGCCACGTGGGTCCCATTCGCCGAGAGTTGGCGGTGCCCACGGTAATGAACATGGTTGGGCCGCTGGCGAACCCGGCGCGTGCGGGCCGTCAAGTGGTAGGTGTCGCGGAGCTTGGCCGACTGCAGCTGCTGGCCGACGCCCTTGTGGTGCTCGGGACCGTGCGCGCCATGGTGGTACACGGTGCCATCGGTATGGATGAAATCTCGCCAGTGGGGCGCACCAGCGTGGTGGAGATCGCCAACGGATCGCAACGAGCGTGGGAGATCGATCCGGTCCAGTTCGGCTTTCCGGCCATCGATCTGGCAGACATCGCCGGTGGCGACCCCACGGAAAACGCGGCACTGATAGAAGCTGTCCTTGCCGGCGGTGGACCGCCTGGCGCCCAAGCCGCCGTGATTCTCAATGCCGCCGCCGCCGTGTACATCAGTGACGAAACCGGTTCGTACGACGAGGCGGTGCGTCGCGCGCGCCACGGTCTCGCGCACGGTGCGGGACGCGAGGCGTTGGCACGCCTTAAACGCGCCGGTCAGTAGCGGCGCAACACGCCCACCACGATGCCTTGGATGCGGATGTCATCTTCGTGCACGAACATCGGTGACATGGTCTCGTTGGCTGGCTGGAGCCGAATGCGACCGTCCCGCTCCCGGTAGTAACGCTTGACCGTGGCACCGGTGCCGTCGAGCATGGCAATGACCATCTCACCGTTATCCACGGCCTTTCGATCGTTGATGACCACGAAGTCACCGTCCTTGATCTGCTCCTCGATCATGGAGTCGCCGCGCACCTTGAGCACGTAGTGCCCTCCACTGCGCCGCAGGAAACCATCGGGCACCGCCATCGTTTCACCCGAGTGCAGGGCTTCGATCGGTGCACCGGCCGCGACGGTGCCCAGTAACGGCAGTTCCACCGAGCGCTGGAAGATGTCGGAGGGCAAAATCTCGATCGCGCGGCTCTCGTTGTACGAGCGACGGATGTATCCTTTTCGCTCGAGATTGGTCAGGTGCTCATGCACCGTGGCCAGCGAGTTATAGTTGAATTGCGACGCGATTTCTTCGAAACTCGGCGCATACCCGTTCACCTCGTTGTAGTTCGACAGAAACGAAAGAATTTCGCGCTGTTTCTTGGTCAGCGGCATGGTACCTCCAAAAGGGCCAACGTGATCGCATCCCGAAAACAGACCGAATCCACCCTGCTGCCACACTAACCGAACACAGGCCGAAGTGCAAGCATTTTTTTCCGGATCGGACTGGACGTTTCCAACGGGCACTCTAGGGGCGCTCACCACAGCCGCCATGGAGCGCGCGCTGTCCGTGGCCGGCACGGTCGCCGAGTTGCGGGCCATCGCCCGGGATCTTCCGTTGGCGGTCCCCTTCGCCGACGCGCTCCGCGGGACGCAGCTGCGGGTCATTGCCGAATTGAAAAGAGCGTCCCCGTCCAAAGGCGCCATTGCGCCGGGTCTCGATGCGGCGGATCAGGCCGCTGCTTATGTCCGTGGCGGCGCCGCCGCCATCTCGGTACTCACGGAGCCGGCAAAGTTCGGCGGTAGCCTCGACGATCTCCGGGCGGTCACCGCCAGGGTCACCGTGCCAGTGATTCGCAAGGACTTTCTCGTACATCCCGTCCAACTCTGGGAAGCGCGGGTGGCGGGCGCGGCGGCGGCGCTGCTCATCGTGCGGGCGCTCTCGCCCGACCAACTCGCAGAACTCATGGACACCGCTCGCGCGGCGGGGCTGGCTACCTTGGTGGAGATCCGTACGCCATTCGAACTCGAACGCGCGCTCGCGGTGGGTGCTGACGTCATTGGCGTGAACAATCGCGATCTCGAAACGCTCGTCATCGATCCGAACACAGCGCCGAATCTCATTCCGCGCATCCCGACATCCTGTGTTGCCGTGGCGGAGAGCGGCATGCGCGAGGCGGCGGATCTGGTCTCGGCCGCCGCAGCCGGCGCCGATGCCGTGTTGGTGGGGAGTGCCATCTCGGCCTCAGACGACCCAGAAGCGTCAGTGCACGCGCTCACGGGTGTGGCGCGGTCAACGACGGCCCGCCGCACCATCTTGGCGTCGGCCTGATGCGCGTGCGCACGGTAGCGGTCAAAATCTGCGGCCTCACCAAGCGCGCAGATGCAGAGATGGCCGAGGCAAGTGGCGCCTCATATCTGGGCGTGATACTGGCCGGCGGACCGCGGCTCGTTTCGATTGAGCATGCTGGCCAGGTACTCGGACCGCGCCGCGCCTCGGTCCGTCGCGTCGGCGTGTTCGGACATCAAACACCAACAGAGATCGCCCGAATGGCCGATGTTCTCGATCTGGATATCATCCAGCTGCACGGCGACCTCTCCGTGGCCGAGGTGAGCCATCTGCAGGCTGGCACGCAGCGAGAGATCTGGCCCGTACTGCGCATCGACGGTCAGGTGCTGCCGCCCGACGCCGGGACTCGTGCCGAGGCGACCGGTGCGCTCGTCCTCGATGCGCAGGTTGTGGGGCAGCTGGGTGGCACCGGCGTCAGTCTGGACTGGCCGGCTCTCGCCGACGACGTGACAGCGCTCCGCGCGCGCGTGCCAGGTCTATTGCTGGTGTTGGCGGGCGGTTTGCGGCCTGAGAACGTAGAAAAGGCGATCCATCTGCTGGAACCATCGGTCGTGGACGTATCTTCCGGTGTGGAGTCCGCGCCTGGTGTGAAGGATCCAGCGCTGGTGCAACGGTTTCTGAGCGCGGCGGGACACGCCGCAGGGATGTTGCGATGACGATGGGAGCGAGTGCGGTGATTACCGAGGTGCCGAGTGATCGATTCGGGCCCTTTGGCGGTCGATATGTGCCCGAGACGCTGATTCCGGCACTGGACGAACTTGAGGACGCGTTGGCCACGGCCTTGAAGGATCCGGCGTTTCAGGCAGAGCTCGACGAGCTGCTGCGCGAGTATGTGGGGCGCCCCACGGCGCTGTCGTTTGCTCCGCGACTGAGCGCGCGAATCGGTGCGCCAGTGTGGATGAAACGCGAGGACCTGAACCACACCGGTGCGCACAAGATAAACAACACGGTAGGGCAAGCGCTGCTCGCCTTGCGCATGGGCAAGCGCCGCATTATCGCCGAAACGGGTGCCGGACAACACGGTGTGGCCACAGCTACGATCTGCGCCCGCTTCGGACTCGAATGCGTAGTCTACATGGGCGAAGAAGACATGCGGCGGCAGCAGCTGAATGTGTTTCGCATGCGGCTCATGGGTGCCACCGTGGTCCCAGTGACCGCCGGCACGCGAACCCTCAAGGACGCCACCAGTGAAGCGATTCGCGATTGGGTCACGACGGTAGATCACAGTCACTACATCATCGGCTCAGTGGTTGGACCGGCGCCGTATCCGCGGATGGTGCGTGACTTCCAGTCGGTGATCGGCCATGAGTCGCGGGCGCAGATGCTCGCGCGCGCGGGCGCGCTGCCGAAAACGGTCGTGGCCTGCGTGGGCGGTGGGTCCAACGCCATGGGGATTTTCGCGGGGTTCGTCAACGATCGGGCCGTACAACTCGTCGGCGTGGAAGCCGCTGGCGAGGGACTGAGTACGGATCGCCACAGCGCCTCCATCAGCAAGGGTACGCCCGGTGTCTTGCACGGCGCGCTCAGCTATCTGCTGCAGGATGCAAACGGCCAAGTACACCCGGCCCATTCAATTTCGGCGGGCCTCGACTACCCGGGCGTGGGGCCGGAGCATGCGTGGTTGCACGACTCCGGGCGCGCCGAATACGTCTCGGTCACAGACACCGAAGCGTTGCGTGGTGTGGCGCTCCTCAGCCGGTTGGAGGGCATCATTCCAGCGCTCGAAACCGCGCATGCCGTGGCGTGGATCGAGCGTCAGGCTGGCCGCTGGGCGGCCGATGAACCCGTACTGCTCTGCGTCAGTGGGCGCGGAGACAAAGATGTGGCCACCATCAGTGAGTACACGCTCCCCGACATATGACCGGTGGGCGCGGGGAGGGTGGGGAGCTGGACGACGCGCGGATTGTCGGGGACGCGCTCCGCGCGTTCGCGAAGGCGTGGCGTGCCGTCCAGCTACACCTCCCCAACAACCCGACGCGCGCACACGCGATTGAGCAGGCGCGTTTTGCGTTCGCGGCAATGTGGGCGGTCGCCGATCCCTGCGAACTGCGGATCGGCGAGTCGTCGCTGCGTTGGAATGATCGCGTGGTGTACGAAGACCCGGAGCGCGGTACGGATGGGCTACCATGGATACTCTACCGCGATGGCTTGCGGTCGCTCCAGCTCCGCTCCGCCTTCGAACATGCCGATCTCGAGACCCTGCTGCATCTGCTGCATAAGGTGCGAGTCGGCTCGGCCGACGACGATGATCTCGTCACGCTCCTGTGGATCGCCGATCTGACCCACGTGACATATCGTCATGTAGAAACGGACGGATTGGCCGATCTGCCGATGCTGAGCCGGGACGGAGGCGCTGGTCGTGATTCGCGAAACACGGGCCAGTCGGCGACCGAAGCGGAGTTCGACGCTGGCCGCGATGATCCGCCGCCGACAACCGTTCGCGTGGAGGACTTCGAGTCCACGCTGTATTTCCTTGATCCGCCGGAGATCACGTACCTGCAGGCGGAGTTGGCGCTGGAATACGGCGATGATCATCGGCTCAGGGTACTGCGCATGCTCGGCGACGTCGTTCACGCGCAGACTCATGTTGCGGTATCGCAAGAGATCGTGCCACTGTTCGAGCAGCTGCTGGTGGAATGGCTCGCGCTTGGCGACGTTGATCTCGCTGCGGAAGTGGCGCGTGAGGCTGGTGTGCTCGCCGCATCTCCGCACCTCGACGATTCCGTACGTGCGGCTCTGCGCGCCGTGACGGCGCGTCTCAGCGAGCCGGCCGTGATGGGGCAGTTACTGCAGATGCTGGAGGAATCTCCGCGGCCAGTCGCGGATGCGGCGCTCGACGCACTCTTTCGAACGTTGTTGCCGTCGGCACTCGCGCCGATGCTGGCGTGGCTGGCCGTCACGTCAACGTCCAGAGCACGCGCTTCGGTGGAACGCGCCAGCTTGCGCATTGCCGGTGAACACACGGCGGTGTTCGTCGCCTTGCTGGACACCGACGATGCCCACGTACAGCGGAGTGCTGTGCACCTCGCGACGATGGTGACGACGCCCGCTGCGGTCCCCTCCCTCACGCGCTTGCTCACCCATGTCGACCCGCAGCTCCGGACGGATGCGCTCAAGGCGCTCGGCGCCGTAGGCACCACGACCGCGCTGCAGGCGCTCGAGCGCATGATCGACGACGCGAATCGGAACGTACGCATGGCCGCCTACCGGGCCCTGCTGCAGGCGCGACACAGCGCGGCCGCCGCCCGCTTGCTCGCGGCGCTGCGCCGGAAGGAGACACGAGCGCTTGATCTCAGCGAGAAGATGGCGCTCTCCGAAGCATGCGGTGTGCTGGCCGGTGCGGCGGCCATCCCCGCGTTTGATGAGATTTTGAACGCCCGGGGTTTTCTTGGGGCCCGCGAGCCGACTGATCTCCGAGCGTGTGCGGCGCGGGCGCTTGGAGTGATCGGTACGCCGGCTGCGGTGGAGGTGCTGAAGCGCGCGGTTGAGGGAAAGGATGTCGTCGTCCGAACGGCCGTCGCACGCGCTCTACGAGGTGGCGTTTGACAAATCCACACCGGACGACGTCGCCGGACGCAGGGGGACGTGACGTCCAGAGTCAGCGACTCGGCCGCGCCCTCATCGTCGCGCTCCACGGGGCACTGCGGGCCATCCGCCTGTACCCCGTCGAGAACACGGCGGTACAGAAGTCCATCAGTGAGTTGGTGCTCGCGACGGCGCGCATCGTCCAGCACCACGACACGTGTGAAATCCTTCGCGTCGGCGATTATCTGTTCGTCAACGAAGCGCGCCTCCGATTGACCCTGGAGCACTATGCCGCAGTGGCCTACGTGCTGGGTCTGTTTAGAGAAAGCGGGATCGGCGGCGTACGCCTCGTTGTGGGCGCCGTCCCGGATTCCCGGGCGTGGGTGGTCTTTTTGTCGGGGCTGTTGATGGTGGCGTCAGAGGGGGCGAATCTGGATATACGTGAGGTCACCATCGCGGATCGTCTGGTCCTGGCTGGGATCGCGTCGTTTGAACTCTTGCCTCCCGCCGATGAGTACACCGAGGAGCCCGAGCTCGACGTGAAGGAGCGGGCGCGGCAGACCTATCTCCGATCGCTGGATGTGACGCGCGATGTCATGACGTCGGCTCGGCTCGGCCGCAGCCCCGGACTCCGCCGAGTGAAGCGGGCCGTGCAGGGGGTCGTCGATGCCATCCTCACGGACTCCTCCTCGATGCTCGGCCTCACGACACTTCGCGACTTTGACGAGTACACGTTTGTTCACAGCGTGAACGTGTGTATTCTGTCAGTGGCGCTCGGACGTCGGATCGGATTGACCCGGAATCAACTGCTCGATCTCGGTCTCGCGGCGCTCATGCACGACGTCGGAAAGGCGCGCGTTCCGCTGGACCTCCTGAATAAGCCAGGAGCGCTTGATGACAGCGAGCGTGCGGCGCTTCAGCAACACACCTGGCAGGGAGTGCTGACACTGCTCGGCATGCCCGCTGGTGCCTCCCGGCCTTGGCGCGCCATGACCGCAGCCTACGAGCACCATCTTCGCCTGGACTGTTCCGGCTACCCCGCAGTACGAGTCGCGCGCCCGCTTTCGCTGTTCAGCAAGATCATCGCGATCACCGATGGCTTCGACGCTGCCACCAGCACGCGAGTGTACCAAAGTGCACCGTGGACGCCGGCCGATGTGTTGCGCGGGATGCGTGACAACACGCGGCTCGGGCTGGATCCAGTCATCGTCAAGGCCTTTATCAACCTCACGGGCATTTATCCGATTGGCACGCTGGTGGTGCTGGATAGCTTTGAACTCGCGCTCGTCATGGCGCCGAATCCTGACGATACGGCCGTATCGCGGCCGATCGTGCGGCTGATGACTGACGCCTCCGGCAATCGCATTGCCGAGGTGATCGAGTATGATCTCACGGCGCGAATCGACAACGGTAGTTTCTTTCGCACCATCATCCGGACCGAGGTCCCCGATCGATATGGCATTACCATCAGTGACTACTTCGTCTGACGCGGCCACGCCGCATCGCTCCCGTATGACGGAGCGGTTCACCGCCCTCCGGGCAGTGAACCGTCGCGCGTTGGTGTGCTACGTCACCGCCGGGCATCCGTCGCCTGCGGCGAGTATCGCGCTCCTTCGCGGACTCGAGGAGGCCGGCGCCGACATCATCGAGGTCGGCGTTCCGTTTTCGGACCCACTGGCTGACGGGCCAGTGATTCAGGGCAGCTCGCAGATTGCGATTGAGCACGGGGTCAATCTGGAGCGAACGCTCGAGATCGTCGCCGAATCCAGGTTGACGGTGCCGGTCGTACTCTTCAGCTACCTCAATCCGATCATCGCCGCCGGTCCCGGCGTGCTGGCGCGCGCGCGCGCTGCGGGCGTCGACGGGGTGCTGGTCACCGATCTGCCCGTGGGTGCGGACCGGGAGCGTGAGGCGTGGTTCGGTGCCAGCGGCCTCGATTTCGTGCGTCTCGTGGCGCCCACCACGCCAGCCGTCCGCATGGCGGAAATCGGCAGTCACGGAGGCGGCTTCGTGTATCTGATCAGCCGCCTCGGTGTCACCGGTGAACGCGCCGAGTTGCCGGTGGAGTTACCGGAGACTGTCGCGCGCCTGCGCGCCGTCACCGATCTGCCGATCTGCATTGGCTTCGGGATCTCCACGCCGGAGCAGGCGAAGATCGCCGCACAACTGGGAGACGGCGTCATCGTGGGTAGCGCGATCGTGCGCGCTGCCGGTCGATCAATCGAAGAGGCAATAGCCCTCACGGCGTCGATGCGCGCCGCAATCGATGAAATCTGAGCCGACGCATCCAGGAGGCGCGACACTGGCACTCCCCGAGTGGGCGGTAGTCAGCGATAAACGCCGCGCGCACATCGGCAGGGTGGTGTCGCTGCTCGACACATGGGCCACGCAGCTCGCGCTCCCGGCTGAGGAGCGGGCGGCATGGTTGGATGCGGGGCAGTGGCATGACGCCTATCGAGACGCTGACGAGCCGCTCTTGCGGCAACTCACCGGAGACGTGCTACGGCCGACGGGCATGCTGCATGGGCCGGCGGCGGCGGATCGTCTTTCGGAGGATGGCGAGTCGCGTGAGGAGGTGTTGGCCGCCATTCGCTGGCATACCGTCGGGTCGGCCCGTTGGGCGCGGACCGGGCGCGCGCTCTACATGGCGGATTTTCTCGAGCCTGGCCGAAGCTTCATGCGCGAAGATCGGGCGTTTCTCGCGGCGTGCGTACCGTACGCCTTCGATAATGTGTTCCGTCAGGTTGTCCGCCTGCGTATCGAGTGGACGCTGCGTGAGGCGAAGTCACTCGAGCTCGAAACCGTCGCGCTGTGGAATGCGGTCCGTGTGCCTGCATGACCGACGGCATGCCCGTCTTCCCGCCACCGCTCGAATCCGATGCACCGCGCCGTCCTCGGCGCGTGGTGCTCGGGCTCTTCGCCGTGGTGCTGATCGGCTCAGCTGCCGCGTGGTGGCGTGAGCGAACGGCCGAGGATCGCGCCGCTCCGGTGCTGGCGGTCACTCGTTCTGTCGACCCCGACGCTCGCGCGCCCGAGGGGGTCCGCATTCGCACGCGCGTCGTCAATGCCACCGGCGAGCGCGGCCTGGCGCGTCGCGCGACGCAATATCTGCGGGATTTCGGCTTCGATGTGGTGGACTACGACACGCAGCGCGGGGAGGCGCAGCGTGAGACGGAAATCCGGTCGCACCACGGCGCCAACGACTGGGCCACGCGCGTACAACGGGCGCTGGGCGTTGGGCGGGTCACTTCCACACCCGATTCCTTACGCTATCTCGACGTGACTGTGATCCTCGGTCGCGACTGGCAGCCGCCGCCCGAGCCGTTCCGTCCGTAATTGGCCGCACGCTGCCGCGATGTCGAGCCCACGACTACGGCGGATGGCCGTCTCGACGCCGCGTGCACGAAGCGCTTTCGCGAACGCCCCGATCACTGGCGACGGCGTGGGCGAGAAGCCCATGGTGCCGCCGGGATGCAGGGGAATCAGATTCACGAAGGCTCGGCACGCGCGCGCGAGTTGCGCGAGCTGCGCCGCATGGTCCGGCTGATCGTTCACCCCACCGAGCATTACATACTCGAACGTCACCCGGCGATCAAACGTCTTCGCGACGTCGATGACTTCGGCGAGGGGATACTTCGTATTGACCGGCATCAGCGTCCGGCGAAGCGCGTCGGTGGGAGCATGAATGCTGATGGCCAGCCGGAACTGCTCGGGGCGTTCGGCCAGCGCCACGATACCTGGCAGAATACCGACGGTGGAGATCGTGATGTGCCGGGCGCCGATGCCCAAGGCTCGCGGATCGTTCAACAGCGACAGGGTCGGATCGACCGCCTTCCAGTTCATCATCGGCTCACCCATCCCCATGAACACGATGTTGGTCGGAATCAGCGGTGGGGTGAGTAGGCGCAATTCGCGTACTTGTCCGGCGATCTCTGATGGCGTCAGGTTGCGCTGGAATCCCATCGCGCCGGTGGCGCAGAACGCGCACTGCAGCGCGCAGCCAGCCTGCGACGAAATGCATAATGTCAGCCGATCACCATCCGGAATCGCGACCGTCTCGATCAGCTGTCCGTCGTGCAGGCGGAAAAGAAACTTCTCCGTGCCGTCGGTCGAGGCTTGGCGGGTGGTCAACTCCAGGCGATTCAGCCGGAAGTCCGTGGCCAGCGCTTCCCGAAGCGCCTTGGGCAGCTCGCTCATCTCCTCGAACGTGCTCACCGGGCGCTGCCACAATCGTCCGAAGATCTGCGCGGCGCGGTATGCCGGCTCATTGCGAAGCCCGAGCCATGTACGGAGGCGCGCCAGTGCACTCTCCGGATCGAGATCGAGCAGGTTGTCGAGCACAGGGGGGACCGGCGCGATCGCGGTCTGTTCGTCGGACGTCATACCGGAGATTAGCGGAGGACGGAGCTCAGGGTGAACTGGTAGAGTGGTCCGAGACCCGATGCGCCCTCTTCCCGCCCGATGCCCACCACGTACCGCGCGTAATACAGCACCAAGCCGCTCCGCAGGCGCGACACGGTGCGGGCGCCGGCCTCCGTACGCAGATACGCGGCGCGGCCCTCGACACGGTGAAACCGGGCCGAAACGAAGGGCCCCTGCTCGCGGGCGCCGCGGTTGACCCCGTTGTGGCTATATCCGGCCCGGACCTCATCCAGCTCGGACGACCCACGCACCCGCACATCGGCGGCAGCCAGGAATGCTGGACGGTCATCGATCTCCCGCCCAGGCCGCCAGAGAAAGCTTGATGCCGCCACGCGTGCGTTCAGGATGGGCAGGTCGTGGAGCACCACGCCAAGGTCGGCCGCCACCGCGTGGTTCACTTCGCGATCGGCACGCCCCTCCCGCCAGCGCACGGCGACGCCACCCGTCAGATGTGGCAGCAATTCGCGGGAGGCGGAGCCACTCACCAAAAGACTGGCATAGATGACGTCCCCCACAGCTTGCGGATCGGTGTCGGTGCGCACCAGGCCCGCGACCGACGTGCGGGCCAGGGATAGGCCGAGGGTGGTGCCCCCCGATCGCCGCATGGCGATGGAGAGGAGTTGGCCGTCGACACTCTGCGCCGCGCCGGCCGCCAACGACGCGACACCCACCCGGAAGCGCTCGCCCGCTCGGAGGGTCCCGCCCGCTGGATTCCACAGTCCCGCACTCGGCTCGGTCGCCAACGCCGCCGGCTCCAGCACTGCCCCCAAAGGGAATTCCCAGAGGTCGCGAGCCGGTACAGGTTGCGCGTGGAGTCGGGGAACGCACAGGAGCGCGGCAATCCCGCGAAGCAGAACTCGATGCATACCGGACACTAACGAACGCTCCGCAAAGCGGTCAAGCGAAGCGCGCGTCAGGAATTCCTACCGTCGCTGTCGTAAGCTGTTTAGATTTCACCTGTTGTGCCATTTCCGTTCACACTGGCGTCGAATCGCCGGGAGCTTCCGCCCTGATGTCGTCACCGCTCGAGAAGTCCGCACTCGCCACGTCCCTGCGCACTGATGTCACCGGACTCCTGCGCCGCGAGGATGTGGGACGGACGGTCCGGCTGGGTGGGTGGGTGCATCGGAGTCGTGATCTGGGCGGATTGGTATTCATTGACTTGCGGGATCGCACAGGCTTGGTGCAGTTGGCCTTCGGTCCGGCATGGGCGAGCGTGGAAAGTCTCACGCTGGCTGCTGCCGTGGGCGTCGAGTCGGTGGTGCTCTGCGAAGGAGAAGTCGTAGCGCGCGAACCGGAGCGGATCAATCCCGAGATGCCCACGGGCGAGGTCGAGGTGCGTGTGCACACCCTCCGCGTGGTCGGCCCCGCCGTTACGCCGGCGCTGCCCGTGGCGCGCGGTCGCGGCGAGAAGATGCCGGCCGAGGAGCTTCGGCTTCGGCATCGCTACCTCGATCTGCGGCGTCCCGAACTGCAGGATAATCTCGTGCTCCGTCATCGCCTGATGCAGGTCACGCGGCAGTTCCTCAGCGAGCGCGGATTTCTCGAACTCGAGACACCGATTCTCACCAAGCCGACACCGGAGGGCGCGCGCGACTATCTCGTCCCCAGCCGCGTGCATCCCGGCGAGTTCTATGCGCTCCCGCAGTCTCCGCAGATCTACAAGCAACTGTTCATGTGCTGCGGTTTCGACCGCTACTTTCAGATCGCGCGCTGCTTCCGCGACGAAGATTTGCGTGCGGATCGGCAGCCGGAATTCACCCAGATCGACATCGAAGCGTCGTTCATCGAGCAGGCAGACATCCTCGCGCTCGCCGAAGGGCTCCTCGGTGATTTGTGGCGGGAAGCCGGTCATGACATCCCGGCACACTTCGAGCGGATGACCTACGCCGACGCGATGGAATCGTACGGCTGTGATCGCCCGGATTTGCGCTATGCGCTGCAGATACGCGACTACGGTGCGGTCTTTGCGCCGCTCGAGTTCGGCGTCACGACGGCGGCGTTGTCATCGGGTGCGCGCGTGCGCGGGCTCGTGATCCCCGGTGGCGCCGTGTGGAGCCGCAAACAGGTGGACGAACTCGAGGCGTTGGCGAAGAGTGCCGGCTCAGGTGGTCTGCTGCGCCTGCGCCGCGTTGATGGTGCGTACGACGGCCCGGTGGCCAAGTTCCTCACGGACGAGGCCCGGGAATCGCTCGCGTTGCAGGACGGCGACCTCGCACTCTTCGTGGCGGCCAAGGACCATGTCGCGAATCCCGCGCTCGATCGCGTGCGCCAGGAATGCGCGCGCCGTCTCGACCTGATCGCCGACGGCGATCAGCGTTTCCTTTGGGTAGTCGACTTCCCGATGTTCGAGGCCGACCCGGTCACAGGAGCGCTCGCGGCGGTGCACCATCCGTTCACGGCGCCACATCCGCACGACATGGTCGCGTATCCCGACCAGCCAGCACGCTGGCGGGCGCTGGCGTACGACGCCGTGCTGAACGGCACCGAACTTGGCGGCGGGAGCATTCGCACCAGCGACCCTGCCGTGCAGTCGCGCATGTTCGGACTGCTGGGTATTGGTGACGTGGCAGAGCAGGAGCGTCGATTTGGCTTTCTGCTGGAAGGGTTGCGCGCAGGCGCACCGCCCCATGGCGGCATTGCCTTCGGATTTGACCGGATCGCCATGGTGCTGTCTGGTGCGACGTCGCTGCGTGACGTCATTGCATTTCCGAAAACCACGACGGCTCGGTCGCTGTTCGAGGGCGCACCAGTGGCGGTGTCGACGGCCGATCTCGAGGAGCTGCACCTTCTGGTGCGCGCCGACGAACACCCGGCCGTTGTATGAGTGAGCCCACCACTACGTCCGCCCGCGTCTCGGTCGAGGGCGCGGACCTGCAGATGCTGGCCGGCGTGAATGACGCCAACCTTATCGAACTTGGGCGCAGCACCGGAGCACGCGTTGCATTGCGGGGCGACAGCCTCAGTATTTCGGGTGATCCTGACGCCGTGCTGCGCGCCGAACTCGTCGCCGCGGCATTAATCGCGCAGGTTCGCGACGGACGCACGGTCGGGGCGGACGATGTGCTGCGGCTGTCGCTCACCGAGCGCCCCGCAGAGTCGCCGGCCGCGGCGAACGGCGGACTGGCTTGGCCTGGGGCGCGGCGCAGTGTGCAGCCGAAAACGCCAGGGCAGGCCGAGTATCTCAAGAAGATCGGCGAGCACGACATTGTGATAGGCATCGGTCCTGCGGGTACCGGCAAGACCTACCTCGCGGTGGCTGCGGCCGTCGATGCGCTGATGCGCAAGCGGGTGCGACGCATCATTCTGGCGCGCCCCGCCGTCGAGGCCGGCGAGAGTCTCGGCTTTCTTCCCGGCGATATGCAGGCGAAGATCGATCCGTATCTGCGGCCGCTCTACGACGCCCTCGAGGATCTGATCCCGGCTGAGCGTATCCAGAAGCTCCTCGAGACCCGCACGATCGAAGTCGCACCACTCGCGTTCATGCGCGGACGGACGCTCGGTGATTCCTTTGTGATTCTCGACGAGGCACAGAACGCGACCGGTTTGCAGATGAAGATGTTCCTTACCCGACTGGGGGTGAATTCGAAGATCGTCATCACCGGTGACAAGACGCAGGTTGATCTGCCGCGTCGGGAGGATTCCGGACTCATGCAGGTCGAACGCATTCTCCACGGCATTGAGGGCATCGCGTTTCACTATTTTACGGATGCCGATGTGGTCCGTCACCGGCTGGTGCGTGATATCATCCGCGCCTACAACGATGACTCGATCGGCGCATGACCACGCGTCGTGAACAGCCGCGCGCGGTGGCGGTCAATCTCGATGGGGTGCGTATTCCGGTGGCGGCCACACGTCTAGTGGACCTCTCGCGAAACGTGCTGCGCGCACTCAGCATCCCCCGTGCGCTCCTCTCCATCACCTTCGTGTCTTCACGCACGATGGCCACCATGAACCGCACCCAGCTCGGGCACCGCGGCCCCACCGATGTCATCACGTTCGCCTTGGGGGAAGATCCGGGCGGCGTCGTGGTGGCCGATATCTACATTTGCCCGGACGTCGCGCGCGCTCAAGCCATCGAGTACGGTGTCGGCATTCGTGAGGAGCTCGCACGACTGGTGGTGCACGGCACCCTGCACGCGTGCGGATGGGAACACCCGGAAGAC
The DNA here is from genome assembly GCA_038212625.1 of Gemmatimonadales bacterium. GTDB lineage: Bacteria > Gemmatimonadota > Gemmatimonadetes > Gemmatimonadales > Gemmatimonadaceae > Gemmatimonas. Next base: position 3,913 of record JBBQUH010000001.1, on the reverse strand, counting down.
GATGGACGCATGTTGTCGCCGATGTGGCGACGCCAGGAGCAGCTGTTACGGCGCTTCTGGATGACTCAGTCCCCCAGAGAATGAGCGCAGTCGCATGGGCGCTGGCAGGCGGCGGTGCCGTCATGGCAGCGCTTGCTGCAGTCGCCGACGGCGCACTCCTTGCGGAGCCGCCGCAGTATGTGGGTACCACCGAACGGACGGCGTTTGCACCTCCGCTTCCCGGCGTCTCGCGATTGGCGAACGGACGGGAGCACACACATCGCGCGCTCGCGCTGGTGCGGGTGATTGGGCACATGGTGGCGGGAATTGCCGTCGCCTCGGCGCTGAATCTGCCCGGTCGCACCACGTGGGATGCCGTGGGCCTGTTGGTGCTGGTGGGATTAGTGACCGTCGCGCTCGCCGAAAGCACGGCCCGACTGATCGGGGATACGCTCGGGGATCAGGCCGTGGACCGGCTCGCCGGTTTCACGCGGCTGATCGAGGTGCTGCTGGCGCCCATGGTACGCCTCGGAATGTGGGTGGATGCGATCTTCGCCGAAGTCGTGTCCGATGCCGATGCGACGATCGAACGGCGTGAAGAAGCCGCGGCCCAGTTCCGCGATGTCATCACCAGCGAAGCCGATGTCTCGCGCGACGAGCGCGACTTGCTGCTGGGTGTGTTCGATTTCGGTGAAACCACGGCTGAAGAGGTGATGGTGCCACGCGTGGATATTGTCGGTATTGAACAGGACACACCGTGGTCGGAGATGCTCGATCGGGTACGGAGTGCGCAGCATGCGCGCATCCCGGTCTTCGAAGAGACTGTCGATGAGATCGTCGGGATTCTTTACGTCAAGGATCTGCTACCCGCCGTGTTGCTCGACGAGGAGCCCGCCGCCGGCTGGCTCTCGCTCGCGCGGCCGCCGGTCTTCATTCCCCCCTCCAAGCGCATCGCCGATCTCCTGCGTGAGTTCCGCGCCGCGAAGCGGCACATCGCGATCATCGCCGACGAGTACGGCGGTACGGCGGGACTGGTGACCATCGAGGATGTCCTCGAAGAGTTGGTCGGCGAGATCCGTGACGAGTACGACGATGAAGAGCGGCTGGTGGTGAATGAGGACGATACGAGATTTTGGGTCGGGGGGCGCCTCACACTGGGCGATCTGTCCGAAGCGCTGCACTATGATTTTGTGCGTGACGATGTGACCACCGTGGGCGGGCTGATCATGGAACTCCTTGGTCGCGTGCCGCGCGCCGGCGAAACACTGACCGTGGGACCGTTCCGTGTGATTGTGGAACGGGTGATCCGCCGGAAAATCGAGCGAGTCTTCCTCGAGCGTTCACCTGACGTCGGTCCCACCACAGAGAACGGTCGCTGATGAACTACGTGCTCATGGTGGTATCGGTGCTGCTCGTGGGCATCCTGACAGCCGCCGCCACCTCGGTGCGAGCCGTGAGTCGACTGTGGCTGCGACATTGGATCGAGCGTCGGTCCGGCGGGGTCGCGGCCATGGGGCGCTATCTTGAGCGGCCCACGCGGCTGGTGCATGCCGCCGGGACCGGTATCATGCTCACGGTGTTCGCCACCGGAGCGCTGCTCGTCGGGGGCAATGGTGAACGGCCGTGGTCACTCACCGCCGACGTCATCGTGTATCTCGTGTTGTTGGTCTTCGGTGGGCAATTGCTGCCACGAGCCATCGGTCGGCGGTGGGCACCGCAGGTGGTGCCCGTCTTCGTGCCACTGCTCCGGATCGTCGATCTTGTAGTGACGCCGTTTCAGCGCCTCGCCGATGGCGCGCGGCGTGTGGTGACCGGCGCCGGGCACGGTGCGCCAGTTGCGGAGGAGCGCGAAGGGCTGGACGAACTGCTCCGCGATGGCGCGTTCGCCGGGATCAGTACCACCGAGGAGATGGCCATAATCTCCGGCGTCGTGCAGTTCGGGGATAAGTCCGTCGCCGATGTGATGACGCCGCGGAGTGAGCTGTTCGCGCTCAGCGAGGCGCTGACACCGAAGGCTCTCGCCGAGCAGGTGGCGCAGTCTGGATACAGCCGCGTGCCGGTGTTTCGCGAGTCGCTCGATCAGATCGTGGGCATGATTCACGTATTCGACGTATTCAAGCGCGCCGGCGAGCGGCTGCCACCGCTGCGGCCAATCACCACCACGCCGCCAGGAAAAGCCGCAAACGAGCTGCTCTTTGAGTTACTCCGTGCACGCAGGCAGGTGGCGATTGTCAAGGACGGCGCGACCGTGGTCGGGTTAGTCACGCTCGAGGACTTGCTGGAGGAATTGGTGGGAGACATCAAGGATGAGCATGACGACAGCGTTGAGTAGCACGGAGGCCATCACGCGGCTGCTGGAGCAATTCCGGGCCGGGAAACCGGCGGCGCTCGCCCGCGCGGTCAGTATTGTAGAGAATCACCGGAGCGGTTTCGATCAGCTGCTTGCCGTCCTGCATCCGCTGGTGGGACGGGCGCGCCGTATTGGGATTACGGGGCCACCGGGAGCCGGGAAAAGTACGCTCACGACGCAGCTGGTAAAGCGCTATCGGGCGCTGGGGTTGCGTGTGGGGATCGTGGCTGTGGATCCCACATCGCCATTCACTGGCGGCGCGCTCTTGGGTGATCGCATTCGCATGGAGGAGGTCGCGCTGGATCCCGGCGTGTTTATTCGCTCGATGGCCACGCGCGGGTCACTCGGTGGATTGGCGATGTCCACCCGGGAAGTGTGCGACGTGCTCGACGCGTTCGGCATGGACATCATTTTGCTCGAGACCGTTGGCGTGGGGCAGAGTGAACTCGACGTGGCGCGAGCGGCCGACACCACCCTCGTGGTGCTGGTGCCGGAGTCCGGCGATTCCATTCAGACACTCAAAGCCGGCGTCATGGAAATTGCCGACGTCTTTGCGGTGAACAAGGCGGATCGACCGGGCGCCGACCGGTTACGCAACGACATTGAGCTCATGTTGGGTCTTCGTACCGGGGCGCACACGCACGTCCCAGCGCACCACGGCGTGGACCTCCGGAACATCCCCGATCGTGATGCCATGCGAGACGCAATGAACCCGGCACGGGCGGCGCGGGTGGCGGGGTTGATGGAGGCTCCCGACGCGTGGACACCACCGGTGCTGCGGACGATAGCGGCACAACAGCAGGGGATGGAGGAGGTGGTCGACGCCCTCGATCGCCATTTCCACTATCTTGCGCGCAGTGGGGAATTGCGGATACGGCGGCTCGCACGGCTGAGGGAGCGCGTGATGGAGATCGTAGAGTTGCAGGTGCGTGAGCGGTTGTGGCGGGATGCCGCCACGCTCGATTGGCTGGAGCAGCAACTGGAGTCGCTCGAATCCGGAGTCGTCGCCCCGTTTGCGGTGGCCGATGCGTTGCGGGGCCGGAGCGGTATGCTTCTTACCGGCGCGGATCATGCGCCACTTCACGGTGGGTGATAGCATGACTGGTATTCGCGAACTCGAGGACGTCGTCCGCCAGCAGCAGGATGAGCTGGACCGACTACGAGCCGAAGTGGCACAGTGGCAGGGGCAATACGAGGCGGGCCGGAAGCGCGAGATCGCATTCACCAATTCCGCCGACGAAATCCCCCCCCTATATACGGCGCTCGACCTCGCAGACTCCGCAGGCACCGCGTTTGAGTTGCCGGGGCAGTGGCCATTTACGCGCGGTATCCATCCCACGGGCTATCGCGGCAAGCTGTGGACGATGCGCCAGTTCGCCGGGTTCGGAACGCCGGAAGAGACCAACGCGCGCTTCAAATACTTGATGGGTCAGGGCCAAACAGGTCTCTCGGTCGCTTACGATTTGCCGACGTTGATGGGCTACGATTCCGACTCGCCGCTTTCCGAGGGAGAGGTCGGCAAGTGCGGCGTGGCAATCTCTTCGCTCGCAGATATGGAGGTGCTGTTCGATGGCATCCCGCTCG